>NZ_JBCIYT010000003.1:0-606892 GCF_050455485.1 Neorhizobium sp. BT27B | reverse complement strand
TGTCCACCTCTTTTTAAGTGGACACCACATGCCAAAGCTCAATCAATTGCAGAAGGTGCGGAGAAATTCGCGCTTACCTCGTACCCAACGACTGAGTTCTCAGCGTGGGCATTTGCCAATGCAGCAAACAGCATAGGCAGAGTTGCAGTCCCAATGTTTATTATGATGAGTGGCGCCCTAATCATCGGCAGAGCCATTCCCGACTGGGGAAGCTTTTTCAAGCATCGATCTCTAGTATTTTTGAGACCTTATCTTTTCGGAACCATCTTCTACATAGTGATAGGTCCGACGATAGGGACGTCATGGCCTTCTCCATCACAGGCCGTATACCAGATCATGTCGGGCACGGCGGCGTACCATCTGTATTTTCTGCCAATCCTTTTCATCATGTATGTGATCGCGCCCTTACTGGAAAAGGCTGATCAGATCAAAACGTCGAACCTAGTTGGAGTGACGGCTGCTTTATTTGCTCTCGCTACGATCGAGAGGCACGTCGCGCCGGCAATCCCCGGAATTGGCTATTTCTCACTCGGCCTGGCACCTTCCTACGTTCCGTATTTCATTGCCGGTTACCTTCTACACAAAAGGTGGCGTATGCCGCTCGGCATTGCAGCAGCTGGCCTGTCGATTTCCACGCTACTCACATTCACGCTAGCGTGGAAATACTCAATGCCACAGTCGGCGTACCCCTACAGCCCCGATACGTTTTTGCAGTACACATCCTTCAATGTCATCGCTCAATCGTTGTTCGCCTTCGGTCTTATGAACGCATGGAAAGCGAACTCTCTGGAACGATATAGATCCGAGATAGTATTATTGTCTAATGCTACTCTCGGTATCTACGTGCTTCACTTGGCGTTTGTGGAGTGGATACACGGTGCTTTTCGAAAGCTAGGGGCAACAGTCTCAACCAGTGAGCTAATAATCGCCCCACTTGCCATATTTATCGTCAGTCTTTTTATCACGTTTGGCTTGAGACGTGTGAAACTGATGCGGGGCTTCGTCTAAAGGCAGGGCGCTCCATCAATACGGCCATGCCTCACCTGTCCGAGAAAAATTCAAGAGATCATGTATCCGCTAAACCTCTGATATTCTCGCTCCCCAAACGTGCTTCCAGATTTGGCGTAAACAGCCACCCAGTCGCCCTTTTCAACAGGCACTGTGAATGTCAGTGTAAGGTCTTGGAAAGCCGTACCAACGAACATTGAAGGACCAACTTCGGCGCCGTTTTTCGCAAACCTGATCACTGTGTTCTGAGCCGGGGTGTTGCATCGACCTGTGAAAGTTGCGACCAGATAGCCTTTTCGGTCAGCTGTGAACCTGCCAGTCGTTGCGTCGAAACACCCTAGATCGTTGTATTCTGGAACATCGTAGCCGGAGGCTAAGCTACCTGACGCAATCGAGGTGTTCAACGTCGCCGAAAATCTAGGGGAATGCAATGCGGCAGCGATCGCGCTGGTCAAGGCGCCCTGCCCGCATCTGATGACAAACCCTCCAGAGAGCATTCCCAGGTTCAGATAGTTCGCGATTAGCCTTGCGCCAATCGCACTCGGATGCCCGCCGTCTGGAAAGATCAGAGTGTCGAACGCATCATTCAATACATCTTCCATGTCGTAGACAACGGAAGCGCCGATCGCGTTGCTGCGGATAGCCCGGTTGATAGTCTGTCGGGAAGCATCATAAGTGAACGAGTTGGCAGGCGGTATCGTGCCTACGATCACCGTGAAACCGTCAGAAATAGCAATCGAAACATAACTTGTCAGATCAGCGATGACCTGAGCCGCAGTTCTAGCATTAGCGAGATCATTGATGCCGGCCATCAGAAACAAATAGGACTGACGGCCACCATCGCCGCCAGACAGTGTAGGTCGATGCGGCTTGACGCTGCCTGCGTATCGGGATGAGATGGTTGTATCGATGCGAGCCCCATCGGTCGCAAAGTTGTAGAAGGACCGATACCCATTCGCCCACTCCATCTGGGAAAAGAGCTTTGCGAGGTTTTGGTTGGCTGGGTCGGCCAGACCAAAACCTCGGGTGACACTGTCGCCTTCAAACACGATCGCGCTATCAAACGCCGACCTCTCCTTCGCCATGCCAATACCGCCTGGTGTCACGCCATCGCCAAGAACCACCTGATGCCGATCGTCATCGCTGCCGATCTGCCCTATTTCCGGGGTTGAAGACATCCGTTGTGCAGTCGTTCCATGGATAAGAATGCGAGTGGTGCTCATGCGCCCCATACTCCGTCGTTTGATGTTTCAGTAGCCGCTTCGCCCCAAAGGCCGTCACTAAGGGTGGCAGGGACGCTTGCCGGGAAAAACTGCCAGTCGGAGGGATTGTCGCGCGGCCTAAGGCCGCTGCTTTCCGTGAGCGCGATCCACGTGGCGGCATCTCCTTCCGCGTCATCATCAATGACAATGTCGTTGGGCGAGTAGATATCGCCTGAGAGCCACGCACCTCTCCACGTTATGCCGCGAGCGCCTGTATCGCCGACAGGGCCTCTGTCGCCCTCATCACCTTTGTCACCTTTGTTGCCCTTTTCACCAGCAGGGAGACCAAGGTTGATCGCATAGCTACCATTCGCACCCAAAACGCTCGCGGTTGCTGGCTGTCCGGCGGGACGCGTCGTGACATTTCCTATGCCAAGGGCAGGCGCAGGACCAACCGGCCCGGCGCCGTAGCCATAAGGCCCCGCCCAATCCCCGGAAGCATTGCTTCGCTTCACATACAGCTCGGCTACATCACCATCGAGCGCCAGATAAGCGAACCCCTTCGGTCGCGGATCGAACAGCGACCGATCAGCAAGCGTACCGCTGGCGTCATATTTGAACAGCGTGCCTTTACGCATCTCGTCGAGGAGGTAGGCGACGTTCTCGCTGTTGCGGTCGAGGGTCTTCAGATAGGCCGTGTCGCGTTGGATCCGATATTCATAGGTGCCGGTAGCACCAGGCCACTCAAACTCTGCCGTGATCTGCGTGTTGCTATCGACTGACGCGATCGGCAACGGCATGCCGATCGCCTTCGGAAAGATGTTGCCACCTTCAATCAGCGCCGTCTGCCACGCCGTGCCGGCGCCAGTAACCACAGCAGAGCCGTTCGTCAGGGAGATTGTCCCTGTCGAGTAATAAGAAGTTGCCATTTGGGATGCCTTATTGTGGAGCCATGACCACGTATTTGACGAGGGAGCCGGCGACACCCGATCGAACTGTCAGCGTGAGAGTGCCGGAATTGAGCGCCAGCGTGACGTTGCGAACGGCGTCTGTTCGGTCAGATTCATGCTTGACAATCAGTACCGGCGGGAATGCAAACGATCGACCCAAGTTAACGGTAGCCGTGCCGCCAGACGCGACCACAGCATATCCTTGAGCGACGAACATGAGCGGTCGGTTTTGCTGCTCATGGATCACGCACTGGTCGATGGTCGCGTTTCGAGCGGTAAAGCCCGGCTTTGATAGCCGCATCTTGAACGTGCCATTGTCGTTTCCGATAAAAAGACGTTCCGTCATGCGGGATCTCTGTAAATCACATAGCCCATGCTGGACTGAATAGCGCCCTGCCCGCCGCCGATGTAATAACGAACGAAGAGCTCGCCATCCGATACGCTCTGCTCGTAGTCGTTGGCGTATCGACCATTGACCAGCCGTGCGGGCCACGAGAAGTACGTGATCACATCGCTCGCGTTATCAAGAAGGAAGGTGTCCACCTTCGGGACATAACCCAGCGCAGGGAAGTACACCGTCTGATAATATGTGTACTGGGCGTTGATGGGGCCATCCCTGTTCATGCCGACGATCCCAGATGCATGGATCTCTAGCATCGTGAACCGGCTATCCAGCAGCAGGCTGCGTTGCGGATTATCCAGATCGTCACCCGGCTGACTGACGTACATTCCTGGCGTGCCGAAAAGGTTGCCAATCACGGTTCTCTTCATATCGAAACCGCATAAATTCGAGCCACGATTTCTCCGGAATTCCGTCCATTTGGGTTTTCTACAACCAAAGCCGTGCTGGTCGTATAGCCAGCTCCCGTAAAATCGGTTGCAGGGGCATAATGGAGGGCATGCGGGAACAGCAAGATTTCCGGATTTGCGCCGGTCCATGGCTTCCTGAGCGTTGCAATCAGCAAGCCCGTCGCCATCCAGTTGCTGTCGAACAGCTTGAACTGGTCTGGCAAGGACGGGCTGGCATCATAGCCCGCCTTGCTCATGATGATGCGTCCAGCATTCGCCAGGAATCTAACAGCCATGATTAGCTTGCATCCGAAAATGAGAGAAAGTCGGCAGCGAGGTTGAAGACCGTCCTGCCGCTTGGGCTGATCATGAGAGCCGCGCGAATGGTGCCGATATTCGCAATCTGCAGCTTTAGCTCGCCGTTCTCAAAGACCATGGGCAGCGCTGAACTGACACCGTTGGTGACGATGAACTGATCTGACATCACTGCAAAGCGGCTATTCTGCACACCAAGCTCGGTGTAGAGCTCAAGGAAGAAACCAGTCTCCTTGTAGGCAACACCGGTTGAGCCGCGAATGAGAACAGCGAAGCGCGCATCAACGCCTGATTGATTGGCCGCGACAGCGAATTTGATCAGGCCTTGCGCCGAGATGTCGCCAACCGTCGCGCCGATCTGTGTGATCTGCGCTGCGGCGGCCTCGACCTCATTGGCGACGACAGCAATCTGCTCTTCGAAGAACGCCGACGAGTTGCCGACCGTGACCTCCAGCTTGCGTCGGGCGATTTCCTGCGAAACCGCCTCATGCTGGAAGTTGGTCATCAGCTGCTCGACAAGCGGGCGAACATCGTCCAGACCGGCGAACAGTTTTTCGAAGACATCCAGCACTTCTTTCTGAAGGTTGCCGAGGTAGACTTCGAGATCACCATTCCCGCCATCCAATGAAGTCTGCGTGACGGTAGCCGACAAGGTCGTTGTGCGGATTGGCGCGATCAGCCTGTGTTGGAAAACATACCTGCGTCTTCCGACTATACCTTCCTGAATAAGGGCGAGCGTCACATCTTTTGGCACCGTGCGGTAAAAAACGTTTGTCGGTTCGTTCTCAGGCCACCAGCTGAACTGCACACCCTCTACCGTCACATCGTCGATCGCCGTCCACGACATGCGGAATGCCGGATAGGTGCGCCCGTCCTGCGCTACGGAGAGAACCGGAATAACCGCCCAGTCCTGCAACTCGTTCAGGTATACCGGCTCACCGTTCGGGATTGGAACGGTCGGCGGGATGGTTCCCGCGCCGGCGTAGATGTCTCCCGATCGCTCTTGCAACGCGAGAACAACATTGCGGGGGCCGTCTGTTGTAAGGGCGCGGATAAAACGGCTTTGAACGATGTAGATACGATTGCCGTATCGACCAGAGTTCCAACGAACCCAATCGCCTACACGAATGTCTTGAAAGAATGGGCGAAGCGTGACGTCAGCGGTGGCCTCGTATCGGTTCTCATTGTAATAGATCGACGCGAGCTGGTTTGCCTGCCTCTTGGACGGAACCGTCTCGAAATTCACCTGCATGTCGCGGGTGCGTCGATCGAGAGCCACCTGGCTCACGTTGGTCTGCGTGTCGTAGCCCGCCGGGCTCCACATGTTCGATGGCTCGGGATAGGTGCCGCCTACAGAGTTGACCAACTCGGCCATTGACCGGCGGCGCTGGAAGCGGACATTCTCAGCGATGACCAGATCGTCGTCCGTGAATGTGGCGACGATTGGCTGCTCGGTACCAATAAGAGGCCAAGAGCCATCAACACTGTCGATGACCATGCCCGCACAAGACGCCATCAAGGCGTCGATATTGTCGCCGTGGTCCGCGTCAGCATCGAGCATGATGGAGCAGACATACCGCGGCTCACCGCCTTCGATTTCATCACAAATGCTGGAGGCAATCGCGAACTTGTCGATCGGCAGGTCGGACACATCCATTTCCATGCCGAGAAAAAAGTCAGGCCGGCCGATGCTATCAGCGCCCCACGCGAATCCGCGCCGGTAGTTGTAGTCCATGATGATCGGATTACGGGTGAACTCGTGGGTGCTGTAGTTGCCCCACCGGTGCCCGCCAGATCCACCGACCGTGGAATCCTTTCGAGGATCGTAGAGACGAGCTCCTCGGATCTCGAAGAAGAAGTCGGGAAACTGCGCCAGCTTCTCCTGGTCGTATTCGAGCCGGGCAATCATGTAACACATGCCATGCCCAACGTGCTCGGAGGTCCAGCGGCCTGTTGGATTGGCGTTTGTGATGAGACCCGCATCAGCCTCGGTCTGCGTGCCATTGTAGAAAACGAATGACATACGGCCGGCGAACTCAGCGTGGTTCACAACGTCGTAGGTAGCCGAGAACGCATTTGATGACGTCATGCTGAGCTGCAGCAGCGCGCCGCCTGCCCAGATCCGGCTAAGCCCATCACAGGGATAGTCGGAGAAGGCGAATACCTGCTCAAGACGCTTATTCGACTTGTCATATGTGTTCACGTAGCAGTCGTGACCGGCGATGCCGACTAACCCGCACGCGACCTTCCGGCTCACGTTTTCGCCGTAGTCACGCTCGAACGACGTGCCGGTGACGGACTTCTGGTTCTTTTTCGCCGCGTTCTGTTGGATTTTCTTGGCAATCAGCTGGAAGCCGATACCGATGACGGCTTTGCCGATCGCAACAAACGTGGCGAGGCCGGCGCCAGCAGCCAAGCCGATGGCGGACCCAATGGCGGTAACCGCCGCGGTAATGAAAGGCATTTATCGGACCTGATAGGCTCGCAGGACCGTCGAAACAGGGAAAAACTGAAGGTCGTAGCCAGTCATGACTTCGACGCGTTTTCCGCCATCTTTTTCGACATGACCATAGATTGTCCGGACAGCAAATCCGGCTGAGGTGAACACGCCGCAGGAGACGGCACCGTTGCGGATAATGACGCCGACATCGCCTCGTTGGGCGAGCAGCGGGCTGATAGGCTCACCGAGTGCATCGGCAAGCGCCTCCTCGACCGTCTCCTTGAAACCGGCCTTTCGGAAGACCTTGTAGCCTTCGGCCTCAGTCTTGTAGTTTTGAAGGTGCGGCAGTATGCGCTCGCCCCTCACCGCCTCGATGGCATCCATGGCCATCATCCAACAATCCGAGGTGCCCCACGCACCCGGGCACGCCTGATGGCGCGCCACAACCGCGTTGAGGCGTCTTTCCCAATCTGAATGTCTCATGGATCAACCGCTTTTCAGACTATTGAAGATGTACGATGCGGCCGCGTTGCCGCCGGAAGCGACGGATGCCTTCACGCGGCCCCAGTAGACTTCGACGCGACCAGCTTTGCCGGCGTGCTCGAAAAACTTATCGCCTGGAGCACGGCGCTGCTGATCAGGCGTGGAGCGAACTCGGCCGTTCTTTCGGCTGTAGTCCAGCTGCCGGCCTTCACAGCGCGCAATGATGACGTATCCGTTGTCTGGATCCGCCTCGTGTTCGATGACGTCGAGGTAACCACGAGCTACCGTCTCCACTTGGAGAAGCTCGCATGTATCAGGATGGAAATGCGCATCCATGACGGTAACGCGTCGGTCGCGGTAGTCCTCATCCTCGATGCGCAGCAACACATCGGGCGTCAGACCATATTCGCGTGATTCCGCCAGCGTCAGCGTGAAACTGCCGTCGGCAGTGGTGCCTACTCCTCCGCCGAGGTCAGAGACCTCGATGAGGCCGAACGGCTTGTATTCGACGCCGAGATAGGTGAGCGGATCCGCTCGACCAGCGATGAAACCGTAGGTGCCGGAACCGAATTGAAACCGCAGCATTTGGCGCGTGCTGATGCGGCCCTGATCATACAGGGTCTTGACTGCAGTTGAGAGCATTATGGCATCTCCAGCAAGCTGAATGAAACGATGTAGAGGCCCTCTGTTTCACGCGGCGCCCAGCTGCCCGGAACCGGGCGCATGTGGACCGCTGGTCGCGCAAAGCGGACTACAGTGCCGAAAGCAGAAACAGCGGCAGGCGGAGGAGGCTCAATGGTGATAGATCGTGAAGTGCCTGTGCCGGTGACTTCCGTGATCTTCCCGACATGGTAGCGCCCTGCCCGCTCAAGACCGATGCGGTCGCCGACCACTAGGCTTAGGCCAGCGTCTACGCCATTGACCGACAAAACATTGCCGCCGGTGACGCTGGTCAGGGATCCGGCGACTTCAGCTGGCGCTTGGTTTTGCGAATGGTTCTTCGGGAAGCATACGCGCGGGTGCCGAAATAGCACGCCGCCGCGTATGCCCTCTCGAAGCGACAGCCACCAAGCTTCAAGCTCGGTGAACTGCCAATAATCGAGCGGCGTGGTGACTAGCCGGGCCTCCCAAACAGGATCGCTTATCTGCGTGTAGTTGAACCGCTGTGCGCCGGATGCAGATGTCTTCACCGGATCGCTCAGGATGAAGTCTGCCGTGGCATATCCCACGGCAGGAAGTTCTCGAGGAAAGGTGATTGCCATAGGAATCCTTAGAGGGCGCGGCGACCCTGCGCGTTCTGGACCGTCTTGACGACGGTGGCAGGAAGCTCAGCCTGCAAGCGAGCAAGCTGCCGCTCGACGCGGGCAAGGCCGGCCGAATCTGCGCCGGTGGCATCGATGTTGATCGCGATTGGCGTGGTCACATTTCCGCTGAGGTTGCCGCGTGACAGCGCCGGAGCGGTCGGGACTACCAACGTGGGTGATCCCTTCAAACGCAGCGCCTCGGTGGCCGCCACGCCGCCGTTGCGGGCGACGTCTTGCTTGGAAAAGACCACCTCGTCCTTGTGGACAAGGCCAGCAACGTCATTGGCGCCGCCGGGGCCGGTGTAGCCGCCGGACGAATACCCATTCGCAAGGAAGCTGCCGAATGTCGTATTCGCTTTGAAACCACCGCCGCCGAATAGGCTGCCAAACAGCTGACCGATCAGGCCGCCCGATCCACCTGCTGCGCCATTCACTTTGAATATTGCGTCAAGCACGTCATCAAGCAGAGCGTCACCGATCTTGCTCAGGCCATTGGCGAAGGCCTTCGCTGCCCCCTCACCGTTAATCAGATCGTCGATGAAGCCTCGCGTCGCATTGCGGGCTGTACCGTTCCATTCAACAAGGTTCTGCTGCTGCTCTTGAGCGATCCTAAGAGCCTCGGCTTGCTTGGCATAAGCCGCCGCCTCGGCCTGAATCGTGGCCACCTTCTCTGGCGAAAGCTTGATGCTGTCCAGATCGGTCTGGCCTTTCCTGCGTGCCTCCTCTCGAAGGTCACGTAGCGCCGACTGCTCAAGGTCCAGCGCAGTCCTGCGTTCGACCTGCTGCTGGTTCGACAGCCCAATGAGCTGCATCTCCTGCTGAATGGCGGCTGATCTGTCCCGAAGTGCTTGGATGTCGGCGGTGAAACGATCGGATGCCGTGGCGCGAGTGCTGCCAGTCTTCTTTGCTTTGGGCGGAGCGTCCAGTTCGTAAGTTGGTCGCCGCCCCGGAACAGGGCCAACCTCAGGGGTTATCGTCCCTGTGAAGTTGTCGCCATATTGGATGTTCTCGTCCCACGGCTGCGAGTTTGTCTCGAGTTTACCAGTTTGCGGGTTGTAGCTCCGCCATGTCGTCGTGTCCTGCATTCGCGCAGCGGCGTCGGCCACCTTTAAAACACTATCGGATGCCGACAGCGCCGACATGGACAGACCATCGAAAAACTTTGCGAACTCAGACAAGGCGGGGATGCCAGAGCTGCTAATAGCAGCCGCCAACGCATCCTGAACACGCGTCACTTCCTCAGTCTTGAGCTTTCCTTCATCGGCAGAGGTGGCAAACTGCGCGAACGATGCCTGCAGTCGCTTAATAACCTCATCTTCTTCGCCCGCAGCTCTCAGATCTTGGACAAGTGCAGCGATTGAGACCCTGCTATCGTCAACCTGCTTTTTGACACCCTCAAGCGTCTTTTCGTTTATGAGAGTGACGCCGGCCTTGAGGTCTGCCGCGTCCTGCGCGCGCTTGAGCATGTCAGCATATTCACGCAGGGCAGGAACGGCATCGCCCCACTTATCTGCGACGGACTGGATCAGCTGCGCCTGTTCTTTGAGTTTCTCTGATGCGCTGTTGCTGTCAGACAAAACGCCGGAAAAATATGCTACTGCGGCGGCCGTTGCACCGATCGTGCCGATTGTTATCAACGAAACCGGGTTGAGGATCTGCATAAACGCGCCAGCGACGGCCGGGCCGATTGCCTGGCCACTTGCGCGAATATCATTGAAGACCTGAGCGACCTGCGGACCCTGCTGTAGAGCTACCGTGTACCACGGCATAAACGCCGCAGTCGCAGCGACGTCAAAACCTTGTGCGGCGAGGTTTGAGGTGTTGAAGCCTTGCGAACCATTGCCACGCGCGTTCGGCGTGTCATTGAGAGCAGCGTTGCGACCCTTGATGGCAGCAGTCGCAGAGAGTGCTGCCTGCCGCTCGCGCGAAATAGCTGCGGCCATCTCGTTTGACGAGATCGCGCCAAGCGCGTGAGCCTGCCTGATATCCGCGACCGCTGACTTGTAATTGTTGATGGTGTTGAACAACGGCGAGTAGCGAGCACGTAGGCGCTCAAGCTCTTTGCCTTGTTCTGCCAGCGCACCAGTCCATTCCTTTGCGCCCTGCGTGCCGATGCCAACCATCGCATTAATGCGATTCTGTAGGCTTGACTGGACCGAATTGTCGACCGTACGACCTACATTATCGAACTGCTTTTTTACTGTACCGGCGAGCGTGCCAAGGTCAGACTCGATGCGCTTGATGCTGCGGCGTAGGGTGGCCTGATCAGTCGAAATACTGATAATCAGGTCATCGGTATTGTCATTGGCCATCGCGGCATCCTAAAAAACGGGAAAGCCCGCGTGGTGGCAGGCTGTGGGGAGCAATATGAAGGCTTGGACTTTGATGGTGGTTACCGTGATCGCGGCCGCTCCGGCTAACGCCGCCGAGAGTTACCTGAACCCCTCTCCGAGGATCATCGACAGGTGCGAGAAAGATCTAGCCCGCATTGTCCTCACAGCATCAGAACGTCGTTCAACCGAGATAGCCACGCGGTTCGATGCAATTGCCGTCGTCAATTGCGAGGAGTATGGGCTTGTCAGCACGGCGCAGAAGTCCGCAATCAAAGCCGGCGGCATCCTTCAGCCATATATGGACGCCTACAAAGAGAACCCCGATATTTGGCGGCGGAAGCCCTAGCCATACCGGGCCAGCAATTCCGCCATTTCGTTCTTGCTCGGAGCACCATTGGCTTTCGGCTTTTCTTCGCCGCCCTGCGCGTCATTGTATCCGCGAATTGCCTCAAAGAATTCTGTGAGCGTCGCCGACCAGAAGTCAGCAGGTCGCCAGCCTAACCCGCCAATCCCTAGGCGCATCCATTGGCGCCAAGGGAACGGGTCATCCTTTTCTAAGCCGCCCCCGCCGCGGCTTCCTCGTTTCCCGGCTCTTCCCCATCAAAATGATGAGCAAGGACGGCGAGGAATGCGGTACGGCAAGCGCCGAAGTGCTTCAGCTTGATCTTCTTGATCGCCTCAAGCCACTCGCCTTTGACGGTAAGGATCTCGATGCCGGCGAAAGTTGCCGACGCCTCAACATCCGAAAGCCGGACGAAAAGGTCATTCAGCGACTTACACTGCAGTCGGCTTGAGACGGCCGCAAGTCGGCCTGTCTCAGCAGCCAGAACGAGCGGAACATCGGCCACCCACAGCGGAACTTCGCCACGGGCTTCGTTGACCACAAGCGGGAAAGGCTTCTCCTCTACAGCCATGGATTACGCCTCCGCCGTGTATTCGAGCGGCGCAGCTGCTTCGAACGTCGCAGTGAACTGCAGATCGTTTTCCATGTCGCCGCTGGCCTGGAAGTTGGTCACGAAATACGGGCCTTCGAATGTGCCGAGACCCGGTACAATGACTTGTCCGTTGAAGACCGTCGCGTTGATGACGTGGACCATGAAGGCCTTCATCGCGGCGCTGGATACGAAGGCGCCGGAGCCCTGAAAAGTTCGGCTCACGATGCCCGGTCGGCCGGTCTTCTGAACCGGGCCGCCCGGGTTAGTGCAGCTGGGCTTCGTGGTGTCGACCGAGTTGGCCGAAAGATCGAAACTGCGATCCTTGAGGCCGCAGAGTGGATTGAAGACTTCAGGATCGAGGCCGTTGCTGATCTTGATGAGCAGCAACCTGCCCAGCTGTTCGCCGTCTGCCATAGGTAAACTCCGAAATTGAGGGGGGTGCCGCTACAGCGGCTTGTGGACGGACGCGACCAGTTCAATGACCGAGTGGCTCGTCGCATTGTCGGCGTCGCGAAACGTGCGCGCCTGACGGTGAAGGATGGATACCAGCCGATAGGACGGCAGGATCAGCGGCGCGAGATGAAGACTGTCCTTCACCGCAGCCGCTATGCGTTTGACTTCTGGGAAGCCAACGGCCTGCGACCATGCGTGCAAGGTCAGATAGACCTTCTCGCCGGTGACGCACGAGGCGTCATCCTGAATGGTTTGGGACTCGCCGATCGTAACATATGGGAAGATCGGATTCGCTGGTGGCTGATCATAGACGCGTTTGTTGACCAAGGCAGTAAGCGGCACATCTGCTCGGAGGCGCGTATTGATGGCGCCCTGTAGTTCAAGTTCTGCGGACATCGCTAACCCCTGCGGGCTTCGCGCACCGCCTTATTGACCGCAGCTAGGATCATGCGCCGGATCTTCGGCTTCATGGCCCTGTAGGTCGGGAAAATGTGAGGCTGCGCAACCGAGCCGGGGTGCATGCCTGTCTTGTTGGCCTGCGCCTGCTTCTTGCCCAGCACCGTTCCGCCGCCCTTGGCTGTGCTGTGAGGTGCAGTGCCAAATTCCAAGAAACGCCAGATGAAACGGGCAAAGATGCCTGTTGCCTGTGGATCCTTGGTGGCTGCGATGTTCACGCGCTCCTGCGCCGGACGGCTGGTCAGCAGATCGCCGTCAAGGCTCTCCATATATTCCAATGTCGCGCCAGTCGGTGCTCGCGTGCGGATCTCGTCGGCGAGCATGTCAGCTGCCTTAAGCTTGGCCTCCGCCGTATACTTCTCGACGTTCGGCGCCAGCTGATTGAGCCGACGCATCAGGCTTTCTCGGCCCTTTAGCTGCGCGGACATCATGCGGCTTCGCCTTGCGTGGCCATGATGTCGAGCATCCGGTTCTTTTGATCCATGTCGGCAATCGACGTGATATTGAAGATGCGGCGAGGATCTCGCTTGTCGACTATCCGCCATGCTGTCGTGACCTCGCGAGCAGCAGAGCAACTTGGGATACGAACGACATATGGCTGCACACCTGTCAGCCGCGACGCGATGACTGGCTCACTGCCTTTCAACGGAATAAGCTCGGCTGTGGATTCGAAGACGGTGGCGAAGTCGCCGGCCTGTTCATTGCCATAGCCGTCATCGACCATGGCGCGGCGCTGCAAAAGCACGACCTGCCGGCGGTTGCCAGCGCTCATGTCTGCCATCCCCACATTGACCGAGCGAACTTCACCGCCGATGGCCAGCTGTAGCCGAGGTCGTACCCGATTTTCACATCGAGCAGGAATTGGCCGGCCGCGCCGAGGTGGCGCATCACAAACTTGATCATCTTGGCCTCTTGGGAGTTGGAACAGGCTTGGCAACCGCCCCCGCCGAGGCGGCGCATGCGCGCGTCACCGAATACCGGCCATCCTTGAATGGGCCGCCGGTTGGTCGGTAGACGATCGAGGTGGATGAGGTGGCATGCCAGGTGAACCGCTCGGTAAAGCGGACCCACATTAGGTCGCGTCTTCCTTGAAGGGGCGCCAGATCCGCCACGGTGCGAGCAACATGCGCACTGTCCGCGGCAGAACGGCATCGCCGGTCAACTTCGGGTCAGGTTCCCGAACCTCATACAGGTCGCCAGCGACGAGGAGGATTGCCGCCACGATAGTCGGCGTGACGTTCATGGCGTCAGGCTCGTAACCGTCCTCACCCTCGGCCGGCAGCACGGAATCGGCGCCTACGACAATACGATCGAGGTGCTCGATGACCACTGCCTCGGCGGCAGCGCCGTAAAGCTCGATCTCGGCATCCTCATCATCGTGCAGCACACGCAAGTGCTTCTTGAGTGTCGCGAGATCGATGATGGCCATCAGGCCACCACTGCGGCTGTAGCGGCACTCGTCACGGTGACCTTACCTGACAGGCTTCGCGCCCGCGTCTTCACGACGATAGTCTTGCCGATGTCCTGAGTTCGCGGAACGAACGTGAGCGCAAATGCTCCCGGCACCTCGGCACCGCCGACGATCCACTGGCGGGTAACGTCTGGCGCTGGCGTGCCGGTAAAAGTACCCGCGCCAACAGTCAGCGTCGAACCAACCTTTGCCGTGCCGGTAATGGCCGGCGCGACGGTGTTGGCCGGTGCGACTGGGGTGGCCACTCCGCCGATGTAGCTGGCGAAACGCCGCTTACGTAGCTTCGTTGTCAGCACTGGCCTTTTCCTTCTTCTTCGCCACGCGGGGCAGAGGAGATCGGCTCGGCTGGTTCGGCAGATTCGGGAACGGCTACCGGCTCGGCATCATCTTCGAACTGCACAAGGCCAAGTGCCTTGAGCGCGTTGGCCTCGCCGCGTTCAACCGGAAACGGATCGCTGTCGACGGTCTTCAGGCCGGAGCCGTTGTCGAAAGTGCGCAGCGGCTTTACTTCGATATAGTCAGTCATTATCGCCTCCTAGCGAATGAGGGGCGCCCGAAGACGCCCCAGATCAATTAGGCAGCAGCGACTGCGCCGGTGACGAAGGCTTCGGGGCGATACACGGCCAGAGCCAGACGCTCTTCAGCGCGGATCGTGAACATGTTCTTCTCGAAGTCGTCGACGTTCTCGCTGGACAGCAGAACTTCGATATCCATACGGTCGAAGATCTGGGCAGCGTAGGAGAACGCGCCGGTCAGGAACTGGCCGGAAGCCATAGCCTGCGTGGAGACGACCGGCAGGTTCCAGAGGGTCGGCGTAAGCGAGCCCTGCGGATTGCCGATGATGTAGTTCTCGCCGGCATCCTTGGTCAGCTCGATCTTCGCCCAGTCGATCGGGTTCAGTACGAACGCGGTCGCCGGATATTCTGCGAGAACGACCTGCAAGACGGCGAGACGCAGGCGGTCGATGCCAGTCACGGCCTCTGGAGTGAAGGCCGGCGCAAACGCGGTCGCCTGCGGCACAAGGCCGGCGATGTTCTGGCCGGTACCGGAACCGTTCAGCAGCTGGTTCTCTTCTACGAAGCGCAGGCCGTAGCGAGCGCGGCCGTCGATGTAGCTGCGGAGAGCCGGAGCGTCATCGAGGATCTGGCGGCTGGCCTTGAACAGGTGAGCCAGCGTACGGACAGGTGCCGACGCCATGTCGAACGTGATATCCGAGTAAGGCTTGGCAGTCGTCTCCGCAACCGGCGCCGCAGAATTCGTGTAACCGGTCTCCTTGACGTACTCGACGTTGTTGGAGGCGGTCTGGCCGGGCAGAATGAGATCACGGATCGTCATCTGGCGTTCAGGCAGACCAAAGATGCCGGGTACGCGAGCACCAGGCACCAGCGAGGTGCCGGGCGAACGACCAGCGCCGACGGTGGTATTTGCCGTGGTAATCGCAGCGCGATCGGCCGACACCTTGATCGAAGCGCGACTGGAACCGGTCAGATTGCCAGCCTTGTAGGCATCGGAATCGATAACCAGCTGGCCGAGCGACTTCTGCTCGTCCTCGCCCTGTTCCTTCTCGCGCGCGGCGCGCTTTTCCAGATCGCCAAGGCGCGTGGTGACGTCGCCGAGTTCAGAAAGCGCCTTGTCGGTCTTTTCCTTGAGTTCGGCAGAAACCTCGCCGTTGGCGGAAAGCTTCGAGGTGAAGTCGGTGGCAAGATTGCCGACCTGCTCCTTGATGGAGGCAAGCGAAGTACCGAGCTCGCCGATCTTATCGGCAAGTTGATTGTCAGCCATTGTGGCTCCTTATCGGTTCAAAAGAGGTGTGTTTGCTTCGGCTAGAAGCCGGGTAATGGCTGCCAAAGCAGCAGCATCCGTCTCGACGTCAGGAGCCCCCTGACCATCCTTGAGGTAGAGCCGAGCGGCCCGCTCTGCCTCAGAGCCCGTCAACCCCATCAGTCCCCTGATGCCGTTCTCGAACTCGCGTTTTGTGATTGGCTCGCCGGCTGCCATCTTGGCTGCCAGGATGCTCGCTGATTCAGCGCGCGATGTGTTCGCAGCTTTGATGCGCTTTACTGTCGGCGCGTCGGTTTCCGCACCGAACCTGGCGAGTGTTTCATCCAGTGTGGCAATGCGATCTGCCATTCCTCGATCAATGAGGGCCTCTGCATAGAACACTCTCCCCTGCCCGTAGCCGTCTTCGACCTTGCCGACCGTGGTACCTCGACCTTCTGCGACTGCCGCAACAAACCGATTATACGAACGGTTCACGCCATCCTGCACATGCGCGAGCGTCTCTTTGCTCAGCGGCTCGGTCTCGTTGCCTTCGACTTTGTGCTTGCCGGCGGAGATATATGTCCGCTTGATGCCACGCTGTTCGAGGGCAGCTGAAACGTCGTCGTGCGCAGTGTAGACACCGATCGAGCCAGCGCGGCCGGATGGGGTCACGACAATCTCGTCGGTCGATGCTGCAATCCAATACGCAGCGCTCGCAGCAAGGCTATTCACCTGCGCGATAATTGGCTTCTCGCCGCCGCGGAGTTTTCGGATCTCGGTCGCAAGCTCGTCCGTGCCGGGCACGGTGCCACCCGGACTATCCATGTCGAGGACAACCGCTTTGATGTCGGCATTGGACAGCGCAGAATGCAGCGCCTTCTTGATCCCGGCATACGAAGTGCCGCCGCTCATCGCCGAAAACGTGTCCATTCTGTTTGCGAGCACCCCATAAACCGGGATAATCGCGACATTTCCGCTGGATTCGGCAATTTCCTTGGCTCGAGCGTCATCAATCGACGCAGCAAATTCGGACGAAAACAGCTTCTCACCCTCGGCGCGTGCGACCAATACGTCGGCCAGAACGCCAAGTTTTTCGCGCTGAATCGCCCATGGTTCGGCCAGAAATGCCGAAATCAGGTGTTCAAATTTCATGATATGTCCCTAGGCGGCGCGAGTTTCCGGCTGAGCCGGCGCGTTGTCATTGGCTTCGCCAAGCTTATCGAGCGGAGTCATGGTGCCATTGACGATCGACTGGTTACCACCCGCGACAGGCGCCTTGTTTTCGTAGGCGCGGGCCTCATTCACGGTGTACGTGCCCGACTGGACCATCTTCGACAGGAATTCAGCCCTTGCAGAGCTGTCGCCGCGCAGAATGCCTTCCATGCTGAACTTCACGAACACGGATTTGCGTGTCTTGCTGTCCAACAGGTCTCGATAGATGGCGGACTCGATGCTTTTCACCATCGGCCCAAGGCACGTCTTGGTGAACTGCAGGATCAGCTGCTCGATGCCGCTGCCCCATGTCGTCGTACCATTGGCGGCGTGGCCGATCATGACCGGTGGCACGCCAAAGATGCGGCAAATCTGCTCCACGCTATATTGGCGCGTTTCCAGCATCTGTGCATCTTTTGGGTCGATGGTCAGCTGTTGGTATTTGAGGCCAGCCTCAAGAACGGCGATCTTTCCTGCCCGGTCTGAACCGGCGAACTGCCCGAGAACGTCACCAAGCTGCTTGCGCTGCTCCGGCTTGAGGATCTGGTCAGAAGAGAGAACGCCCGCGACCTGGAAGCCGTTGGCAAACATTTTTCCGGCGACACGCTCGCCTGCCAAAGCATTGCCGATCGCATTGCGAACGACACCGATCGGAGACATTCCGCGGTCGCAGCCAGGCAGCGTTGCTCCACGAACGTGGAACATCCTGTTTTCTGGGATGCGGCGCTTCTTGCCGTCCTCGGTCAACTCGTAATAACGATTGTTGCTTCGATCACGGCACACACTCACGGCCAACGGCGGCAGCGGATTGAGCGCAATCAGCTTATCGCCGTTAAACTTCTTCTCAGCAAAGAAATTGCCGTCGAGGCAGAGGCAAAGTGCCGCCATCGCCCAGAAGTCCGACGCAGTGTCGTCCATGTTGGGCATGTCGTGCAGAAGCTCGTATAGGACCGAGTCCTTGTCGACGGTCACGCCGTCAGCCTTGTAGACAAGACATGGCAGCATAACGACGGCGTTACGGATCAGATTCACGCACGCCCAAACAGCATCTAGCTGAAGCGAGGTCTCGATCGTCACGCACTCGCCTGATGTCGTACCCAGCCCAAAGAAACCGCGCCAAAACTCACCGTCGGTGAGCTTGATGGGCACTCCGCGCCATCTGTCGAAGATGCCCATTAGATCACCATAACCATATTGTTGATGAAGTCGCCGATATCGCCGCCTTCAGCACCCTCGTAGGTGCCGGCCATTGCCGTCGCCATCGTCAGCGATACGGCGCCGTCGATACGTCCTCTGGACTTCTGCTTGTCGAGTTTGCGATTGCCAGCCGGATCCTGTCGGACGGTGGCATTCATCATGCACATCGTCAGTACCGGGTGACCGCCATGGGCTAGCTTCTTGTTGAGCAGAATGCTCTCAAGCTCGCGCAGCGCCGGCGACATGGATGCAAATCCCTGCCCGAACTGCGAGAATATGGCGTCGTCGCCCTCTAGCTGCTCTTCCGCAAAGCCGACCTTTAGCAGCCAAGGCTTGAGGAAGCGCCAGTTGTATCGGTCGAACGCGATCTTGCGGATGTCGAGCGTTTGGGCGAGTTCGTACAGGTGGTAGGCGACAAACTCGTAGTCGACCGTCGGCCCAGGTGGCGCCTCAAGGAAACCCTGCTTGTTCCAGACATCGTACGGCACGCGGTCGGCCTTCGCCTTGTCGCGGAGCGCATCTCCCGGCAGCCAGAATGTCGGTTTGACCTGCCAGACGGTGCCGGCATCGGTCTCCTTCGGTGCCATTAGCACCAGAGCCGTCAAGTCGGACACCTCGGAAAGGTCGAGACCGCCAAACACCGGCAGCCCATCGAAATTATCGACCTCGCCATCGCATGCCCGCCATACGGCGGGAGCAACGAACGGAGCAGATGCATCAATGCGCTGATTAAGGAACAGCCAGCGGAAGCTGGCTTCCTTCGTCGGCATGCGCATCGCTAGCTGAGAGAAGTCCTCGACATCCTTGATCGAACGGAAGACGCCCAGCGCCGGATTGGCAGCGGCCCACCCTGCCCGGTCGTTGAGTTCACTCTCAACCGGAGCGGTGTAAATGTGCGAAACAATGCGCGGATCCTTTGACGTCTCCGCGTCGTCGATCCAGCGGCTGAAAAGGTCGTTGTCGGTCGCGGCTTGCGTCGAAATGGCGAACAGCATCGCCCGGCCCTCGTAGGCGCCCTGCGACGTCTCGATTGCCTCAACGAAATCATCAGTCGGGCCTTTGATCTGGCCGACCTCATCAAGAATGGCGAGGACCGGCGATCCGCCGTGAGCGCTTTTCGCCTCGGCCGAACTGGCCTGATACTCGACGTTTTTGGCAAGGCCGACGATCATCTTCGCGGATGGCACCACGCGGACCAATTTAGACAGCGCCGGGTTCATCAAAGCCATTTTCGAGGCGTAATTGAAGACTTCGGCCGCCTGCTTGCGAGAACGGGCGCCGGAAACGATGCGGCCGTTTTGATAGGCCTCCGGCCCAACGATGTGAGCCAGCAGGAGGCATGCAATCAGGCCGGTCTTGCCGTTCTTACGAGCTATCGAGAGGTAGGCGCGAGAAGTGCCGACGGGGTTGTCGTAGACGGCGAGGATAAACTTCTTCTGGAAGTCGAGCAGCTGAATCGGCTTGCCGAGCAACGTCCCTTCGGGCACGAGGCAGTAGCGTTGAATAAACGCTATCACGCGCTCGCCACGCGTCATCGGCTTCTTTGCCATTCACGGTCAGCCCGGTCGCGCCAGCAGATCGTCCTCTAGGGGATTGTCACCCTCGATATCCTTCGCGGCATCTCGCCGCTTAGCGGCATCCCTCGCCTCGCCCTGAACGGCGCGGGCATGCAGGGCGAGCGAGCGCCGGAAAGAAAGGATTGAGCTGGCGTGCATCTGCACGATTGTTTTTCGAGGATTGGCGACTGGAGTGCCTTTCTCGGTCTTGGCGATGCCGCCCTCGTCGCGGAGCAGCTTTTGTTCGCGCACCAGGTCGGCCATCGTTCTTGCGAGCATGGCGGCAAGTTCAAGCTGGTGGTCGGACCATTCCGACCGAGCGAACTCTGCGACCACGTTTCGGAAGAATGGCTCGTCAGCTTCATCGAGAGGAACATTTGCCGGCGGCAAGATCTCGGTAGTGGCTTTAGCCATGACGCGCACGGCTTCAGCTGCGCTGTCTATGCGCGCCTTCCTCTTTGCCATGTCGGTGATCCTTGCCGGCCAAGCCGATCGAAATCGGCCTAATACTTAACCGTTCGTCAAAGAACGGACACATTAATCACGGACTATTTCACTCTGTAACCAAGAGAGGAATTCCGATGTCAAACGAATGGTCCCAGCCGGTTCGTCTTAATGACGACGGGCTCGTCATCACGATCGCTACGACTGCTCAGGCGCGCACGTTCCTGCAGCACACCAAGCGCAGTCCTAAATGGAATGAAGCGTGGGCAAAGTGCTCTGAGGCAGCTGAAGGTCGGATCGCAAACGACGAGGCGCGCAAAGCACTTCTGAGAGCGGCGCACTGATCTTTGTCGGTTAGATAACGTCAGCCCCTCGCGCGCTTGCGCACGCGGGAGGGAAAAACTGTGTTAGCACTATCGCTGTTGGAGGCCGCCGGTAGTCCAAGCGGCGGGTCCGGACTTCCGACCCACCCCCTCCCCGGCCAAACCCTCCATCTTATCACCAATGCTCGATGCAGTCAAGCATAAAATGCAATAAATCCGAATATATTTTCGATTATTTCTTCGTCATCCAAGCTCAATTGGGTATCCACTCAAGTCATAAGTGACAACTTGTTTGCCTCGCTCCATCATCTGCTTCGCACTGTCGTGGTGATGCTTGCACAATGATTGAAGGTTGTTTGGATCGTGGAATAATTCGAGGTCGCCCTTATGCGGCGTGCGATGGTCAACCACATCTGCAGCCGTGACATCCTCAGTAATCAAACAGAACTCGCAGAGCGGCTGCGTGGCAAGCTGGGCTTGCCGTAAGCGTTTCCATGCGGCTGTATCGTAGAGGTGGCGCCAGGTTGACTTGCCTGTTGACTTGGTTGCGGGGGCCGGATTTGAACCGGCGACCTCCAGCTTATGAGGCTGGCGAGCTACCATGCTGCTCTACCCCGCATTGAAGATGGCTATTCGCCGAACGAATAGGTGATGTCGTCCTCATGGACCAGAGAGCCTACAGGCATGCGAGCCGAATTCAGGCGTGGTCCGTCAAACTACTGCACGAAGGCTGTTTCGCCGGTGATGGTCGATACTGTCATTCGTGGGCCGCCGCTCTTGGCCTCAACCACAGATCCCGGGACGATTTCAGTTGGGGTCTTCGACATGCGATATCCTTTAATTGGCGCGACGCCGCTGGATTTGAACCAACACTGCAAGGTTTTGGAGACCTGCATGCTACCGTTACATCCAGGCGTGCATTGAAGATGGTCTGCGTGGCTGGATTCGAACCAGCGGCTCCCGCAGTCCAAGTGCGGTACTCTGACCAGACTGAGCTACACACAGATGAAATGGAGCCGGCAGCAGGTTTCGAACCCACGACATCCTCGTTACAAAAGAGGCGCTCTACCAACTGAGCTATGCTGGCCAAATGGTGGAGCGTGTCGGAATCGAACCGACCGGCAGCAATCTTGCAAGGATTACCCGCTTACCCAGAGCACGTCCCGAAAACAAAAGCGCCGAGCTCAACCAATCACGGGAGCCCGGCGCAGGATCGCCACGTCGCCGAGAGGAGGCGGCGCCATGGCAATGGGAAGGCCAACCGAATGCCGTGTCCAAGCCGCAAGCATCTCTCGGTAGATGGCCGATTGACTACCAACGAAGCGCGTCCGCAGCGTCGCCCTGTCATTTCAGGGGCCAGACATATCCGCCGCCTCTGCCACGGTACGAAACCCGGTGCAGACGAAGGGATAGAGGATCAAGGGTAGGCTGTAGGTGCCGCCATGGTCCGCAGTGCGGCTCGACATGGCAGGCTGATTTCGATGACAACGCATGGAACTCACGGGGCCGTGAGGCATTGTGATCCGTCACAAGCTCACATTCAAAAAGGACACCGAAATGAACAGCATCGTTTGGCTCGTAGGCGCCGTCGTCATCATTCTCGCCGTTCTCAGCTTCTTCGGTTTGCGCTGATCGGCTGATAGTTACCCAAAGCTCAGAGGCTGCAACGAATGCAGCATGGCGATGGGGCGGCTATGCCGCGTTGCTTTTGGGATGTCTCTCAATCCCTCTCATAAGAGTACGCAGCAACGCGGCACGAAAAGGCACATGGTCATGCAGCTTTTTTGATTTTTTCCGTGTCAGCGAGAAACTGGGCCAATTCCACAAGCGCGGCCTTACCTGCTCTGTCCGCATACCCATCGCTGTATCCGAGACGCATACCGATAGACTTGAGCGTTCCGGATGAAGCTACTTCCTCGATAACCGATGCGGCGCTGCTCTTGCGGTCCTCAGGGGCTTCCCACATCACGGCACCTTCGGAAGAATTGCCAGATGGGCTGGATATTCCACCAAGGAAGCCTGCACCGTCTGCTGGAACCAAAGGGCAGAATGTCACGGCGTTCGGCAATTGGCTGGCCGATACGGATCCGTCCACTCCGAGTGACGCCAATAGAGCGCGGGCATCTTCAACACCAGGCAACGGGTCATACATCGATGCGATAGCCGGTTCGCCAGACATTGGCCGGTGGTAATGGTCTGCCTCCATTGGGGATCGTCTGGTTGGTTTGGTTGCAAGGTAGAAGGCGGGAGAGCGAACCTTCATCGTCTTGTCCTCGGTGCTGCGAGGTCGGTCTGTTGGCTTGAGCTTTTTGCCCTTCTTTGTTTCTCCCCATTCGGTCAGCAGGCCATCTCGAAATTTCAACCTGCCGAGCGTCGAGTGGCAGGATTTTCCGTGGCGCTGATATGTGGTTGGCAGGTCATTGCCTTCAACGTCCTGACTGGCCGAAATCAACTCTCCTACCGTCGGACGAATTTCTTGGCGGGTAGGCTCGACATCGACGAACCAATTGGCCGATTGGCGAGGCAGTGCGCTTGCAAGGGCTGGCGCCAGATCCGGCCGGTTATCCCAGAGCCAACGGAGCGCTGGAAGCGTTCCCCGGTATCTGGCTGGCCTTTCCTTCTTCGGCTTGTTGTCGTTCGCTGCCTTGGGTGGCGTTTCTCCGTATGACGCCAACTGCTCGGCAAGTGATCCGTGTCGTGCCATGTGTTCTCCTCTCGTGGTGGTTAACTGTGCGCAAACGCGATCAGTTAACTTGTCGTTAAATGCCTGCGGGCATTTGTGGCTTCGTCGCCGATATCTGTTTGGAGTTTGCCGTGCGTGTGCCTGGATCTATCGTTCTCTTCGCCGTACCGATCATCGCCATCCTGATGTTCGGAGCATCTCTCGCAATGAGCCGATTAGACGGCGTTGATCAGGTGATGACCGGCTCAATTCACCACATCCCCTGATGGAACCTCTTGGATTGTGATCAGTTGTTATAGACTGACATGTTCAGGAGGATGTTATGGTTGCTTCGTTTCTGATGAGCGGCTTTGTGGTCGTTGTCCTTGCCGGCTTGGGAATCTGGTTCGCCAAAGGCTGGAACGACGACGAACATCCAATTTGCCGAGACCGTGAAGCCAAACGTGAGCAGTGGCGCAACCGGCAGGCTGAGCGCGCCGAATGGCGCGATGCGTCAGGCAACAGCTAGCCAACCTTGCACCAGATCAACTGCTTGGCTGGCGGCCTCCGCTGGCGTGATCGACGAAACCACCACAACGTTGTGGCCGAGCTTGGCGAGAGCCGCATGTCGATCCTTCTGCTGAGTGGACAGCCTGCCTTTGCCGACCTTGTTCTCGATCATGCGGATTTGGCCACCGGCGAGATAGATGCGAAGGTCAGCTTCGCCTGGCGTCATCCCGGCTGCGACTGCCTCCTGCTGGGAGCGAGGTCCACGCTTGGCAGCGTTCTGGTCACTAGCCAACAGGAATTCTTTGCCGTATTCTGGCATGCGACGGAGCGCACGTACCTGAGCCGCCTGTAGCTCCCACTCCCTCGGTGGGGCTGGCTTGGTTGCAATCTTGCCAGTTGCAGAGGTACGGATGATCGTGCGGGCACCGTTGATGCGAACTGTCTGCTGAGAGCGCGACATGTGGACCTCCTGTCTTGATGGAGGATTTATCCGGAGAGCGCGGCCGCCATTCAAGGCGCAGGTTGTATTTTCAAAGGCGCGCCCTGCCCGCCCAGTTCATCTAAAAGTATGTACTGGGCACCGTGCGCGCAGCACACCGCCCTGCACGGTTGCACGTGTAGTGGTATATATAAATATATACCCTACTAAACGTGCACTAACCGGGCAGCGCTGTGCAGGTGTTTCCGCCCACTCGTGCACGGATAATGCACGTTTATGAAAACGTGCTACTGGGCGGTATCAGGGGTTGTGTTGCGTGGGGGATATGGCTGTGAGTCAGCATATGGCGAGCTGGTTCGCGGGGAGCGAGCTGGTTCGCGGGGAGCGAGCTTCAACCCGTACCATGCCGAGATTTAACATTTTATATAGCCGCTTGAATCGGGCGTGTTAAAGAGGGCCATGAAAGAACAAAACAAGACCGCGCTCGTTCTCGACGACGAAATGCTGATCGCACTCGACGTAGAAGCTATGCTTTTAGACTTAGGTTTCGCTCGCGTCGCGGTCGTTTCGAGCGTTAGTCAGGCCTTGGATTATCTGAGTATGGATAAGCCGGACGCTGCTGTCATTGACTTTCACGTGCGCGGCAGAAACTGTGAGCCAGTTGCGGGTGCGCTTCGAAGCTTAGGCGTACCAACTGTCATTCACTCAGGAACGAGTTTCGATCCCGACTATCATGGCACGTTCTTCGCCGACTTCCCATGGTTGGGAAAGCCGTCGTCACGCGAACATCTGGCCAGTGCGCTTGCCGCAGCAATCGATCAGTCGAAATTGACCACTGACTGAAACGGTACGGCTTCGATTATCTCGCCGTTTTCGGAGACAATTTCGAATGTCTCGTTGGCGAGAGGTTGTCCGTGCCAAAGCCCGTCGGACACCATCTCCCGAGCGGCTCGCACTGCTTCTGATCTCGCCTCCGCAGATGATTCAAAATCCGCTTCGAAGACTTCTCCCAACGATCCGTCTGAATTCCGTACCTGAAAGTGGAATTTTGTCATTTGGCACCAGTGACATTCGAGCCGTCTAACGAAATCATGTGGCAAAAGGGCCGAGACGTTTCCGCGCTTGGCCCTCGATGTCGCCTCTATCCGCTCCAGTACATCCGTGGTAGCGGACAAAAGCGACACATAAGAATCTTACTTCTTCATCTTGTCGTAATCGAACTTCGGCGCCGCGGTCAGGGCCTCCTTGTTCGTGTCGACATAGGCTTTCCAGGTGCCGTTGTCGTCAGCGATAGCCATGGACGCCGGATCGATAACGACGTAGCTGCTGCCGAGACCGAGGAAACCGCCAACGCTCGCGATCACGCCGATGACCGACTTGCCATTGCCGATCACAACGTCGGAAATTTCACCGACTTCCTCATTTTCCTTGTTGTAAATGTTCATGCCGACCAGCTTGGAGGTCACGAGATCCGTGTCCTTGATCTCAACATACTTGAGCGGCATGGTTGCTGCCTTACCCATAGTGAGGCCGGGACCAACCATAGTTGCGTCGGCACCAGATGCGGCCGGCTGCTCAGCAGCGGGGGCTGCCGGTGCAGCTGGCTGCTGCGCATAGGCAGCCGTGCCCATCATCGCTACGGTCATGGCGGCGGCAATCATGTTCTTCATGAGTATTTCCTCGTATGCATCTGTTATCACGACGTTTCGTGTCGGCCAGATAACGAGGTCGAGCGATATTGGTTCCCCACAAAATGGCAAAGAAAAATCCCGCCGAAGCGGGGTTCATCTTTACCAAGTCTGTCGGCCATACCAGTCGTCAACGTCTTTCTTGGTCCGGTCTTTTTCATAACCGTAACGCCTTTGGATCTTGCCCTCGAGCTGGTCACGCTGGCCGGCGATGACATCGAGGTCGTCGTCGAAAAGCGCCGCGTTGAGACCGAGGTAGATTGCCAGGTCATGCGTATGGAGCAGTTCTACACGCCATAAAAAAGGCCGGCACGATCGCTCGCCCGGCCTCGTATAGAAATGGTTTCGCTTCTGGCTTAGTAGCTTGCTGCGCGGTCGACGCGCCTGCCAGCACTCTGAGTAGCGTCAACGGTATTTGCAGTGTCCTGCCCCATGCCGCGAATTGTGTTGCCGCACGACGCCAAGGCTGCTGCGACGAAAGTCATCGCGAGCAAAGTGGTCAAAGTTTTCTTCATGGAAATGTCCTCTCTCCGGATGTTCACTATCACCACATAGTGCTCGTTTCCGCGACGGCCATCCCTCTAAGCCGCCCGCACAAACACTGCCGTCTCCCGCCTGATCGGGTCACGCTCCTCCTTCTCGACTAAAGCGCCTTCCTTGATGAGCGCGCGCACAAGACCGCTGACACGCTTCTTCGAGGGCTCGTCCTCCAGGTCCAACCCAAGCGAGAACGCCACGGCTACCCCTACCCAGTTCTTCGCCTTAGGCGACTTCTTGTAGTCGGCGTTGGCGACGGCCGTGACGATCGCCGCCCGCTGCTCGTCGCTGATGCCGCCAGCGACCTCTTCTGCACTGGGCCACCTCCATTCCGTCACCACCGGCGCAAAGTCCTGCGGCTTGGTCATCCCTCGCCCGTTACCCAAAGGCACGCTCGCCAGGTGCCGCCACTCGGCACGATGCGACAGCGGCGTCAGGTTGGACTTGCCATAGGTCGTGTAGAAATAGCCGAACCGCTCAGCAGAAGGCACGCCAGCCTCTGCAGCCTGCTCTTCCGACATCCGATTGAGCACGCGCACCGAGCGAGCCGCGCCGATCAGCGATACAGCGCCTCGTGCGTCTTCGACCGTAGCCTCACGGTCCGCCACCTTTCGCAGGTGATGGACGATGTCGATGCTGCAGTTCGTGTAATCGGCAATCTGCGCCCAGAGTTTAGCGACCTTGTCGATGGCGCCGTTGTCGTTTTCGTTGACGCCGTGGGTCGAGACGAACGGGTCCACGATCATGACATCGATGCCATACCGCTCAATCTGCTCAACCACCGCTTCTACGATCGGCTGCTGGATGCGAACGCCGGCCTTCTTGTCTTCGATGGCGACGACAAGCTCCTGCTCACGGCCGCTGTCGAGAAACAGATGCCCCTCAAGGTCTTCCGGCTTGAGATTGTAATGGATGCAAGCCGCCATGATGCGCCGCTCCAACTCGTCGCGCGGATCTTCGGCGTTGAATATCCACGTCCGCAGGCGCTGTGGCGGCTTAACGCCAAGCAATGCCCTGCCCGAGACCATGGCCAATGATTCTGCGATGCTGGCTGACGTCTTGCCAAGGCCGCCCGGGCTGACAGTGACCGAGACGTACTTCCGGATGAAGTGCGTGCCATAGGCAAACTCGCGCCGGGGCAGCGTGGATGGGTCGATCCACTTGAACGCTGTCGCGACGATGCCGCCAGCGGGCTGCTGAGGCTGGTTGTCGTTAGCCGGCGCTTCGGGCTCGTCCGGGTCCGTGATAGGCTCGCTGATCACGTCCAGCTCGGCCTTGGCTTCAAGTGCCCTCGCCTTCTCCAGCCCGCGCTGAATCATGCGCGTCATGTCGACTAGGCGTGTGTTGTCCTGCTGCGGCTCTGGAATGTGCCGCGGCTGCATGATGCCAGCTTTTAGGCCGTTCTCGATCGTCTTGCAGCAACGCGACCAGTCCCTGCCCCATCCGCGCGCCACGTCCTGCAACAAGGCGCGTGCCTCGGACTCGGACAAAGCACCAGCGCCGACGAACGTGCCAAGCGCGAAAGCGGTGTCGTTGAGCATGTTGTTACGGTTGCCCATTGGCGCGCTTGCAAGGTCAGCAAGCTCTTGGTCGACCGCCGCATCAACATAAGCGTTATTCGTTGAGGACGATGCCGAATAATGGCTGTGCGTCGGGGCGGACTTTGGCAACAGCAGATCCAGCAGCCAGCCAGGCGCGTCCGCAATCTCCCGCGTGTCTCCGACCCAGCTGTACTGCCTACCATTGGACATTGTGCTGCCAGCTGCGAGGACGTAGCCGCCCTCGGACCGGATGTCGACGCCAGCACCGAGAGCGCCGCGGTTGCGAGTGCCCGCGACGTACTTGAAATAGATGTGCAGCCCGCCGTTGGGGCTGGTCACGCGCGCGGTGTCTGGCAACGGGCCGTGCTCCGCTTCCATGTCGTCTAGCCAGTCGAATCCATTGGCGCCGCCTGGTTTGTTGTCGATGTCGAGAACGAAGAAACCTGTTCTCGTACCAGTCGGCAGGCCGACCGCAGCATCCGGCCAGTCTTCCCACCATCTCGCGATGTTACGCGCAAACTGCGTTGCTCCCTTGAAGCCGTTCGTCGTGAAAGGCGTTTTTTCCCCAAGCGTGATGATTTCGCCGGTGGTGCTTTCGGCGTGCTCTTCCGCATGAGAACGGCAAGGGAACACGGGAAGGCCCTGGGCTGCGTATTGTTGCGCTAGTGCAAGCGGAAGCACTTTGTTTCCTTCCATATCTGTGGCATGTGATTTTGCCAGTAAAACCGGGGGCAAAAGTGTCTGAGCAGCCATCGAACAGAACCATTGCTGTAATTGCTGCGCTAGGCACGATAGCCACCGCAGCATTCACTTACAGGTCTTCGGTCTACACAGCTGACGTTGCGGATCAGACGCAAGGCATTGTGACGCAGGTCCAAACTGAGTCTTCAGAAAGGATCGCGCTGATGACAAAGCACAAGGAGGACCGACAAGCAGATATCGAGCTTGTAAAATTGGCCCTCAATATGCTCAGCGGCGGATCCGGTAAGAACACCACGGCGAGCAGGCTTTTTGCTATCGAGATGCTGCAAAAGTATTCGGGTGTGACGATCGACAAGGCTGTCGCTGATAAGTGGGCAGAGGATGGGGACATCAAGTTCGGCTCCATGGCGCAGGCTTTGAGCAACATCGGAACGGACGATATATTCAACCCTCCCAGCGTGGCCGAGATACTCCGTCGACAAGGCACATCTCCCGAAGAATTCAGAAAAATGATGGGCTCTTCCCCACTGCCTGATCCGGATAAAAACTAAAACGGCGCCTCCCCTTTCCGGATTACTTCCCGCAGCTTGTCAGCGCAGCCCTTCCAGATCGCGCCGCAGAACATGAGCACCTGCTCCTCGCTCCATTCAGCAAGGTCACTGCCAAACTCGTCGACCAGCGGCCCAGCGGCTTCCATCCCACCAAGGCGCGCCTCAAGCTCGTAGGGATCGAACCGGCGAACACGCTTGATCTGTTCGAGGATAAGCACGCACTCCTGACAAAGGAACCGTGGCTCCTTCGCATCGCCGATGCCGACGCCCGTGGCAGCGCGGCCGCAGCAGTTGCAGACCGCAGGCGCGCCGCCGACCATTGTTGGTTGGAAGGTCATGCTGCCGCCGCCTTCCTTATCCATGCCAGCACACGCAGCGCCGGATAGCTCTTGATGCGTCGACCGTCTTCCTTCACCTGCAGCAGATACCCACGCGGGAAACCCTGCGGCGGCTTGAAACCGCGCGGCGTGACGAGGTTCACGCAAGCCCTGTTCTCAGGCAGGCCAAACTCAACAGCACCCGCAAGGCTGTCTTTGCAAGCGGCCTCCATCTCGGCCGGGCTCATGCTGCCACCCCGAACAGATCACCTTCCCGATTGTCATTGGCGACGCGTATCACTGGGGCTTGCTCCGATTTGTCCGCTGCGCCGATTGCCCACGCGATACGAGATGACGCAATCGGCATGTATTCTTCCTCGCGCTCGCATCCCACGAACCGAAAACCTTCAAGGACAGCCGCTTTACCCGTCGATCCGGAGCCCATGAAAGGGTCGAGAACTACACCATTGGGCGGCGTGATGAGGCGGCAGAGCCACTGCATAAGGGTGATCGGTTTGACGGTCGGATGTGTATTTGCTCGAGGCTCCGGCTTATATTCGGCATCACGTCGGGTGATGTGTTGGCCCGAGGTGTTTGAAACCATGCCGCCTGTTTTCTTCGGCAGGTGCTCAAGGCCGGCGTCCCGATCGGCCCGACTTGCCTTTGCGCAGTAGAAGAACCGCGCGGCTGAGGTGTCGGCCTCCACGCGAGCCAACGCCTGCCGAGCGGCAGGCATATCGCCAAAGATACCTTTGCTCTTGCGGTCTTTCGACTGACCGTTCAGGTCTCCCTGCTGACCCTTCGCATCTGGGAAAGCAGAGCGTACCTCGTCGCTGCCGTCGTGCAGGATGTTTGCTGGCCAGCGGCCGGCAGGATTACCGCCTCTGGTACCAGGCTTCAATGAGAAGCTAGTGCCACCCACGTCATTGTATCTGCGGTCTGCACTTGCCTCGCCTTCACGGTAGTACGACCACAACTTTCCGGCACCGGCGCTCAACGCTTCTTCCGTCGCAACGCGGCACTTATCAACATTGATCGCACCGACGCCCCACTCCTCAAGGTTTGCCGCCACGGTACCGGCCAGAGGCTTGCGCGCGAGGCAGATTGGTTCCCATGCTGGCTTGAGCGCAGTGCCCCAACCCTCCCAATCACCGGTCTGATTATGTGATTTTGGGAAACCCGATCCATAAACCCAGCCAAGCTGGTCACGTATCTCGAAGCCCGCATCTTCGATGGCTACGGCCATCCGATGATAGGTACGTGTGCCCCCAAAGGCTGCCACATGGCCGCCCGGTTTAAGAACGCGCAACACTTCCACCCAGAACTCATCGCTAAACGCGACTTCACCTGTGTCCCACTGCTTGCCCATGAACCCAGCCGCGCCGCGACCATAAACGTCCTTGGCCGGCGCCGCGCCCGGTTTTCCGAAGCGTTTCTGGATCGACACCAACGCATACGGCGGGTCTGTGACCACACTGTCGATCGAGTTGTCGCCCAAACTGCGCAAGGCGTCGCGGCAGTCGGCCTGATGCAGCACGACTCTTCCGTCGTGCATCGTCGTGCTCGTCATATTCTCTCCTCTGTGGTGAAACCAGCGCGTTGGTTGCGCGCGTCAACTTGTTATGTTATAACTTCGATCTCGATGGAGGAATCGATGAAGAAACCCACCAAGACTGTAGAAGAACTCAAGGCGATGATCCGCCGAGAGGCCGGGCGAGATATGACCGTGACGATCAAAAGCCGGCCTGACGGCGGATGGGTATTTGCGACCGGCCACTGGATGCCTGACGGTGGTTCCGCTGCCCTAGCTCACGCGGCTGGCCACGCCTTAATGGCGAGATACGACATCAAGCCGAATTAGACCGCAGCAGGTTGGAGGCTGCGAGACGAAGGCCTGCTGCACTTGCGCCATGGTGAGAGGCTGCCGTCGCAGCCTTGGCCCTGATGTCCGCACCAACGCGCGGATCATCCTTTGCGACCTCGCTGCACGAAGCTGCTTGCTTGTCGTGCTACTCGGCGGCGAGATAGTAGGCCTCCGCCTTCTTCTGTTTCTCAGCTGCCACCATTGCGATGATGCGGGCAGCTTGAACCGCTGCGCTGCCATGGGCGATCATGATGGTCTTGGTCATACAGCAACCAACTCGCGCAACTTCATCATAGCCGCGGTTTGATTGTCGACGCCGAGCAATTTCCAAACCTGATTGAGGGATCCGGCGCTGACCTGAGCCGCGATGCTGTCGGAGGAGTAACCTTTCGCCCAATGAGGCCGCATAGCCTCCAAGGCTTCGATTTTCGCCTCCGCCTCGCGCAGACGGTCAACCAACAGTGGCTCTCCTGAAAGTTCTTCGACGGCCTTAGCTGCATCCTCCTCGTCGAAGGTAAAAACGTCAGGCATACCTGCAAAAAGCCGCAGGCGCTCGACGCCTGTCAGCGGTCGGGTCCTGTAGTCCATCACCGCGCCACCTTGTCTTCGACGATAGAGAACCCCTCGATCGAACGCACGCCCTTGCGAACCTGCTCCTCTGCCAGAGACAGCGCCATCGCCATGAACTCGCCCGGCGCATGCTCGAACGCCCAGTCCAGCGCCTTGGCATCGTCGGCGATGTTCACGTTCCACACCGACCGCAAACCCAATCCGGTGGTCGCGGCTTTATCCGCACGCTTCGCACCGCGCTCCAGCTTCTTCGCGTCGGCCAGCAGCTCCTCGGCCTCCTCGCGGGCGGAAAGGTTGCCGGACGACGAGCGGATGGCATCCTCGGCAGCCTTTGTAGCCGCCGCTGCCTCGGCAGCTTTCTTTGCTGCCTCGGCGGCCTTTTCATCGGCAACCTTCTTGCGCCATGGAGTCAGCAGCGACTGGCAGGCGTCCTTGCCGAGCACGACCTTGCCCTTGCCTGCCTTGGTGTTGCCAATCAGCGGGTGGAACTTCGCCTGGATCGCAGCGACCTTGTCGTCGAGAGGTTTCTTTTCGGCAACACGCAGCGCCTCAGCGCGTGTACCGCACTCGTGGATGCGGTCGTGCAACTCGGTGATGGCTGTGGCCATCTCATCCGAGTCGATCGGCTCACCGTCGCAAAAGTTTTTGGCCTCATCGAATAGGTCGTCGAGCTCCGTCTTGAGCGCGTCGAACGGGGTTTGGTTGTCATTGGCCGGCTCGTCGTCAAGCGGCGGGCCACCGTTATGGCCGGTGGCAATTGCGAATGGATCGAAGGCTGCGGATTCCGCCTGTCTTCTGTTCATCTGTGTCTCCTCTTGTGGTGATTTGGTTCGCGCTGGTGAGGCGCTTTCATGATGGCGATAACGGCGGTCGCAAATTCCGCCGTCAACCGTCAGAACGGAATATTTCATCTCGCTGGTGGCCGGGGCGCGGTTCATGCACGTCCCCATTGCGCGGCCGCCGCGCGGCGGCTTATCTGGGTAGAGGGCAAGAACCTGGAGCAAGAGTATGAATTTTCGAAAGCATTTCGACGACTGGGGTTGGGCAGTCGCGCTGGGCATCATCGCATTGATTTTTCTCCGCCTGCTTTTCGGCAGAGAACCGTTTTGCGGTCCGGAAGAACACTGCTTTCGGGAGTGGGTGTCTGCAACAGGTAGCTGGGCCGCGATACCTGCGGCCATCATAACGGTGTGGTATCTGTCCAAGCAGGTTTCGACCGCGGAACGACATCACCGCAATCTTATCTTGCTGCAGTCGTCTCACAATTTGCAGGTTGCCATCGCTGTCCGCAACGGGTCCAGAAACATAAGTAAGGCGATATCCCAACTCACAGAGAACGCTTCGACCCTTGGACCGACTTCCTTCCCGAATGTCGCCAAATCTCTGATCACGCAGATTGCCCTGGCCTACCGCGCGGATAGTTGGGATCACTTCGCGAGCTTGACGATAATCCGCAGTCGCCTCAACCTCACCGAAATACGGGCTATAGTTTCGGAGTTGGTCAAAGATGACTTCAGTTCGATCGACCCGCGCACTTTCGATAGCTCACCGCTCGGTGACGCTCTTATGCAAATTGTGGACTTCAATCGATCCATGACGGAAGCCGCTGATAACTTTATCAACCTCGTCAACGACGTGCTTGGGACGAATGCAAGCTCTCATCACTGAAACCCCTCCTAGATCACGCTAAGGATTGCGCTGATTTCCGACTGCACGATCTACCATTTCAAAACGGAATATCCTCCTCATCCATCCACGCCGGGCGCGGTCGGTTGTCATTCGCCGGCGGCTCGTCGTTGTCGTTCGCCGCATAGTTCTCGCCGGCGGCGTGTTCGACCACATCCCAATATTTGCCGCGCGGCTGGACGGTGATCACCGCTGTCTCCTTCAGTTCGCTCTGCCGTTCCAGCCACTCCATCACTTCGCGGGGGAAAGGGCGGTTGCCACCGTGCGCCAGCCAAAAACGATCCGCCTTCGTCTTTGCAAAGCCGGAGTGCTGAGGGCAAACCCACTCGTTGATGGCTGTCATGCCAGACATGAATGTTATCTTTACCGACGGCGGCTTGTCGCCCTTCCCTTCATGGAAGCGGAACGTCCGGCTGGTGACGGTTCGCGATTCCGGTTCGGCCATGGTCATGATCGGCACGTCGGCGGCCGTCGCGGCGATCTTCGGGCTATCATCGATGTCGAACTCAAAACCGCAACAGGAGCAGATGCGAGCCGAGGCGTGCAGCTTCTCACCGCAACCTGGCGAGCCGTTCTTGTCGAAACCGTCCTGCGGGCAAATCTTCATAGGAGCTTCGCCGTCGCCGCTGCCTGGCTCCTTTGGTTCAACCATGTCGACGGGACCGTGCTTGTCGACGAGACCGGCGAAGTCCAGCACAAGGCAGGACGGCTTCGGCCCGGCGGCAATTGCAGCCCGGCGCTCGTCAGGCGTGTCCAACGCCATGCCAGGCGCGTAGAGCACTCGCGTCCCTCGCCCCATCATCTGCAGGTATAGCGATGCGGACAACGTCGGCCGCAGGGCCGCGATGAGATCCACGCCCTTGTGATTAAAGCCGGTGGTCAGCACGCTGTTGTTTGTGAGGGCGCGGATCCGGTAGGCCTTGAAGTCTTCGATGATCCGGCGACGCTCTTCCTTCGGCGTGTCGCCAGTGATCATTTCGCAACTGATGCCGCGTGACCGGATCTCGTCGCGAACGTGCTCAGCATGCTCGACGCCAGAGCAGAAGCAAAGCCAAGACCGTTTGTCCGCGCCCTTCGCGACGATCTCATCAACGGCGGCCTGCGTGACATCCGGCTTGTCGACGGCAGCCTGCATGGCCGACTGCTTATAGTCCGCGCCTAAGCGGCCCACGCCCTTCATGCTGAGCTCAGTGGCAGTATGCTTTGACGATAGCGGCGCGAGATAGCCGTCGCGCACCCCATCGGCGATGCCGTAGGTGTAGACGACCCGGTCGAACATCCGGTCCTCGCCTTCATCTAGTCGGCCGCTATCCAGTCGAAACGGCGTCGCTGTGAGGCCAACGATCTTGAGGTCGGGATTGACTTCCCGCATCATCCGGAAGAACTGGCCGTACTGGGTGTCGCTATTTTTCGGGATCAGATGGCACTCATCGACGAGCACGACATCGATCGGGCGGTCATAAACCTTCTCGCCGTCCACAAGGCGCGCCCCACAAATCAGGTCAGCCTTATTCCAGACTGTCTGGATGCCGGCAAAGATGATCTGGCTTCGCGCGTCGCGACGATTTAGCCCCGCCGAGAATATCCCAGCCGGGGCCTGCTTCCAGACGCCGAGCAGCTCGAGGAAATTCTGCTCGATAAGCTCTGCGACATGTGTCACGACCATGATGCGCATATCCGGCCAGCCTTCTACGAGCTGGCGGATGACTGTCGCCATAACCATGCTTTTGCCGGTACCGGTCGCGAGGTCGATTAGCGGATTGCCGGCCTCCTCGCCCCAGTAGTCGAATAGCGCCTCGACGGCCTCTTCCTGATAATATCGCAGCCCCATCAAGCGGCACTCCGCTGCATCGCTGCACAGAATGCCATCCTGGCCGCTTCCTCGCGCTGGCGGACGCGCTCCTTGCTCACGCCGAGATCGCCGCCGATTACCTTCAGCTCAATGCCCATGGCGCGCCGAAGTAGCAGGTCGCCGTCTTTAATCATGCTGAGCACGCGGATTGCGTCAGAGAAGTCTGCCTCGGCTTCCTGCGTCGCTGGCGTCCGCATCTGCGACACTGTGCGAGCGAATGCATCCGGGTCATTGTCGTTGGCAGGCGTGAGAGATGTTGTCGGCGCCGATCGGCATTGACTGCGGGCGGCGGCTCTCATGCCGCTGTGGGTGTTGAGTAGCTTGTACTGTGCCCAGGTTCTGAACGTTTCAACACGGCAATTGCCGGCACAGCGCAGCATGCGCAGCACCGTCTCGTGTAGAAGCACTTCGCCATCCTCCCGAGTGCCGGCCATATAGTTGGCCTGCTTGCGAAGCTGAGGCAGGTACGCTTCAAGCGCGGCATCGAAGCCGGCCGGCCGTTTCAATGAAGGGCGGTTATCGTTCGCCGGGGTCATGATGGTCTCCTCTGTGGTGGTGTCAGGCTGCGACGTTGGTAGCGCCGTCAGTCCAAAGATCGCCGTTGGTAAGGCGGTAGGTGATGGTCTCAGCCTCTTCATCGACGTCGATCTGTTCGCCGGGCACCAAGGCTGGAATGGTCAGGTGCGTCGGGCATCCCTCTTTTTGTTCATCGAATGAGATCGGCTTCGCCCACCGGGCGCATGACCAGTGGCCATCGCCGCCCATCTCAGGCGTCGAGTGGATACATGACCGGCAGGTCACGCGGGGCCACGCCGACTGTTTGCAGACAGGCTTGTGTTTGCAGAACAAGCATTCGAACCACTCTGGATCCTCGCTGATACGAGACGGCGGCTCTGGCGCGTTGATGATCCGCTCAAGGCGTGCCAGCAGCTGCATGCAAAACTCTGGATCGTAAATGAGCCGCTCGGCGTAAAGCGTATCGTCATCCTTGCAGCTGACGAGATACAGGCATCGTGACAGGCCGAAAGCGTGCATGCCCAGCTGACACTGGCCGTAGTGGAGCGGTTTCGCCTTCTCGCAGCCATCCTTAACGATCAGCTTCATGCCCTTCGTGTTGCTCGACTTGAACTCCAGCAAGTGCTCGGTCTTCGGCGCTTCGACTATGCCTATGGCCTTGCCGTCGCACTTGCCACGGACATGGCTTCCAACCAGGCGAATCCGATCCTGCTGGCCATAGACGTCAACGCCGATCGCTTCGAGGTCGGCCACGAGGCGGTCTTCCTCAATGTTACCAGTGGCGAAAAGGCGCAGCTGCCGGCCGTGATGCTTTTCCAACGGCGATGCCCAGCGAAACGCATACCAAAGCTGTCGATCGCAAGGTGCGTTTGCCTCGCCGACCGAGATGCCGAGGCTGTCCCAAGAGTTCGCGGCAGCCTCATAGGCGGCGTATATGGCGCGAACTGTTGATGATTCAGATTTGGGTAGTGGGGCCATTATGCCCCACCCCCACTTGAGAACAACGGCGTTGAAGCAAGTGCCGATTGAAAGCCGCGCTGATCTGTAGTGCGGACGTATGTCGTCCACACTTCCTCGCCATCGCGCGTGACCGGATGCATCTCCGCCACACTGAAATCGACGTCGTCCATCTCGTCGGCGTCGAGCGAGAAATCATCCCGATCAACTTTTGCCTCGAAAATGGCTTCTGCCTCAGCAAGCGATTCTGCGTCAATGACTTCCGTTGTGCGGCCTTGGAACCGGTAATCGACCATGAACCTCGCCATCGGCTAAACCCGCATGGGCATCAAGACGCCGTCCCAGCCATCAAGCCCACCGGTGATGATCGCGGGTGAGCCGCCGTCTGCAGCGTTGATTGTGACCGGTCCGGCGGGCAGCACATTGAACAGGTCACGGACGTACTGGCTGTTGAAGCCGATGACGAAAGGCTCGCCGCTGTACTCGGCCGCCACCTCATCCTCTGCGGCGCCCGCGTCAGAGCGTGCGGCAAGAGCGATCGAACCTGGCGCAACGCTCAGCTTTACAGCTCGGCCACGCTCGCTGCTGACAGTGACGACGCGGTCAGATGCCCGCATCATTTCGTCACGATCAACCACGATGGTCTTGTCGTTGTTCTGAGGGATGACGCGACGATAGTCCGGGAACGTGCCGTCGATCAGCTTCGAAACCATCACGAATCCTGCCGATTCGATGCGAATCTTCGTGTCCGAGACCGATACCTTCGCCGAACCCTTCGGCAGCAAGCCGACTGTTTTTCGCGGAACGATGATGCCGGCAAAGGCGGGCAGTTCAGGGCCGCGGTTGCGGGCAAGGCGGTGCCCGTCGGTTGCGACGGCTACTGAACGCTCGCCCTCCTCACTGTGGAAGAAAACGCCGTTCAGGTAATAGCGGGTCTCCTCCGTCGAAATGGCGAACGACACAGGTGCGAACAGCGCAGCGAGGTCGATCTCGAATTCGGCAGAATAAGTGCCGAAGGCGAGATCTGGATAGTCGGATGCCGGCAAAGTTTCGAGCGTAAAGCGCGAACGGCCCGACTTGACGCTCAGGCGACCATCTTTCAGATCGAGCGAGATGTCATCTGCGCCGGCTTTGCGGACGATATCGCCAAGAAGCTTAGCGCTCACGGTGACGCGGCCCGTCTCAGTGATCGCCGCCTCGGCGCTGGCAGTAGCTTGGATGTCGAGATCCGTGCCGGTCAGGCGAAGGCGGTCACCCTCAGCTTCCAGCAGGATGTTGGACAGGATCGGGATGGTTGTTCTGGATTCGATGACCTTGCCAACGGCGCCAACGACGCGCGCGAGCTCGGTGCGGCTGGTTTTCAGCTGCATGGTTGTCTCCTCTGATGTGGTGATTGCCGCACGGTGGTGAGCCGTGCGGCGGGTTGGTTAGGCGGCAAACGAGAATGGAGATTTGCGCGACGGAGGCTCATAGCCAACGGGATAACCGTCATCATCGAAACGGGCTTCGTCGAGATCCCCCCAATCCTTGCCGTTGAGGGCGGAGATCTTCATGTGGAGACCGCGCGCCGAGCCAGGCTGCTCCTCGTTGTCGTTCGCGATGAACTTTTCCTTCCCGTCCTCATCGACGGAAAGAGCCTCAATCGCAGCATCAAGAGAGAACTCTTGATGTTCACCGGCCAGCACCACCTTTTCGCCGTAAGCGCCGCCGATCTGATCCTTCAACTCCTCCCACGTATCGATCTTCACCTTTCTGCTGGCGAGGGCGATCTTGAGGATGTCGCCCTTGCCGATGGTATAGCCGCGCGTCTGGTACTTCAGGACGCGCGTGGCCGACGCAAGCGGGAAACGTGTGCCGGGATGGAAGCGCAGGAAGCGCTGCGAGTTGTGCTTCAGGAAATCATCGTGAAAGACGAACTCGCCAGTGTCGAAATCCAGCGCGCCCATGACGACGGTAAAGTCGAAGGCCGAAAAGATGTCCTGCGCCGTCGGGAAGAAGTCGAAGTGCATGAACTGGATCGGCGCGCCGCCGTGATCGCTGAACGTCACTGCTCGCTTGGTTGCCGCAACACACCACCAGCCCTCGTCATACGCCTGCGCTACCGCGTACTCGAAAGCCTCGCGGCTCTTGAAGTAGACGTCAATGTCGTTGATATCCTTGCCGGTAAAGACGCTGGTAACCGCGCCACCTGCCACGAATGCGCCGTCGATACGATCGCACTTCTCTCTGATTTTCGCGGCTTCCGCCGTGTAGTTGGTCATCGTCTCTCCTCTGTGGTGGCAGCGGGCCGTTGGTCGCGGCCCGCTATTCGGTGGTTACTTATTGCCCCAAGGACGGCGAGCGGCCGGCTTGGCATCGGCTTGTGCCGCCTGACGGTTGTCGTTCGAAGCCGCAGGCTGACGACGATTGTCGTTCGCAGCCACCGGGGCGGCGTCAACCTTCGGCTCGGGCAGGTTGCCCTCGTCGGGGTAGAAGTATTTCTTCAGCTCGTTGCGCGCCGCGTACTTCGGCGAGCCGTCAGCGTTCTTGTCCTTGCTGTCCTTGCCCATGCCGATGCGGGCAAAGAAGGAGATGAAGTGCAGCTCGTCGGAATCCTCCGGCGCGTCCTGCATGCCGAGGGAGCGGAGAAGGCAGGCAAACTGGCGCTGGCCGATTTCCTGCACCTGCGAATTGGGATGCTGCAGGTTGTAGTTCGAGAAGATCTTGCGGCCCTTGAGCTCTTCCGGCGCGAGGACGTCGATCGTCACGCTGAGGTTGATGCTGTGGTCGCGGCTCCCCTCGTTCTTCTCCTTGATCTCGGAGGCGCTGATTTCCAGCTGGTAGTCGCCGTTCGGCAAGTTCGAGAAATCGCGCTGCTGCGTGTTCTCTTCGGTGGCTTCAACTCTTACGCCAATCTTGGCCATGCTTAGTCTCCTTCTGTGGTGTGGTGTCAGGCGAAGTAGCGGTAAGGGCCGCTACCGTAGGGGCTGGTGACGTGCTCGCGATGCACCGTCTCAAGCCAAGCGATGCGCTTGCCGCTGGACGTGCGGACAAGAACCGGGAACCAGGCAAACCAATTGCCGCCGAGAAACATCAGGACCTCCTTAGATAAGCCGCCCTTGTTCTCGGGCGAAGTCGATTGGGTGCTTTGCTGCCTTCCTCAGATTGCATGGCGGACAAAGCACTTGGAGGTTCTGTTTTCCGTTCGAACCTCCGCGCGATAGCGGCATGACGTGGTCGACATGCCGCTCTGTTTTGTTTCGCACCGACGAGCCGCATTCTGCGCAGCGGTACTTCTGACGCCGCAGAATGTCTGCGACGTCTTTTGCTGTGTGAGTGTCAGGAGATCCCCGACGCAGTGCCCGGCGATTCCGATCCGACACGAGCCTGATCTCATGTGCCCGTTCCGGATTTGCCTCTATCCATCTGCGGGCTCGCCTTACGTTGTTGGCAGATACCTCTGGTTTGGCATTTGACCTACGGGCATACTCTCGCTTGAGTTCCGGATTCTTGGCTGTCCACTTCCTAAGGCTTGCCAACCTGCTTTCGCGCTCCCTATCGGGATTTGACGCTGCCCATTCCCTTCGATGCTGACGCTGGCAGTCTGTACACTGTCCGGTGCTGGCGTATCGGCGAGCGACGTGACCCCGTTTGCACGGAAGTCCGGTGAAGTAGTGTCGAATACCAGCCTCCCTAGCCGCTTCCTTCGTGCTAGGAAGGTTGTCGCCCGCCGAGTCCACTAATGGACGCCACTCGGTGCAGGGAAGTGCTTCGACAGCTCCGTGAAGCCCTGACCTTTTTTGTAAGGAAGGACATCAGGCATATTGAACCTGTTCTTCGCCACGAATCCCGCACCCTCAACCAGATGGATCTGGCGTTCTTTGCCGCCCTCGGCGTGCGAGACCTTTACCTGCCGCGCGACTTCCTTCTCCTTGATGGAGACACGATAGTTGGCGAAAGCGACGATGTCGGATTTCTCGCGGACGAGCGCATTGGCGCGCTTGTGGAGCTTGATGGTGTAGCGGCTGTATGGGTCCGTCACCGGGCTGTCGAAGCGAACAATCTCCGGGTGTGCCAGCATCACGACACAAATTCCTCGCTTTGCCAGAGCCGAGACGGCCGACATAAGCTCGTTCCATTCGGTATCGGTCTCGGTATAGCCGCGTCCGTATCCAGGCTCCTCAATGGTTGCGACGCCGATGCGCTGGCAGGTGGCGCGCCAGACGAGCGGCTCGAGGCCGTCGAGGCTGTCTAGGATGACGGTCTTGCGGTCATGCTCCTCGGTGAGAAGCTCACCAAAGATGTCGAGCAGCTCGTCGAAACTCTCGATCGTGCCGGGCGTGACGAGGTCGACGTCCGACGGCGGGCGCTCGCCTTCGGTCGCTAGATAGATCGGGTCGGGGAATTCAGCGGCAAGGCTGGTTTTGCCGATGCCATCGACGCCGTAGAGCAGGATCACCGGAGGATCGTCTCTTTTCGTCGATTTCAGGGATGAAAGGCTGATAGCCATGGTTTCTCCGATGTGGTGGGTGCTGTGCGGCTGGTGGTGGCCAGCCGCATTGGGTTAGGCGATGATCCAGCAGATCAGGACGAAAGCGGCTGCCACGCAGAGCGTCGGCATCCAGCTAAATGGCGAGCCCATCAGACCAGCACCACGCCGAGCAGGACGCCGATGATCAGCGCTCCGAAGACGAGGGAGTAGCCGACGAGGCGAGAAGGTCGGTCAGGGATATCGATGCCGGCGCCGAGCGGCGCGCTGATCGGCACGTAATCGAGCGGCGTGCCGGTGACGGGCGGACCGCCCCATGGTGACTTGGTCATGCTGCCACCCGAAGATGAGCAAAGGTGCGCTCACGCAGTGCACGCTTGCGTTCGCCTCGCGTGGTGCCGTCAGCGCGACGGACCGGCTCCTTGGACGGGACGCGCCAGCCTTTGCCGGAGGCAAGGATCGACATCAGGTGCTTGCGGCGGTCGAAGTGCGCGCGGTCGGTCGATGGCAGACCGAGCTTGGCGTCGTTGACGTATTCGCGCGCGGCGAGCTTGTTGAAAACGTTGCTCATGCTGCCACCTGCTTCTTCGGCGAGCGGTGGTAGCTGACCGGTGCATTCGACACGAAAGTGCCATTCACCTTGACGGCTGTGGCGCGCGCATCAGCCTGCTGGGCAGCCGTGCGATACGGCTTGCGGTTGGTCATATCCAGCTTGCCGGTTCGGGTCAGGCTGGTAGCGTAGGGATTGGTCGTTGAGCGATGTCTGGACATAGGTCTCCTCTCGCCGTGCGGTGGTGAGCCGCACGGCCTTGCTGTGGTGATGGTGGTGGGTTGGTTTAGGCGGCCGTCGTGAGCCAGTGCTCGACGGCATCCTTGGCGCCCTTGAGCGTCAGGTCATTGGCGGCCCGCAGCTCTTTGATCGCACTGATCTTGTTGCCGGCGACGGCCTGGCGCTGCCATTCGTGCTTATAGACCGGTGCGGCCTGCTGGGCACTCGAGGTCAGGACGAAGACGCCGAACTCCTTGCCCTTGTAGACACCGGCAAGACGGGCCGCTTCCTTGCCAGCCTTGGCTTCGTCGGCATGGACGTGCGGGGTGGACGACGGCTTAGGCTGGCCGTTTTCGATGAGGGCGACGATGGCGGGGGTGGTGGCAGGCTTCGTTGTAACTAACCAGAATTCCTCATCCGGCAGTTTGTAGCTGACCGGCGCCATCCCATTGCCGGGATCCAGCCAAAGCCTGTCCGACGTGATTTGTGTCACGAGATATCCCTTCGGGCTGTAACTCTGCCAGTCCGTTTTATTCACGCGATCGCCGACTTCGAACTTCGGCTTCGTGATCTGAACCGTGACGGACTTGCCAATCAGACTGGCGATGCCGCCGTTGTCATTGCTGGCCGGCTCGTCGACCCATTCGGCAACGAGGTCAGCCTCATCCGAGCGGCCAGCTACTGTCGAGAAGGTGCCATCTGCGCGCCACGCCTTGCCGCAGGAGGCGACGAACGGATGCTCAACCGACCACAGCCAATCTGGTCCGTAGCAACATTGCGCCTTCACAATCGGCCCGACCTTCCGGCCATCGCGCGTCTTGTAGAACTTGCCGGCTTCGATGGTGAGGGCGGCGGGAGCCGGATCGGCAGGTCGCAGTGTCGATTCGGGCATGAAGAAGAAGCTGCGGCCTTCCTTGTTGCTAAGGCCGATATTGCTGCCGGTGTTTTTTTCCGAAACACTGGTCACAACAAGTGCACCATTGATGATATCGCCTTCGGAACGTCGGAAATGATGGTTCCAATGCCGCTCGATATTGACGCGTGTGGTCATATTGGTGGTCACCCGATCACCGACCTTTGGCACCCACGGCTCATACTTGTCGGCGATGCCGCGCTGGCCGTTCGTGAAGAGCAGCTCTGCGCCGCAGGTCGAAATCTCGACTGCAGAAACCTGACCGACAAAACCGGCCTCATGGATCCCAGCAGCAGTGTGCAGCGAACTGCCCTTGGTTCTGCGGACGTACTGACCTTTTTCAAACTTCCCCATGTTACGCAGCTCCTTCTGTGGTGGTGTTGGCATCCAGCGCACGCGGCTTGGTGAAGTCCACGTGGATGACGTTGTCGCTTGTCTCCGGCTGTTCGGCGGCCGCCGGCGGATTGAACTCCGGATCATGTTCGATCTCGACGAAGTGCCACCAGATGGTGCTGGCGCCGTCAGCAAGGCGGACAAGATACTCGTCACACCAGTTGCGCTCGCCAATGATCTGGCCGGAAAGGTTGGGATTTTGGATCGAGCGAACTCTGTCGCCGAACTCGAAAACCTCGCAATCGCACTGGCTGCTCATGCTGCCACCTGCAGCGGCGATGGGCCATCGATAGTCGGAATACGCCGCAGCGTGACCGGCATCATGCCCGAGGTCGTCGAGCAGCCGCCATTGCGTGCGGACATGCGAGTGGTGCGATCAGGATGGTTGTCATTTGCCGGCGCCTGGCGCGTCGGCTTGCGGCCGTTAATGGCCTCGATGATTGTGGTCTTGCCGTAGCCGAGGGCATCGGCGATCTTCTGGAAGCTGTTTCCGGCCTCTTTCATTTCGATAATCTGGCCGAGGGTTTCGTCGTCGATGACGCGCGGTCTTCCGACCGGCACAGCGTTGATTGCTGTCTTGCTCATGTATTCTCCTCTGTATGAAGACCCCGGTGGTGTCAGGGTGTTGCGAACCTGTTGGTCGCAAATTCGATTGGCAAGCGGATTGTTGACATTACGCCGTAGCAGGCATATTTGTTTGCACGAGCCTGCGGCAACGTAGTCTCCTCTGTGGACTGAAGGAGGGTGTGGTGCCCGTTGATATCAGTCCTGAAACGGGACGGGCTTACGGGTGGTGCCGGGCTATAACGTCCCGTTTTCGTTTCTGACACGCAAAAATGCGCCGTCAGCCTTCGCTGCGGACGCGTCCTATTTTGTATCTGCGTGAAATCTTCTCATGATTGCCTCCTGAATTGCTGCTCCTACAAAAAGGAAAAGCCCGCATCATGCGGGCTTGCTTTTAAGGTGGTTGGGCTTTCGGGCCGGCTCTTCTCCGGCCCCCCGTCTTTTCATTGACTCTTCTGCCGCTATGTTCCTGTATCAAAATAAACCTCCTAATTTGCATGGCCTATCTTAGGGTCTTATTCCGCTTGGGTCGGATAGCCCGGTTGGCTTCTTTGTGGCGGCCCCCGCTCGTGCGGATGATCGCTTCTTTCAGTCTCCGGCCTTAAGGCTCTTCTTATTGTGCAGGCTTCTGTATATTCCGCCATTTTGTGTCTCCGATGGTTCCGCCCTTCGGTGACACACACAACTTGTACCATCTTGTATTTCGGGTCAACCCACTTGTTTGTGTTTTTGTAAAAAAAGTTGTACCCACAAGAAAAACAATAAGGGCAAACTAAATGTCACGACTTTCCGAGACTATTGCAGCGGCTGCCGACCGCAAGAATCTAAGCCAAGCTCAGATGGCTACCCTTTTCGATATGAGCCAGCAGGCTGTGTCAGAGCTACTGCGGGGCAACACTGCATCTCCCCGCAAATGGAGGCGAATCGCCGAGGTTCTCGAGATCGACGAAGACGCGATGCGCGAGCTGATGGCTGAGGCAGGAAAGGAAAGCGTCCAGGTTTCTGGCGACATTCCATTCGGCGACCTTGTCGGCAATTGGCTTAGCACTGGCAATCGCGGTGTGGCTCATGCTCCTGAAGCGCGAATCGGCCTCCCGATCCCGACAAATCCCAAGGAGCGCATGATTCCTGTGCTTGGCGAAGCCGTAGGCGGGATCGATGGGGAATATAGCTTTAATGGCCACATCCTGGATTACGTCGCCTGCCCGCCTTCACTGTCTAACGTGAGCAATGCCTATGCGGTCTATATCGACGGCGAGTCGATGTTCCCGCGCTACAAGTCCGGCGAGACGGTTTACGTTCATCCGACTAAGCCGGCGCGGCGCGGTGACGATGTCATTATCCAGATCAAGCCAGCCTCAGAGGACGTCCCCCCTCTCGGGTACGTTAAGGAGTTTGTCGGCTGGACGACCACAGAGCTCGTGCTGAAACAGTACAATCCAGCCATTGAGGTGCGATTCGCGCGCGACCTAGTCGTCAGTGTTCACCCGATCGTCCTCGCGGGAAAATACTAGAATTCCTGATTTACAATTTTTACCCGTTGACGCCATCGGGTAAACGATCTACGTTCTCCTCATCGCACCACCGATGCGATCCGCGTCACCACCGCGGACCACCACAGAGGAGACGACAGCAATGTCAAACGCAGCAAGAAGAGCCCGCCTCGAAGATATTCACCACGATGAGGCGGGCTCCTACTCCCCGCGAAACTACGCATCTTCTGCCGAGCCCATGCCTCGGCCTGACCACAAGGCGAAGCGCCGTGGTCGTCCGACCGGCGAACGCCGTGTCAAAATCCGCTGGAACAGGCGGGAGGTCGCGTGATGGCGGCCGGCGATCGTAATCGCATCACCATCACTCCTATCCAGCAGATCCAGCTCGATACGCACCGCGATATTTCGCAGGCGGTCACGTTCGCTCTTGTCGTGGTCGCCTTAGCGTTCGCCATTGGCTTCCAGCTGGCTGAATGGGACCGCGCGATGGAACTCGCGAAGATCTAACCGCCACCAACCAACCACCACCAGAAGGAGACCATCATGAGACAGCATGAAGCGAAGAAGCTTGCCCAGCAGTTCCACAACGACTTCACTCCGACCACGCAGGAAGACACCCTGCAGGTCATCGCCAACCTTTCCCCTGACACCAACACGCCGGCCGTGCTTGCACAGGTCGCCAAATGGCATGAGGCGCCACGCCGTCGTGGTAGCCGCCACCGGGTGATTGCCTGCGCGCTGCGCGTTGCCAGCGGCACAGTCGCACCGCGTGCGGCAAACGACAACGGCCATCAGCAGCGCCGGCGGGCAGCCTGATGCGCGCGGATATCAAGGGGGCGGCTTCGGCCGCTCCTGCTTCAGCTGATAGTGATCTGGCTGCCGCCTCTATTTCCAAAGTCGAGGCGACAGCCCAGACGTTTGCCACCCCTATCTCGAAATTCGGGGAACATGCGTCCGACCTCCCGATTGCAAAGCCAGGAGGAGACCCGAGCTTAGCCGTTGGCAATTGCGTGGGCTTTCAAGATCGCGACGAATTTGCTGGATTGTGCCAAAAAGCTGACTGGATGACACCCGCACCCCAGACACCTATGGCCGCATCAAAGGCTGATCGCGGGGGCAGCGACCAGCCTCTAGACTCGATGAGCAGGTACGAGCCCGCTCTACAAGGCTCTCAGGGAGTTATGGTTCCACCCGAGCATCAGGTGGATGGAAGGCCAGCAATAGGGGTGCGCCGACCTTCCGAGGACGCAGATGCCAAAAGCGCTTGCGACGGCGCGTCTTTAACGGATCGCCCTTCCGATCACTACATATCAGCAGATGTTAATAAGCTCGGCAGCACTCAGAGCGGGAAATCGCTGCCGCAGGAAGCATCAATGGACAGTTATTCCTTTGGTCGCGACTTCGTTGAGCGTTCGCGCCAGAGCGAAAGCGACGTCTTTCCGCAGCAAGACCATCGGCACACCCTCGATAAGGAAGGCCAATCCGGTGGCGTTTTCGATAACGCTCCATCCGCTCGCGGTTTCCTCAACAGCGCTGTAACGCACCCAGTCGGCATTAGTAGTCATGAAGCGGCTCGAAATGGCGAATTGAAAGGAGGGCCCGCACCGGTCAGCCCAGGCGCAGGCCTTCGGCGGAACACAGTACATGGCTCACGAGAAATAGAGTCTCTCGATGTTGCTTCAATACCCGCGCCCGAAAACCATGTGGCGGGTGTGCCAGAAGATCTTTTGAAGCTGACGTTTGCCATTCAGCACAACCCGAATTGCCCATCGCAATGGCTGGTTCGCCTTCCCGGCAAATCCGGCTCCATCGACATGAAGCCTTATCGGGATCTGATAGGCATCGTCCCGCATCAGACCGGCGACATTCTCGGTTTCGGGAAAACACTCGACGAGGCGGCGCGGGCAGCACTCGCAGCTTCGGAGGTTAAGCCATGACCAGCAACACAAATCTTGCCGAGATCGTTGATCGGCTGCGCGTCAGAACTCGGCCATCGTATGGGTATCAGCCGCTTATGGACGAAGCCGCAGACGCGATCGAGCACCTCCAGGGTGAGCGCGACCACTTCTATAAGCAGTGGAGGTCTTGCTGGGCTCCGCTCACCCCCAGAAGCGAAGACGAGAAACGCGGGCTCGAGCGTGTTCTTGCAATCCTCAAGTCCAAGCTCAGCGACGGCGGGGGTATTGTCGGCGTGTCAGACGTCCAGCGGGCTCACAACGACTACTATCGCGGCCGGCGCTTGGCCTTCGAGGAATGCGCCGCAATGCTGCGTCTCGCCTTGGAAGCAGAAAGCCCATCACCCCAATCGAGGGCGACGGGTACCCCAACTACCGCCCAAGGCTCCCCTCGGAGCGGCAAGCTATGAGTTGCTCCTTTAACTCTTCGAGCGCCGCAGACGTCAAATATGCACCTTCGTGCAGCGCATCGGCTTGCTCTCTGTCCTTGATGTCTTCCACAGCTATTTGGACGAGCCTCAAGCGCCGGATGACTTCATTCGTTTTGTCGATTAGGTCAACGAACATGATTATCTCCTTCTCTGATGTGTTCGCCTGTAAGCGGAACATCCGGAAGCGCGCGCCGCAATACCGTAGATCTTGCAATGTCCCATCTGGGCAGCGGGTGCGGGTATTCGACAGCGAGGTCACAACATGACCGCTGCCAACGACAACTCCCCTCGCCTCGTGGGCCGCCGCGAAGCCGCTGCCTATCTGGGGATCGGCGAGTCTACGTTCTCTCTCTGGGTGGCCACCCACAAAATGCCGCCAGCGGTGCCTGGCACACGCAAATGGGACAGAAGAGCGATCGACGCCAAGTTGGACGAGATCAGCGGCTTGACGGCCGCAAACGACAACGTCGAAGATGAATTCGATAAATGGGAGCGCGAACGTGACGCGAGAAAAGCTCAAGGGACTGGCGACGGTAAAAAAGCGCCTCGCAAGCGGTAAGACCATTTCCTACTGCTACGCTTGGCGCGGCGGCCCTCTCCTCAAAGACAAGGCTGGACGGCCTTTGCAGCCCGGCGATCCGCTTCTGATGCGTTCCTTCGTCGAGGCGACCAAGGATCGTTTCGTGGAGCCCGGCGAAAACATGAACAAGCTGATCACCGAGTACAAGGCGTCAGCCGACTTCACCAAGACAGCGCCAAAGACGCAGAAGGAATACAATCGCTACCTGGACCAGATCCGCGACGAGTTTGGCGACATGACGTTGCCAATGCTGCAGGACAAGCGCGCTCGCGGCAAGTTCAAGGAATGGCGGGACACGATGGCCGACCGGCCTCGCACCGCGGATCTAGCCTGGTCGGTGCTCGCACGCGTCCTCTCGTGCGCAAAGGACCGCGGCCGTATCACAATCAACCTCGCGGAACGCGGCGGCAGGCTCTACAGCGCCGACCGGACGGAGAACATATGGACTGACGACAAGCTTGAGGCGCTTTTCGCCATAGCGTCGGCTGAGATCAAAGCGGCGGTGGTAATGGCTCTATGGACCGGCCAGCGTAAGGGCGACCTCCTGACGGCTCCGTGGAGCGATTACGACGGCTCCTCGATCAAGGTGAAGCAGAGCAAGACAGGCGCCCGCGTGAAGATCCCGATAGGCGGTCCGCTGAAGACGCTCCTGGACGGCATGCCTCACATCTCGCCGGTGATCCTCACCAGCATGAAACACAAGCGGCCTTGGACAAAAGATGGGTTCAACACCAGCTGGTCGAAAGCAAAGAACAAGGCTGGCTGCGCGGACCTCACATTCCATGACCTTCGAGGGACCGCGGTCACGAGGCTTGCGATTGCCGGCTGCTCGACAGCGCAGATTGCGTCCATCACTGGCCACAGCCTCAAGGATGTCGAATCGATTCTCGACACCCACTACCTCGGCGGCAAGACGACGCTTGCTGAACAGGCGATCGCCAAACTCGAATCCTTTGAGGCTGCCAAGACCCAGAAATAAAAGAAGCCCGCATCGAGCGGGCTTTCTCTTGTTCTGGTTGTATCGCTAGAACGTTCGAAGAACGATTTTTGCAAACCACCATCAATTTCTGCAAACCGACCAAGAGGATAGACCCGCTAAGTGGTTGAAATTGTGGTGAGAGCGCAGGGGTTCGAACCCTGGACCTACTGATTAAAAGTCAGTTGCTCTACCGGCTGAGCTACGCTCTCCCAAGGGCGCGTCAATCCGCGCCCCGAAAGTGGGCGGAACATATGCAGGCGAACCCCGGTGGTCAACCCGGGTTTTCTGCAAAAATTTCATCTTTCCCGCACTTTAATGAACGGACTTGCCGTTTTCTTCTTCTTCGAACAGCACGGCGGCATCCGCATTGGCGGAAAGTCGCACAATTCCACCCTCAACGTCGGCCACGAGGCCCAATGAGACGAAGTGATGATGGCCTTCATGGCTGCCCTCACCGCTATCTTTCTTGGTCAGCTTGATTCGATTGCCTTCCACGCGATCGACCGTGCCCACGTGAGCACCGTCCGCGCCGATGATTTCTGCATGCTCACGAATGTCTCTGGCGTTGATCATGACGATCTCCTTTGCATTTGCGCGATGACAACGCAGCAGCCGGCGGAAGGATGCATCATGTGGCGTATCCACGTCCGATCCCGCAAAACTTACCTAGAATTCACTAGGTTTCGCCCCTGCCCCATGTCATGCAAAAGCTGAAAGTGCACGCAGCATGTCACGCGAATGGGTTCAATCGCGAGCAGAAGCCGACAGGGAGGATCGTGGTGAACATTTCCAACAAGCCGGATCCGGCCGGAAGAACCGCAGGCGCGCCAGACCTCGCCGCCATTCTCGCGCAATCCGGCAGCGGGAAAAAGCGTTCGCGCCGGCTCGTCTGGCCGCTGGCACTGGTGATTCTTCTTGGCGGCGGTTATGCTGGCTACAGCTATTATGCGGGCACTGGTCCGCGCTTTGATTACAGCACAGAAACGCTCAAAAACGGCAACCTCTCCGTGATGGTGACAGCCACCGGTTCGGTGCAGCCGACCGATCAGGTCGATGTTTCGAGCGAATTGTCGGGCACCGTGCGCAAGGTCAACGTCACCTATAACAGCGCGGTGAAAGCCGGCGACGTGCTGCTCGAACTCGACACCAACAAGCAGGAAGCCGACGTGCAGAGCGCACGCGCCCAGCTCGCCTCCGCAAAAGCCAATGTGCTGAAGGCTGATGCCGAGCTCGCGTCTGCAAAAGTATCGCTCGATCGCCTGACCGGTCTCGTTAACAACCGCATCTCCAGCCAACAGGATCTCGACGCGGCGCGTTATGCATACGAATCGGCCGAGGCCACCAGGTCGGTCAACGAAGCCACGGTGCTGTCGGCACAGGCCAATCTGCGGCTTGCCGAAATCAACCTGTCCAAGCTGAAAATCCTCTCACCGATCGACGGGACCGTGCTTACCCGCGATGTCGATCCCGGTGCCACCGTCGCCTCCTCGCTCAATGCCCCCGTCCTGTTCACCATTGCCGGCGATCTCAAGCGCATGGAGTTGCAGGTCTCGGTGGATGAGGCCGATGTCGGCCAGGTCCGCGAGGGGCTGGACGCCACGTTTTCTGTCGATGCCTATCCCAACCGAAAGTTTCCGGCACGGATCGAGGCGGTGCGTTTCGCCTCCGAAACAGTCAACAATGTCGTGACGTACAAGGCTATTCTGACCGTCGACAATGCCGATATGCTTCTGCGTCCGGGCATGACGGCGACGGCCGATATTACCGTCGAAGCGTTGCAAGACACTTTGCTCGTGCCCAATGCCGCGCTGCGTTATTCGCCGCCGATGCAGCAGGGCGCGCGTGGCGGCAATCCGCTGACGCGCCTGTTCAGCCCGCCACGCCGCCCTCGCGGCAATCCCGGGCAAGGTGGCGAGGCAGCGCAACGTGACGGTACCCGCACCGTGTGGGTTCTGCGCGACGGTGCCCCTCAGCGTGCCCGCGTGACGACCGGGGCAACCGATGGCCGATTTACCGAGGTGAAATCCGGCGAACTCAAGCAAGGCGATCTCGTCATCACCGACGCAACCGCCCGCAACGGCTGAGCCGCCATGACAGATGCCCCGCTCATAGAATTCCGAAAGGTCTCGAAATTTTACGGTCGCGGGGAAGCGACAATCCGCGCGCTCGACCATATCGACCTGTCCATCCGCACCGGTGAGTTCGTGGCCATTATGGGCCCTTCCGGTTCGGGCAAATCGACAGCGATGAACATTCTCGGCTGTCTCGATACGCCCTCAGCCGGCGACTATCTGTTTCAGGGCATTTCCACGTCCGGCTTCGGGCGCGAACAATTGACGCTGCTGCGCCGCCACATGCTCGGCTTCGTTTTCCAGGGTTTTAACCTTCTTGCCCGCACGTCTGCGGTAGAAAATGTCGAACTGCCGCTGGTCTATCGCGGCATGGATGCAAAACACCGGCGCCAGCTTGCCATGCAGGCGCTCGAACAGGTGGGCCTGAAAGGCCGCGAAGGCCACACGACGCAGGAACTGTCAGGCGGCCAGCAGCAGCGCGTGGCCATCGCTCGCGCCATAGTCACCAGCCCGGCAGTGCTGCTGGCGGATGAACCGACCGGCAATCTCGACACCCGCACCAGCGGGGAGATCATGGACCTGATCACCGGCCTCAACCGCGATCAGGGAATCACCGTCATCATGGTCACCCACGAGGAGGATATCGCCGCCTACGCCAAGCGCCTGCTGCGCTTCACTGATGGTCATCTCGTCGCCGACGAGCAACAGGCAAGCGAGGCGAACCATGTTCTTTGAAACGGCAAAGCTCGCCTGGCGTGCCATCAGCCGCAACCTCTTGCGCTCTTTCCTCACCGTACTCGGTGTCGTCATCGGCGTTGCTGCCGTCATCGCCATGGTCACGATCGGCAACGGCACCACTGCGCAGGTGAAACAGGAGCTGTCACGGCTCGGCACCAACACATTGTTCGTACGGCCGGGTCAGTGGGGACCGGGACGCGCCAGTTCGGAGGCGAAACGATTTACCGATGCCGACGTGGAGGCGATGCGTTCACAGATCAGCGGCTTGCGCGCCGTCGCCCCGGTCAATCGCGGCACAGCCACCGTGATCGCCGGCGGCCAGAACCATTCCTCCAGCGTCATCGGCACCACCAATGATTATCTGGTGGCACAGGACTGGGATATGGCGCTTGGCCGCAATTTCGAGCCGACAGAGGACCGTGGCAGCCAGGCAGCCTGCATAATCGGTGAAACACTCCGCAAGGAACTGTTCGGCGCCGCCAATCCCGTCGGTCAGACGATCCGCGTCAGCAACATCGCCTGTCCGGTGGTCGGCGTCCTCAGCGCCAAGGGCCAGTCCGGCATGGGCGACGATCAGGATGACACCGTGATCATGCCGCTGAAACTGCACCAAAGACGAATCGGCGGCACCACGACCATCAGTTCCATCACGCTGTCCGCACAGGAGGGCATATCCACCGCCAAGGTGCAGACGGATGTCCAGAACCTGCTGCGCGAACGTCGCCGCATCGCCATTGGCCGCGACGACGATTTTTCCGTCAACGACATGACCCAGATCGCCTCGGCCATGACGGGAACGACCGTGCTTCTCACCGGCCTCCTCGGCGCGGTCGCCGCCGTCAGCCTTCTGGTCGGCGGCATCGGCATCATGAACATCATGCTTGTTTCGGTGACGGAACGAACGCGGGAGATCGGCATCCGGCTGGCGATCGGCGCCGTCGAGCGGCAGGTGCTGACCCAGTTTCTGGTGGAGGCGGTAATGCTGTCCGTGTTCGGCGGTGCGACCGGCATTCTCACCGGCGTGGCGCTCGCCTACGGTGTCGTGACCTACCTCAACGTGCCCTTCGTGCCGAGCCCGACGATCATCGCGCTTGCCTTCGCATTTTCTGCCGCCATCGGCATGGTTTTCGGCTATTTTCCGGCCCGCCGTGCGGCGCAACTCAACCCCATCGAGGCGCTGCGCCACGAATAGAAAAGGGCCGCGATGGCCCTTTAAATATCTCGTGCGGATTGGAGACAGGCCTCAGACGGCAGACGCCTGGCCTTCACGGCTTTTGGCCAAGGCTGCCAGATCGGCCGGCTTCAACTCCACCGATTCGCCGCAGCCGCAGGCCGACGTCTGGTTCGGGTTGACGAATATGAAGCCCGAGCGCATCTGCGTCTGCTCGAAATCCATCTGCGTGCCGAGGAGATAAAGAACCGCAGACGGTTCGATCCAGACCTTTGCACCGCCGAATTCGACCAGATCGTCCTTGGCATTCGCCTCGGTGACGAGATCGATGGTATATTCCATCCCTGCGCAACCGCCCTTCTTGATCCCCACGCGAATGCCTTGGGCATCCGGTCCGGAATTGCCAACGATCGCGTTCACACGCGCCGCTGCGGCTTCGGTCATCGTCATCACTGCAAAGCCCATCGGCTCATTCTCCTTGCACATCCGGGTTCAAGGCCCGACGGTTATGCCGTCATATCTAATGTTTGCGCTTTTGCAAAACAAGCGGAGGTTATTCCGGATCGGTGGGTGGCCAGCGCTGCGCTCCATGTAAAATACGGAGAACCAACGGATCGCTGTCCAATATGTATACGGCGAAATACGGTGTACCAATGATCAGAAGCTCGCGGGTATTCTCCGGTTTTCCTATGCGTCCGAGATTCGGGAAATCGCGCAGGCGATCAACCCGGTCTTCAATCAGTTGTTCAATTTTTTCCGCCGCAACGTGGTTTGCAGCAGCGATAAATGTGATGATCTCGTCAAAATCTGCTTCCGCAGCAGTAGACCATCGAATGTGCCTCATCCCGCAGCTCTGGCTCGGATGATGGCAAGCCGTTGGTCGCGCCTCTTCTTATGCTCATCATCGTCAACAATGCCGACCGTGCCATCGGCAAGACCGGCCAAAGTCTTCTGAACTTCCGCACGGAACCAACGGTCATGCTCTTCTGCAGAACATTCAGTTCCGGGCGGTGCCCAAAGCATATTTTGTGTTTGGCTTTCATGCCAAACAGCCAGTGCATCGTTTATAATTTCATCGGCAGACGTATAGAGGCCGGCATCGACAGCCTCTTTCACTGCGGCCATCAAGTCTGCGGAGATATCGACTGTAACTCGCTGGCTATCGTCCATTGCAAGGCCTCCTGCCGCAATTTTAGTCGATGAGTCGACTGCTGACAATCAGCCGATCAATACCATCCGACAGCCACCTGCGCCTCTTCCGACATGCGCTCCGGTGTCCACGGCGGATCAAACGTCATTTCCACCTCGACGCCCGACACGCCTTCAACCGCGCCGACAGCATTTTCAACCCAGCCCGGCATTTCGCCGGCAACCGGGCAACCCGGTGCCGTCAGCGTCATGGCGATCTTCACCATGCGGTCGTCCTCGATATCGATCTTGTAGATCAACCCGAGCTCAAAAATGTCGGCCGGGATTTCCGGATCATAGACGGTTTTCAGTGCCGCGATGATGTCGTCGGAAAGTCGTTCCAGTTCATCCGCGGGAATGGCGGAATCGATGATGCCTTCGCGGGCATCCCACTTCGGTATATCCTGGTCCATGGCCTCAAAAATCCTCAGGCAAAGAAATTGCGCGCGTAGTCGAGCGCATCGGCGAGCGCGTCCACCTCGGCACGGGTATTGTACATGCCAAAAGATGCACGGCATGTGGAGGTTACGCCAAAGCGTTTCAACAGCGGCATAGCACAATGTGTGCCGGCCCGCACCGCAACACCACGGCGGTCGATCACCATCGAAACGTCATGGGCATGAATGCCGGCCAATTCGAACGAAAAAATGGCGCCCTTGCCCGGTGCATTGCCGATGATCTTCAACGAGTTGATTGCCTGTAGTCGCTCGGTCGCATAAGCGGTCAGATCCGCCTCGTGGCGGGAAATCGCCTCGCGGCCGATCTTCTCCATGTAATCCAGCGCGTAACCAAGTCCGATCGCCTGCACGATCGGCGGCGTGCCGGCCTCGAAACGATGAGGCGGCTCGTTATAGGTGACAAAATCCTGATCGACATCGACGATCATTTCGCCACCGCCCATGAACGGACGCATCTCCTTCAGTCGCTCGGTCTTGCCGTAAAGCACACCGATTCCCGACGGGCCGTAAAGCTTGTGACCGGTCATCACGAACCAGTCGCAATCCAGATCACGCACATCGATCGGCATATGCACGGCACTCTGCGAGCCATCCACCAGAACAGGAATGCCGCGTTCATGCGCAATCCGGCAGATTTCCTTGATCGGCACCACCGTGCCAAGCGCATTCGACATGTGCGTAATGGCGACGAGCCTGGTCTTTTCCGTCAGAGACTTTTCGAACGCCTCGATATGGAAAGCGCCTTCGTCATCGACAGGTACCCACACCAGCTTTGCACCCTGGCGTTCGCGGATGAAATGCCATGGCACGATATTGGAGTGATGCTCCATGATCGAGAGGACGATCTCGTCACCCTCGCCAATCTTCGGCATGCCGTAACCGTAAGCGACTGTGTTGATCGCCTCGGTCGAATTTTTGGTGAAAACGATCTCGTCGATCGAACCGGCATTGAGAAACTTGCGCACCTTTTCGCGCGCTGCCTCATAGGCGTCAGTGGCCGCGTTCGAGAGATAATGCAGGCCGCGATGCACGTTCGCATATTCGTTCGAATAGGAATGGGAGATCGCGTCGATCACCGATTGCGGTTTTTGCGCAGATGCGCCGTTGTCGAGATAGACGAGCGGCTTGCCGTGCACCATGGTCGACAGGATCGGGAAATCCCGCCTGATGGCGTCAACGTCGTAAGCGGCCGGGGTAATCTGATCCATCGATAAGCCTTTCTGATTTCGCTCACGGGCGAAATTCCGGCAGAATCTCTATGCTTGTCGGAGAGCGTCACCGCTATACCGGCGCCATCGCCGGGCCGAACCCGGCAAGGAGCATGACGAGGGAGAGACAGGCTCCCCCTCGCCCAAAATATCAGGCGTGCTTGACCAGCCAGGCAGAAATGATGCCTTCCAGCGCTTCCACCAGCTGCTCGTCTTCCAGTTCTTCGACGATCTCGGCGACGAAGGCATTGACCAGCATCGCACGCGCCTTGTTTTCCGGAATACCGCGCGCCATCAGGTAATAGAGATGGTTGTCGTCGATATCGGCAACGGTCGCACCATGACCGCAGACCACGTCATCGGCAAAGATTTCCAGCTCCGGCTTGGCCGAAAAGTCGGCATCGTCGGACAGAAGCAACGTGTTGCACGACATTTTCGCGTCGGTCTTCTGGGCATCGAGCGCGACCTTGATCATGCCCTGGAATACACCGCGGGCACGGTCGAACACGACGTTGCGGAAAACTTCCGTCGAGCTGGTGTTCGGCACGTTATGCGCCAGAACCAGCGTCACGTCCGTATGCGTATCGCCGCCCAGCAGGTTGACGCCGCGCAGTGTCAATTCGGCGTTCTCGCCGGCCACGTCGATGCGCAGTTCCTGGCGAACCAGCTTGCCGCCGGTATTGATGACAAACAGCTTCAGCTTGGCGTCAGCGCCCACACGGATGCGAATCTGGCCGAGATGCGTATCGTCGGCGCCCTGCTGCTGCACGATCACCCAGGTCACGTCGGCGCCGTCGCCGATCGAGATGTCGCTGACGCTTGAAACGAAGGCCGCACCGTCGCCGGTCGCCGCATGGCGCTCGATCACGGTTGCCTTGCTGTTTGCACCAAAGCTGACCGGGAAGCGCGTGTGCACCTGACCGCCGCCGTGGATCGCCTGGATTTCGAGCGGGGTTTCCAGCTCTGCATCCGCCGGCACTTCAAGCACGTAACCGTCGCGCACAAAACTGCCGTTGATGCGGCCGATGGCATCATCACCGTCGATGACGGAGAGACCCGGCGCTGCAGTGCCTTCGCGCAGCATGTCGGCAAAGGCGCCGACCACGACGCCCTCGACGGAAGCCTTGGTATCGATCTTGCCCTGCAGGACCGCCAGTACCGGCGAACCGGCTACGAAAGGCGTCTGGGCGTCGATCACGGCCGTGCTGGTTTCTGTCGGAACCGCACGCAGCAGTGTCTTCAGGTCGGTGTAATGCCATGCCTCGATACGGCGTGTCGGCAACCCGTTCGTCTTCAGGTCGTCGAGCAGGCGGTCACGCGCGCTGGCAACGGCGCCATTGCCCGGCAGATCGCCGAAGGACGCGTTATAGGCGTCGATCAGCGCGCTTTCGGCCGCGCTGAGGCGGGGTTGTGTCTGGATGTTCATGGTCTCTTGCCTCCCGCCAATCAGGCTGCTGCGCCGATGATGTCGGCATAACCGTTGGCTTCGAGTTCCAGCGCCAGTTCCTTGTCGCCAGAACGGATGATCTGGCCCTTGTAGAGAACATGGACGCTATCCGGCACGATGTAGTCGAGCAGACGCTGGTAGTGGGTGATGACGATGGTCGCGCGATCCGGCGACTTCAGCGCGTTGACGCCATCGGCAACGATCTTCAGCGCATCGATGTCGAGGCCGGAATCGGTCTCGTCGAGCACGCAAAGCTGCGGTTGCAGCAGCGCCATCTGCAGGATTTCGGCGCGCTTCTTCTCACCGCCGGAGAAGCCGACATTGAGCGGACGTTTCAGCATGTCCATGTTGATCTTCAGCTCGGCAGCGGATTCCTTGACGCGGCGGATGAATTCCGGCGTCGTCAGTTCTTCTTCGCCACGCGCCTTGCGCTGCTCGTTCATGGCCACTTTCAGGAACTGCATGGTGGCAACGCCCGGAATTTCGACCGGGTACTGGAAGGCAAGAAAGATGCCCTTGGACGCGCGTTCTGCCGGGTCAAGTTCCAGAATGCTCTCGCCGTTATAAAGGATCTCGCCCTCTGTGACTTCATAGTCAGAACGGCCCGACAGGATGTAGGACAGCGTCGACTTGCCGGAACCGTTCGGGCCCATGATGGCGGCGACTTCGCCGGCCTTCACGGTGAGGTTCAGGCCACGGATGATTTCGGTGCCGTCTTCGGCGATACGGGCGTGCAGGTTCTTGATCTCAAGCATGGTCAATCTCTTGTCTGTTTGAAGCGGGCCAAAGCCGCAATTTATTCGCTGAGTTCCAGCCGTTTTTCGATTCTATCGAGGCGAACTTTGATGGTTGCGAGTTCCCCATCGTGAAGGACCTGAGAACCGAGCAATCCAGCCATGTGCTGGCGCATCACCAGCATTTCCGCTCTCATGCCGCTCAACTCTTCCTTCATGGATGCCATGTCCGCGCGCATGACGCGGAGATGTTCCAGAATGAGGTTCTCGACCTTCTCGTTCATTACCCCACACTACCCTCAAGCGAGATGCCGATCAGTTTCTGCGCTTCCACGGCAAATTCCATCGGCAGTTCCTGAATGACTTCCCGCACGAAACCGTTGACGATCAGCGCGATCGCCTCTTCGGTCGGGATGCCGCGCTGCAGGCAATAGAACAGCTGGTCTTCCGAGATCTTCGAGGTGGTCGCCTCGTGCTCGAACTGCGCCGAAGAGTTCTTTGCCTCGATGTAGGGCACGGTATGCGCGCCACAACGATCGCCGATCAGAAGACTGTCGCACTGCGTGAAGTTGCGGGCATTGCTCGCCTTGCGGTGCGCCGAAACCTGGCCGCGATAGGTGTTTTGGGAAACGCCGGCGGCGATACCCTTGGAAACGATGCGGCTCGACGTATTCTTGCCGAGATGGATCATCTTGGTGCCGCTGTCGATCTGCTGGTGACCGTTGGAAACCGCGATCGAGTAGAACTCGCCGCGCGAATCGTCACCACGCAGGATGCAGGACGGATACTTCCAGGTGATCGCCGAACCGGTTTCCACCTGCGTCCAGGAAATCTTGGAACGGTCGCCACGGCAATCGCCACGCTTGGTGACAAAATTGTAGATGCCGCCCTTGCCGTCCTTGTCGCCCGGGAACCAGTTCTGCACGGTCGAGTATTTGATCTCGGCATCGTCCAGAGCCACCAGTTCGACGACAGCCGCATGCAGCTGGTTTTCGTCTCGCTGCGGCGCCGTGCAGCCTTCCAGATAGGAAACGTAGGCGCCTTCTTCACAGATGATCAGCGTGCGTTCGAACTGGCCGGTGTTCTTCTCGTTGATACGGAAGTAGGTCGACAGTTCCATCGGGCAGCGCACGCCCTTGGGCACGAACACGAACGAACCGTCGGTGAAGACAGCCGCATTCAGCGTCGCATAATAATTGTCGGTGGTCGGCACGACCGAGCCGAGATATTTCTTGATCAGGTCGGGATGTTCGCGGATGGCTTCCGAGATCGACATGAAGATCACGCCGGCCTTCTGAAGCTCCTTCTTGAAGGTGGTGACGACCGAAACCGAGTCGAACACCGCATCGACGGCAACCTTGGACTTCTGAACGCCGGCCAGGATTTCCTGCTCACGCAGCGGAATGCCCAGCTTTTCATAGGTGCGCAACAGTTCCGGATCGACTTCATCCAGCGAAACCGGACCCGTAACGTTCTTCGGAGCGGCGTAGTAGTAGTAATCGTTGAAGTCGATCTTCGGGTAATCGACGCGCGCCCAGCTCGGCTCTTCCATGGTCAGCCAGCGCTGATAGGCGTCGAGACGCCATTCCAGCATCCATTCCGGCTCCTGCTTCTTGGCGGAGATGAAGCGGATGATATCCTCGGACAGGCCCTTGGGCGCCTTGTCGACTTCGATGATCGTTTCGAAACCGTATTTGTACTGGTCGATATCGATCCCACGAACCTGATCGATTGTTTCCTGAACGGCAGGCATCTCATTCTCCAAATCTGGCCGGAATCAAGGGTCCGGCAGCTTGTCATCGTCTTGGCGGAATTCCGCACTCATGTAAGCGCCAAAAGGGGAATTTCCCACCTTTTGGCAAGGTCAAAATTTGCGTTTCCGCAAATCATTCTAAACTAGCTCATGCCGCCTGCCCCGAAAGGCGTCTGCGACCGGCAACCTTGGCAAAGGCAGCGATAGCGCGTTCGACATCAGCATCCGTCGTCGTCGGACCAAGCGAAATACGCAGGCCACCGAGCTTTGGATCATGCCCCATCGCCGTCAGCACATGACTTTCGCCGACCCGCCCGGACGAGCAGGCAGATCCGGCCGAAAGCGCAATGCCTTCGAGATCGAAGCCGATCTGTCCCGTCTCTGACTTCAGTTCCGGCAGCGTGAAGAAGCTGGTATTGGCGACGCGTTCCACATCTGCGCCATGAATGATGACGTCGGGCGCAGCAGCCCGCATGCCGGCTTCCAGTTTTTCACGCAAGCCGGTCATCCGGCTGCGTCGATCATCCAGTTCGACTGCGGCGGCATCTGCTGCTGCACCAAAACCAACGATGGCAAAAAAGTTTTCGGTTCCGGAACGATGCCCCTTTTCCTGGCCACCGCCACGGATCAGCGGTTTCGGCATCAGCACTTCGCCACGCGTGATCAGCGCGCCGACACCCTTCGGGCCGCCGATCTTGTGCGAGGAGATGATCAGGAAATCGGCATCCAGCGAGTTGATATCAAGCGGCAGACGCCCGGCCGCCTGCACGGCATCGACGACCATCAGGCCGCCATGCGCATGCGCAAGCTTTGCCGCATCCGCCACAGGCTGGACGATACCGGTCTCATTGTTCACCAGCATGACAGCCACCATCGGCAGACCGTTTGCGCGGTCATGGGCGGCAAGCATCGCCTCGAGCGCCGCCAGATCAACCACACCTGCGGCAGTCACCGGGATTTCATGGACATTTTCGGCGCCGAAACGACCGCCTTCGCGGATGGCCGGATGTTCGATCGCCGTAACATAAAGCGCACCGATGTTGAGCGGCGCACGCCCCATGCGAAAGTCCGGGGTCAGGACGTGGTTGGCGGCCTCGGTCGCGCCGCTGGTAAAGATCACATGCGCCGGTTCGGCACCGGCAAGCGCTGCAACAGACCGCCGCGCCTTTTCCAGCGCAGCACGCGCAGCCCGGCCTTCGCCGTGCACGGAAGACGCATTTCCGGGCAAAGACAATGCCTCAAGCATGGCCATGCGGGCCGGCTCACACAGCGGCGCGGTCGCGTTCCAGTCGAGATATGTGCGTTGAAGCGCCATGGTCGGCCATTGTCCGATGCAGTTCAGTTTCTAGATAGGCAGTGTACGGCGCATTTTCCTTGAAATTTTCGCCGGGCTTGCCGTATGAGACACCCAACCGGGGCAAACCTTGATGGATACCCCAATTTCGAATGGTTCTAAACTGTTTTTAGGAAAGCTGAGAGACTTCGTCAAGTCTAGGCTCTGCTGAAACGGTTCGAAACCTGAGACACCGACCGGAGTACCGATGCCCGAAGTCATTTTCAACGGCCCTGCAGGCCGCCTGGAAGGCCGCTACCAGCCTTCCAAGGAAAAGAGCGCACCGATCGCCATCATCCTGCACCCGCACCCGCAGTTCGGCGGCACGATGAACAACCAGATCGTCTACCAGCTCTTCTACATGTTCCAGAAGCGCGGGTTCACGACACTCCGGTTCAATTTCCGTTCGATCGGTCGTAGTCAGGGCGAATTCGACCACGGCGCCGGCGAATTGTCGGATGCTGCTTCGGCGCTCGACTGGGTGCAGAGCCTGCATCCCGATTCGAAGAGCTGTTGGGTTGCCGGTTATTCCTTCGGTGCCTGGATCGGCATGCAGCTTCTGATGCGCCGTCCGGAAATCGAAGGTTTCATGTCGATCGCGCCGCAGCCGAACACCTATGACTTCTCCTTCCTGGCACCCTGCCCGTCTTCCGGCCTGATCATCAATGGCGATTCGGACAAGGTCGCGCCTGAAAAGGACGTCAACGGCCTCGTCGAAAAGCTGAAGACCCAGAAGGGCATCCTCATCACCCACAAGGTCGTGGAAGGTGCAAACCACTTCTTCAACGGCCAGGTGGATACGTTGATGGGCGAATGCGAGGATTATCTCGACCGTCGCCTCAATGGCGAACTGGTGCCGGAACCGGCAGCAAAGCGCATCCGCTAAACGGATAGGTCACATTGACAATTAAGCGGCCGCCTTTCGGGCGGCCGTTTGCGTTTCAGGCGGCCTCAAACGCGGTCGGCAATCAAGCCGCAAGCCCAGGTGCCTGATGAACACAATCGCGGCCGCCGCGCTTGGCATCGTACAAGGCTGCATCGGCCTGACGCAGGGCAAAGTCCAGATCGCTCCTTGGCGACAAGGCGGCGACGCCAAAACTGGCCGTCACGACAAAGCCACCGGGAAGACCGGGAACCATCATCTTGCGGGCGCCAACCCTCAACGTTTCGGCCACGGCGACAGCGATTGCCGGCGATGTATCAGGCAGAAAAACTGCAAACTCCTCACCGCCGATGCGCCCGACAATAGAACCGGCCCCGGCCTGCGCCCCGATCATCGTTCCAAATGCGCGGATGACCATATCGCCGGCGTGGTGCCCATAGGTGTCGTTGATCGATTTGAAGTGATCGAGGTCGCAAAGAATGACAGCATGCTGACGTTCGCCAGCCTGTTCCATCGCTCGTTTCGTGGCCTTTTCAAAGCCCCTGCGATTGGCAAGGCCGGATAGGCTGTCGCGTTCTGCACGCCCTCTCTCGACCGCCATGATGTCGAGCGTCAGCACGGCCAGAAGCATCAGGCCGACAGATACGATCAACACCGCCGTAATGCTTTGCGACAGGACCGCATAATGGGTGGATATGTAGACGCTCGGCGTCGCTCCTGGCCCCATTATGGCTGCCAGCACCGCCTTGAGGAAGAAATGCAGACCGCTCAGCGCGAGCACGATGGCAAGCGCCCTGTCCATCGCCGTTTTGCGCTGCGACAGGACGACGTTGATGGCCGCTGAAAACGTCACCAGTGCATAAGGCCCCTGATACGCAAAACCGTAACCCCACCAGGACCGCGGAACGTCGCGGATTAGAAGATAGGCAGCCATGCCGGCAAGGAATGTCACAATGGCGACCCATATGGGAAAACGCCTGCCGTAAAGCACCGAAACGCCCCAGTGCAACAGAACCAGTCCGGCCAGCACGGTGCCGTAAACGGCAAGGGACCAAGGCCTTGGATTGTCGGCATAGGCAACAGCCAGCTCCGAGAGCATGGTGAGCGAAGCGATGAAAAGGCCGGCTGAGAACAGCAGAGCGGCAGAGCGCCAGCGGCTGTAAATGGATACGACTGAGAATACGGCGCTAAAACATAGGCCGATGATAAAATTCACCACCAGAAATATCGCGGCAGCAGACATCAGGGATCAATCGAATGGAATGGGCGGATGTAAAGCGGATCGTGGGCCGCAGATTAGGGTCCCAGTGAAAACAAAATGTTAAAGGCCATCACGTTTTCCTCGCCAACGGAAAGCATCCGCTGGGTGAACCCTACCTGATCTTAAGAACACCGCTGCGGCGCCATCTCCAGCCGCCATCAGGTTAATGCAGTCTTATTTGACCACATGCAGACCGTTGCGGCCATCGAACGGCTCAGCCGGGGCTTCTGCGGCCTGCCGCACACAATCGCGCCCGGAACGTTTCGCATCATAAAGCGCGGCATCTGCCTTGCGCATCGCCTCTTCCAGGCTCTCCTGCAAGGAAATGCCGGCCACACCAAAGCTGGCGGTGACGATAAAATCCGCAGGCATGCCGGCTATGACCATGGTTTTGACGCCGGTGCGCAAGGTTTCGGCGACAACGACCGCAACAGTCGGCGGCGTATTGGGCAGGAACACGGCGAATTCCTCACCGCCGATGCGCCCGACAATGGCACCTGCGCCGGCATGGCTTCGTAACATGCCGCCAAATGAACGGATCACCATGTCGCCACCGTGATGACCATGGGTGTCGTTGATCGATTTGAAGTGATCGAGGTCGCAGAGAATCAATGCATGGCGGCGATTGCCGTTACCCAGCATGGCCAGCCGCACGCCCTTTTCAAAGCCGCGCCGATTGGACAGTCCGGACAGGCTGTCGCGCTCGGCGTGATCACGCTCCTCTGCCATGATTTCCAGCGCCAGAACCGCGAGCAGCATCAGACCCACGGCTACGATCGCCACTGCAGTCAGGCTTTGCGAAATCACCGCATAGTTGGTCGAGACATAATCCCTGGCAGTATTGCCGGCTCCGATGGTCACGGCGAGCCAGGCTTTCACGAAAAAATGCAGACCGGTGAAGAGCAGCAGGAAGGCCAGTGCCCGATCGATTGCAAGCCGCCGGTTGGACATGAAGACGCTCGCCGATGCCGCCAGCATCACCAGCGCGTAGGGTCCCTGATAGGCAAGCCGGTGCAACAGGCTGCCGGGCGGGACGTCGATAATGACCAGATAGGCCGTCATCCCCGCCAGAAACGTGATGACCGCGACCGGTATCGGGACCGGCCTTCCATATAGGGCAGCAATCCCCATCTGCAGGAAAACCAAGCCGGCCAGAACCGTGCCGTACACGCCGATCGCCCATGGCACCGGTATGGTGCTGTAGGCGACGCCGAGTTCGCAGATGGCTGTCAGCGAGGCGACGGCAAATCCTGCGGAGAAAAACTGCGCAGCAAGGCGCGAGCGGCTATATACCGAGACGACGGCAAAAACGGCACTGAAACAAATGGCGATGAGAAAATTCACCGCCAGAAAGAACACGGCAGCAGACATAAAACGATCAATCAAAAAAGCGGCGCCCGGCAGGAGGCGTTTACGCGCATCCCAGAATTGCATGAACGTCTAAATATGAAAACGTATTATAGACGCGTCCTGCACAGAATTCCGCCGCTGACCGGTTTCTCGACACCCGTCGTGCCCGGAAACGTCAATGGCAGGCCACGCAGCGAGCGTACCGCCAGATAGGCCCAGGCCTCAGCTTCCATCGCGCCGCCGTCGAAACCCGCCGCTTCCGCTGCAACAACGTTTGCCCCCTGTACTGCCGCCAGATCGGAGAACTCCCGCATGATCACGCCATTCAGGCGCCCGCCACCGCAGACCACATAGGTTTTTGGTGGTTCCGGCAGATGGCTCGCCGATTTGAGGATGGCGGCAGCCGTGACATGCGCCAGCGTGCGTGCGCCATCGACCAGCGACGCGTCTCCCGGTTTTGGTGGCATAAAGTCACCACGGTCCAGCGAACGGCGAATATTGCCGGAAAAGAACGGGCTTTCCAGATATTGGCCTGCTAGCGCCTGCACGACCTTGCCGGACGCGGCGATGCGGCCGCCCTTGTCGTAGGCCCCGCCGCCATGCGCCTCCACCCATTGGTCGATCAGCATATTGCCGGGACCACTGTCGAAGGCGGACAGCGTGCCGTCGCGCCCGACGAATGTCAGGTTGGAAATGCCGCCGATATTCACGAACACCACCGGCGGCTCGCAAGCATCCGGCAGGTTGGCGGAAAGCGCTGCATGATAGACCGGGATCAGCGGCGCGCCCTGTCCGCCAAACACCATGTCATTTGCGCGCATGTCGAAAACCACGTCGATGCCGATCTCGTCCGCCAGCAATTGGCCATCGCCGATCTGCACCGTCAGCGCATCGTCAGGCCGATGCAGCACCGTCTGACCATGAAAACCGACAAGATCGATATCCGTCGCCTCCAAGTCGTTTCGCCCCAGAAACGATTTGACCGCCGCCGCATGGCAAAGCGTCAGCATCCGCTCGCTTACACCGAGATCTTCCGGTCTCTGCGTCCGCTCGGTGATCGCCTTCGCCACCTCCAGCGCGCGTTTCCAGCGTTCGCGCAAGGCGGGATCGTAGGGCACATAATAACTCGGCCCGCGCTCCACCCGGTTTTCGCCATCGGTGCGCAGCAGTGCCACATCGATCCCGTCCATCGACGTGCCGCTCATCAGCCCGATTGCGGTTTTCATCTCAGTCATTGATGCCATCCAGAATCACTTTTGAAGTGATTATGCGGAAAAACGATGCTAGATGCCGCCTCGCAGACAAAAAACACATCCACAGAGAAAAAAGATGTCCAGGTTCAAGTCCGATTTCCTCCGCACGCTCGACGAGCGCGGCTTCATTCACCAGATCTCCGACGAGGCGGGTCTCGACGAACTGTTCGCCAAGGAAATCGTGACGGCCTATATCGGCTTCGATCCGACGGCGCCTTCCCTTCATGCCGGCGGTCTCATCCAGATCATGATGCTGCATTGGATGCAGCAGACCGGCCATCGCCCGATCTCGCTGATGGGCGGCGGCACCGGCATGGTCGGCGATCCATCCTTCAAGGACGATGCCCGCCAGCTGATGACGGTCGACACGATCGAAAGCAACATCGCCTCCATCAAGCGCGTGTTCTCCAACTACCTCAGCTACGGCGAAGGGAAGAAGGACGCGCTGATGATCAACAACGGCGACTGGCTGCGCGAGATCAATTACCTCGAATTCCTGCGCGATGTCGGCCGTCACTTCTCGGTCAACCGCATGCTGTCCTTCGACAGCGTCAAGACGCGCCTTGATCGCGAGCAGTCGCTGTCCTTCCTTGAATTCAACTACATGATCCTGCAGGCCTACGATTTCGTCGAGCTGAACAAGCGCTACGACTGCCGCCTGCAGATGGGTGGTTCGGACCAGTGGGGCAATATCATCAACGGTATCGACCTTGGCCACCGCATGGGTACGCCGCAGCTTTACGCGCTCACCTCGCCGCTCCTGACCACCTCGTCCGGCGCCAAGATGGGCAAGTCGCTGAACGGTGCTGTCTGGCTCAATCCGGACATGCTGTCGGCCTACGATTTCTGGCAGTACTGGCGCAACACCGAGGATGCCGACGTTTCGCGCTTCCTGAAACTCTACACCACGTTGCCGATGGATGAGATCGCTCGCCTCTCGGCACTTGGCGGCTCCGAGATCAACGAGGTCAAGAAGATCCTCGCGACCGAAGTCACTGCCATGCTGCACGGCCGCGACAATGCCGAACAGGCTGCCGAAACCGCCCGCAAGACGTTCGAGGAAGGCGCGCTTGCCGACAACCTGCCGTCGATCGATGTGGCGACCGGCGAACTCGAAGCCGGCATCGGCCTGCTCGCGCTGATCGTCAAGGCCGGTCTGGCTGCCTCGAACGGCGAAGCCCGCCGTCACGTTCAGGGCGGTGCCGTGCGCATCAACGATGTGGCGATTTCGGATGAGCGCAAGGTCATCGGCACCGGCGAAGTTACCGGTGACGGCGTGATCAAGCTGTCGCTCGGCAAGAAGAAGCACATTCTCGTGCGCCCGGCCTGATATCTTTAAGCCGTCTGTTCACAGTCTAAGGGCCGCATCGCGCGGCCCTTTTTATTGCTGGGCAGGCGCCGGTCCCGGCACGATCATCTCGATGGCGCCGGCCTTCATGATATCCGATGCGAGCCTCTCGGCGAGATCCGCACTAAGATCGGACAGGAAAATGTAGCGATTGGTGATGGGGGCGGTCACCTTCGGCGAAAGAACAGCCCGGCCATTCAACTCCAGATGCACGGTGCGACCGATATTCTCCCTCGTCAGGCGTTCGAGGATCTGGCCAGCAGCAGGTGAAAAACGAACCACTACGCCATGTGAGCCGTTCTGCGAATCGCCTTTCACCTCGGCGCTGAACACTTCAAGTCTTTCCGCGTGAAGGGGCAATACGGAGGTGACGAATAGGACCGATGCAAGCAATATGGCTTTCATGTCTAACTCTTTTTCTGACGCTTACTGGAACTCGAAAATCTGCCTGAATACGCCCGGCGCGATGATCGACAGCGGGTTGACCGTCAGGTCAGGCTTGGCAAATTTACCGGTGAGCTTGAAGGTGATGCCGAGCAGGCCGCGGTCGCGGCCATTGCCGAGAATGGCACCGAACAACGGCAGTTCGCCAAACAGGCGGTTCAAGCCGTAGGCCGGCATGAACGTCCCCGTCATATCCATGTTGCCGCGCGCATCCTTGACGACGCCCTGGAAGGTCGCACCGATATTCTCGCCCCGCACCAGACCGTTATCGAGCACCATCGTGCCGTTGCGATAGGCCATCCGAGCAAAGCCGCGCTGGAATTTCGACGAACTGATATCGACATTGCCTTTGACGGCAGAGTTCAGGCTGCGTCCGCCCTCGCCCGATGGCGTACTGACCATCGATTGCAACCGCTGCTCGTTGACGACATTGAAATTGCGGACATCGACCGAACCGTTCCAGTCACTGCCGGTTTCGGTTTCGAATTGCAGGTTCAGCAGCCCGCCGCGCATGTGCGAATAAAGATCGGCAAAACGTGCCAGCGAACCGGCATCGCCGCTCGTCAGCGAGATGATGTCACGGCCGTTACCGCTGCGGGTTTCGCCAACCACCGCCTGGCCGTTATTGGTCACGCCTGACAGATCGAGCCGCTTGACGTCACCTTCGCGGATCGTCAATTGCAGCGAGGCGTTACGGATCGCCTCGTCATTGAAGCCGATCAGCCTCGACAATTTCAGCCGCACCGTTGCACCACCTTCGGACGGCTTGTCCGACTTGCCGCCATCGGTGGAATTGCGCATGCGGCTGATCACCGGCCGCAGATCGGCAGTCTCTCCGCTCACGCTGATATCGTAGACACCCTTGCTCTGTTTGAGCGATACCGCAAAATTGTCGGAGGGCGAGAGGTTCATGCTGGAAAAACTGGCCGCGGAAAGCTGACTGCCGGACAGGCTGAGATCGCCTCTGGCGCCAAAACCATCGCCATCGAGCACGAATTTTTCGATATCCGTACGGCTGTCCGTCTTGGAGACCTCGAATGTCGCCTTGGCGGCAATGCCGCTGCCCTTGGTCCAGCCCACATAGGGGATGGACAGCGCTGCCCGGCCAAGATCGAGTTTCACGCCCTGACGCTTGTCGTCGATCCGCGAAAGCTCCACCGACACGGTGCCGTCGATGATGTCCGAAAGGCCCGGTACGAGCTTTTCCCGCTGGTCGTTGCTCAACGACGCTGTGATCACCCGCTCGCGCTTGACCGGAGAGTTCTTGTCGACCGGCTCCACCAGCGAAATTTCCGCCGGAACCGCATCGATCGCGCCTTTCGCCTCCAGACGCGCCGCCTGCGGATCGATATCGAGCTTGCCATCGACACTGGTGATTTTGTGGCCTTCCATCGGCCGGGCGAGATCGACATCGGTCAATGCCACCTGCGCCTTGAAGACAGGCTTGGGCGGGCCTTGATCCGAAATCAGCCCGAATCGCGCCTGGACATCGGCCGATGCCTTGCCGGAAAAATCGTCGACGGCGAGACCGGTGCCTCTCAGCCCATTCACAGGCTTGGCGCTTGCCAGTTCCGCAATGGCGTCGGCCTTGCCGGCAACCTTTATGTCGAGGTCTGCCATCAGCGGCTTGGTATAGGTCTGCGGAATGGTGAACGTGCCGCCGTCGACATTGACCACCCGCCCGGATGCAAACGTCGCATTGGCCTTGGCGATCTTGACGGAAAGTTTTTCGCCGGTGAGGTCGAAATGTCCGCCAAGCTCCTTCAGTGGCGGAATCTCTCCGGGCAGATTCAGCCGGTTTCCGGCAATATCGAAACTGATGCGCAACTCGTCGCCGTTGAGATTGAGCGGCATGCCGGGGCCTTTCATGCGCCCGGCAGGAATGAAGACAGCAATCGAGCCGTTGGTGATATCGCCGCCAAACATGTTGGCCATCACCCAGTCGCGCGGCTTGCGCGCCATCCAGAATGGCCACAGCTGCTTGACCGCCGCCACCTTCATCTCCGGCAATTGCGCGCCAAAGCTGATTTCCGGCGACACCTGCCCATGCAGGCTCAGCTGCAGCGAGCCGGCCATCTGCCCCATCGGACTGGAAACCAGCAACTGATCGATTTCCAGCCGTCTTTCGCCGGAGAGATAACGCCCGCCGGCCTTGAGGTCGAACACAACCTTTTCCTCGCCGGAATTTTCCGACTGCGCCCGCGCGCCGCGGACCAGCAGATCGAGCCCCACGCCCGGACGTTTGTCATCGGCGTTCAGCCGGTCAAGATCGACGACCGCACCGCTGATCGGCAGCACGGTTGGCCCCAGCCGCGCTTCCGACGGCAAGATCTCGATCGACTGCTTGGCAAAATTGTAAGCGATATTGATCTCGGCGCCCGACAGCGCCTGCCCGACACCATCGAAATAGAACATGCCCGGACGGCCCAGCAGCGAGGCCTTGATGGCCTGTGTCGTCGTTTCCGTCTGGCGGCTTGCGGAAATGTCGAGATCGAGCGAACCTTCCAGTCCCTCGCGTGGACTGCCGTCCGGTGCATGCTGCAGCAGGAAGGGTGTCACTTCTACGCCGCTGACCCGCCCCTGCAGGCCGGTCGTCACATTGTTGACGGCTGTCGCCTTGATATCCAGCTGCGCTACGCGCCCGTCAAGTTCGAGCGCGCCTTCCACACGCACCAGCCCGTCCGGCGTGCGGGTCAATTGCAGTGTTTCCACCTTCAGGACAGAAATCTTGCCATCGCGCGCCGGCGGAAAACGCACCTCGAAACCTGAAATGGTCATCGAACCGGTGCCGGTGCGCTCGATCAACCCACGCGCTTCGTCCAGACGTTGAAAAACCTGTTCCAAGGCGGGCGGCAGGTCATCGACGCGGAGATTGGCGGGATCGAGCGGGTCCCCTGCCGGCAGGACGGCCGTATCGAGACTGATATTTTCCGCCTCCATGTGCCGCACCGTCAGCGTACCCGACAAAAGCGCCAGCGGATCGACCGCCATGCGCATGGCGCCGAGCCTGGTCAGGTGTTTGCCGGTCGCAACCTCGACCAGATCCACATCGCGGGCCTCCAGCGCAATACGCCATGTGTTGTCGATGCGGATGGCGGTGGAACCGACCGTCGCTTGATAACGTGGGCCGATCGCGCCGTTCAGCGCCGATTGTGCCTGCCGTTCCAGCGCGCCATCGATCGTACCCGTCTCGATCGCCGCCAGCACCAGTCCAAAAGCAACGGTAAGGAACAGCAGAAAAGACACGCAGAAACGCGTCAGCCGGCGTGCCCGGCGACGTTGTGGCGGCGGGCAATGCACGATGATCGGATCATCCACCTGGGCCGAGGGCAATTCGTGCAAGGAAACGATGTCCTTGCGGCTGAACCGCACCTTTTCTCCGCGTATCTCCGCCATAATGCTCCGGAACGAATCGAAAATGCGCCCATACCCCTGCTGGACGCAGCCGCCGCCAATATATATCGAATGCGGCAACAATCACCCCTTGGTGGGGCGAAAGAAAGGAAATTCATGTCTGAACTCGCAATTGGTCAGCCTGCACCCGCTTTTGCCCTGCCACGTGACGGCGGCGGCACCGTTTCCCTGGCAGATTTGAAGGGAAAAACCGTCGTTCTGTATTTCTATCCGAAGGACGATACGAGCGGCTGCACCACCGAAGCCATTGATTTTACGAGCTTGGCCGCCGAATTTGAAAAAACCGGCACTGTCGTCATCGGCGTTTCGCCGGATACGGTCGCCAAGCACGAAAAGTTTATCGCAAAACATTCGCTCTCACTCATCCTCGCCGCCGATACGGACCAAGTCGCGGCGAACGCTTACGGCGCCTGGAAGGAAAAGAGCATGTATGGCCGCTCCTATATGGGCATCGAGCGCTCGACATTCCTGATCGGGGCCGACGGCATTCTCCGCCAGATCTGGCCCAAGGTGAAGGTCAAGGGTCACGCAGAGGAAGTTCTGGCAGCGGCGCGGGCGCTTTCCGCTACGTAAGGCGGATCAAGGCAGGGAGAACCTTCAATGGCGAACGGCAAGCAGACCGAAGCGGCTCCGCTCAATCCCGGCTCCCTGCGGGGCGGCGCCACCGAGGCAATTCTCTCTGCCGATCTCGATCGCAAGACGCTGTTGGCGCAGGAAACCGCCACGCGCTGGTTCGAACGCCGCCTCTCTCTGCGTTCTCCCCTCGACCCGCCTTTGCCGCTGCGGCCCGGCCGCCCTGAAAAGCCTGAACTGGTGCCGCCGCGCGCGGTCGAAAAACGTTCGCTGCACACCGTCAACGGCCGGATCGCACTCCTGCATTCCATCGCCCATATCGAACTCAATGCGGTCGATCTCGCACTCGATATCGTCGCCCGTTTTGCCAGCGAGCCGGTACCGCATTCGTTTTTCGATGGCTGGATGCAGGTGGCATTTGAGGAAGCGAAACATTTTCGCATGGTCCGCGCCCGCCTCAACGAGCTGGGAGCCGATTACGGCGACATGCCTGCCCATGACGGCCTCTGGCAGGCAGCCCACTCCACACGCAATGACCTGACGGCCCGTCTTGCAGTCGTGCCGCTCATACTGGAAGCGCGCGGCCTCGATGTGACGCCATCCTTGCAGGCCAAGATGCGCCAGACCGGCGATCACGAGACCGCCGCCGTGCTCGACGTGATCTACAACGACGAGAAAGGCCATGTGGCAATCGGCGCGAAATGGTTCCGCTTCCTGTGTGCCCGCGAGCGCAAGGACCCGGCCGCGACGTTCAAGGACCTGGTCTGCGCCAATTTTCGTGGCGCGCTGAAGCCGCCCTTTAACGACGTCGCCCGCGCCGAAGCCGGGCTGACGCCATCCTTCTACCGTTCCCTCACCTCCACAAGCCAATCCTAATAGGCAATATCGGACAGTCAGTTGGCTTCACCTACAAATAGTTCCGGGTAATTCCGCTGCGCACCCCGTAAAGCATTCATTAACCCTAACATTGTGTAATCCCGGCATGCCGAGCGACCAGCAAACGAGTCGCAATCCGGGAGACGAATCTTGGCCGACGCAGGCGAAAACAGAGTGTTTGGAAAACGTGCCACGCAGCACGTTCTTGTCCTCGCCTCCGGCGACAAGGTCCGCCACATGGTCATCCGCCCCTGGATGACCGGTCTGGTCGCAGGCACGATCGGCCTTTTCGCCCTTGGTTATCTTGGCGCCACAGCCTATCTCGTCATGCGGGACGATCTGATCGGCGCGACCATGGCCCGCCAAGCCCGCATCCAGCACGACTATGAAGACCGCATTTCCTCCCTGCGCGCCCAGCTCGATCGTGTGACCTCGCGCCAGTTACTCGACCAGCAACTGGTGGAACAGAAGGTGGAAAAACTGCTGCGCCAGCAGACGGCGCTGTTTTCGCGCAACGGCAAGCTCGGTTCGCTGCTGGAACGTGCCGAAGAGGCAGGCGTCTCCGCAGCACCGGCATCTCAGGGAAAAGAGACGGCCGCTGACGCAATCGATCGCCAGGCAGGCCTGACCACCTCCTCCATCGCGCCACCGACCTCAGCGCTTGCCTATGCCGGCAACGGCGAAAACATGGCCGACCGCGCCGACCGCATCTTTTCCAAAGTGACATTGTCGCTGAAAGGCATCGAAAGCGAGCAGTTGAAGACCATCGAAGGCCTGACGGCCGGCGCGTCGAAGACGGCAGATACGATGACGCAAATCATGCGCCGCACCGGCGTCGATGTTTCCGACAGGCGCGGCGAGGCCCAGACACTGGAGACCCCCGGCCTGCGCACCGGCGACATGAAAGGCGGCGAGGTAAAGGGCGGCATTGGCGGCCCGTTTGTCGAGCCGATGAAATTCGACCGCTTCAACGCCTCGCTTGATGAACTCGATTCGGCACTCAGCCGGCTGGAAACCGTCCGCGAGACGGCACTTGCCCTGCCCTATGGCAATCCGGCGCCCGGCCAGGGCATCACCAGCCGATTCGGCAATCGTCCCGATCCCTTCCTTGGTCGTCTGGCCTTCCACGGCGGCATTGATTTTCAGGCCGAAACCGGCTTGCCCGTCAAGGCAACAGGTGCCGGCAAGGTCATCACTGCCGGACCGGCCGCCGGTTACGGCAATCTCGTCGAAATCGACCATGGCCAGGGCATCACCACACGTTTCGGCCACCTGTCGCGCATTCTGGTCCATGAAGGCCAGACGATTGCCACCGGGCAGACCATCGGCCGCGCCGGTGCTACAGGGCGCGCCACCGGCCCGCATGTACACTACGAGGTTCGCCGCAATGGCGAGGCGGTCAATCCCATCCATTTCCTCAATGCCGGCCTGAAACTCACCACCTACATGAACTGAGCTTGAAACTGACGATTGCCAGTTATGCGGCCGTTGCGGGAAGGCTTTGCTCGCACATGTGCGTGACAAGTCACCGTTTTGTTCACTAACATCGCCGCCTTATGGTCGCATTTCTTGACTTGACGTCTTTTTGATTTTATGTGGCCCCATCGTCGGGCAGGACTAAGACCCGACTCACACGTGTTCGCACCGAACCGGAACGGGAAACAACCTCCCTTTGACGACATTTGCTGATCTTGGCCTGAGCCAGAAAGTCCTTTCCGCTGTAACCGACGCGGGCTACACCACGCCCACGCCTATCCAGGCGGGTGCCATTCCGCCGGCGCTGCAGCGTCGCGATATCCTCGGCATCGCCCAGACGGGTACCGGTAAGACGGCATCCTTCGTATTGCCGATGCTGACCCTGCTCGAAAAGGGCCGGGCACGCGCCCGCATGCCGCGCACACTGATTCTTGAGCCGACCCGCGAACTCGCGGCACAGGTCGCCGAGAATTTCGAAAAATACGGCAAGAACCACAAGCTCAACGTCGCCCTGCTGATCGGTGGCGTGTCATTCGACGAGCAGGACCGCAAGCTTGAGCGCGGCGCCGACGTGCTGATCTGCACACCCGGCCGCCTGCTCGACCATTGCGAGCGTGGTAAGCTGCTGATGACCGGCGTTGAGGTTTTCGTCATCGACGAAGCCGACCGCATGCTCGACATGGGTTTCATCCCGGATATCGAACGCATCGCCAAGATGATCCCGTTCACGCGCCAGACGCTGTTCTTCTCGGCCACCATGCCGCCGGAAATCCAGAAGCTGGCCGACCGCTTCCTGCAAAATCCGGAACGCGTCGAAGTTGCCAAGCCGTCTTCGACGACGAAGACGATCACGCAGCGCATCGTCGCATCGCACAACAAGGATTACGAGAAGCGCTCCGTACTGCGCGATCTCATCAAGGCGCAGGACGAACTGAAGAACGCCATCATCTTCTGCAACCGCAAGAAGGATGTCGCCGATCTGTTCCGTTCGCTGGAACGCCACGGTTTTTCCGTCGGCGCACTGCATGGCGACATGGACCAGCGTTCGCGCACGGCCATGCTGCAGGGCTTTAAGGATAACCAGATCACGCTGCTCGTCGCGTCCGACGTTGCTGCACGCGGCCTGGACATTCCTGACGTCAGCCACGTCTTCAATTTCGACGTGCCGATCCATGCGGAAGACTATGTCCACCGTATCGGCCGTACTGGTCGCGCCGGCCGCTCCGGCAAGGCTTTCACGCTGGTCACCAAGTCCGATTCGAAGTATCTCGATGCGATCGAGAAGCTGATCAACGAAAAGATCGAATGGCTTTCCGGCGATCTGTCGGAGCTCGGAGCCCCGATGGAGAGTTTCGAGAGCGGCGACAAGGGTCGCAGAGGCCGCGACAAGGGCCGTGGTGACAAGGATCGCGGCAGAGACCGTGGCCGCGATCGCGACAGCAGCAGCCGTCGCGGATCGTCCAGTCATTCGGATGACACCAAGCCGGTCGATACTGTCGTAGTCAGCCAGCCAAAAGAACCCGCCCCCGTCGCGGAAACCACAAGGACAGAAGTCGTGAACGCCGAGCCCAAGCAAGATACCCGCAGGCAGCAGAACGGGTCTCGCAATGCGCGCCCGTATCCGGCAAACGACGACGGTCGCGACCAGCGCCGCCAGCGCCATCACCGTGACCACGATGACGGCCCGACACCGGTCGGTTTCGGCGACGACATCCCGGCCTTCATGCTGATCGCCGGCAAGGCCTGATCCGTCTGTCATGACGGCACTCCCCGGCATCAATTTCCCCGGCGTCGGCTGCGGTCTGATCATTCAGCGCGCCGACGGCAGGGTTTTGCTTTACCGGCGCGTCAAGGCGCCGGAAGCCGGGCACTGGAATATCGTCGGCGGCAAGGTCGATCAGATGGAGCATTCCTCTGAAGCCGCCCGCCGCGAGGCCGAGGAAGAAACCGGCCTTTCCATCGGCGCCGTCGATTTTCTCTGCACACTTGAGGAAATCATCGCCGCCGATCGCCAGCACTGGATCTCGATGATCTATGTCGCCCGCGACTTTTCCGGCGAAGCCCAGCTGACCGAACCGGAAAAGCTCTCCGAAATGGGCTGGTTCGACCTGTCCGATCTGCCGCAGCCGCTTTCGGTGTTTTCGCACAAGGCATTTGCAGCCTTGGCAAACGCCAGCCCGGCATAAGATCACGGTATTATGCCGCAACCGTTGCACTGCGGGATTGATTGGCGATTGACCCTTCTTTACCCAAAAGTTAAACAGTCGCCGCAACTGGATGCCCTACAGCGCTAGCGGAGCTTGAATGCACGAGACGAGAAAGGCTGCACGGTCCTTTCGCGCGGATGGTTTAGCCATTCTGACGCGCTGGCCGGCGCTTGTCGCCTTTCTGCTGATCGCGGCCTTTTCCGGATCGGGTTTCCAGACAGCCAATTCCATGCTGCAGCAATGCCGCCAGCTGTTCGATAGCGAAGGCGGCGACAACACGTTGCAGCTCGCCAATCGCGAACAGCCGCGTGTGGCGGTGGCGACGGCTATTTCGGAAAAACATCAATCCCCGTGGCAGGGCACGGTCGACGGCATCCTTCCGTCCTCCAGCCCACTCGCCCACCCGTTTGATGCCTGGCGCGGCAAGATCGCCGCCCTCCAGCAGCAGCTTTCACAGTTTACGGTCCTCGCCCTTGCGCGCGGCCCGCCTCGCCTTTCGTGACGCCCTTATCGCTCGCGAAATGAAAACAGCGCTTCCTGACGGCACCCTTGGTGCCTTGCGCGCAACAGGACCATATCCATGAGAAATTCCCGCTGGCTGGTGGCGACCTATATCGTCATCATTTTAATCGGCACGCTGGTGGCGTTGCCCAACATTCTTTCGCCATCCATGCTGGCGCGCATGCCGTCATGGCTGCCGCATACGCAGGTTTCCCTCGGCCTCGACCTTCGCGGTGGCTCCCACCTCGTGCTGGAAGTCGATCGCGCCGACCTGATTAATGAGCGTCTGCAAAGCCTGACCCAGGATAGCCGCCGCGTTCTGCGCGACCAGCGCATCGAAACGACCACGATCCGCCGCACCGGCGACAGCATCACGGTAACGCTGCGCGATCCCGCCCAGCGTGACCAGGCTGTCACCCAGCTGCGCACGCTGTCCAACCCGGTCAGCCTCGCCACCGCCATCGGCCAGAGCGATCTCAACGTCGCCACCCCGCGCGACAACACGATCACGCTCAACTACACAGATGCCGGCATCAACCAGTACATCACCAATGCCGTCGAGCAGAGCCTGGAAATCATCCGCCAGCGTGTCGACCAGGTCGGCGTTGCCGAACCGACGATCCAGCGCGTCGGTTCTGACCGCGTTCTCGTCCAGCTTCCGGGCGAACAGGATCCGTCGCGTCTGCGCCAGTTGCTCGGCTCCACCGCCAAGATGAGCTTCCACCTTCTCGGCAACCAGGGCGAACCCGGCGTCACCATGATCCCGGACGAACAGGGCCAGCAGTACCCGGTTCTCGATCGCGTCGAACTGTCGGGTGACCATCTGACAGATGCCCGCGCCGCCTTCGAGCAGCAGAGCCAGCGTCCGATCGTTTCCTTCCGCTTCGACAGTTCGGGTGCCGCCCGCTTCGCGCAGATCACCCAGCAGAATGTCGGCAAGCCTTTTGCCATCGTCCTCGACAACAAGGTGCTGAGCGCTCCGGTCATCCAGACGCCGATCACCGGCGGCCAGGGCCAGATCTCCGGCAGCTTCTCAGTTCAGGAAGCCAACACGCTCAGCGCCCTGCTGCGCGCAGGCTCCCTGCCGGCCAAGCTGACCGTCATCGAAGAACGCACCGTCGGCGCCGACCTCGGTTCTGACGCCATCGAAATGGGTATCTTCACCGGCCTGATCGGTTTCGGTGCCGTCGTCGCCTTCATCTTCTTCCTCTACGGAAGCTGGGGCCTGCTCGCCAATTTTGCCCTGATGATCAACGTCATCCTCACCTTCGCAGGCCTGACACTAATCGGCTCCACGCTGACACTGCCCGGCATTGCCGGTATCGTGCTCGGCATCGGTCTGGCGGTTGACGCCAACGTTCTCATCAACGAGCGCATCAAGGAAGAAACCCGCAAGGGCAAGACTGTCTTTGCCGCCATCGACGCCGGTTTTGCCCGCGCCTATTCGACCATCGTCGACAGTAACGTCACGGCGCTGATCGCCACCGTTCTGCTCTTCTGGTTCGGCTCCGGCCCGGTTCGCGGGTTTGCCGTCACCATGGGCCTCGGTATCGTCATCTCGATGTTCACCGCGGTTTCCGTCGTGCGCGTTCTGATGATCGCCATCACTGCCCGCAAGAAGCTGAAGAAGATCGACATCAAGCCGCTTCTGCCGATCAACCTCGTTCCGGATGGCACCAATATCGCCTTCATGAAGGGTCGTTTTGTCGGTATCGGCCTGTCGATCATCCTGTCGATCGCCTCGGTCGTGCTGTTCTTCAAGCCTGGTCTCAACTACGGCGTCGATTTCCAGGGCGGCATCCAGATGGAAGTCGTAACCCAGAACGAAGCCGATCTCGCGGCCTTCCGCTCGGGCCTCAACGGTCTCGGATTCGGTGAAGTGGCGCTGCAGGAATTCGGCAGCAACAACCACATCCTCGTGCGCGTCGAGCGTCAGGAAGGTGGCGAACAGGCCCAGACCAATGCCGTCGAAGCCCTGAAGGCCGAAGTCGTGAAGATCGATGCCACCGCCAAGGTGGAGCGTACCGAAGTCGTTGGACCAAAAGTGTCGGGCGAGCTTGCGATTGCCGGCTTCCTGTCGCTGGCGCTCGCCGCCATCGCCATGACGATCTACATCTGGGCACGGTTCGAATGGCCGTTCGCGGTCGGCGCCATGATCACGCTGATCCTCGACGTCACCAAGACGGTCGGTTTCTTCGCGATCACCGGCCTCGACTTCAACCTGACGGCCATCGCTGCCGTGCTGACGCTGGTCGGTTATTCGGTCAACGACAAGGTCGTGGTTTATGACCGCATGCGTGAAAACATGCGCCTCTACAAGAAGATGCCGTTGCGTGACCTGATCGACCGCTCGATCAACGAAACGCTGGCACGCAGCCTCTACACCTCGGCAACGGCCTTCCTGTCGCTGCTGCCGATGGCCATCTGGGGCGGCAGCGCCGTCTCCAGCTTCGCCATCCCGATGGTGTTCGGCATTGCCGTTGCAGCCCTGTCTTCGGTCTTTATCGCCGCTCCGATCCTTCTTTTCCTTGGCGACTGGCGCAAGCGCCACGGCAAGGCGATGATCGCCGACGACGCCGAAGAAACCGAAACCGGCAAGGCCGCCATCGCTGCCAAGCCGTAAGGCCGACGAAAAGAACATTTGAACTGAAGGGTCGTCCGCAAGGGCGGCCCTTTTCTTTTGAAAGAATGCAGAGAGGGCATTTCTCAAGCGATTTCCAATAGACCTCACCATTGAGCAAAATATTCTCATTTGCCTGATTTTTTGGCTCTTTCCTCTCCTGCAAATGCCACGGCTTTCCTAGATAACACGGCATCGAACACAACCCGGCCGCCATGAACAATTCGAAGTGGGCCGGATGATGAATGAGGAAATGCAAATGAACTGGCTGAAAACCATTGCCGCTGCCGCCGTACTACAGGCTGTCGCCATCACTCCGTCGCTCGCCGGTGAAAACCTCGACCAGATCAAGGCCGCAGGCGTTATCAAGATCGGCACAGAAGGCACCTACGCGCCCTTCACCTTCCACGATTCCGCCAACAAGCTGGTCGGCTTCGATGTCGAGATCGGCGAAGCCGTCGCCAAGAAGCTTGGCGTCAAGGCCGAGTTCGTCGAAGGCAAGTGGGACGGCCTGATCGCCGGCCTCGATGCCAAGCGTTACGACACGGTCATCAATCAGGTCGGCATCACCGAAGCCCGCAAGCAGAAATACGCCTTTTCCGATCCCTATATCGCATCGAAGGCCGTGCTGATCGTTCGCGACAACAACACCGAGATCAAGACGTTCGAAGACCTGAAGGGCAAGAAGTCGGCCCAGTCGCTGACCAGCAATTTTGGCAAGCTCGCCGAAGCTGCCGGCGCAGAGCTGGTCGGCACCGATGGTTTCGACCAGTCGATCCAGCTTGTCCTGACCCGCCGCGCCGATGCCACTGTCAACGACAGCCTGTCCTTCCTCGACTTCAAGAAGAAGCAGCCTGACGCGCCGGTGAAGATCGTTGCCGAAAAGGCCGACGCCGATCATTCCGGTATCATCGTGCGCAAGGGTGACGACGATCTGGTTGCCGCCATCAACAAGGCGCTCACCGACATCAAGGCTGATGGCACCTACAAGACCATCTCCGACAAATATTTCGGCGCCGACGTTTCCAAGTAAGAACTCTGTTCTGCTGAGCGAAATTACGTCATTATCGTTTTTTAAACACGCCCGGCGATTTTCGTCGGGCGTCGTATTTTTTGAGGTTTTGCTGTGCCGCACTGGCTTCAACTGATGATGGATTCGCTGCCCACCCTGCTCTGGGCCGGCGTCAAATTCACCATCCCGCTGACACTCCTGTCCTTCACTTTTGGCCTTGCGCTCGGCCTGCTGACAGCCGTCGCCCGCCTGTTCGGGCCGATGCCGGTCGCTGCGATCGCCCGTTTCTATGTGTGGATCATCCGTGGCACGCCACTGCTGGTGCAGTTGTTCGTGATCTTCTATGGCCTGCCCAGCATCGGTATTCTTCTCGATGCCTTCCCGGCAGCCCTGATCGGCTTCACGCTCAATGTCGGCGCCTATACGTCGGAAATCATTCGCGCTGCGATCTCTTCCGTGCCCAAGGGCCAGTGGGAAGCCGCCTATTCGACCGGCATGAACTGGTCACAGGCCATGCGCCGCACCATCCTGCCGCAGGCCGGCCGTGTCTCGGTGCCGCCGCTGTCGAACACTTTTATTTCGCTGGTGAAGGACACATCACTCGCCGCTGCCATCACCGTGCCGGAACTGTTTCAGTCGGCACAGCGCATCGTCGCCACCACCTATGAGCCGCTGATCCTTTATATCGAGGCCGCCATTATCTACCTCGCCCTGAGTTCCGTCCTCTCCCACCTGCAATCGCGACTGGAAGTCCGTTTCGCCCGGTATGGCGGCATGCTGGAGGCCAACCGATGATCGAGCTTTCCCATATCGAAAAGAAGTTCGGCGACGCCGTCATCCTCAAGGATATTTCGCTGTCCTTCCCGGAAGGCAGCGTCACGGCGCTTGTCGGCCCTTCTGGCGGCGGCAAGAGCACCCTACTCCGCTGCATCAACCTTCTGGAACAGCCCACAGCCGGCACCGTGCGCATCGGCGACGACACCGCCACATTTGCGCCCGGCAAAAAGGCCGCATGGTCATCGATCCAGAAACTGCGCAGCCAGACCGGCATGGTGTTTCAAAATTTTCAGCTCTTCCCGCATCGCACGGCGATCGAGAATGTCATGGAAGGCCTGCTCGTCGTGCAGAAATGGTCGCGCGAAAAGGCCAAGGCCCGCGCCATGGAACTGCTGACCAAGGTCGGCATGGCCCACAAGGCCGATGCCTGGCCGGCCAACCTCTCCGGCGGCCAGCAGCAGCGCGTCGCGATTGCCCGAGCCCTTGCACCATCGCCAAAGGTTCTGCTCTGCGACGAACCTACGTCTGCGCTCGACCCGGAACTGTCTGCGGAAGTCGTCGACGTGCTGGGCACGCTGGCGAAGGAAGGCACGACCATGGTCATGGCAACGCATGACCTGCGGCTTGCCTCACAGGTCGCCAATCTCGTGGTGTTTCTGGAAGCTGGCCTGGTGGTCGAAACCGGCAATGCCGAACAGGTTTTTCGCGCACCCACCCATGAGCGCACGAAGCGGTTCGTTTCGTCGATCAACGCAGCACAGACACTCTGAACTGTTCGGCCCGGTTATCCGGGCCGAAACACCTTACGACGGCTCCACCTGCAGCAGCGTCTCCGACATCGTCGCCCCGAAAACACTCTCGAAAGCCTCGCGCAGACGGATATCCACGTCCGTCATCATCACCGGCAGGCCGAGATCGACGAGGCTCGTCACGCCATAACCGCTGATGCCGCAGGGCACGATCCCCTCGAAATGGGAAAGATCCGGCTCCACGTTCAGAGCCAGCCCATGGAAACTCACCCAGCGACGCAGCCGGATGCCAAAAGCGGCAATCTTGTCTTCCGCCATGCTGCCATCGAACAGAAGCGGCTTTTCAGGGCGCTTCACCCACACACCGACTCGATCCTCGCGCCGCTCTCCGCGCACATTCATCGAATCGAGCGTGCGGATGATCACCTCTTCCAGTGCCGCCACATAGGCACGCACATCCGGTCGGCGACGTTTCAGGTCTAGCATCACATAGGCAACACGCTGTCCCGGCCCATGATAGGTGTATTCACCACCGCGCCCTGTGGAAAACACCGGGAAGCGATTGGGCTCGATCAGGTCGGCCGCATTGGCGCTGGTACCGGCCGTATAAAGCGGCGGATGCTCCAGCAGCCAGACGAGTTCGTCGGCTTTTCCCTCCGCAATCGCCGCCACCTCGCGCTCCATTTCGGCTACGGCATCCTCGTAGCCGATGGGACAGTCCGAGATTCGCCAGCGGATCGGTGGAAAACCGGCCTGTGGAAACATCGAAACATCAAGATCGGTGCGCGTCGACATATTTTTTATCCATATTTTTCGAGGCCTTGGCAGCCAGAAGCCCTGCAAATGCGGGACTTTTGCCCTACCATCTCTATATAGGAATTCACAGACCGATTTTATCTTCAAAAATCTGTCACGGTCCTCTTGTGCCCGCAAAATCCTTTTGCTAAATGCTCCCTCGCCGGACAAGTTCGGCTCTACCACGATGCGGTCGTGGCGGAATTGGTAGACGCGCAGCGTTGAGGTCGCTGTGGGGCAACCCGTGGAAGTTCGAGTCTTCTCGACCGCACCAAAATTAAGAAACCCCCGCAAGCCATTTGGTTTGACGGGGTTTTTTAATGTTCTATTCTGCGTCGGGACAGGTTTCACGATATTGCCGTGATGCTGTCAGTGAATGCTGATAGCAATGTCCCAAAGCTGCAACCTTGCCGGCAGCATTTTGGAAGACGGCAGGAACGATTATCGCCCGGGAGTGTCATGCCAGCCATTTGCGCCGTGCCTGCCCAGAATGGTTTTTCAAGTGAGGCGCCCCGCGCCTACGAAGCCCATGAACTCGTTGCCCTGCCGCATTTTCGCGACGGACAACACCTGACGGCCATCGAACTGCTGGAAGCACATCGCCTGCTGCCCAAGCGTGTTCGTTATGTCGCCGATATCCAGCGTTTCATGCTCAGCCATGCCGCGATGGCGCTGCATCTCGAGCACACGCTCGATCCTTCCAAGCCGGGGGTGACGGCAACAAATCTCCTGCGTTTTTTCGAAAACACGCCGGCGGCCAGCAAGAATACCGTTCTCGCCTTCCTCGTCGAGATGCGGCACTATAATTTCGTCGAACCCGTCGATGAGGGTGATCGCCGCAGCCGCGCATTTCGTGCCACGGTCGATACAGAACAGCTGATCCGATTCTATTTCGATACGCATGCGCGTGGGCTCGACTGCATGGACGGCGGCAACAGGGCAGCCTTGCTGGCGGCCCACCCGCGCCTGCTGCACCTTGCACAGCCTCGCTTCGCCCGCCTGCTCCTGCATAACCAGAACTGGCGCAACCCGCCGGGAACCATCGCAGGCTTCACCAAGTCCGATTCCGGCAGCAGCGTCATCCACGATCTTGTCGCCCGCGTTCCCCGTGGCGAACTTGGTTCGGATCCGATCTGGATTGGCAGCATCTCTGCCACGGAAGTCGCCAAACGTTATCTCGTTTCGACGACCCATGCGGTTCGACTGTTTTCGCGTGCCAAGGCGCAGGGGCTGATCGGCTGGCAGGGCAGCACCAATCGCGGCGAATGCTGGATCTCGCCGATCCTGGTGCAGGATTATTACCACTGGCAGGCGCAGAAATTCGCAGCCGTTTCCGATGCCATACAGTTCGCCTGCGAGAAAGCGGGGATAGGCCCGACCTGATCCCGCGCGCCATGGCTTGCACGCCACCAAAACCTGTGCTCCACAGGTTTGCAAGCCATAGCGAAAGCCCTCCGATGACTGCCCTCACCGCTGAAAATCCGCTCAAGGGCATGGCCCTGATGGCAGGCTGCATGCTCGTGCTGCCGATCATGGATGCGATCGCCAAATACATGGCGACTTTCGAAACCATGTCGCCGGGCCAGGTCACCTTCTACCGCTTTTTCTTCCAGTTCGTGGCATTACTGCCCCTGCTGCTGATCGCCACCCGTGGCGTGATTGTCGCCAAACGTCCGTGGATGAACCTTTTGCGCGGCGCCATTCATGGCGCGGCCAGCCTGATGTTCTTCACGGCCGTCAAATACATGCCGCTTGCCGACGTGTTTGCCATCTATTTCGTCGAACCCTTCATGCTGACGCTGATGTCGGCGATCTTTCTCGGCGAGCGTGTCGGCTGGCGACGCTGGACCGCGATCGCAGTCGGTTTCGCCGGCGCCATGATCGTCATCCAGCCGAGCTATGCGATCTTTGGCTGGACGGCGCTTTTGCCGGTCGTCTGCGCCTTTCTCTACACGCTCTACCTCTTCATGAACCGCGCACTTGGCGATGGCGACAGCCCGCTCGTCATGCAGACCATGGCGGGGCTCGGCGGCACGCTGTTTTGCTCAGCAACGCTTGGGATTGGCAGCGGTCTCGCCATGCCGAATTTCGAGATCAGCCTGCCCGGCTCCACGCTCGGTCTTGTCCTTCTGGTGCTCCTCGGCGGCATTTCCGGCTATATTCATCTGGTCGTCGTTCAGGCATTCCGGATCGCCTCGCTTTCGCTTCTCGCGCCCTTTCAATATTTCGAGATCATCTCGGCAACCGTGCTCGGATATGCGCTTTTTGGGGATTTCCCGACTGCATCGAAATGGCTCGGCATAGCCATCATCGTTGCTTCCGGCCTGTTCATCATCTGGCGCGAACGCGTCAGAGTGGCACAGTCGGCAAATGCCTGAAACATAACGATTGTCATTCGTTAACCGCGCTCGTTGGCGAGGCCTCAACGTCTGTCGTTTAAGCTCCATTTCAGTTTCATGATGAAACGGAGACAAAGATGAGCGATGGTCGCTTTTCTTTCCCGGCATGTGTTATCGCCGGGAAGCGTCGACTCGACGTCGACGACCTTTTGATGCTGCGCAAGCACGCGTTTTCCGACGGTATCAGAACCGAGGACGACGCTTGCCTTCTTCTGGCAATCCACCGCGCCTGCGCCTCTTCCTGCCCGCAATGGGATTGTTACGTCATCGAGAACATCGCGGCCTATGCCGTCCACCATCGCCATCCGCGCGGCTGGCTGGATAAGGGCAATGCCGACTGGCTGACATCAACCCTTTCCGTCGAGGGGGTCGTCCACGCCCCGCTCGAGCTGGAGATCATTCTGCACGCGCTGGATATGGCGGCATCCGCACCGGATCGGCTCTATGCCTTTGCACTGGAGCAGATGCGCCTTGGCCTCATTCCCAACAGCCGCGCAGCCTATGCGCTGAGCCGCCCCAGCCGCAGTCCGGGCATCGATCTCGCCGACCTGCACTACCTGTGGCGTGTGCTGCGCAGCGCATGCGAAGGTGGCCGGCTAATGCTGTCAGCAATCGAACGCGACCTGCTGCAGGCGATTGATGCGATGGCCGAGCCTCGGCATCATCATTCCGGCTGGAATACGCTGATCGGTTCGCTGCAATTGCGCCCTGACGTCACGCGAGCAACCGGTCGGACAGCGTGGCTGCAAGCCTCGGATGAGGCATTTTTGGAGAAATCGCACCGGGCAGCATGACGCCACGCTTATTTTTGCATTCCATCAAATGCAATCTTTCGCTTCAACCGGAGCGGAATAACCCTGTGCCATAGTGTGCCAGACCAAAATTGAACCCGCATCGAGCGGCTGGAGTAGCCTGCCTTGACGACGACAGTCTCCATCATCCTGCTTGTATCGATCAATCTCGGTATCCTGTGGCTGATGATGGCTGCTCCGCTCGGCCAGCGTACCATTACCATGCGCCGCATATTGCCCCACGATCCCTCCAGGCTTCGCGACGCCATCAGGCCGCAAGGCAATCTCACCGACTGGAGCCCGGACATCACCGCCGTCAGATACGGCTCGTCAGCCGGCCTTGAGGGGGGCTTGGTGGAGATGAGCATGCGTTACCCGGATCGTCAGGGCCGCCCGGTTCGCCGGCTCTACGACATTATGGAAAACATCGATGATCGCGCCAGCTACACCAGCACGGCTCGCATCATTTCCGACAGCACCCTCACCAACGCCTTCTGGAGCCGGTACCGCGACGAACGTCGCTTGGAACCGACCGATGACGGCACCATCGTCACGTTCAGCCAGAGCGATCATTATCGCGGTCTCGCCTTCTATCTTTTTCGGTTTTTCGCCATGCGCCGGGAACTGGCTGCCTTGGAAGGCTGGCTCGAGACAGGACGCCGGCGTGATGGTCTCGGTTTTAGCCACCCGCTGGTGCAGATCATGCTCGCCGGCATCTCCACCCTCATGCTCTGGCCCTTCTTCGGCCTGAACCAGACAGGTCTGGCGATATCGATTCTTCTTACCCTCGTCATCATCCTGCATGAACTGGGCCATATCATCGGCTACAGGGCATTTGGACATGAGCGGGTGATGCTGATCTTCGTACCCATGCTGGGCGGCATAGCCATCGGCGGACGGCCCTATCGCAGCCGTTTTGAAATTGCCACCTGTGCGTTGATGGGCGCCGGCATTTCGGCTTTTGTCGTGCCCATCCTGGTGCTCGTCCACAATCTGTCGGACTTTGGAAGCGGCATACTCCCTGCCAGACTGCATATGCCGTCGGCCGCATTTCTGCTGATTCTCGGAGGATTCAACCTGCTCAACCTGCTGCCGATGTCGCGCTTCGATGGCGGCCAGATCGTGCGGCAGGTTTTTCCCGGACTCGGTATGCAGGTTCTGGCCAGTTTCGGCCTGACATTGATCGTTCTGATGGTGGGTTATGAGATCGGCGTTCCGCCGGTAGCGCTCGTCGCAGGCCTCGCCATCGTCACGCTCATCAGCATGATCGGCTTTCGCACCAACGTCATGCGCGATGAACTGGACCCCATGCAACCTCCGGAACGACTAATGGCCGGCTTTGGTCTTTATGCCGCTGTCGCCATTCATTCATACGCTGTCATTACCGCCTGCCAGATTCTCTTCCATCAATGATCAGGCATTGACATACCGCAACTCTCCGCCCCCAACTGGATCACATGAAAACAGATAACCCTCTCCTTCCGCTCGGCTATTCCGATATGCCAGCCGGCACCATTGCCACTGTCGTGACTTGCCTGGAGATGCGAGAGCGTCCCCAGCTGCCACTGGTGGAGGCTGATAATGCATTGACGCTGCGGCACTGGCACCAGCCCGACCTTGGCGAATATCGCGAGCTTTTCCGCAATATCGGCGCACAATGGTTGTGGTCGGGGCGTCTGGTGATGAGCGACGAAAAGCTCTCATCCATCCTCAACGACCCGCGCGTCGCGGTTTATATCCTGAAGGATGCCGGTCGTCGCATCGGCCTGCTGGAACTTGATTTCCGCAGCGACCACGAATGCGAGCTTGCCTATTTCGGTCTGGTCGAAGATTCGGTCGGCAAGGGCGCCGGCCGCTTTCTGATGAGCCACGCCATCGAAAAGGCATGGGCGCGGCCGATCGACCGGTTCTGGGTCCATACCTGCCATCTTGATTCGCCGGCGGCTTTGCCCTTCTACAAGCGCATGGGCTTCACGCCTTACAAGATCATGGTCGAAGTTCTCGACGATCCGCGCCGCAGCGGCATCGTTCCAAGCACCGCAGCGCCACAGGTGCCGCTCATCGATCTGTGACGCAATCACCGAATTGCGACCTGTCATGCCTCTATCCGGCTTGAGCTGGAGCGCATTCCCATGCGAAAGTGCAAACAGATTCTGACAGATAGCTTAGGAGAGACAGGATGGATGTCCGCGCAGCCGTCGCCGTACAGGCAGGCAAACCGCTGGAAGTGATGACCGTGCAGCTCGAAGGCCCGAAGGCCGGCGAAGTGCTGATCGAGGTCAAGGCCACCGGCATCTGCCATACCGACGATTTCACCCTCTCGGGCGCCGATCCGGAAGGCCTTTTCCCGGCCATCCTGGGTCATGAAGGTGCCGGCATCGTCGTTGATGTCGGTCCGGGCGTCACCTCGCTGAAGAAGGGTGACCACGTCATTCCGCTCTACACGCCGGAATGCCGCGAGTGCTATTCCTGCACATCGCGCAAGACCAATCTGTGTACCTCGATCCGCTCGACTCAGGGCCAGGGCGTCATGCCCGACGGCACCTCGCGCTTCTCGATCGGCAAGGACAAGATTCACCACTATATGGGCTGCTCGACCTTCGCGAATTACACGGTTCTGCCCGAGATCGCGCTCGCCAAGATCAATCCGGACGCGCCTTTCGACAAGGTCTGCTATATAGGCTGCGGCGTGACGACCGGCATCGGCGCGGTCATCAATACGGCCAAGGTCGAGATCGGCTCGACGGCGATCGTGTTCGGCCTCGGCGGTATCGGCCTCAACGTGCTGCAGGGCCTGCGCCTTGCCGGTGCCGACATGATCATCGGCGTCGATATCAACAATGACCGCAAGGCATGGGGCGAAAAATTCGGCATGACGCATTTCGTCAATCCGAAGGAAGTCGGCGACGATATCGTGCCTTATCTCGTCAACATGACGAAACGCAACGGTGACCTGATCGGCGGCGCGGACTACACGTTCGACTGCACCGGAAATACCAAGGTCATGCGTCAGGCGTTGGAAAGCTCGCATCGCGGCTGGGGCAAGTCTGTCATCATCGGCGTTGCCGGCGCGGGTCAGGAAATCTCCACACGTCCGTTCCAGCTGGTGACGGGCCGCAACTGGATGGGCACGGCATTCGGCGGCGCGCGTGGCCGCACCGATGTGCCAAAAATCGTCGATTGGTACATGGAAGGCAAGATCCAGATCGATCCGATGATCACCCACACCATGCCGCTCGAAGACATCAACAAGGGTTTTGAGCTGATGCATTCGGGCGAAAGCATCCGCGGCGTGGTGGTCTATTGACCACCCTGCCCACCTACACGACCGACGTGCGGAGACTTGAAGAGTTCTCCGCCGTCGATCTCTACGCGATGTTGAAAATGCGCGTGGACGTTTTTGTCGTCGAGCAGGAATGCGCCTATCCCGAACTCGACGGCAATGATCCGGACTGCCTTCACCTGCGGCTGTTCGAAGGTAAAGATCTGCTGGCTTGCGCCCGTGTCTGGCGCCCGTCGCCGGATGTCCTGCCCCGCATCGGCCGCGTCGCGGTCTCGCCGAACCACCGCGGAAAACGTCTTGGCGACGCCCTGATGCGCGAGGCCATCATCGAATGTGAAAAGATCTATCCGGGCGAGGCTATCGAGATATCGGCGCAAACGCATCTGCAGAAATTCTACGGCTCGTTCGGTTTCGAGCGGACGTCGGAAGAGTATGTGGAGGACGGCATTCCGCATGTGAATATGGTGCGGCAGCCTACGCCCGCGTAACCACGCTGAAAAGATTCTCGCGACCTAGCTCAAAGGTCGCGAAAGTCACCGCGAAGCCATACGTCGCTCCAGTTCGGCAACACGCTCCTCCAGTTCCTCCAACGCTGTTTTGTTCTGCAAGCCGGATTGTATGGCATTCAAAACTTCATTGTGGTGCCGGTTACCTTCAATCCGCAATTCCTTGATGATGTTAGCGTTTTCATGACCGACGCTCTCAACTTCATCCAGGCGACGCAAAACAGCATCCAGCCGGGTCTCCAAGGCCGAAAGGCCTTGCCTCGTTTCGGCCTGAAATTTCATCACCATCTCCGTCAGCGTATTGTATTGACGGTTGATCTTGAAGAATTCAGCATCAAAACGCGCGGTCGTATCGATGCTGCGACCGACCTGCACATTCAGTGTCTTCATGCCGTCGATGATGGCCGACATGTACCCAATCAAGTGCTTCGGAAACTCGGCTTCTTCGGACATGCTTTGGCCCCGAGGTTGTTAGGTACAGTATAGGCACAGCCCTGAGAGGAAACAAAGCATGATTACACGTACATTCAACCCTGAAGATTGATAGATTTTCGACATGCCGCTAGAAAACAGCATGACCAATTCAAAGACTGAGCCCATGCCGCAAATCTACGTCGATGCCGATGCCTGCCCGGTCAAGCCGGAAATACTGAAAGTGGCCGAGCGCTACAATCTCGAAGTCACCTTCGTCGCCAATTCGGGCCTGCGCCCCTCGCGCGATCCGATGGTGAAGAACGTTATCGTCTCCGCCAGTTTTGATGCCGCCGACGACTGGATCGCCGAACATGCCGGCGTAAACGACATCGTCATCACCGCCGACGTGCCGCTTGCGGTGCGCTGCGTTGCCAATGGCTCGCTCGTCACGGGCCCCACCGGTCGCGTGTTCGACGAGGCGAATATCGGCATGGCCAGCGCCATGCGTGATCTCGGCCAGCACCTGCGTGAAACCGGCGAGAGCAAGGGTTACAACGCAGCTTTCTCGCCACGCGACCGCTCAAAATTTCTGGAAACACTGGACAGGTTCTGCCGTCGCGCCAAATCAGCGGCCTGAGACAGAACGTCGGGAGGGGCAGGATGTCGAAGGTTTTGGGCAAACCACCGTGGTGGAAATGGCGACGCCATCGCCATGGGCCTTTCTTTGCCGCCGCCATCGTCGCGACGGTCGCCCTGCCCGCGCTGATCTGGCTTGTTCCCCACCTTGCGGCAGCACTCGCGGCCATCACCTTCTTCGTCGTCTATCTGGGCCTGATGGCTTTGCGCATTCCGCATCTCGATGCCGACCGTTTCGAGGCAAGCGGCCAGAACACTGACGAACCGGCGCCGATCATTCTCGCCGTCACGCTTTCGGCGGCCGTGATCGCCCTCGTCACCCTGTTCGAGGCGCTGAACGACAAACAGCTGTCCGGTATCGCGGATGTGGCAATCGGTTTTGCCGCCGTTATTCTCGGCTGGTTTTCGATCCACACCATGTTCGCAATGCACTACGCCCATCTATACTGGCGGCCGGGCGACGTGGGTGACGACAAGCCGGTCGGCGGGCTGGATTTCCCCGGCACGGAACGCCCCTCGGCTTATGACTTTCTCTACTTTTCCTACATCATCGGCATGACCGCACAGACGTCGGATGTCGAAATCACCGCCACCGACATGCGCAAAATCAACCTGTTGCACTCGGTCTTGTCTTTCTTTTTCAACACCGTGCTGGTAGCCGCTGCAGTCAACGCCGTCGTTTCGCTGGCAAGCTGAACCAACAGACAAGGAACCCGCCGATGAAGGTCCTCTCCCAGAACACCGCCTTTGGCGGCATGCAGGGCGTCTTCGCCCATGATTCGGAAGCGCTGAAGTGCGAAATGACCTTTGCGGTCTTCGTGCCGCCACAGGCGATCAGCGAACCGCGTCCGGTTCTCTGGTATCTGTCGGGTCTCACCTGCACCCATGCCAATGTCATGGAAAAGGGTGAATACCGGCGGCTCGCAGCCGAACTCGGCCTGATCATCGTCTGCCCGGACACCAGCCCGCGCGGCAGCGATGTGGCGGACGAAGTCACCAACTGGCAGATGGGCAAGGGCGCAGGTTTCTATCTCGACGCCACCGAAAAGCCTTGGGCCGAGCACTACCAGATGTACACCTACATCACCGAGGAGCTGCCCAATTTCGCCAGCCAGCATTTTCGCATGGACATGACCCGCCAGGGCATTTTTGGCCACTCGATGGGCGGCCACGGCGCCATGACGATCGCGCTGAAGAACCCGGACCGTTTCAAGAGCTGCTCAGCCTTCGCGCCGATCGTCGAACCCTCGACGGCAGACTGGTCAGCACCTGCGCTCGAAAAATATCTTGGAGCAGATCAGGCGGCATGGCGCCAATACGACGCCTGCGCGCTGGTGAAGGATGGCGCCCGTTTCCCGGAATTCCTGATCGACCAGGGTACCGCCGACAGTTTCCTCGAAACCGGCCTGCGTCCAAAACTGTTCGAAGAGGCGATCAAGGGCACCGATATCGGCCTGACCCTGCGCATGCACGAGCGCTACGACCATTCCTACTATTTCATCTCGACCTTCATTGACGATCACCTGCGCTGGCACGCCGAACGTCTCGGCTGATCGCAGTCACACCCATCGAAATGAAACCGCCCGCGCTGGAAAACTGGCGCGGGCGTTTTAGTTCAGCGCTTGTCCACAGCCCAGGCGCCGGGGCCAGCGCAGACCAGATAAAGGAAGATGAAGCAGAACAGGATCGCCGGTTCACCACCGTTCAGCGCCGGCCAGAACCCTTTCGACGCATGCGCCATGAAGTAGGCCACCGCCATCTGGCCGGCGAGAATGAAGGCCACCGGCCGGGTGAACAGGCCGATCACCAGCAGAGCACCGCCCACCACTTCCAGAAGCGCCGCAACCAGCATCAGCGGCGGCAAGGCACCCTCGCCCATGGCGGCCGGAAAACCGAATAATTTCATCGTACCATGTTCGATGAAAAGCAGCGCCGCGATGATGCGCAGAACGGCCAAAGCCTGCGGACGGTAACGGCCCAAACTGTCGAAAAACTGCATCTGATCCCACTCCCTAAACAGAATCGCGCCTCTCAGGCGTCATGCCGAGTTGGCAAAGATCAAACTCAACCGAAACTGTCAGGAAATCAATCGCCCTGGCGACACCGTCGCGCGTTCGTGAAATCAGCGCCCGGCCAGAGCCGATGCGATCGTTGTCGGCCGGCCACCGTCGAGCTTGAACTCGGCGGCAACCCGATCGGCGATCTTCGCCGCCAGTGCCTCTTCGCCGCTATTGTCCTTGCCGAAAACCGTCGTCGCTACCGTGAACGTGGCGCTGGCGATGCGCTCACCCGTCGTCACCGAAGTCGCATCCACCGTCACCTTCGCTTCATGGCGACGGCCGAACAGGATTGGAAGACCGCCGGCGCGGGTAATGCGTACGGTCAGAATGGCGCGCGGCAAGGACATGCGGCGCACGGTGGCGCGAATAGCGGCATCGACGCGACGATCCGTGCCGGCAATCAGGGCTGCGGAAATCTCGGGTCTGGCGGCAACGAATGCGCCCCGCACATCGTAGAGCGGACCATTGCCATGCGCATTCTCCGCCGTCTTCATGCTGAAAGACATCAGCGGAAGTGCAGCGCAGGCGATGACAAAAAGGCGGCAGGCGGAGCGGAACATGGATACAGAGCCCGGATGACGACGTGTCCGGAATGATCCGCTATCAGGGTTAGAATTCGGTTAAATACGGAGCGCCGGATTTAGAGCGGTTCATTGTTAAATGGAAGCGGTTCTGCCGGAGCAGGTTTTCGTCGGGGCAGTGGCGATTGGCGAAGTGCATACCCTAAGGTACGTGCGAGCCGATCGCCGCTGATCCCGGCGGAAAGATGCCCGGCCCTTCGGGTTGGCTGAAACGGGCCGTCTGATCGCATGGCCGGCTTGGCCGTATGCTGTGGCTACGACGCGCGCCAGCCATGCGACCATCCGACTCCGTTTGAGCCAACAGAACCGATTCCATTTAGCAATGAACCGCTCTAAGACTTCAGCGCTTCAAAACTCTGCGCCGCAGCCTTCATCTCCTCGTAGCGCTTGGCACGGCGCACTTCCGCTTCCTCGTCCGTGCCCCAATGCTCGATCGTCCAGTCCTCGTCGAGATGGGCAAGCGCCCAGGTCTCGTCCACGGAGAGGCGCCCTTCGGCAAAGGCCAGCGCCAGAATGGCCGAACCGGTCAGCGACGTGATCGTGTGCAGCGCCGCCAGCGCCACCGGGCTCTGGTGATTGCGAAGCCGTGCGCCAAAAGCCGAAATCGCGTCGCGCGGCTGCTCCTGCGGCATGATGCCTTCGATCAGGATGAAACGGGCGCCAAGATCATCGGCTGCCCAGTCCAGAACCGGATCCCACTGCGCCCGCTGGCGCTCGACCAGACCTTCCGGCTGATCAGCGCGGTAGCACAATGCGTCGCTTGCCGAAAAGCGCAGCATGTCCTCGACCACCGCCTGCGGGTCGGTGGCAATGCCGTCGATCGCGGTGTTGACCAGACGGGTGATCGGCATCGTCGCCGGGTTGACCACGTCTGTTTGCGCATCCCATTCGTCACGCAACAGCGCGGCCAGCGCCTCTGTCGGCGCCATGAGCTGGTTCTTGGCCGGCGTTTTCACCGCCTTGCCGTCCAGATGCACCGCATGCCCGTCGTCCGAGGCAACAACCGTCACCTCCTTGTAAAAACGTTTTGGCAGCGGCTTGTGCATCTGGATCTGCGCCCGACGCGTCGGATCCTCGTGGCTGAGGTCGATATGGGTCTCGGAAAGAATGTCGCGCATAAAAAAACCTCAGCCGATCAGCGGCAGCAATTCGCGTGGATGGTGGACGATATGGTCTGCGCCGGCGGCAATCAGCTCGGGCACGACGCAATACCCCCAGTCGACGCCGATCGCGGTGGCGCCGGCAGCTTTTGCCATCTGCATATCGTAAATGGCATCGCCGATCACCAGCGTATCGGCAGGGGCCACGCCCATCACGTCACAGCATTCGGTCACCATGGCCGGATGCGGCTTCGACGGGCAATCGTCGGCGGTGCGGCCAACGACGAAATATTTGTCGAACCCGTGGGTCGACATCACGAGATCCAGCCCGCGACGGGATTTGCCGGTCACAGCACCGATCAGCAGGTCGTCACGCGGGCCGATCGTGTCGATCAGTTCGCGAATGCCGTCAAACAACGGCTCCTTGAAGTCGAGATCGGCGCGCACGACGGAAAACAGCGATTTGTAATGCGCCATCATCGCCACGGCTTCATCGTCGGCATGCGGCTTGCCCTGCATGCGGGCAATGGCGATGTCGAGCGTCAGGCCGATGATCGCCTTGGTCTCTTCAAAAGCGGGCTCCGGCTTGCCGAACGCCACAAATGTGCGGCGCATGGTTTCGTGGATCAGGCCGGCGCTATCGACCAGCGTGCCGTCGCAATCGAAAAGAACCAGTTTCATTCGTCGTCTTCCCGCGCACCGTTTTCCATGTCGAAGCCGAGCAGGTTCCAGCTCTGCACCATATGAGGCGGCAGAGGCGCGGTTATCCGCAGGCGGCCACCATTGGGGTGCGGAATGTCGATATGGCGCGCATGCAAGTGCAGCTTCTTTTGGATGCCGCCCGGGAATGGCCAGTTGATATCGTCATCCTGGTATTTTGGGTCACCGATGATCGGGTGGCCGATATGTAGCGCATGTACGCGCAGCTGGTGGGTACGGCCGGTATAAGGCTCCATCTCCAGCCATGACATCGCCTGCGCCGCCGTTTCCAGCACACGGTAGTAGGAAATGGCGTGATCGGCGTCCTCCTCGCCATGCTTGGCGATACGCATGCGATCGCCATCCGGCGTCTGTTCCTTGACCAGCCATGTGGAAAGCTTGTCGGAGCGCTTGCGCGGCACCCCCTTCACCAGCGCCCAATAGGTCTTCTTTGTGTCGCGTTCGCGAAAAGCGGCCGTCAGCTTCTGCGCGGCGCCACGGGTGCGGGCAATCACCAGAACACCGGAGGTGTCGCGGTCGAGACGGTGCACCAGACGCGGCTTTTCGCCCCGGTTATTGGTCCAGGCGTCCAGCATCTGGTCGATATGACGCGTCACGCCCGAACCGCCCTGCACGGCAAGACCGGCCGGCTTGTTCAGCACGATCACCTTGTCGTCCTCATGCAGCACCATGCGCTGCAACAACTCGTAGTCGCTGCTGTGTTTCAGATCCTTGCCGGCGATCGGGCCCTTCTTGGCATCCGTATCCATCGGCGGAACGCGCACCACCTGCCCCGGCTGTACACGCGTATCGGTCTTCACGCGGCCGCCATCGACGCGCACCTGGCCGGAGCGCAGCAGCTTTTGCAGCGGCCCGAAGCCGAGGCCCGGATAACGTGTCTTGAACCAGCGGTCGAGGCGCATGCCCGCTTCGTCCGCCTCGACGGAGATATGCTCGATGCCTGCCATCGGAACTCTTTCTTGTAATTTTTTGCAGCCGAACGCGGCCTTTGAGCCAGCCTTTAGAGCATCAGGCGCCCCTAACGGAAGTGCAAATCGACTTCAGGCCCGTTCAAAACGCCATGCGGCCGATGAACAGACCCAGAAATGTCGCACCAATCGACAGGATCACACTCGCCGCCACATATACCAATGCCATCGGCATGGCGCCGCGTTCCACCAGTCCGACGAAATCCAGCGAGAAGGAGGAGAAGGTGGTAAAACCACCGCAGAGCCCGGTCATCAGCAGAAGCCGCATTTCCGCCGAGCCGCCGAAACGGCGCAGGATCATTTCCAGAAAAAGACCGATGGCAAACGATCCGGCAACATTGATCGCCAGCGTGCCCCACGGAAAGGCCGGACCGAACAGACGTACGGCCCATAATCCGACAAGGTATCGGAACACCGAACCGACGGCACCACCAACGGCCACGAGAAGCATGGAATTCACGTCAAAATCCTGATAAAACACTAGAAAAGCGGGGATTCGCTAAAATGCGATATCACCGCTTAATGGGGAACCAAGAGGTCGAGCATACGTTTTCACCCACAGGGAGTTCAAGCGTCATGTCCACCGTCGTGCCAGTCAATGCCAATTTTGCCGCTTATGCGCTGGAAAATGTGCGCGTGATCCATCACGTCGGCTCCAAGGAACAGGTCAGGCGCACTCAGAAGGATGCCGACCGTAACCTGCGCCGCGCCCAGAATGTGGGTGAAATCGAGGAACCGGGCCTGATCCCTGCCGCCAATATTTCCGTGGACGTGATGATCTCGGATCGCCCGCCGCAGCAACAGCAAACAACCTACGAACATGTCGCTGCCGCCTACCGCGAACTGGACGAGTAGAACGTTTTTTGCCTACCTTTCATCCCCGCCACACGGGCGAGGATGAAGAAAGAGACGAAACTCGGCCCGCCTCAAAACACCGGCCGGTGACAATTGCGCACGATCTCGCGCCGCCCTTCCCTGTAGTCGATGCGCAGATACTCGCACTCATAGCCGTAAGCCTCGCGATAGCTCGTGCGCACCACATGTCGCTGCTTGTGCGGGCGAACGGTTTTCGTGCGCGGCGGCTCCTGCCAGCGCATCATATCGGCGGCCTGCGCTTTTACCGGCAACAAGGCCGGCAAGACGATGGCGGCAGTCAGGATGGCCGGAACGGTCAGGAAACGTGGCATGGAATTCCCCTTCTGAAATCAGTTGAGCAGCAATTTGGCCTCAATGCCTGCGACCGCCGAAATGTTCCACTCCGTGGAAATGTTATCGCACCGCGACAAATAATTCGCTCGTTGCGACCTTTGCCACTTGCCAAGCCTATGGCTTCATCGATAATGCCGATCGACCCGTAGGGAGAAACCGCTTCAGTGCGGAGCCGAAGGAGCAACCGCCCCGGAAACTCTCAGGCAAAAGGACCACGGGAAGACTGCAGGAACTCTGGAGAGAAGCAACCGTTTAACCGGGGGCTCGCCGAAGGGATAACAATCTCAGGCGAAAAGGACAGAGGGGGCTCGAAACCGGCGCGGAACCGCGCCCTGATCTGAGCCGGCGTGCGACCTGTTTTCAGGCGCACCCAAAAACCTGGAGGCGTCTTTTTTGGACGATCAAGCAGTTCTGAACATCACCCCGCTGCATGCATTGCATGTCTCGCTCGGCGCAAAAATGGTGCCGTTTGCCGGTTACGACATGCCCGTCCAGTATCCGCTGGGCGTCATGAAGGAACACCTTCACACCCGCGCTGCCGCCGGCCTGTTCGACGTCTCCCACATGGGCCAGGTCATCGTGAAGGCCAAGTCCGGCGTTTACACCGATGCAGCACTTGCGCTCGAAAAGCTGGTTCCGGTCGATATTCTCGGTTTAAAGGAAGGTCGCCAGCGTTACGGCTTCTTCACCGATGAAAACGGCGGCATTCTCGATGACCTGATGATCACCAATCGCGGCGATCATCTGCTGGTCGTCGTCAACGCCGCCTGCAAGGATCAGGACGTCGCCCATATGAAGGCGAACCTGACCAGTTGCGACGTGACGCTCCTCGATGACCGTGCTTTGATCGCCCTGCAGGGCCCGCGGGCCGAAGCGGTTCTGGCCGAACTCTGGGCCGGCGTGTCGGCCATGAAGTTCATGGATGTGGTGGAAGTGCCGCTGCACGACGTGCCCTGCATCATCTCCCGCTCCGGTTATTCCGGTGAGGACGGTTTTGAGATTTCCGTGCCGGAAGCGCATGCCGTCGAGGTGGCCAACGCCCTGCTCGAACACCCGGATTGCGAAGCCATCGGCCTCGGCGCGCGTGACAGTCTTCGCCTCGAAGCCGGCTTGTGTCTCTACGGAAACGACATCGACACCACCACCTCGCCGATCGAAGCCTCGCTCGAATGGGCGTTGCAAAAGGCCCGCAAGGCCGGCGGCGACCGTGAAGGCGGCTTTCCGGGCGCAGAGCGCATCTTGTGCGAACTGGCCAACGGCGCCAGCCGCCGCCGCGTCGGCCTGAAGCCGGAAGGCAAGGCTCCGGTGCGTTCGCATGCCAAGCTTTATGCGGATGCCGAAGGCCAGACCGAACTCGGCGAAGTCACCTCGGGCACCTTTGGCCCGACCGTCGAAGGCCCGGTCGCCATGGGCTACCTTCCGGTGTCGCATATCGCTGCCGGCACCACGGTTTATGCCGAGGTTCGCGGCAAATATCTGGCGATGACAGTGGCCACGCTGCCGTTCATCACGCCGACATACAAGCGGTAACATGACGGTCGTGCCTGACCATACCCCCTCTGGCCTGCCGGCCATCTCCCCCACGAGGGGGGAGAGAACCAGCGGCCAGCGGCGAGCACGACAATTCACCTCGCAATTCCCGCGACGCCTTGATTGGGCGCAGAGGGGCGCCACGATTTTTCTCCCCCCTTGTGGGGGAGATGGCCGGCAGGCCAGAGGGGGACTTTCCCCCCACTCCAATACAACAACAATCACCCATTCCCTTCCAGAGAGGTCCTCCCAATGCTGAAATTTACCGCCGAACACGAATGGCTGAAACTCGAAGGCGATGTCGCCACCGTCGGCATCACCCAGCACGCCGCCGACCAGCTCGGCGATCTCGTATTCGTTGAACTGCCGGAAGTGGGCGCCGAACTCACCAAGGACGGCAATGCCGCCACCGTCGAAAGCGTCAAGGCCGCCTCCGACGTGTATTCGCCGCTCGATGGCGAAGTCGTCGAAGTCAACCAGGCGATCGTCGATGATCCGTCGCTGGTCAATTCCGAGCCTGAAGGCTCCGCATGGTTCTTCAAGCTCAAGCTCAAGAACGTCTCCGATATCGACAGCCTGATGGACGAAGCCGCCTACAAGGACCTCATCGGATGAACGACAGCACCGATTTCCACTTCACGGATTACGATCCGTACGATTTTGCAAACCGTCGCCATATCGGCCCCTCGCCGTCCGAAATGGCAGCGATGCTGAAAGTCATCGGCTACAAGTCGCTCGACGGGCTGATCGAAGCAACGGTTCCGGCCTCCATCCGCCAGCAGACCCCGCTCGCCTGGGGTGCCGCCCTTACTGAGCGTGAAGCACTCGACAAGCTGCGCGAGACCGCCAACAAGAACCAGGTCCTCACCTCGCTGATCGGGCAGGGTTATTACGGCACCGTCACCCCGCCGGTCATCCAGCGCAACATTCTGGAAAACCCGGCATGGTACACGGCCTATACGCCGTACCAGCCGGAAATTTCTCAAGGCCGCCTCGAAGCCCTTTTGAACTTCCAGACGATGATCTGCGACCTGACCGGTCTCGACGTCGCCAATGCCTCGCTGCTCGATGAAGCGACCGCAGCCGCCGAAGCCATGGCGCTCTGCCAGCGTCAGGCAAAATCCAAGGCGACCGCCTTCTTCGTCGATGCCGCCTGCCATCCGCAGACGATTGCCCTTATCGAAACCCGCGCAAAGCCGCTCGGCTGGTCGGTTGTGATCGGCGATCCGATGACCGATCTCGACCCGGTCGACGTTTTTGGCGCGATCTTCCAGTATCCGGGCACGCAGGGCCATGTCCGTGATTTCTCCGGCCTGATCGCCCGCCTTCACCAGACCGGTGCGGTCGCCGCCGTCGCCGCCGACCTTCTGGCGCTGACGCTGCTGAAATCGCCCGGCGAAATGGGCGCCGATATCGCCATCGGCACTACCCAGCGCTTTGGCGTTCCGGTCGGTTACGGCGGCCCGCACGCCGCCTATATGTCGGTCAAGGATGCCCACAAGCGCGCCATGCCCGGCCGCCTGGTCGGCGTCTCGGTCGATGCCCGTGGCAACCGCGCCTATCGCCTGTCTCTTCAGACCCGCGAACAGCATATCCGCCGCGAAAAGGCGACGTCGAACATCTGCACGGCGCAGGTCCTGCTCGCCGTCATGGCCTCGATGTACGGCGTCTTCCACGGTCCGCAGGGCCTGAAGGCGATTGCGCAGGCTGTCCACAAGAAGGCCGTGCTGATGGCCAAGGGCCTGGAAAAGCTCGGCTACCGAATAGAACCTGAAAACTTCTTCGACACGATCACGGTCGAAGTCGGCCACATGCAGGGCCTGATCCTGCGTGCCGCCGTCGCGGAAGGCGTCAACCTGCGCAAGATCGGCGAGACCAAGGTCGGCATGTCGCTCGACGAGCGCACCCGTCCGGTCACGCTCGAAGCCGTCTGGCGCGCATTCGGCGGTGACTTCAAGGTGTCCGATTTCGAGGTCGACTACCGCCTGCCGAAGGATCTCTTGAGAAAATCGGATTACATGACCCATCCGATTTTCCACATGAACCGCGCCGAAAGCGAGATGACCCGCTACATCCGCCGCCTGTCGGACCGCGACCTCGCGCTCGACCGGTCGATGATCCCGCTTGGTTCCTGCACGATGAAGCTGAACGCCACCGCGGAGATGCTGCCGATCACCTGGCCGGAATTTTCGGATATCCATCCGTTCGTTCCGCAGGATCAGGCCTTGGGCTACAAGGAAATGATCGACGATCTGTCGGCAAAACTGTGCCAGATCACCGGTTACGACGCCTTCTCCATGCAGCCGAATTCCGGCGCGCAGGGCGAGTATGCGGGCCTGCTCACCATCCGCAACTACCACATCGCCAATGGTGATGCGCATCGCGACGTCTGCCTCATCCCCACCTCCGCGCACGGCACCAACCCGGCCTCGGCGCAGATGGTCGGCATGAAGGTCGTGGTCGTGAAGGTGCGTGAAAACGGCGATATCGACCTCGAAGATTTCCGCGCCAAGGCTGAACAGCACGCGGCAAACCTGTCGTGCTGCATGATCACCTACCCGTCCACGCACGGCGTGTTCGAGGAAACGGTCAAGGAAATCTGCGAGATCACCCACACCCACGGCGGTCAGGTCTATCTCGACGGCGCCAACATGAACGCCATGGTCGGCCTTGCCCGCCCCGGCGACATCGGCTCCGACGTGTCGCACCTCAACCTGCACAAGACCTTCTGCATCCCGCATGGCGGCGGCGGTCCCGGCATGGGCCCGATCGGCGTCAAGGCGCACCTGGCGGCACATCTTCCGGGTCACCTGCAGTGGGATGGCCGTGAAGGTGCTGTCTCGGCTGCCCCGTTCGGCTCGCCGTCGATCCTGCCGATCTCCTGGTCCTACACCCTGATGATGGGCGGCGAAGGTTTGACGCAGGCAACCAAGGTGGCGATCCTCAACGCCAACTATATCGCGGCCCGTCTCAAGGGTGCCTACGACGTGCTCTACAAGTCGGAAGCCGGCCGCGTGGCGCATGAATGCATCCTCGACACCCGCCCGCTCAACGTCTCGGCCGGCGTTTCGGTGGACGATATCGCCAAGCGCCTGATCGACTGCGGTTTCCATGCGCCGACCATGAGCTTCCCGGTTGCCGGCACGCTGATGGTCGAGCCGACCGAATCGGAAACCAAGGCCGAACTCGACCGTTTCTGCGATGCGATGCTGGCGATCCGCGAGGAGGCCCGCGCCATCGAGGAAGGCCGGATGGACAAGGTGAACAACCCGCTGAAGAACGCTCCGCATACGGTGGAAGACCTCGTCGGCGAATGGGATCGTCCTTACTCCCGCGAACAGGCCTGCTACCCGCCGGGCGCGTTCCGGGTGGACAAGTACTGGTCCCCGGTCAACCGCGTCGACAACGTTTATGGCGACCGCAACCTGATCTGCTCCTGCCCGCCGCTGGAAGATTACGCGGAAGCCGCGGAATAACCGCGATAGCGTCAACACCAACGAAAGGCCCGCCCCGCGCGGGCCTTTTTTCATTTTTTACATTCGAACAAGCCTCAAAACGGGAAAACCTGCCCGGAAAAAGCCGTCATCACCCTGAATTGTAACAGACTCAACTTCTCGTATAATTATTTCCTTACTGCCCTTGTCTCCTTTCTGGAAACCTCTATTTTGGGTTTCAATCGTACTCTGCTAGCGACTCGTCCGAAGCCTACCGGCTCTTTCCGATCTCCTCTCATAGTCGATGCGCCGCCGGTCTTGATATTAGGGCCGGCAATCTACAGCGATTGAAAGGAAATCGTTATGAACACCGGTACCGTAAAGTGGTTCAACAGCACCAAGGGCTTTGGCTTCATTCAGCCTGACAACGGCGGCCAGGACGTATTCGTACACATCTCTGCCGTTGAGCGCGCTGGTCTGCGCACCCTCAACGATGGTCAGAAGATCTCTTACGAAATCGTTCAGGACAAGCGTTCGGGCAAGAGCTCGGCCGACAACCTGCAGGCTGCCTGAGTTTTGTCATCAAACCGCGTGACACGGCTCGACCGGCACGCACGCGGTAATGTTGATTATGAGAGGTCGGGGTCATTCCCGGCCTTTTGTTTTTCGCTTGCATGGGGTATCGACTGATCCCAGTCGTACGTGATTGCCGAATTGACGGCACCGAAACCAGGCACAGGCGGCAAAGCCGCTGCATAAAGGAGAATTTGTTGCAAGTACTCGTCAGGGACAACAACGTCGAACAGGCACTGCGCGTGCTCAAGAAGAAGCTGCAGCGCGAAGGCGTATTCCGCGAAATGAAGGCTCGCCAGGCTTTTGAGAAGCCTTCGGAAAAGCGCGCTCGCGAAAAGGCTGAGGCTATTCGTCGTTCCCGCAAGCTGGCCCGCAAGCAGGCCCAGCGCGAAGGTCTTCTGCCGGCCCCGAAGAAGAAAGTTATCGCGCGCGCTCCTGCTCGCGGATAAAGTCGATTGTGCGCCGCGCGGCTTTCCGCCGCGCGCCCACATCCATCGTACCGGCGGATCATCGCTTCAGGCACGAAACCGGGAGAACGGCATGACTGAGACAAAAGACCAGATCCTCAAGCCGGCAAAACTCTCCGCCCAGCAGAAAGCAGCGCAGACCAATTCCGTGGTGCGCGACATTCTCGATGCCGAAGTGACTGCACGCGAGAAGAAAACCGAAAAATTGCGCGCCATGCGCCTCGCGCAGACCGAGGAAGAAGCCGCTGCCAAACACGCAGCCGCACCCAAGGCGAAAAAGCGTACCGCATCCAAATAAGGCCTCGCCGCACGGTTATTACCTTGCTGCGCCTGAGTACAGTCAATTGACACCAAACATCGCGACGCGCTCAAACGCCAGTCGATGAGCAATTGAATATTTCAAAAAACGCGCGAGATGCTGTTCACGCGGCAAGTCGATCTGGCTGTCTGTAACGCACTTCAGACAATGCGCGCACCTCAGGGGAAATTTCCCCTATTTCGCAAAAATCCCAATCTTTTCATTGCCCGCTCTGCATCGTGACCTATGTCGCGCCTGCGGTCGTCCACGTGTCCCGTTCTTCGCATCGCGTGAGCGTGGTCGGCTTTCGATAATCAAAAGCATGCAAGAGGAAATACCCCAGTGAGCACCAGCCTGTTCAAGAACCCGCGCGCCCTTCTCGGCGGCGCGGCCGTCGCCGTTGTCGTGTTTTTCGCAAGCGCCCTGTTGATCGGTGGCGGCAGCGCCCCGGCCGCCCCGCAGCCGGGTTCGGTACAGGTTCGCGCCATCACCAAGGATAATGGCGTCAAGAACGTCACCATGTCCGTGGTGCTGGCGCTGGTTGGCGGCTTTTTCGCCGCCCGCGCCATCCATCGCCGCGGCAGCGCCAAAGCCTGATCTCTCTTCCGAGACACACTGACCATGAGGCCCGCTTCCGGCGGGCCTTTTCATATCCGCTGATCCCGAAACGGTACATCTGGGCATGCCATCAAGGCCTGCCTTAACCCTGCCCCTTCATCCTTCCTTGAGATGCCCCGCAGCATAAAGGTTTCGTCCATCAGGCTGGGAATTTGACAATGACGATCACGGCGGCGCTGAACACTTCGCTTTACGGTATGCAGACCCAGACGGAGCGGCTTTCCACCGCTGCCCACGGCATCGCCAACGCCTCCACGCCCGGCCATGACAGCGATCTCACCGGCGACATGCTCGACGTGCTGCAGGCCGAAACGCAATTTGCCGCCAATGCCTCCGTTTTCGAAACCGGCGCCGACATGTGGGACATGCTGATGACGGTGGCGAAGGATTGAGCGCGCGCCGAGACACAGCAAAGTCGGCCGTCGCGGCCTGACACAGCTTTCACCGACGAACCACAGTCGTTGGCTAAAACCGCTGAATTTGACAAGCAAGGATCGCCGAGAGACGAGCCTGTCCTCTCAACGGAGACCATCCAACCCCGTTGACAGCGGCGCCAAGCCAAGCGACACAAAACCATGTCGATCATCACCTCCCGTACGGCTATCGCTCTCGCTTCCTTTTTGGCGCTGCCCGCGCTTTCACACGCCCAAAGCACTCGAAGCTGGAAACCGGCCGAACAGGTCAGGACCTATGCCGTCACCGGCAAGACCGGCATCGAGCTCTACCAGTCGATCGGCGAACGTGGCCCGGCCGCCGGTGTCGGACAGGCGATCGCCCACACAACCTTCAAGCTGCTCTGGACTCGCGATTATCGCCCGCAGCCGAATGGTGCCTGCACGCTCGCCGTGGCGCGCCCTAGCCTCACCATAACCTATACCCTCCCCAAAGGTCCGTCCTCGCTGCCGGCAGACACCAAAACCCGCTGGACGGATTTCATCGAAGGCGTGGAAAAACACGAACGCGTCCACGGCCAGCATATTCTCGAGATGGTCGAAAAGATCGAAACCTTCAGCATCGGCCTGACGGCGGAAAACGATCCGAAATGCACCAGGGTGCGCGAGGTGCTGCAGGCGAAACTCAAGGAATTTTCAGACGAGCAGCGTCAGCGCGGCCGTGATTTCGACGCGGTGGAACTGTCGCCGGGTGGCGCGGTGCACCAGCTCATTCTCGCGCTGGTCAACCCACCCGGCGCACCGCCGATCGAGATGAAGGCGAAGCCGACACCGCTGCCCGGCATCAAAACCATGCCATGAGGTTCTATTCGGCAGCGACGGCCTGCCGTTTCGGCCCGGCCTCCAGATCGACAGCGGCAAAGGCAGCCTCGATCACCGCCGTCGTGGCTCCCGGCTTCGTTGCATCCGACGACAGGATCTGACGGAAGCGTCGCGCACCCGCAAAGCCCTGAAAGAGGCCGACCATATGCCGCGTGACATGGTTCAGGCGTCCGCCCGACGCCATCACATCATCGGCATAGGCCATCATCGTGTCACGCAGCGCCAACCAGTCGACATCTGTGGTGTTAGTCCCTCCGGGACTCGAACCCCCAATCATCGCATCCACACCGGCCAGCAGACCGGTGTTGTGATAGGCGGCACGCCCCAGCATCACGCCATCCATCACCGCCAGATGATCTGCCGCCTGCTCCAGATCGATGATGCCGCCATTGATGCCGAGAAACACATCCGGGTTTTCGCGCTTCATGCGGTGCACGAGATCGTAATCGAGCGGCGGAATATCGCGGTTTTCTTTCGGCGAAAGCCCCTGCAGCCACGCCTTGCGGGCATGGATCCAGATGGCATCCGCACCTGCCCCGATCATGCGCGCCAGAAAGTCGGGCAGCACGGTTTCCGGCTCCTGATCATCAATGCCGATCCGGCATTTCACCGTTACCGGCACGGTCGCCACAGCCTTCATCGCCTCGATCAAAGAGGCCACATGGCCGGCATCGCGCATCAGGCACGCGCCAAAAGTACCCGACTGGACGCGGTCGGACGGACAGCCGACATTGAGATTGATCTCGTCATAACCGTAATCGGCGGCGATGCGCACGGCTTCGACGAGCTTTGCCGGATCGGATCCACCAAGCTGCAGCGCCACCGGATGCTCTTCTGCCGAATAGCCCAGCAGCCGGTCACGATTGCCGTGAATGATCGCATCCGCCACCACCATTTCGGTGTAAAGCAGAGCACGCTTCGACATCTGCCGGTGAAGGTACCGGCACCTCGAATCGGTCCAGTCGATCATGGGCGCAACGGCGAAAATCTTTTCGCCACGCTTCAGCGCGTCAGCATACATGGCAAGTCCTTTGAGATATGCGGCCGCTCATACAGCAAACGAAAAACTTTGGCCAGTTCAGTCCACCTGTCGCGAAAAAAGGCTATGATTGCGTGGAAATTTGCGGAACAAAGGCTTGGCCTTTCCAGAAGGCGATTTGTTTTTACAGGAGGACTTTTTCATGACCGCAACCGTCATCCCCATGCCCGCCCCCGTCCTCCTCGAAGTCGAAGGCACGTCTGACAAATTCCCCGTTCGCCGCGTCTATTGCGTCGGTCGCAACTATGCCGACCACGCCATCGAAATGGGCCACGACCCATCGCGCGAAGCCCCGTTCTTTTTCCAGAAGAATGCTGACAACGTCTATAACGGCGAAACTTTTCCTTACCCGCCGCTGTCATCCAACGTCCACTTCGAGGTCGAACTCGTCATGGCCCTGAAAGCCGGCGGCAGTGATATCGATGCGCAGGACGCGCTTGATTGCGTCTATGGTTACGGTGTCGGCATCGATTTCACCCGCCGCGACCTGCAGGACCAGATGAAGAAGGCCGGCCGTTCCTGGGAAGTCGCCAAGGCATTTGAAAAGTCCGCTCCCGTTTCGGCGCTGCTGCCGGTGGCAAAGGTCGGTCATCCGCAGGAAGGCGCCATCTGGCTGGAGGTCAACGGCGACCGCAAGCAGAACGGCGACATGAACCAGATGATCTGGAAGCTGCCGGAAATCATCGCCGAACTGTCGAAACAGTTCGAACTGGCCGCCGGCGATATCATCATGACCGGCACCCCGGCCGGCGTCGGTGCCGTCGTCAAGGGCGACAAGGTGGTCTGCGAAGCGGCCGGTGTCGGTCGTCTGGAACTGACCGTCGTTTAAAGCCCCCTTTGTGGAGAACCAGCATGCCGCTTTACGCCCTGGGAGATTTTCAACCGAAGACACCCGACGATGACCGTTACTGGTTGGCACCGGACGCACATGTCATCGGCAAGGTTTCACTGGGCGAAGATGTCGGCATCTGGTTCGGCGCGGTGCTGCGCGGCGATAACGAACTGATTTCGGTCGGCGCGCGCACAAACATTCAGGAAGGCGCCATGCTCCATACCGACATGGGCTATCCCGCAACGATCGGCACCGGCTGCACGATCGGCCACCATGCCATCATTCACGGCTGCACGATCGGCGACAATTCCCTGATCGGCATGGGCGCCACCATTCTCAACGGCGCAAGGATCGGCAACAACTGCCTCGTCGGCGCCAATGCACTGGTGACGGAAGGCAAGGAGTTTCCCGACGGCTCCCTGATCGTCGGTTCGCCCGCCCGCGCCATCCGCACGCTCGACGCGGACGCCATCGCCAGGCTGACGGTTTCCGCCGACAACTACGTGAAAAACTGGCATCGTTTTGCCGCAGACCTGCGTCCGCTTTGAGAACAGTTTAACCACTCGTTCACGCTGACATGAAGCCTTTGCTTCACACATATCGTATATTACCATCGACGCATGTAGTGACGCCCGCCGTGCCTTCGCGCGACCGCCATGGACACCGATGAACGATACACCTGAACAGCCACAGCAGAACACGACCGCCCTTCTGGATCGCGTCGGTCGACATCTTGCCCGCAAGAACCGGCCGCTCAGCTTCGATCCGGTGGTGGAAGCCGTGTTCCAGACGGACACCGCCGCCGACCGCAATCGTCAGACTATCGTCGCCGGTCTGTTCGCTCTGGTGTTCTTCAACGGTTTTATCGTTATCGACGCTATTACCAGACCGGAAATTCTCGGCATGTCCGCGCTGATCAGGCTCTGCTTCGTCACGCCAATCTGCCTTGCGGCGCTGTTCTGGCTGCGCCGCAGCCCGCCGCAATGGATCCGCGATTCGGTTCTCACCTGCTGCGCCATCCTGATTGCCCTCGGCTCGAATTATCTTCTCTACATCGCCACATCGGATGAGGCGCATTACAGCGCCTTCAGTTTCGGCCTGATCGTTATCGGCGCCAATATCGTCCTGCACATTGGCTTCAATGCAGCGCTGGCCACCACGGTCGGCTGTTGCGTCGTTACTGCGTTTTTCCTGCATGCCACACCCGATCTCAATTGGAGCGAACGCAACCTGCCGGTTTATTACATGGCAGCGATGGGCGTCATCACGCTGGTGGCCAACTACCGGCTGGAAGGCAATCTGCGCCACGCCTATCTGCTGATGCTGCGCGAACGCCTCAACGCACAGGAAGTCCGCCGTATCAACGAACAGCTCAACGCCTATTCATACACCGATGCGCTGACCGGCATCGCCAACCGTCGTCGCTTTGAACAATTCCTGCAGTCGGCATGGACGGAAGCCCTTGTCTCCGGCGAGACCATGTCGCTTCTCGTCATCGATGTGGATTTCTTCAAGCGCTACAACGACTCATTTGGTCATCCTGCCGGCGACGCCTGTCTTCAGCAGGTGGCGCGCGCCATTGAGGGCCAGACGCGCGGCGACAATGACTTGCCGGCGCGTCTCGGTGGCGAGGAATTTGCCGTCCTGCTGCGCCACACGGAGACGATACAGGCGGAAACCGCCGCCAGCCGCATTCACCGCGCCATGAGCCAGCTTGGTCTCTCGCACGGCCGGCCGGATGGCAATGGCTACGTCACGGTCAGCATAGGCCTTGCCTCGGCCACACCACGCCACGATGGCAGTGCCGCCGGTGAACTTGTGGAAGCGGCCGACAAGGCGCTCTATCAGGCCAAGCGTCACGGCCGTAACCGCACCATCCTGGCAGATCGCGCCGCCTGACGATCAGTGCATGCAGGCTTCGCAAAGCCCGCGGATCTCGATCGTCGTTTTGGAGGGCTTGAACTTGCGGTCCTTTGCCCAGCCGTTGAGGCGGTCGTCGATGGCGTGATCGTGAAACTCGTTCACCTGCCCGCAGCTCTCGCAGATCGCAAAGGCCACGGTGCCGTGGTGACCATGGCCGTGGCCATGCCCGCAGCAGCTCTCATTGGCATGCGCGCAGGCGACAAATGAGTTGAGGCTTTCTAGCCGATGGGCAATGCCCATTTCGATCAGCTTGTCGAGCGCCCGGTAGACTTGCAAAGGTGCGCGAAAACCCTGGTCGCGCAGCTTGTCCAAAATGGTATAGGCGCTGACCGGCGCCTCGGAACGCGTCAGCACGTCCAGTACCAGAGTCTGGTTTTTGGTCAGTGTCGGCGTATTCATGAGCGACCTCCGGATGTCGTGCCGCCATCGGCGAGGTTTTTAGCCCTGCCCGGCAAAAGGCTGAGGATGAAGAGGATGAGCGCCGCGACCACGATCGATGGTCCGGACGGTGTGTCATAGGTCAGCGACCCGAACAAGCCGCCCACCACGGCGATGACGCCGATCAGCGACGACAGCACTGCCATGCCTTCCGGCGCGGAGGAAAAGCGCCGTGCCGTCGCGGCCGGGATGATCAGCAGTGCGGTGATCAGCATGATGCCGACGATCTTCATGGCAATGGCGATGACGAGTGCCATCAACAGCATGAACAGCAGTCGCGCCCGCTCGGGCTTCAGGCCTTCGGCTTCGGCAATATCGGCGCTCACCGTCGAGGCGATCAGCGGACGCCACAGGACCACGAGGGCCGCGAGTACGAACAGGCCGCCGCCCCAGATCAGTGCGATATCGGCCGGCGTCACCGCCAGAATGTCACCAAACAGGAAAGCGATCAGATCGATGCGCACCCAGCTCATGAAGGCAACCATGACAAGGCCAATCGCCAGCGTCGAATGCGAAAGAATGCCGAGAAGCGCGTCGGCGGACAGCGCCTGGCGTTTCTGCAGAACCAGCAGCAGCAGCGAGACTACGACAGCGACGCCAAACACGCTGACCAGAAGGTTGATGTCCAGCAGCAGCGACAGCGCCACGCCGAGCAATGCCGAATGCGCGATCGTATCGCCAAAATAGGCCATGCGGCGCCAAACGACAAAACAACCGAGAGGCCCCGTCGTCAGTGCCAATCCGATGCCGGCGAGCAAAGCGCGGAAAAAGAAATCGTCAAGCATGATGATGCCCCTTGCCGCCGGCATGCGTGTGATCGCCATGCTGATGTTCATGGCTGTGATCATCGTCGTGATGTTCATGACCATGACCGGCGTGCTCATGATGATGACCATCATCGGGATGGCAGTGATCGGTCACCGATCCATCCTTGTGCTGCACACGGCCATCCGGCAGATGCGTGTGGTCATGACGGTGACTGTAGACGGCAAGTCCGGCGCCGACATTGCCGAACAGCCGACGATAATCGTCGCTGCGGCTCACGGCCTCAGGCGTGCCGCGGCAGCAGACATGGCCGTTGAGGCAGATCACCGTATCGGTATCGGCCATCACCATATGCAGGTCGTGGGAAATCAGCAGAATGCCACAGCCTGTCTTGTTGCGGATGGTGCGGATCAGTTCGTAAAGCGCGCTTTCCCCGGCAAAATCGACGCCCTGCACCGGCTCGTCGAGAACCAGCAGGTCGGGATTACGGGCGATCGCCCGCGCCAGCAGCGCCCGCTGGAATTCGCCGCCGGAGAGGTGGCGCACTTCGGCATCAACCAGATGCGGGATACCGACATCGGTCAGCGCCGCCATCAGGCTCGCATCGTCCAGCTTGGCTGTCAGCCGCATCAATCGCCGAACGGAAAGCGGCATGGTCCAGTCGATCGCCAGCTTCTGCGGCACATAACCGATGGTGAGCGAAGCCTTGCGGTCGACCTTTCCCTCATCGGCGCGCAGCACGCCGATCGCCATCTTCGCAGTCGTCGATTTGCCGGCACCGTTGGGACCGATCAGGGTGACGATCTCGCCGCGATGAATGGAAAGATCGACACCACGCACCAGCCAGCGGCCGTTGCGGCGTATTCCGGCCCCTGCCAGCGTGACCAGTTCGTCACCTTTCTGGCGATCCTGAGCCGCGGTCTGCATCAGCATAAATTTCTTCCTGTCCTGTGTTGCCACCAGCTATGCCACACGTTATAGAATAACACAACGAACGTAATAACATTACATCGTTATGCCAGGCGCCTTACGCAAGGCCCGGCAACACCGAACACAGACCAATCTGTCCCTGAGGGGCAAGGAGAACCGCATGAAAGCAGTCGCCACTCCCATCGTCGCCACCTTTGCAGCCTCCATGGCGCTGCTGATGGCCGGGACTGCCTCCGCAACCCCGAATGTCGTCGTGTCGATCAAGCCGATCCATTCGCTGGTTGCCTCCATCATAAAAGGCGTCGCCGAACCGAAGCTGATCGTCGAAGGCGCCGCCTCGCCGCACACCTATTCGATGAAGCCATCGAACGCCCGTGCCATCCAGAATGCCGATCTGATCTTCTGGATGGGACCGAACCTCGAAGCCTTCCTCGACAAGCCCTTGGACGCGCTTGCCGGGTCCAAGACCGTTGTCGCTCTGTCGGATTCCCCAGACCTGCAGAAACTGCCGTTCCGTGAAGGTGGCCCGTTCGAGGCGCATGACCACGGCCATGAGGGCCACGAGCACGAAGGCGAACATGCCGAAGGTCACGACCACGCGCATGAAGGCGAGCACGCCAACGCCGATCATGCCAAGGGCGAAGCCCATGCCGAACATGATCACGACCATGAACATGGTGGTTTCGACGCGCATGTCTGGCTCGATCCGCTCAATGCAAAGGTGATCGGTCGTGAGATCGCAAAACGCCTTGCCGAAGCCGATCCGGAACATGCCAAGCAATATGAAGACAACGCTGCCGGCCTGATGCGCCAGCTGGACGAACTGGATGCCGAGATCAAGGCCACGGTCGCACCGGTCAAGGACAAGCCGTTCATCGTTTTCCACGACGCCTACCAATATTTCGAAAAGCGGTACGAGGTGAAGGTGGCCGGCTCGATCACGGTAAGCCCGGAGACGCTGCCGGGCGCCGAGCGCATCGGCGAGATCCACAAGAAGGTGACCGAACTCGGCGCGACCTGCGTCTTTGCCGAGCCGCAGTTCACGCCAAAACTGGTCAATGTCGTTCTGGAAGGAACACCGGCAAAGGCCGGCACGCTCGATCCGGAAGCAGCGACGCTGAAGGAAGGTCCGGACCTTTATTTCCAGCTGATGCGCGGCATCGCGGAATCGATGAAGACCTGCCTGTCCGGCAAGGCCTGATAGTGCATAACAATACCGCCTCCTCGCGCATGGTGGAGACGGTTAGACCGGCAGGGAAAGAAGGCACTCCCTGCCGGTCGTCTTATATCAACGGCCGGCGATGATCGACGAGATCAGGCCCGACGTGATGCCAATCAGCAGGAATTCGTTATTGTCGGCACGAACCCAGCGATAACCACGCGGCGGTGCATTCAGGCGGTAGCGGCGATAATCGCGAACCTCGGCCATGTGGCGACGCTCGGCAGGGCTGAGGCGATGACCGCGGCTCCAGCGCTTCTTGACGACAGTGCGCTCCCTGACAACCTTTTTGGTCACGACACGGCGATCGTCGCGGTGATCCCAGCGGTCGTTATGGCTTGGCGGGGCAGCATTGGCGACCGAAGAAAAGGCGACCGGGCTGAAAATGAAGGTGGCGGAAAGCAGAACGGCTGCAAGCTTTTTCATGATGGTATCCTCTGTTGTCTATGAGGAGACCCTAGGCGCCAGGTGATGAACCGAAAATGAACTGAATATTACATTTTCGTAAGTATTCAGAATGGCTTGCTGCGCGAAGTTGATGCGAAACATGCAAAAACCGCCGGCACCACAAAGGCACCGGCGGCTTGATGATCAGGCTTTCAGTTCAGCCGACTTTGCCCAGAGATTGATATCGGCTTCGCGAGCATAGCTGTCGATTTCCGCCAGTTCCTCCGCGCTGAAATCCGGGTTGTCGAGCGCCTTCACGCAATCGACGACCTGCTCCGGCCGGCTGGCACCGATCAGCGCCGTCGTCACGCGACCGCCGCGCAGCACCCAGGCAATCGCCATCTGCGCCAGCGTCTGGCCACGGCGTTCCGCGATGGCATTGAGCGCCTGCAGGTTGGCGACATTCTTCTCGTTGAGGAAGGCCGGGCGCAGCGACTTGCCCTGCGCGGCGCGGCTGTCTTCCGGAATGCCGCCGAGATATTTAGACGTCAGCATGCCCTGCGCCAATGGCGAGAACACGATGGAGCCGGCGCCGACATCATCCAGCGTATCGAGCAGATTGTCTTCCTCGACCCAGCGATTGATCATCGAATAGCTCGGCTGATGAATGAGCAGCGGCGTGCCGAGTTGCTTGAGGATGGCTGCCGCCTCGCGGGTTCGCTTGGAATTGTAGGACGAGATGCCGACGTAAAGCGCCCTGCCCGAGCGGACGATATGGTCAAGCGCTCCGCAGGTTTCTTCCAACGGCGTATCCGGATCGAAGCGGTGCGAATAGAAGATATCGACGTAATCCAGCCCCATGCGCTTCAGGCTCTGGTCACAGGACGAGATCAGATATTTGCGGCTGCCCCACTCGCCATACGGTCCCGGCCACATGTTGTAACCAGCCTTGGAGGAGATGATCAGCTCATCGCGATACCCATGAAAGTCCTCGCGCAAAATCTGGCCGAACGCGGTCTCGGCGCTGCCCGGCAGCGGACCATAGTTGTTGGCGAGATCGAAATGGGTGATGCCGAGATCAAATGCCTGACGGCAGATCGCCACCTTGCGCTCACGCGGCGTGTCATCGCCGAAATTGTGCCAGAGACCGAGCGAGATCGCCGGCAGCTTCAGGCCGGATTGTCCGCAGCGGTTATATTTCATGGTATCGTAGCGATTGTCAGCCGGTTTCCAGGCCATATCGAAATCCTCCTGTTGTAACTATCGCAGTACCGAAATCAGTACCCGCCGCTTGCGTCCTTGTCCCCGCGACCGGCAGACGCAGAAAGGCCCGCCTAAAGACGGGCCTTTCGTTATGTCAGATTGATCAGGCGAAATCTGCCAGACCGCTGCCCCAAGGGCCATGGTGCTTGTCCAGGCCATCGACGCGGTCAAAGCCATGCGCGCCGAAAAAGTCGCGCTGCGCCTGGATGAGGTTGGCGGTGCCACGACCACGACGATAGGCGTCGAAGTAGGACAGAGCCGACGACAGAGCCGGAACCGACAGACCGGACATGATGGCCGTCGAGACGACACGACGCAGCGATGCGTCGGTTTCTTCGACCAGTTGCGCGAAGGCAGGCGTCACGATGAGGTTTGCGACATCCGGGTCCTTGGTGAAGGCCGAGGTGATCTCGTCGAGGAACTGCGAGCGGATGATGCAGCCGGCGCGCCAGATCTTGGCGATCGTCGGCATCGGCAGGCTCCAGTCATATTCCTTGGACGCGGCAGCCATGACGGCAAAGCCCTGCGCATAAGCCGCGATCTTGGCCGCCAGAAGCGCGTTTTCGAGATCGTCAAGGAAGCTGATGCCATCCGTGGACGGCATCGCCGTCGTGTTCGGCAGGCCAAGGATCTTTTCGGCGGCTTCACGTTCCGCCTTCTGCGACGACAGGATGCGACCGGCAACGGCTGCTTCGATCGCGGTTGCGGCGACGCCCATGTTCTGGGCCTCGATCACCGACCATTTGCCGGTACCCTTCTGGCCAGCCTGGTCGACGATGACGTCCACCATCGGCTTGCCGGAAATCGGGTCATTGGCCATCAGCACCTTTTCGGAGATTTCGATCAGGTAGGAATTCAGACGACCGGTATTCCACTTGCCAAACACCTGGCCGATCTCGGGCGCCGAAAGCTTCAGGCCGTCGCGCAGGATGCCGTAGATTTCGGCGATCATCTGCATGTCGGCATATTCGATGCCATTGTGGATGGTCTTGACGAAGTGACCGGCGCCATTTTCACCGAGCCAGGCAACGCAGGGCTCATCGTTGAACTTGGCCGAGATCGACGTCAGCACCTTTTCGACGCGCTTCCAGCTCTCTTCGGTACCGCCGACCATGATCGACGGCCCGTGGCGAGCACCTTCTTCGCCGCCCGAAACGCCCATGCCGATAAAGGTCAGGCCGCTGTCCTTGAGATTGTCGAAACGACGCATCGTGTCGCGGAAATTGGCATTGCCGGCATCGATCATGATGTCGTTATCGGCCAGATACGGCTTCAGCAGTTCCATCTGCTGATCGACCGGGTCACCGGCCTTGATCATGATGATGATCGGGCGTGGCGGACGGATAGCGGCGACGAATTCCTCAAGCGTTTCGCAAGGAATGATATTCTTCTGCAGATCGCCGGCTTCGGCGAAAAATTTTCGGGTTGCTTCCGGTGATCGGTTGAAGACCGCGATGCGGTTGCCTTTTTCAGCAATGTTGAGGGCGAGGTTGGAGCCCATGACTCCAAGACCGATAAGACCGATTTCTGCCTGTTCCAAGACGAAGCCTCCATTTACAAATCGCAAGGTGTTTTGGCACTCAAACGTTCCCGCGGCAAGGTCGGTGGCACCTGAAACGATTAAATTTCGATGACAGCCAATGTCGCGTGCGAGACATCCGCGCAAACATTGCCTCCTTGATCTGCGACGCTATCTTTTAACCGCCAGAGCGGGAGGAGCCTCATGACCACGATGCCGGTAAAGATCGTCCATGTCGCAATCGAGCGGGATTGGCGCCACGTCTACGACTATGCGCACAGACCGGAAAACATGCGCCACTGGGCGGCAGGCCTTGCCGCCGGTTTCACCCCCGATGGCGAGGACTGGCTGGCTGATGGCGGGCCGCTCGGCACCATCCGCGTCAGGTTCGCACCCCGCAATACGGAGGGCGTCGTCGACCATACGGTGACGCTTCCCGATGGCCAGTCGGTTCACAATGTATTGAGGGTGGTGCCAAACGGCGATGGCGCGGAAGTCATCTTCATGGTGCTGCACCTGCCCGGCACGACGGATGAGGCTTTCCGGGCCGACTGCGAGCATGTCCAGAAAGACCTGAACACGCTGAAAACCATTCTCGAACAATAGGCCTATTGACGCTTCAGCGACTTCTTGATGTTCCAGCGGTCGTGATACCACAGCCATTGCTCGGGATATTCACGCGCCCAGCTCTCGACCTTGTCGTTGAGTATCTGCGCCGTCGCCTGCACGTCGACATTGCCTTTTTCATCACGCGGCACGTCGATGCGCGGTTCGATTTCCAGCCGGTAGCGATTGCCCGGCAGGCGGATGCAGCGGGCCGGATAAACCTCGGCGTCGAACTGGCGCACCAGTTTGGCCAAGAGCGGATTGGTCTGCACCGGCTGCCCGAAGAAGGACGTCTGCAGACCCTTCTGGAATTTCTGATCGACGAGAACGCCGACACCGCCACCCGCTTCCAACTGGCGCGCCAGGGCAAACGACGAACCGGCATGCGACGGAACGAGCTTGCCCATGCGGGCCGAGCGGAAAGAGAAGACTTTTTCGGCGATGTAAGGATTGTTCGGCGGCCGGAAAAGCACCGTCACCTTCTGCCCGAAGGCAGCGCCGGCCACCGGCAGAAGCTCGAAATTGCCGGTATGAGCGGTGAAGACGATGAACGGACGCGGATTGTCGCGCAGGTCTACGAAGACAGGAATGCCGGAAACCTCGACACGGCCGGGTTCGTCTCGCTCAGGATCAAAATCGAACAGACGGTCGAGAAAGACATATTCGGCAGCGAGCCGGCCCATATGGCCCCAGCTCCTTGCCGCGATATCCTGAAGCTCCGCCTCGCCCTTTTCGGGATAGGCGTTTTTCAGGTTGGTCATCATCAACCTGTGGCGAAAGGTGCGCGGACCAATCTTGCGCACCAGCCAGTCGGCAAAATTGATGGCCGGATCGGCCGGGAAGATTTTCAGCAGGTTAAGAAAACCGAAGGCGACCTGCGCCACCAGCCACTGCCGAAAATGCATCAGCGACAGAACGATCCGGGTGATGACCATCTTCACCGGATCAATCCATCCTCAGGATGATCTTGCCGAATACCTGGCGGCTTTCCATGCGTTCCAGCGCCTTGTCGATCGTGTCGAACGTGACTTCCGTATCGATCACGGGATGCACAATGCCGCGCGCCATCTTCTGCATGGCGTCAGCCATGTTTTCCATGCGGCAGCCGAACGAGCCGAGCAGCTTCAGCTGCTGCTGGAACAGCATCATCAGATTGACTTCGGTCGAAACGCCGGAGGTCGAGCCGCAGGTGACCAGACGACCACCACGCTTCAGGCAGAACATCGAGGCGGCAAACGTGTCCTTGCCGACATGTTCGAACACGACATCGACGCCCTTTTTCTTCGTCAGCTTGCGCACGACGCCTTCGAAGCGATCCTTGCGGTAGTTGATGACGTGATCGGCACCGAGCGCCTTGGCGCCCTCGATCTTGTCGTCGGAACCAACGGTGGTGATGACCGTGCAGCCGATCTTCTTGGCAAGCTGGATGGCTGCCGAACCGATGCCGGAACCGCCGGCATGGATGAGAATGGTTTCACCCGACTGAAGTTTTGCGTTGTCGAACAGCATGTGCTCGACCGTGCCGAACGTGACAGGAGCAAGGGCAGCGGCCACCGCATCGATGCCCGGAGGAGCCGGGACAAGCTGGCGGGCCGGGATGTTCATCTTTTCCTGGGCAAAGCCGTCGAGATGGAAACCGTGCACGCCGCCGACATGTTCGCACAGATTGTCACGGCCTTCGACGCAGTTCTTGCAGCGTCCGCAGATGCGCGCACCGTAGATGGCCACCAGATCACCCGGCAGAACGTTCGATACGCCCGGACCAATGGCCTCGACGACGCCGGATGCTTCCGCACCGATCGTCAGCGGCATCTTGCGCTTGGCAAACGCCATGCCGCGCCAGCCCCAGACGTCGATATGGTTGAGCGCAACCGCCTTGACGCGCAGCGTCACTTCACCGGGACCCGGCGCTTCCGGCTCAGGGATGTCCACGGCTTCAAGCTTGCGGTCGTCGATCAATTGCAGGGCGCGCATAACAAATATCCTTCGCCCGGAGGCGTAAACGTTCGTCTTGGCAAAGCATCAGGAGCCATTGATGGCTCACAAAACGCAATGCGTCTCGGAAATAGCATGAAGCGCCGCACGCCCTTTTTGGACGAAGACGGCGCTCCACAGGGATTAACGAAGGTCTCTAAGCCGGTTCAGCCGTCAAGACAAGGCTGGCATTCTGCCCACCGAAGCCGAACGAGTTCGAGATGACGGCCGAAACCTGTGCATCGCGCTTGACGTTCGGCACCACATCCAGCTCGATCGTCGGATCGGGGTTGTTGTAGTTGATCGTCGGCGGCAGCGTGCCGGTCAGCATGGTCTGAAGCGAGAATACCGCCTCGACTGCACCGGCCGCCGTCAGCGTATGGCCGATCATCGACTTGTTGGACGACAGCGGAATTTCCTTCAGACGATCGCCGAACACGGCGAGCATCGAACCATATTCCATCTTGTCGTTTTCCGGCGTCGAGGTGCCATGGGCATTGATGTAGCCGATATCGGCGCCGGTCATGCCGGCATCCTCAAGCGCTGCACGGATCGTGGCAATCGCCGGGCCGCCATCCGGTGACGAACGGGTGCGGTGGAAACTGTCGGCCTTTTCGCCGAGACCACTGACGACACCCAGAACCTTGGCGCCGCGGGCAATGGCGGATTCCAGCGATTCCAGAACCAGCGTTGCCGCACCTTCGGCGATGACAAAACCGTCGCGGTCCTTGGAAAACGGCTTGGAAGCCTTTTCCGGCGGATCGTTCTGGGTGGAAAGCGCCGAAAGCAGCGAGAAGCGGATCAGCGCTTCGGCACTGACAGAGCCGTCGGTCGCCGCCACAAGCGCCTTGTCGGTACGGCCCTGACGGATCGCCTCGACCCCGAGCTGAATTGCGGTCGCACCCGAGGCGCAAGCAGTGGACAACGTCACCGGCAAGCCGCGCGTGCCAAAACGGTCAGCGAGACGCTCGGAGATCGAGCCGAACTGTACGGCTTCGAGAAAGACCGGATCGGGACGTTCGCGCATGGCGGTGAGGAAACGGTCATAGGCATCGGCTTCACGCTCGGCCGGCGGTGCGCGGTCGGCCAGCGCAAAACGGTCGACCCATTCCGGCTCGACCGGCGGTGCGGCCAGGAACAGCGGACCATCGAAATCGCCCGAAAGACCAGCCTGCGCCAGTGCTTCGATGGTGGTTTCGCGGGCAAATGCATAGGAGCGTTCGACGGCGTTTTTCGCCGGGATATCGATAAAATCGACGGTGCCGCTGATTCGGGTCGAAAGACCTTCGGTCGGGAAGCGGGTGATGTTGTGAATGCCGGACTTGCCGGCCGTCAGCGCTGCCCAGTTATCGGTCAGCCCCTGCCCCAGCGAGGTGAGAACACCCATGCCGGTGACCGCCACGATCGGGCGGCCGAGATGATCCTTGAAGCGATTGTCGCTCATCACTGTCTCCTCACGCGTCAGACGACAGGGCAGCAAGGCCCTCGCCGCGCGTATAACCGACTGTGGTCACCACCGCGCGCTTGGCGGGCTTGGCCATCGGCTGCTCATTCTTTGCATCAAAGGCCGGAACGCTGGCCGCACCGTCAAGCGCAAGCGCTGCAAGCGCGAGACCAAGCGGAAACTGTGCTTCCATGCCGTGACCGGTGACGCCGCCATAACCGCGCAGCGTCGCACCCGGAAAAGCCTGCTCGAGAGCGGCCTTTTCCCGCACAGCCAATTCGACAACGCCGCTTGCGCCGGAAAATACGACCGTGTCTTCGGCAGCACCTGCAAGGCCTGCCATGCGTGCCAGACGCTTTTCGAGCTTGCCGTCGTCACGATTGCCACGATCGCCTTCAATGGCGTCGATCGCCGCATAGATATGCGCACCGCGTGCCGTCGCATGGGCGCGCTGTTCCAGCACCAGAAAGGCACCAACTGTGCCCATCATCATGCCGCCGCCATTGTCCGGCGAACGCGACCAGAGCGGCTGCCATTCACCCGTCGCATGGGCACGGATGCCTTCGACGAGCAGAAGAATATCGGCGCGTTCTGCAACGAAAGCACCACCAGCCAGCGTATGCGTGGACTGGCCGGACTTGATGCGATGGAAAGCCGTTTCGATGGCCGAAATGCCAGCCGCTTCTTCGCCCATAAAGGTGCGCGAGGACCCGGTGACCTTGTGAACGATGGAAATATTGCCGGCGAGAAGATTGGAGAGCTGGGCCAAGAACAGCGTCGGGCGCAGTTCTGTCGTCAGCTTTTCGTTGAGAAGCGCTTCGCGATCGTTGCGCTTCAGGCCTTCGTCAACGATCAGTGTGTCGACCTTGATGTCACGCTCGCCACCACCGGCAGCCACGATCATGTCCATGGAAGCACAGAGCTCTGCGTTTTCCTTCAGGCCCGCATCGTCGAGCGCCAGACCTGCCGAAAACACGCCGAGCCGCTGCCAGTTTTCCATCTGGCGCTGATCGCGCTTGGCGATCTGCGTCGACCAGTCGATTTCCGGCATGGGATGCACCGGATAGGGTGCAAAACGCTCGGTCTCGATACGCGGCACGATGGCCTGCGCTCCCGACAGAACCGCCACATGCGGTTCCTTGCCGACACCCAGGCAGCTCACGATACCGATACCGGTGATCACGACATCATTGTCAGACTTCATCATGTCCTCTTATCCCCGCCGGTTCAGCCCGGCAGGTTATCAAGCGTTCGCGGCAATCGCATCCATGAGACCGATTTCCTCGGCCCGTTTGCGGACGATCGGCGCGAGCGGAATTTCGCTGAACGGCATGGTGCGCAGCTTCAGTTGCGCATCGCAGACCTTCTTGCCATTGCTGGTGATCTTGGCCTTGGTCACGGCATAACCCGATCCCTCGTGCTCCAGAAACGCTTCGATATCGAGCACGGCATCCGGCTCGACGAATGTGCGCATCTTGGCGCCATCGACGGACATCAGGAACGGCATGGCGGCAAAATCGGTCGCAGCCAGAACCAGCATGCCCGAGGCCTGCGCCATGGTCTCGATCAGAAGCACGCCGGGCACGAGCGGCATGCCCGGAAAATGCCCTTCGAACACAGGGCTTTTCGACGGCACGATCGAGCGTGCCGTCAGGGTCTTGGCTCCGAGATCGACCGCTTCGATACGATCGATCATCTGGAAATATTCGAGAAGCATAAAGGCTCAAACAGCCGGGCAATCAGCCCTTGGCTGCCCTCAGCTCGTCGATCTTGGCGCAGAGGTTCTTCAGAACGAAGTACTCTTCGGTCGAAACCTTGCCTTCGTTGACTTCCTGCGTCCACTGTTCCAGCGGAATCTTGATGCCGAATTCCTTGTCGATCGCGAAAACGATGTCGAGGAAATCGAGGCTGTCGATTCCGAGGTCGTCGATCGTATGGCTTTCCGGCGTAATCGTCGCGCGATCGATTTCGCTGGTTTCAGCAATGATGTCGGCAACTTTGTCGAATGTAGCGGTCACGCCCATGTCCTCATAGAGAATATTGTAATCAGGTCCCCACATAGGGAAATCATTTTGGAATGCCAATGGCAAGCGGTGTCACCATAGACATTTGCGCCGCGACTGTTGCCGAAACAGCAATCGCAGCGTTCAGATTGCGCATCGTCTATCAGGCAGCCTTGCCTTCGACAAGCACCGTGCGGATGAGACCAAGCACCGCATCCGCATCGATACCGATGCAAACATGCTGACTCGGGTGCCCATCCCAGTCACCCGGCGGGAACGCCTTGCCATCCGGCTTCTGGATGGTCGAGCCATCGGCAATTCCACCACAGACGACGCGGATCGGGCCGCTGCGGGTTTCGAAAAGATCGGGACGTACGACATAAACGCAGGCGCAACTGTCATGGAGGACCATGCCGTCGCCAACGCGGTGATTGTAAAAATCGATGTAGAACTGCGACAGATCGTTCAGAAGCTGGACATCCTTGCCACCCTCCTTGGCCATTTCGGCAAGGTAGCTGCGCATCATCACCGTCTGCATGGTCACATCGAGGCCGACGACGGTGACGCGCCAGGGAGCCGTAAAGACGAGATCCGCGGCTTCAGGATCACCATGGATATTGGCTTCCGCCGCCACCGTGACATTGCCATGCACACCAAAGGAGCCGCCCATGATGATGACGTCCTTCACCAGTGCTGCCACATCGGGATCGGCCTGCAGAACCAGCGCCAAATTGGTCATCCGCCCGACCGCGACCAGCGTGATCTCGCCCGGATTGGCGCGGACGGTATCGATGATGAACTGATGGGCCGGACGCGGGTCGGCCTTGCGGGAAATCGTCTGCGGAATATCGATATTACCCAGGCCGTTATCGCCGTGGATAAAGGTCGGCCAGTGCCCGTTTTTGCGTTTCGGATCGAATTTTTCGCCGGAACCCTGCGCGACCGGCGACTCGATGCCCCAGGCTTCCGCGAGAAACAGTGCGTTGCGGGTGGTGATATCGATCGGTGCATTGCCGATCGTGGTCGTGATGCCGACCAGATCGATGTCGGGATGACGGTGCAGAAACAGCAGCGCCATCGCGTCGTCAACGCCCGGATCGGTATCGAAAATGACCTTGTGCATGACAAAAATTCCGGTTTTCAAAAGCTGCGGCACCATAACGTCGGATCACGGATGTGCAATCCCGTCACACCCACAGCATGAAATCATCCACCGTACCGTGAAGCCTCGCACCGCCGTTGCGCAGGCGAAGGTTCGGTGCAAGAAGGCGTCCGGCATTTCGCCCCCACCAGACTGCAAAGACAAAATCCCTTGGATATCGCTGCGCACCTCCTCATCGTCCTGTTTTTCGTGGCGATCCTCGCCGGTTTTGTCGATTCGATTGCGGGCGGTGGCGGGCTGATCACCATTCCATCCATGCTGATTGCCGGCATCCCTCCACTCGACGCGCTGGGCACCAACAAGCTGCAGGGCATGTTCGGCGCAACGTCGGCAACAATCTCCTACGCCCGTCGTGGCCATGTGCAACTGAAGACGCAGTTGCCGATGGCGCTGATGGCGCTGATCGGCGGCGGCGTGGGCGCGCTGATTGCCTCTGTCCTGCCGACCAAAATTCTCGGCTCGACAATCCCGTTCCTGCTGATCGCCATCGGACTGTTTTTCGCTCTGAAACCCAATCTCACCGATGTCGACAGCCACCGTCGCATCACGCCCTTCCTGTTCGGCGCCACCTTCGTGCCGCTGATCGGTCTTTACGATGGCGTTTTCGGCCCGGGCGCCGGCTCGTTCTACATGCTGGGATTTGTGCTTCTGGCCGGTTTCGGCATGCTGAAAGCAACCGCCCACACCAAGCTGATCAATCTCGGCTCCAATGTCGGCGGCTTCCTGATGTTCCTGGCGACCGGATCGATCCTGTGGAAGGTCGGCATCGTCATGGGCGTCGGCCAGTTCATCGGTGCGCAGATCGGCTCCAGCCTTGCCATGCGCATCGGCGCAAAGATCATCAAGCCGCTGCTGGTCATTTCCTGCTTTGCCATGGCGACAAAACTTCTGGCCGATCCGTCTCATCCGTTCCGGATCTGGCTCGGCTGGTAATCAGCCCTTCATCTTGAGCGAAAGCCCCGCCGCGACGAAGTGGACTTCGCTTGCCGCCGCCGCGACCTGCTGATGAAGGCGTCCTGCATGATCGCGAAACACCCGCGCCATTCTGTTTTCCGGCACGATCCCAAGCCCGACCTCGTTGGAGACGATGATCAGCCTGGCCTTGGCATCCGCAACATGGGCAGCAAGTGACGCCGACTGCGCGTCAATCGTATCTTCCGCCTCCATCATCAGATTGGTGACCCACAATGTCAGGCAATCGACGAGGATCACACGTTCCGGCGCATCGAGAGATTGAAGTGCTTCGACGAGCGCCATGGGCTCTTCATGTGTCTGCCACCCCTCGCCACGCTGCTGCTGATGAGCGCTGATGCGTGAGCGCATTTCATCATCATAAGCGCGGCCGGTGGCCACGTAATGCATCTCAAGCCCGCTTTCCAAAGCGAGCCTTTCAGCAAAGCCGGACTTGCCCGAGCGTGCGCCGCCAAGCACGAAAACCGAACCGGCAATCAGGCTCATGGTGCAGATATCCGTTTGAAATCAACAGAGAATGTGCCGCCGAAGCAGGGAGCCATGGAAGAGCGGACGATTCGTAGATTAGCAAGGCGTCCGCCCGGGTTGATCATAGTTCTGCTCCGGCGGCCCGACCGATCCCGACTATGCCCCACCCGGCCACGGCATGTGGCTCTGTCAGCAAGGCGAAGCGAGACGGTGGTTCGCAATACGATCGAATTGCCGGCGCGATCCAAATGGATGACAATCGAGTCTCGCCGATGTGGATATCGTCTTACGACAAGCATGCGCTGTCAATCGCAGCATGGCCCGACATCAGAACCATGACCATGCTATCAAGCGTTTATGGACAACGAGATGAAAGACAAAGGCTTCAGAACATCAACTCTGAAGCAAAAACGGTCCGGTACGCACTACCTAAATCCGGACCTGTTGGCGACATGGTCGCGGATGCATAGATATCGTCACATTCTTACCGGATCGTTATCCATTCACACAATGATCCCCTCCGGTGCATCTTTTTTCGATTTTTTCTGCGCGCTCGATGCCATTGTGGTGCGACCACCGTCGTCATGAAAGCCTGCCGAAACAGTTGATTTTTCTGGGAGAAGCCGTAGCGTCAGAGAACCGCTGCATGAATTACCGATCATATGAGGCTGGCCGCCAAGGCACATGTAAAAAAACAAACAGACAGCCTTGGCCCTCGATACGGCACATTATACCGCCGACCTCTGGACGCAGACACTTCGATTGAGACTGGGAGGTCTTGGATGATAAAAACCCTTCTCGCATCGGCCGCAGTCGGTTTGTGCTTCTGCGTCATGACGGGCACCGCACAGTCCGCCGATTGTGGCAGCGTATCGATCGCTGAAATGAACTGGGCCTCGGCGGGTGTCGCTGCTCATGTCGACAAGATCATTCTGGAAAACGGTTACGGCTGTTCGGTCGAAATCGTGCCCGGCGATACAATGCCGACCTTCACGTCGATGAACGAAAAGTCAGAGCCTGACATTGCACCTGAGTTCTGGGTCAATTCCGTGCGCACGCCGCTCGACGCCGCCGTCAAGGAAGGGCGGCTTATCCAGGCAGCCGAAATCTTGACCGACGGCGCGGTTGAAGGTTGGTGGATCCCCAAATTTCTGGCCGACGCTCATCCCGATATCAAGACGGTCGACGATGCGCTCAAGCACCCGGAACTCTTTCCAGCCCCGGACGACAAAACGAAGGCTGCGATTTACAATTGCCCATCGGGGTGGAGTTGTCAGGTTTCGACCGCCAATCTTTACCGGGCGATCGGCGCTGGCGAAAAGGGTTTCGAATTGGTCGGGACTAGTTCCGCCGCGGATCTAGACAACTCGATCGCCAACGCATTTGAGAAAAAGATCGGCTGGCTTGGCTACTATTGGGCGCCGACGTCGATCATGGGCAAATACGAGATGGTCAAGCTCTCCTTCGGCGTGCCGCACAACAAGATGGACTGGGACACCTGCACGGCAGTACCCGATTGCCCGACCGCCAAGGTAAATTCCTATCCGATCTCACAGGCCTTCACCATCGTCACAAAGGGCTTTGCCGACAAGGCCGGAATCGCGATGGACTATATGAAGGCCCGAAAATGGAGCAACGATACAGTCAACAGCGTGCTGGCCTGGCAGCGCGAGAACAACGGCAGCAATGAGAGCGCCGCCAGATATTTCCTCAAGGAGAACGAGGATGTCTGGACCAAATGGGTGACGTTTAACGTGGCGGAAAAGGTCAGGGCAGCGCTTTAACGACCGCCGCAACGCTCTCATGAAAGGCCGCCCTCACCCCTGTAGCGAGCGAAAGCACAAACCAACGCTGGAGAACCGCTGTCCAAAGGCGTCAGGCGAGCCTGAGCGACTTGAAAAGCCCGGCCGCCTCGGCCAGAAACAGCGAAAGTGAATCAGCGAGCGGCGGTCAGCCCTTCGTGTTGCGGCAAAGGGGCATGACATGGGCAAAATCTCTCCGATCGGAAACCGCGAGACGGTGTCAGACGGGCTTGATACCTTTTCCGTGGAAAACCAGGCATGGCTCGTGCTCTTGATGGAGAGCCCCAGCAATGACGATCTGCTGCTCGACGGCCTGCATCTCTATCTCGACCGGGCGAGCGAAGCGCGTTTCCTGAATTCGATGAAGCTGGAGAAATGCGGCGAGTGGGTTGGAAACAATGCCCCTGCCCGGCTGCAGATCCGGCTGAGCGAAGCAGCCAAATCGAGCAAGCATCCCGCTTATGGCGCATTCCGCACCGGCCTGTCGAAATCCGGCGGCCTTGAGCGTGCCTATCCGAAAGCGCCGGTCTGATTGACCCGCAGAGCGTCTGTCGGACGTCGTCCATAAAAAAACGGCTCGGGACCGATTGTGCCGAGCCGTTTTGATTCTACGTCGATCGATTAACGCTTGGCGGCGCGATCAACATCGCGGCCTGCGGACTGCGTTGCATCAACGGCGTTTGCCGTGTCCCGGCCCACGCCGCGAATGGTGTTGCCACATGCGCTCAGCGTCAGGAGTGCAACGAGGGTGGCGCCGAGGACGGTGACTGTTCCGATTTTCATGGTGGGAGCTCCGAAAGGATATCGATTGATTGCTTGTTGCGCCCAAGAAACGCGTCACTTCACGAAAGGTTCAATCGAAAGTGTGATTTATTTTCACCGCACACCAACCTAACGCTTTCTTCATTGCACAAACGCCAGACTGTATCGGCGTTGAAACGGGATCTGGCAGGATGGGTGAGTTCGAAACTGTGCCACGCGTGGTGGTTCTGACCGCCGGAGGCGCCAATCCTCAGGTGATGATAAACGCCCTCAAAAAACACTGGTCCGATCTTCATGTCATAGAGGAACGGCCGGAGAGCAAGGCAGTCATTCTCAAGCGTCGCGCACGACGTCTCGGCTGGCCGGCGGCGCTGGGCCAGCTCGCAACGATGTTGGCCTCCCGGCTCGGCAAGAATGTTGCCGCACGCCGCTCCCACGAAATTCTGAAAATCTACGGCCAATCGGCACAATCAGATCCGTCCATCCCCGTCGATCACGTCGACAGTCTCAACGACGAAGAATGTCATTCGCTGCTGTTGCGGCTCCAGCCTCAGGTGATTTTCACGATTTCCTGCAGACTGCTTTCCAGAGCGACGCTCGCGGCCTGCCCTTGCCCGGTCATCAATTTTCATGCCGGCATAAACCCGGCCTATCGTGGCCAGATGGGCGGCTACTGGTCACTGGTCGAACGCGACGGCAAAAATTTCGGTGCGACCGTCCACCTCGTGGATGCCGGCACGGATACGGGCGGCACGCTCTACGAACAGCGTGTCGCACCATCGAAGGGGGATTTCATCGCGACCTACCCTCTGTTGCTGACGGCAGCTTCCACGGACATCGCCATCAAGGCGATAGAAGATGTGCTGCATGGGCGCATCGCGGAAAAAGCGCAGACCGGCAATTCCGTCCTGCGTTTTCCTCCACCCGTCTGGGCATGGATATGGAACGGCATCAGCAAAGGCATCTGGTAGCCGTTTGGTCCTACTTTAAGCCGCAGCAGCCGAATCGATCGTCTCGAAAGCGGCACGGATACCTTCCGCGACCGCCTTGGCTGGTACCGACAGCTGCGGGCTGGTGAGCAGCCGGATGTCAAAACTGATCAGTTCCGGCAGACCTTCCTTCGCACCCAGTATCTGCATGTCACCGGTTATGTATGAACGCGGGAACGGGGCGATCGCCAGATCGGACACCACGGCCGCCCGCTGCGCCATCGTATGGGCGCTGGCATAGGCGATACGGTAGGGTCTTTTGTGCTTGTCGAGTTGCGCCAAGGCATCCTGCCGCCACACGCAACCGTCCTCCCACACGGAAATCGGCAGCGGATCGCGCAGATAGGCATTGCCGCATTTGGCGCCGGCCCAGACCAGCTTTTCCGTATGGATGATTTCACCCGCTGTCGGGAACGGTCGTGTGGCGCAGTTTATCAGCGCCAGATCCAGCCGTTGTTCATCCATGCGCTTGCGCAGCAACAGGCTCTGGTCGACGGTGACATCGACCATGATGCCCGGAAAACTCTCGCCAAAATCCTTGAGCAGTTTGGGCAGCAGCCGTTCCGCAATGTCATCCGGCGCTCCCAGGCGCACGACGCCGGACAGTTCCGGCATGACGAAACGCGACACCGCTTCATTCGACAGCGCGAGCATGCGCCGCGCATAAGACAGCAGCATCTCTCCATGCTGCGTCAGCGTCACAGATCGGGCATCACGCAGGAAGAGCACTGTCTTCAGCTGCTCCTCAAGTTTCTTGATCTGCATGGAAACGGCCGAAGGTGTGCGCAGGACCGCTTCCGCGGCCGTCGAAAAATTGCCCGTTTCGGCAATCGCTACAAAAGTTCTCAGAACATCATTGTCGAGCAGTGGAAGCGGCGATCGAAAAGGCGTGGACATGATCTGACCTTCAATTTTTCTGAACTTAAGCACCATATCATTTCGTTTGATTGAACGTCAAGCCGATGCATAATACGCCTACTGATTGATCTATTTGATCGCATTTGAGGCGGAGCAAGGCGCGAAAGCGCAATTTGCGCCACACATTCCGATGAATGGAAACAAAACCATTCACCTGATTGATGACAAGAGCACGAGATCTGTCCGCTGGAAGCCACGCACAGATCGACCAACACAGGAACGGAGGAGGCCACGATGGCCATGTTCACGTCACATCACGCCCACAAGTCCAACTCAGTATTCGGCGCCGTCTGGGCTATTGCCGTCGGCAGCATCGCAGAAGTCAGGGCCTCCTGGCGTCGGCGCAAGAATGCCGAACTGATCCAGAGCATGCCCGCCGAACTGCGCAAGGATATCGGCTGGCCCACAAGCGACATCCTCAACGAGAAGAACGGCGATATTCGCCATTGATTGCGGACTATTGCTCACATTCGCTCGGCGGAAACGCTTTTCATCCAATACCATATGCCGGATGCCTTCAAATCCTGAGGCACCCGGCATTTTTCTTGGGCTCAGGTCGCGGTGTCGCAAAAAGAATGCATAGAATCCGGCACTTTGCCGGGTGCGCCGCGGATGCAGGGATTTGTGTCGCTTTTTGAACATTAACAATGCATAGTTTCACGCGAGGGATTGACATTCGTCACGGAGTTCTCGGCATGAACAAGTTGCAGACCAAAAAGCGTTCGATTGCCTTCTTCCTCGTCCCCCACTTTACAATGCTGCCATTCGCGGCCGCGGTCGAAACCCTGCGCATCGCCAACCGCATGCTCGGTTACACCGCCTACACATGGCGCCTCTGTTCCACCAATGGGGAAAAGGTCTACTCCTCATGCGGCATCGGAATTGAAGTGAACTCCTCCATCGCTGACGAACGCAAGGCCCTCGGCGGCGAACATCGCCCCGACATGGTGCTGGTCTGTTCCGGCGTTTATGTCGAAGAATTCCAGAACAAGACCGCCAGCGCTTATCTGCGCGAGACCTATAACCGCGGCATTGCCGTTGGCAGCCTCTGTACCGGCGCCCACCTGCTGGCGCAGGCGGGGCTTCTCAACGGCAAGCGCTGCGCCATCCATTGGGAAAACCTGCCCGGTTTTTCCGAGGCCTTTCCGCAGGCGGAAGTTTACGCCGATCTCTACGAGGTCGACGGCAACATTTACACCTGCGCCGGTGGCACCGCCTCTCTCGACATGATGCTGAACCTAATCGGTCAGGATTTCGGTGAAAACCTCGTCAACAGGATTTGCGAACAGCAGCTGACCGACCGCGTCCGCAATCCGCATGATCGTCAGCGCCTGCCGCTGCGCGCCCGCCTCGGCATCCAGAATTCCAAAGTTCTGTCGATTATCGAGGTCATGGAGGCAAACCTTGCGGAGCCGTTGTCGCTCGTCGAGATCGCCGACAATGCCGGCCTGTCGCGTCGGCAGATCGAACGGCTGTTTCGCCAGGAGATGGGACGCTCCCCTGCCCGTTATTATCTCGAAATCCGCCTCGATCGCGCCCGCCATTTGCTGGTGCAATCGTCGCTGCCTGTCGTCGAAGTGGCCGTTGCCTGCGGCTTTGTTTCCGCGTCGCATTTTTCCAAATGCTACCGCGAAATCTACAACCGATCGCCGCAACAGGAACGCGCCGAGCGCAAACTGACGACGAACACGGTTCGATCGGGTGTCGTCGCCTGATTTGCCAACACTAAAACGCAAAACGCCGCCCGTGAAGGCGGCGTTTTGATTCAATATGTTCGCCTCAGGCGATGGCTTTGCGCGCCGGCACGCTACCCTTGTTCCGCTCCTGCATGGAGCGGATCTGGATGAGCGTATCGAGGTTCTGGTTGACGCGGCAATAGAACTCTTCGTCGATGAACGGCCGCAACATGAAGTCGTTGCCACCGGCTTTCAGGAAACGTGCAGACAGCAAGCGGTTGTCGGAAGACGACACGCCGATAATACGCAACTCGTGGCTGCCACGGACAGAGCGAATGCGACGCGTCAGTTCAAAACCATCGATATCGGGCATGTTATAGTCGGTGACGACGAGGCCGATATCGGCATTCTTCTTGAGAAGCTCGAGCGCCTTGGCACCGTTCTCCGCTGTGCTGACACGGAAATTGTAGCGTTTCAGACGGCTGGACAGCAGCGCCCGCGCAGTCGGGCTGTCATCGACGATCAGCACGTGATGCTGGTGGTTGGTGAGGAAGCGGCAGACCGATTCGGCCAGCATATCCACGGCAAAGACATTGTCCTTGAGGATATAATCGACCACGTCCTGCTTCAGCAGCTTTTCGCGCGTGTCCTCATGGAACGTGCCGGTAAAGACGATGACCGGAATGCTGAGATCGATCAGATATCCCAGCGCTTCGCCATTCTCGGCGCCTGGCAGATTGATGTTCGAAATCGCCAGCGTAATCGGATCGGTCGAGCGGTCGTAAGCCAGCTGCAGTTCTTCGAAATTGCGGCAGATTTCCACCTCAATACCGAACAACTCGTCCAGCCGTTTACTAATCATAGACGTAAAGACATTGGAGTCTTCCGCCAGAAGTATTCGTGCGCCTGCAAGATCCTGACCGGAATAGTGCATTCCGGAGATGCCGAGAAAAGTCATAATGCCCCTATCAGTGAGATACTGTCCCCTGATGGCACATATTATTGAAGACGTTTTTCGGAAGCGTTAATTGCGCAAGACATCTTGATGACAGACAGCAAAAAATCAAAGATCCGCTTTTATTCTTGCTGCCTGCAATCTGCGCGCCGGAAAACCTTTCAATCAGGCACCGCCACGCAAGTCCTCGTCCTTATCCGGAACCCAGTTCGGCTTGCCGCGATGTAACACGATCTCCTGCTGCGGGAATGGAATGTGTATATTCGCCTGGCGGAAAGCCTTGAGAATATCGGCACGCAACGTGTTGCGAATACGCAGGCCCGCATCCATGTCCGCCAGATGATAACGCAGCTCGAAATCCAGCGAGGACGCACCGAAGCGCAGGAATTCGACATGTGGCTCCGGATTGCGAAGGACTTCGGGAACCTCCTTGACCAGGCCAAGCAGGATATCGATCACCTTCTGCGGGTCGGCGTCATAGCTGGCAGAGACCGGGATCTCGTTGCGCTGGATGCGGTTTCTGTGGGTCCAGTTGCCGACAGGCGCGTTGATCAGCTCGGAATTCGGCACGATGATCGACTGTTTACGGAATGTCTCGATTTCCGTGGCGCGCACCGAAATGCGTTTGACGATGCCTTCGGTCGTGCCGGTGATGACATGGTCACCGACCTTGAACGGCCGCTCGACCAGAAGGATGAGGCCAGACACGAAGTTCGACACGATGTTCTGCAAGCCGAAACCGATACCGACCGAAAGTGCCGAAGCGACAAGCGCAAAACTTGAGAGATCGATACCCGCCGCCGACACGCCGATCAGCGCCGCCATGCCGACGCCGAGATAACCGATACCGGTGCGCACCGAGTTGCGCACACCGGTATCGACCTGGCTGCGCGCCATAACATTGCCGTCGATCCACTTCTGGATCCAGCCTGTCACGACATAACCGGCGGCAAACAGCAGGATACCGCCGAAAATGCTGACGATGGAGATCGAGATGTTGCCGATCGTGATGCGTGTGAAGAACTGGTAGACCCAGGACTCGATGTCGGTGAGCTGAAATCCCCAGGTGATGAGGATCAGCGGAATGCCAAAGACCAGTGCAAAGGCATAGATGCTAAGCCCGGCCAGCAGACCCGTCTGATCGAGCCCGACATCCCCAAACTTGAACCGCTCAGCCAGCTTGTTGCCGGCCGAGGTATTCTTGAAGGCGCCCTGCTTGGAAACAGCCTTGCCGGACAGAAGACCGATATAGATCAGCACGACCACCGCGCCGGTCAACACGATCTGCGTGGCGCCGAAACGGGCAAGGCCGACATAACCGGCAATGACAGAAAGAATGAGCAGAAGACCCGCCAGCCGCAACAGGATGCGAACGGCGCGCGGCCATGCATGACCTTCTCCGTCAGACGCTTCATCCGCCGAGAGGATCGGTTTGACGAAGGAAACACCGATAAGGATCAGGCCGATGACGAACGCCGCGATGATGCTCTTGGCGATCGTGACGACCAGCGGAGAGTTCAGCGCTTCGCTGACGGCGCCCAACATATAATCGAGACCATTGACCACAGCCATGGCAATCACGGCTGCCGTCAACAGCCGTGCGCCACTATCGGTGACGCGCACCAGTCGCCAGTTCGGGTCTGACGGGGCGAGCACCGATGTGCTCAGGTGCCAGACAAAATAGATGAACCAGACGAACCCGAAAAAGGAAGCGATCATCGACGACACGTCGGGCCGCAGGACGTTGAAACCGTCAAGGAAGAAGTAGGACGAGACCAGGAAAGCCGCGAGCGACATCGTCTCGATCACCGTCGACCAGAACGCCACCGACAGGCGACGCAGATAGGTCGGCGCTTCGTCGCCAACGACCTTGCGGTGGATCAGGCGCCCGAACAGACGATAGCCACCGAGAAGAAACAGCAGGCCGGCACCAAGCGACAGGACCAGCGCACCGATCAGCTGGTACTTCTTGTAGCTCCAGACAAAGCCGGACCAGCCGGAAATCGTACGGGCAAAATTCGAAATTTCAGTAACCGTCGCCTGCCCCGCTTCGGCGAACAGATCCATCGACATATCGGTATGGCGAAACAGCGTCTGGGCAAACAGGTTGCGGCGCAACGTCGTGATCGTGTTGCCGAGCTGATTGGCGCTTTCCGAAAGACTGGTGGCGTTTTCAGCCACGACGTTGAGTTCCGCGCGCTCGTTCAGCAACCGGTTGCGCTCTTGGGACACCAGCGGTGGCTCCGCGGGCTGCCCTTCCTTCGGCGCCTCACCCAGAGCCGTCAGACGGTCACCGATCTGTTTTTCGCGATCCTGCAGCCGTGTCGATGTCGCCTGCATTTCGCCTGCGATTTCCTCGGCGCGGACACGAAGTTCGGCAAGGCTGCCATCGTCATCGATATCCTGCTGAACACGCTTTTGAAACGTATCGAGCTGTGAGCGGATGGTCGCCAGATTGGCCCGCATTTTAGCGTTGATCGAATCCGCTGTGACCTGACCCTCATTCGGGTCGGGAGCTTCCGCCGCGGGCGCAGCCGGCGCTGGCGCAGGCGTGTTAGGCACTGGCGCAGCCGGCTGCTGGGCATCTGCCGGTGCCGCAGCCGGAGCCTGCTGCTGCGCCATGGCCGGCGAAGACAACGCTGGCGACAGGGCAAAGGCGCCAAGCTGGAGAGCGATCAGTGCGGCCGCGGCAAAGCGGCTTTTCGTTCTCATATCGGACACGCGAATACTCGTCTCTTCAAGGGTTGGTCCGCGCCGCGCGCAGAGAATCGGCGGGAAGATAGGCACAGATCACGGCGAAGGAAAGGAATGACAAAAACCAATCGCCTATATCCTGTATTTTGAGGGGTTTAGCTGAATAGTTTGGAACCTCGACGCCACGGCTGCGTTCACCCCGGCAATATTTCAACAGGGGTAAGCACCATGGAACAGGCAGGTATCGGCTGGATCGCAGCCATCATCATCGGCGGCATCGCAGGCTGGCTGGCAGAAAAATTCATGCGCAGCGACATGGGCGTGTTCATGAATATTCTGCTGGGCATCGTCGGCGCCATCATCGCCAACGCCATCCTCGGCGTCTTCGGCATCGTGCTGGGCGGCTGGATCGGCTATCTCATCGCCGGCTTTATCGGCGCATGCATCCTGATCGGCGTCGGACGCGCGATCAGGCGCTAGCCGTTCCAGAGAGAATATCAAAAACCGGAGCCGGGCTGCGACAGATAGTCGAGCTCGGCTTTTGTCGATTCCCGTCCGACAAAAGCATTGCGATGCGGAAAGCGGCCAAACTGACGGATGACCTCACGGTGCCGTTCGGCATAGTCGAGATAATTGGCATCGCCGAGCTGCGAAAACAGCTGCACGCACCGGTCCTGTTCAGCGATGCTCTCCGCGTGTTCGAAAGGCAGATACGAGAAACAACGTGAATGAACGTCGAGTTCACGATCAAGCCCTGCATCCACCATCAGCCGCGCCTCGCGCAATGCAAGCCAATCGGTCGAAAACGCAAGCGGCGTGGCGCGATACATGTTTCGCGGAAACTGATCGAGCACGATGATCGCAGCCAGCCGGTGACGCGGCGAGGAATGAAATGCCGACAGATCGCCGCGCGCCATTTCAAGATGCAGCCCGGCAAAGCGATTGCGGATGGTGTCGTCCAGACCGTCAGGCGGCTGAAACCAGCCCTTTTCGCCAAGCTCCTCGAACCAGAATGCCAAAACCTCTTCGGCAGCGTCTTTTCCAAGCGTCATGAACTCTTCCCTCACACGATAACCGGCGCGGCGTCGAGATTGACGGCCTGGTTATCCAGCCCCAGCATGCCGGCAATCGCTTCGACAACCATCTTGTGATCCTCCCGTTGCGGCAATCCAGAAACGGTCACCGTCCCGATCGCCCCGACACCACGGACGACGATCGGAAAACTGCCGCCATGAGCGGCATAGTCCGCAGGATCAACCCCGTATTTGTCCGTAAGCGTGCGGTTTTCCAGCGATAGACCGAGACCGATCGCATAGCTCGGATGCCCGAAGCGGGCTGCAACATTGCGTTTGCGGCGTATCCACTGGGCATTATCCGGAACGGAACCCGGCAGAGCCGCATAAAAGGCCGGCATGCCGTTGATCTGTACGTCGATCGCAACCGGATGACCGGCAGAAGCAGCCATCTGCCGCAATCTGCTTCCCAGGTCCCAGGCACTTGCGAGATCGAAACGATCGAACTGAAGTACCATTTCCTGCTCGAGGATAAGGGAAAGGTCGTTTTCGATTGCCATGATTGCGTCCTCCTTCATGTCTGCGCGATTGATGGCGGCTGCGGCGGGCGATGTAAAGTCACCAACCCGTTCCGTTACGCAGCGGAACATTCAATGCGGCTGCGCAGTTATGGCAGCAAAGGAGAAAGGCCATGTCGACATCCTCGTTTTCAAGCCGCAAATTTCTCATCGCAGCCACCTATGCGGCCACGGTCATCCTGTTCGCATCGATCGCCTGGCAGCCAGGCTCGACCACGCTCGGAAAATCGAGCAGGCTTTCCGGTCCCCAGACAGAAACGGCATTTCTGATGCAACGTTTTGGAAATCCTCAGCGCACAGGGCCGTAATCCGGCCTTTTACACACCCTCGGGCAGCGCCTCTCAAAAAAGTTCGAGAAAATTCATTCTGCCGCTAGACAAGCCGAATGAAGCCCTTTAGAAGCCCCCTCACACCGCCGGTGACACCAAACACCGGGACGGATTGGACGGGTGATTAGCTCAGTTGGTAGAGCAGCTGACTCTTAATCAGCGGGTCGTAGGTTCGAGCCCTACATCACCCACCAAACTCTCTCAAGCAATTGAAAGCCTTGTAGAAGTCGATTGTATCGACTTGATGACATCGCCTGCATATTTCCATTTTCCACCAACACTGACGCATGCGAAACCATCATCCTTCTTCAGGACGATGTTTCCATTCCGTTTGAAAACTGAGATGCGTGGCGCAGAGCTCCTTGCCGGTGTCGTCGCGAACGAAAATGGAGATATCCCCACGCTCCTGCCCCGGCAATTCATCGCGAGCGATGTCCAGCAATATCCGGCTCATTTCATGCATGATACGTTTTTGCGATGGCAGCTCCATCCCGTGGTCATCACGACTCGGGCCGTTACCATTGTGAATGTCGAAAAAATATCTGGGCATCATCTGCAAGCCTTTGTGATTTCGCAATCAATCACCGGCGCCGCGATTTGTTCCGAGCAAAAATTTGCAACCATCGCCCGGCATCCGCGTTCTAAGCCCCGACCAGAACAAGGGACAACGCCGTGATCGATGCACTTCTTCTCAACCTCGAACAGCGAGACACTCTTTCCTCTGCGGAAAAAGACGTTTTGCGATCGATTGCAGGAAGGGAAAAGCGTTTTTCTGCCAACGAAGACATCGTCACCGAAGGCACCCGCCCGAACACCAGCACGATGCTGCTGGATGGATTTGCGGCGCGCTACAAAGTGACGCCGGAAGGCGCACGCCAGATCACCGCCATACATATTGCCGGGGAATTCGTCGATCTGCATGCATTCCTGCTCAAAACCATGGACCACGGGATCGTGGCACTGTCGAACTGCACCGTCGCCTTTGTCGATTACCCCGACCTCAAGAAAATCACCGAGGAATGGCCGCACCTGACGCGCATGCTCTGGCTGGATACACTCATCCATGGCGGCATCCACCGCGAATGGATCGTCTCCATGGGCCGCCGGTCGCGCACCTCCCACCTTGCCCATGTGATCTGCGAGCTCTATCTGCGCCTCAAGGTCGTCGGGCATACGCAAGGCTGGGCCTTTCACTTTCCGCTGTCGCAGTCGGAGATGGCGGATGTGCTTGGCATATCGCTCGTGCACATGAACCGGGTGATACAGGCGTTGCGGCGTGAAAATCTGATCACCTGGACCAAGGACACGATTACCGTTCTCGACTGGCCACGCCTTCAGTCGGTAGCCGGCTTCGATCCGACCTATCTCTCGCTCAACGCCGAACCGCGTTAGTCACCGGCATTTGCCATTTGCCGCAGGCCCAGATCCACTTCCAGGGTTGCGATATGGCAGAAATCGACTAGTTGACGATTCCGAAAAGGAATCATGAATGACTGTAGAAACGCTCCTGGACTGGCAGGAACGCGGATTAAATGCGCGCATACTCGGCCTCGCGGCCTCAGACCACCCTCTCCTCAAACCCGATCGACAGCCCGACGCCACCGGTGAACCACTGGAGGTGTGGCAGATGAAATATGACGCCTGGATGTTCGGCTGGCTGATCGAGGACAGCATGCGTCAACCTGAAACAGATGTTAACGAATTGTTAATCCGCTCAGCAGGTTAACAGGGAGATAACGCCGCCGGATATTGAGAAATCGGCAACCATGCTCTCTATCTCACTGCAGCCGGCATGATGCCGGTTAGGGGCTCGCGGACCCCCTACTCGAGAGAGTTTGGTGAGCCCCGCCCTTATTTTAGAACAGCCATGCGAGCAGCTGTTTCAATGCAGACCATGATCGTCACGTTGACCTGTCGTTTCATTAGATAATCAACATGTACCAATATCAGCCAACCCGGCGCAATTTGATAAACCATTGCGCCATGATCCATCGAGGCCGTATGCGGCGGTCGAAGGATGAAATCTTCTGAAGCGATCCATCAAAAGATTTTCTTGGCTTCAAAAAGCGATACCGGGCATGAATTATTGGGTTATCGTCGTGCCCAAGAGCCGCTCAGGAAATAGCCATGCCCGCTTTACCCGTCTCCCGCCGCCAGATCCTGCAGATTTCGTCGCTGCTTCTCGCCTCGACCGCCTTGCCGGCGTTGCTCGCGGCGCAGCAGGCCCCGGCAGGTGGACGATTGGTGGTTGCGGCAGACTCTGAGCCCAAAAATCTCAATCCGGCCATCGTCGCATCGAACGGTGTGTTTTTTATCGCCAGCAAGGTCATCGAACCGCTGGCGGAAGCGTCGTTTGACGGCAAGGACGGACTGCAGCCACGGCTTGCAACAGCCTGGGAGGGATCGGGCGACGGACTGCGCATCACCTTCAAGCTGCGCGAAGGTGTGACATGGCATGACGGCAAGCCCTTCACCTCGGCGGATGTGGCATTTTCGGCGCTGAATGTCTGGAAGCCGCTGCAAAATCTTGGCCGCATCGTTTTCGCCAATCTTGAAGCCGTCGATACGCCGGATGACCACACGGCCGTCTTCCGTTTTTCGAAACCGACACCGATCCAGCTGATCCGCAACGCACTGCCGGTCGTCAGCAGCGTTATTCCAAAACATCTCTACGAAGGCACCGATATCGCCACCAATCCGGCCAATGTGAAACTGGTCGGCACCGGCCCCTTCACGTTCGCGGAACACAAGCCGGGTGAATATTACCGCCTTGTCCGCAACGAGAAATACTGGGGCAAGGACCAGCCCTCCCTGGACGAGATCATCTTCCGAGTATTGCCGGATCGCGCCGGCGCCGGTGCAGCGCTGGAGGCCGAGGAAATCCAGCTGGCGGCCTTTTCCGCCGTGCCGCTCGCCGATCTGGACCGGATTTCCAAAGTGCCGGGTCTCAAGATCGTGTCGCGTGGCTATGAAGCGCTCACCTATCAGTTGGTGGTCGAGATCAATCATCGCCGCAAGGAGCTTGCCGATCCGAAAGTGCGCCAGGCGATCGCCCACGCTATCGACAGGAACTTTGTCGTCGACACGATTTTCCTCGGATATGCATCGGCCTCGACAGGGCCGGTTCCGAAAAACGCGCCGGAATTTTACGATGCCGACGTGCCCAGCTACGCTTTCGACACGCAAAAAGCCGAAGCCCTGCTCGATGAGGCCGGCTACAAGCGCGGCAGTGACGGAATACGCTTCACGCTGAAACTGCGCCCCGCACCCTATTTCAATGAAACCCGACAGTTCGGCGATTATCTGCGGCAGGCACTGGCCGCAGTCGGCATCGACGCACAGATCGTCAACGCCGATTCTGCCGCACACCAGAAGGCCGTTTACACCGACCACGACTTTGATCTCGCCGTCGCGCCACCGGTTTTCCGCGGCGACCCGGCCATCTCGACGACCATCCTCGTTCAATCCGGCACACCGGCCGGCGTGCCTTTTTCCAACCAGGGCGGTTATGCCAACTCGGCACTGGACGCCATCATCGCCAAGGCAGCAACAACCATCGACAGCGGCGAACGGACAAAACTCTATAACGAGTTCCAGAAGATCGTTGCCACCGATCTGCCGCTGATCAACGTCGCAGAATGGGGTTTCATCAGCGTCGCCAGCGACCGGGTTTTGAATATCGCCGACAATCCGCGCTGGGCGGTCTCCAACTGGGCGACCACGGCGCTACAGCCGTGACCTCGACAAGCACCGACGGGGCGCAGAAGCGGGAGCGTGTCTTGCCGTGAACAGATCCCTGCGCCTGATCCGTCGACGTCTGCTGACTAGTATTCCCGCCCTGCTGATCGTCATCATTCTGACGTTTCTGCTGCTGGAAACGGCGCCGGGCGATGCGGTCGATGCCTATCTCCTGTCCATCGGCGGTGGCGACGCTGGCGTCGCTGCCAGCCTGCGCCAGGCCTATGGCCTCGATCAATCCCTGACCGCCCGACTGTGGCTTTATCTGACCGCGCTTGCCCGCCTCGATCTCGGCTGGTCGACCGCTTTCGAACGCCCCGTCATTGATCTGATTGCAGAGCGCCTGCCCAACACTCTGGCATTGATGGGCAGCGCGACCGCCCTGTCCTTCGCGCTGGGCTCGACGCTGGGGATAATCGCTGGCGCAAAGCCGGAAAGCATAAAAGACATAATGCTTTCGACAATTTCCCTCATCCTTTACGCGATCCCGAGTTTTTGGCTTGGATTGTTGCTGAGCCTGCTGTTTGCCGTACAGCTTCGCTGGCTGCCGACATCCGGCATTGAAACGATCGCGTCCGGCAAGACGGGCCTGTACCGTCTGATGGATATCGCCCGTCACCTGATCTTGCCGGTCGGCGCACTGACACTCATTTACACAGCACTTTTCCTGCGCGTCATGCGCGCCGGAATGGTGGAGGCGTGGAAGCTGGACTTTGTGCTGTTTGCCCGCGCCAAAGGCCTGTCCCGCACCAGGTTGCTTTTGCGGCACGTCGCCCGCAATGCCGCCCTGCCACTCATCACCATGCTTGGGCTTCAGGCAGCCGCCATGCTTGGCGGCAGCGTGGTGATTGAAAGCATATTCGCCATTCCGGGTTTTGGCCGGCTCGCACAGGAAGCGGTCACCGGGCGCGACGCACCGCTGCTGATGGGGATCATCCTCGTCAGTGCCGTCCTCGTCGTCACCGTCAACCTTCTGGTCGATCTTGTGCAGGCGGCTTTCGATCCACGGATCGGCGCCTCGGAGGCCTCCAGTTGAACCTGATTCACAAGCTCATGAAAACGCCGGAAGGTGCTGTCGGCTTTATTATTTTAGCAATCATGATCGGCATTGCCATCATGGCCTCCACCATTTCGCCGGGAGATCCGTTGCGCATCGCGGGCCGTGCACTGGTGGCCCCGTTCACTGATCCGGCCCTGCCTCTCGGCACGGACAGGCTTGGCCGCGACGTGGCTGCCGGCATCGTTCATGGTGCCCGAACTTCGCTGCTGGTCGGCGCAGCGGCGGCTCTGGCTGCGATTGTTCTGGGTCTCCTTGTCGGCCTTGTTGCGGGCTTTTGCAGCGGGATCGTCGATGAAGTCCTGATGCGGGTGGTTGATGCATTTCAGATCGTGCCCGGCTTTCTTCTGGCGCTTGCCTTTGTCAGCGTCATGGGTGCCTCCCTGCCGGTCGTGGTGCTGGCGATAACGCTCGGCGCCTGGGCCGATCCGGCACGGCTCACGCGTGCGCAGGTCCTGTCGCTGCGCGAGCGCGATTACGTGGCCGCGGCAAAGGTGATCGGCATGCATCCCGCCGAGATCGCGGTGAGACAGATCCTGCCTCAAGCCCTGCCACCGGTTCTGGCGATATCGGCGACACTGGTCGCTGCCGCCATTCTCACCGAAGCTGCCCTTTCCTTCCTCGGCCTTGGGGATCCGAACAGCGTCACCTGGGGTTCGATGATCGCCGAGGGCCGCAATGTCCTGCGCTCCTCGCCGTGGCTTTCGATCCTGCCCGGCCTTGCCCTGATCATCACGGTCGTCGGCGTATACCTGCTCAGCGAAGGTCTGGCGAAAGCGCTGGCCGGCGACGGTCCGGCAATGCAAGGCAAACTGCGGAACGGAGCGGCCCCATGACCGAACCGCTCTGCCGTATCACCGATCTGTCGGTTCGCTACCGTCACAACACAGCTCTCACCCACGTCTCGCTTGACCTCATCGGCGGTGAACGCCTTGCCATCGTCGGCGAAAGCGGATCGGGCAAAAGCACGTTTGCACGCGCACTCGCGGGCCTATTGCCGGACAACGCAGTCAGGGATGGCGACATTCAATGGTCGTCCGAACGGGCACCGCGGCCCGGCCGCGATATCGGCTTCGTCTTTCAGGATTCGTCGGCCAGCCTCAACCCAGTCCTGCGCATCGGCGAACAGGTGGCGGAGGGGGCGAAAAGACATCTCGGTATGAGCTGGAAGGCAGCCTATGCGCATGCAGAAATGCTGCTGGATCATGTTCGTATACCCAACCCGTCAGCAGTCATGCGCGCCTATCCGCGCCAGCTCTCCGGCGGCCAGCGCCAGCGTGTCGCCATTGCCGCCGCGATCGCCAGCCGCCCGTCGATCCTGATTGCCGATGAGGCGACCAGCGCGCTCGACACCGTCGTTCAGGCGGAGATTACCGCCCTGCTGGATCGCCTTGTCAGCGAGGCGGCGATGACGCTCATTTTCGTCACGCACGATATCGCACTCGCCTCCAATCTCGCCGACCGTATCGCCGTCTTGAAGGATGGCCGACTTGTCGAGATCGGACCGGTGTCCGACATCCTGGCCGATCCGAAAAGCGACGACACGCGGAACCTGCTGGCGGGACATTTCGACCTCACATCTGCCCCCTTGATCGGCGGGCAGCGCCGATGAAGACCCTGCTCTCCGTCGAGAACTTGAGAAAACGTTTTGTGTCGGCTGAGCGAGATGTCGCCGCCGTCGATGGCCTGTCATTTTCTCTCGGCACTGGCGAAACGCTCGGCATTGCCGGTGCATCGGGAAGCGGTAAATCCACGCTGGCCCGGCTGCTGCTACGCCTGATCGAACCGGATGCGGGCGGGATAACCTTTGAGGGCAGCGACTGGCTTTCTCTCAAGGGCAGCGACCTGCGCCACCGCCGCGGCCGCATACAGATGGTGTTTCAGGACATACTCGGCGCCTTCCACCCAAGCGCCACCGTCAACGACGCACTCGGCGATCCGCTTCGCATCCATGGCATCGTCGCAAAAGCTGAACGTTCTTCCGAAATTGCCCGACTTCTGGAACGCGTCGGCCTGTCATCGGCCCATGCCACGCGGCCGGTGCGCGAACTCTCCGGTGGCCAGCGCCAGCGAGTGGCCATCGCCCGCGCCATCGCCTCCCGACCGTCGCTTGTCGTGCTCGATGAGGCCGTGTCGGCCCTCGACGTGCAATTGCGCAACCGCATTCTTGAACTGCTGGTCGAGTTGCAGCGCGAAAACGGCATCTCCTATCTGTTCATCTCGCATGATCTCGCCGTTCTGCGCGCCGTGTCTCACCGGCTTGCGATCATGGATGCCGGCAGGATCGTCGAAACCGGAAATACGACTGATATCATCAACCATCCATCGTCGGCGGCCGGCCGCGCGCTGATTGCGGCGGTACCGCGCCTGACACCCGGCGGACGCCCGACAAACACGATGCAGAAAAGTGAACCGACCCATGAGCCTTGACCGCTGGAGCCCCTTTCTCGACATACCGGCCTTCCCCGGAAATCGTTATGCCGTGATCGCCGACCGCCTTGCCGCCCTCATGAACACCCGCAATGACTTGGTGATGGTACAGGCCGAGGCCGTAGTCGCACTTGAGGCCGCCGCCACGAGCATCATGCGCCCCGGCGTGAAGGCGATCAACATCGTCACCAGCCCCTATGGGCAGTGGTTCGGCGAATGGATGCGACGCGCAGGTGGCGAGGTCATCGATGTCACCGCGATGGCCGCCCGTGCCATCGGCATCGACGCCGTCGCAGCCGCCATGGCGGCACACCCGGATGCCAGCGTGCTGTCGCTGGTGCATGCGGAATCGGCAAGCGGCATCTGCAACCCGCTGGCGGACATCATGGCTATGGCCCGAGCGCACGGCCTCATCACCATAGTCGATGCCGTTGCATCGGTCGGCGGCCATGATCTCGACGTCGATACCCTCGGCATCGATATCGCCGTCATCGGCCCGCAGAAGGCGCTGGCGGGTCCGGCTGGCCTTTCCGCCCTGTCCATCAGCCCCGCCGCATGGGAGCGGATTGAGAAGCCGCAAGGACCGGTCAATTCCATCCTGTCACTGTCGGATCTAAAACTCTGGATCGACAATGGTCGCGGCCCGCTTGCCGGCACCACCGTCAATCTGGAATGGCATGCGCTGGACGCCGCACTGGATCGCGTGGAGGCCGAGGGGATGGATGCCGTGATCGCCCGGCACACGCTCGCCGCCAAAGCGACCCGCGCGGGACTTGCCGCGCTGGGGGCGCCCGCTTGGGCGGCAGCGGATACCGCTTCCAATCTCGTGACGGCTGTGGAAGTGCCCGACGGCCTTTCACCGGAAACGTTGATAACCAGCGTCGCACATCTCGGCCAGCCGCTTGCAACCGGCGTAGGTCCGGGTGCGGAAAAGCTCGTCCGGCTCACCCATACCGGCCAACTTGCCCGCTTCGACGTCGTGCTGGGTGCGGTTTCGGCCTATGGCATGGCCTTGATCATGGCGGGACACAAGGTCGATCTTGGCGCAGCCAGCAGCGCCATCGCCGACTGTTATGCAGAAAGCCGCGGATAAACGGATCATCGAAATACGTCTTTCGGCAGCCTGATTTTCGTGACAGGAAAGCTGACAGAACACACACGGAGACCGCCATGTTCGAACCCCGCGCTTTCCTCGCCTCGCTGTTTGATGCCGCCGTGCGCGCCGCCGATCCGCTTGAAGGCATTCGCGCGCACCTGCCGCAAAAGCCCAAGGACCGAACCGTGGTGATCGGAGCAGGCAAGGGTGCGGCGCAGATGGCGCAGGCGCTGGAAACGCTGTGGCAAGAGCCGCTCTCCGGCGTCGTGGTGACGCGTTACGGTTATGGCTGTGAAACCGAGAAGATCGAGGTGATCGAAGCCGCCCACCCCGTGCCTGACGCTGCCGGGCTTGCCGCATCAAAGCGCCTGGTCGAGACGATTTCCGGCCTCACGCCTGATGATCTCGTGATCGCGCTGATCTGCGGCGGCGGCTCGGCGCTGTTGCCGGCACCCCCGGAAGGCCTGACACTTGACGACGAGATCGCTCTCAATGAAATGCTGCTTGCCTCAGGCGCGCCGATCGCTGCCATGAATGTCGTGCGCAAACATCTGTCGACCATCAAGGGCGGCCGGCTGGCAGCCGCAACACGTGCCCGCGTCGTCAGCCTCATCGTCTCCGACATTCCCGGCGATAACCCGGCCCATGTCGCCTCCGGCCCGACGGTGCCGGACAGCTCAACCCGCCACGACGCACTCGATATCGTCCGCCAGTACAGGCTCGCCCTGCCACAGGCAGCACTTGATCATCTCAACTCGGAGCGGGCAGATGCACCGCACCCGGATGATCCGGTCTTTGCCGATCACAGCCACCACATCGTTGCCTCGGCAGCGGTGTCGCTGGAGGCTGCGGCCGCTGCTGCGAGAAACGAAGGCATCGAAGCCGCCATCCTGTCCGATGAGATGGAAGGTGAAGCACGAGACGTCGCCCAGGTGCATGCCGCAATCTCGCGTGAGATCGCCACACGTGACCGCCCCTTCACCAAGCCGGTCGTGCTGCTATCGGGCGGAGAAACCACTGTCACGCTTCGAAGCAAGGGCGGTCGCGGCGGACGCAACGGCGAATTTGCGCTTGCCATGGCGCTCGCCATCGACGGTTTCGATATCGACGTGCTGGCAGCCGATACCGACGGCGTCGACGGCTCGGAAAGCAATGCCGGCGCTTTCTGCGACGGCACGACAATCCGCCGCCTTCGGGCCGAAAACCTCGACCCGAGAAAACTGCTCGACGGCAATGACAGCTATTCCGCCTTTGACGCGATCGACGACCTTTTCGTGACCGGCCCGAGCGGCACCAATGTCAACGATTTCCGCGCCATCCTCATCCGCTGAAACGGCATCAGATAGAGGTCGCCTTCGCCGCGAACGGATCAGCGCCCGCCTGCGCCATCGCCTGCGCGTATTCCGCGATCAGCCGCTCGCAGAGTTCTGCGGCACCCGGCACATCCTTGAGCGAGGCAACGCCCTGCCCGGCCGACCACACGGTCTTCCAGGCCTTCGCCTCATTGCCGAGATCCATTGCGCCATGGTTGACGAGATTGTCGGGATCAAGCCCGGCCGCGACAAGGCTTGGCCGCAGGAAGTTTGCAGCAACACCTGAAATGGCCGGCGTGTAAAAGATGTCGGCGGCCTTTGCATCCACCGTCATGCGTTTCTGTTCCTCGCTGATCGTCGCTTCCTTCGTCGCCAGAAAACGCGTGCCGAGATAGGCCATGTCGGCTCCCATCACGCGTGCAGCCGCGATCTGCGCACCGGTGCTGGTGGCGCCGGACAGAAGGATCGTGCCATCGAAGAAGGAACGAATTTCCGGGATCAGCGCAAACGGGCTGAGTGTACCGGCGTGACCACCAGCGCCTGCCGTGACGGCAATGATGCCATCCACACCGGCCTCAGCAGCCTTTTCCGCGTGGCGACGGCTGATGACGTCGTGAAAGACAAGGCCCCCATAGGAGTGCACGGCTTTGACGACATCGGGCACGGCGCCGAGCGAGGTGATGATCAGTGGTACCTTGTGTTCGACGATTTTCTGGAGATCCGGTTCCAGCCGCGGATTGGAGCGGTGAACGATCAGGTTGACGCCATAGGGTGCCGCATTCGGAACCGCTGAAAGTCGGGACTTGATCTCGGTGAGCCACTCGACAAACCCTTCGGTCGTGCGCTGGTTCAATGCCGGAAACGTGCCGACCAGACCGGAACGGCAGACTTCAACGACGAGATCTGGCCCGGACGCCAGAAACATCGGCGCGGCAATGGCTGGCAGTCGCAGGCTCTCGAAAATCTTCGGCAGCGGCATTCATTCTCCTCCCGGTCGCAAGGACCATGTTTTCCCGCCAACCGTTATAAGGCGCCATGCCCGAACCGCAAGCAGCCGGTGGAGAGGTTCACCGGCGCTGAATGACGATAAAAATGTTGGCAACAAACGCGTACTTCAGGCCGGCTCAGCGCCCGCGGGCGGCGGCCACCATGGTGCGCAGCTGGTCCTTGCGGCGCACGCCTTGTCGATAGAGCTCTATGGTAATGGCAGCCAGTCGATTGACCTCCTCGGCATCCTCGACATCACCAAAATCTCGCTTCAGCTCCTCGAATACCTGCTGGCATCGCAGCAGATCATTCGAATCCAGAGGCTCCTCGCTTCGCCTCTTTTCGCTTCTGATCATTTCAACTCCTAAGTCATGCCTACGCATATTCGAGGTTTGTAACCGGCGCCGACGCTCCTCACGCCGAAACCATGCTCGGCGGAATAAAACCCGCCGGCGTTTTCTTTTCCAGCTAGATGGGAATCTCAGTTCCGGTCGAAAAGAGGCACGAACCGGCCGCGCCCGATAAAAGGCGGCAGGTCGCTCGCCCCGACACGGTTCTCTCGACATGGATTGGAAAATTCGAGGCTGCCGTGCTCGGATACAGTCGCATGAACGATATCCATGATGCCAAGCGCGATCCGCTTGTCACCGTTTTTCACCGCCACCTCAACAATTGCCGTCGTCATTTTTCCGCGTCTCCGTCGAACGCCTCAAAACGGCTGGGACATGGCTTTGTTCCCAATTCGCTCAAATATTTTTACGAAGTTTTCGCAAACACTTACACTAAAAGTTGAAAACGTGTCCCATTACGAATCGGAAGCTGTCGACGGTACCTGTTCAGAGGATCAACGAGCCTTCAGCGACCTTCACCGCGTGTCCGCCGATACGGGCACGGCCGATCTCACCATCTTTGACGTCGATATGCAGGTAAATGTAGGAAGGGCGGCCCATCTCTACACCCTGTTCGATCAAAACGGGGTGATGACCATCCGGCAGCGCATCGAAATGGCGGATCGCACCGGCCAGAGCAGCCACGGCGCCACCGGTTGCCGGATCCTCGGCTATTCCCATATCGGGTGAAAACATCCGGGCGTGAAATTTGGCCTGATGATGCGTGCCGCCGCGACAATAGACATAGGCAGACGCCAGCGCCCCTTCCACGAAAGGCGCCGCCTTTTCCCAAAGCGTGACGTCGAATTCCATGTTCTGCACGGCAGCGATATTGCGCAGCGGCAACATCAGGAACGGCACACCGGCGCTCCAGATGGAAGGCACATGGTTTTCAAAGGCCAGCTCGCTCACCTGCACACTGAGCGCATCGGCAAGCCCCTGAAGATCGAGCGGCAGCTCGATCCGGCTCGGTTTGCGCGGCAGGTCGAACTCGGCAAAACCGACCGCCCCCTTGCGCAGCCTCACCGCGCAGCGAACCGGCCCGATTTTTTCCTCGATCATGCAGACGAGATCGACGTCGCCGGCATTCGTTCCACGCTCAAGCTCGGTCAAAGCGACTGCGCTGCCAACCGTCGGGTGGCCCGCAAACGGCAGTTCCTTGCCGGGCGTAAAGATACGCAGACGCGCCGCATGAGCCGGATTGTCCGCCAGTTGCACGAACACGGTTTCGGAGAGGTTCATTTCCTTGGCTATCGCCTGCATCGCCTCGTCGGAGAGACCGTCGCCATCGAAGATGACTGCCAGCGGATTTCCCGCAAGTCGCTTCTCGGTGAAAACGTCGTAGATGGCATAGCGGCGAGCCACAGCGAACCTCTCTGTCGATATCGATGGCGCCAAACTGCCCCACCGTTTTTCGCGACGCAACCCTGTTTGTTCAATTGTCCATAGAGCCGAAAAACATGTCGAGGATCGGGTACATCAGCGGGTTATAGCGATGGGGCTCCCGCGCCGCCGATCGAATGACGACGACGCCTTCGATCTCCTGCTCGCTATCGTGCAGCATGTGGTTTTCGATCCGCGCGACCATCTCGTCGGCCGTCACGGAAAACCGGTAGAAGCGGAAAACGACGATGCGGTTATCGGCATGGCTGGCATAAAAATGTCGATCGGCCAGTGCCTCATCGAGATCAAGGCTGGTTTCCTCGCGCACCTCGCGGCGCATGTTGCCGACAAGGTCGAGCTTGCCATCGACGATGTCGCTAAGGTCCAGCGAACCGGCTGCGCAATAGACCTGCCCCGGATTGGCCGTGCGCTCGCTCATGCGGATGGCGATGATGGCGCCATCGGATGATACCAGCACCGCAAAGCCGAACAGATGCAGTGCGCCATCGGGATGAGGTTGTTTGCGCCACCAGAGCAGTGTCGAATAGGGGATCACATGCGCGACACCCCGGATCACGCCATCGTCGAAGGCCAGATGTCGTTGCAAGACCATGTCGCCGTTGAAGAGGTAGGGATTGGCTGCGGCCTCCACCTGCCAGTTTTCCTCGATCGCCTGCCGGTTCGCCGTGAAAACGGGATGCGGTCCCTCAGCCATGTGCAGTTCGACCGCATCGATCCGGACAGGATTGGCGGGCGGCGGCCAGATGCCGTCGGGCTTGATCGTCATATCAGGTCGAACTCCAGAACTACGGGGCAATGATCGGAGGCTTTTGGCCGGTCCCAGCCGACGCGCGGAAAGCGCTCGACCTCCTGCCCCGGTGGAAACACGGTGCGAAACGGCTGGCCATTTCGGATAATGTCGGGCACGGCGGATGGATTGGCGGCAGCGAGCGCCGATGACAGCCAGATATAGTCCAGCTGGCAGAGATGCTGCTCCTGTGGCCCACGCGCATGGTAGAGCGTCCAGCGGTCCATGACGTCACGCCGTGACATGACATTTTCGGCGAATCCGTCGTGACTGAACACATCGAGCGCACTCACCTCCTCGCGCACCGGCTCGAACTGATAGCCGCTGCGACGGGTGCCGATGACTTTCACACGCTCCTGATAATCGTTCATGTCGCCGCAAATGGCGAAGTTGCCGGTGCGCGCGCCGTCTTTGCCCAAATGCTTTTCGATAATGAGACGAACTGCCTTCGCCTCGGCGGCGCGGACTGCCATCGTCCCCAGCCGACCATCCCTGTTATCGCGGGCATTGCCCATCGATTTGAAGTGAACGACGTAGAGCGAAAACGGCTTGCCCCCGATTTTCAGCTCCAGTTCCAGGCAGTCACGTTTGAAAATCTTGTCGGTTGGTTTGTTGATCAGCGCCAGTTCATCGTTGAAGAGATCGAGATCCTGATAGGTCAGCATGGCGTGGCTGCGCACATCGACGACCTCGATCTTCTGACCCGAACGCGTCTCCTCGCGCATCAGCACGGCAACATCGATGCCGCGCCCGTCATTGCCCTCGACCAGAAACTTCTGGAGATAACCGTTGCCGACCATACGGTAGAGATAACCGTATTCGAACGCCTGCAGGGCCGGCATGTTGTCGACCTCCTGCAGGCAGAGGATGTCGGCATCTGCATCGGCGATGGCAAGCGCCGAAAGCTGACGGGTATCGTCGGTCTCGGCAATCAGCCGCGCCTGTTCAAGTTGTTCGTAAACTTCCTTGCTGCCAACCTCGAACAGTTGCAACACGCGGTCCTGACGCAGCCGGTTACGCCAGCCTGTGAAATCGAAGCGTGTCATCAGGTTTTCGATATTGAAGGTGCCGAGGCGAAGAGACATCGATATTTCCCTATTGCAGTCGGCACCTTAGCCACCTGAAATGTGGCTGGCTACCTGTCAGAGCCTCCAGGCGGATCGCAGGATGATGGAGACCTTGTCGCCCACCTGCACCGGCTGCCGGCTGAAGGCCCGCAATATCTGCTCGTCGCCGAGCGTCAGCTTCAGCGCGTAACGTTCTCCTTCGAACAGCACCGATGTGACGGTCGCGGGCATGCCTTCACCGCTGATCTCGACATCCTGCGGACGCACGAGGATGTCGGCGCATTCGGCGGAATCCGAACTGCTCAGTAGTTGCTGCAAATTCTCCCAGTCGAGCAACCGGTTTTTCGCGGATGCCGCCGGCCATTTCAGTATTGCGCCCTGCCCGACCAGCCCGCCGACCAGGCGCCCTTCCGGCCGCGCGTAGATTTCCTGAGGGCTTGCCACCTGCAGCAGCTTGCCTTCCGACATCACCGCCACGTCGGTCGCAAGCGCCATGGCTTCGGCCTGATCGTGGGTGACGTAGATCATCGTCGCGCCCGAACGCGCATGGAACTCGCGAAAAGTCTCTTCCATCTCCTGGCGCAGATGCCGGTCGAGATTGGCAAGCGGTTCGTCGAGCAGAACCACATCCGGTTCGGTGACAAGGCAGCGCGCAAGTGCGACGCGCTGCCGCTGGCCGCCGGACAGATCGGCCGGACGACGATCGGCATAGGCTTCGAGCCGCACGGCGTTGAGCGCCTCGCGCACCTTGGCTTTTTTCTTGTTGCCTGAAATGCCACGCACCTTGAGCGGATATCCGACATTGTCCGCCACGCTCATGTGCGGCCACAATGCGTAGGACTGGAACACCATCGCCATGTTGCGATGTTCCGGCGCCACCATCTCGCCGGCATCGGCGAGCACCCGGTCACCCAGAAGGATCGCACCATCGGTGGGTTGCTCGAAGCCGGCGATCATGCGCAACACCGTGGTCTTGCCGCAGCCGGATGGGCCGAGCAAAGCCAGAAAACCGCCATCACGGACCTCCAGCGACACGTCGTTGACGGCCGGACGGCCGCCGGTTTCGAATGCCTTGGAAAGGCGGTTGAGGATCAGCTTCGCCACGGTACCACACCTTTCGGAAGTTTCTTGGCCATCAGTTCCAGCACCAGCATCATCGCAATCACCATGATCACAACGAGGACGGAAAGCGCTGCAGCGAGGTTGAAACTGCCGCTATCATCGAGATTGTAAATCGCCACGCCGAGCGTCTGCGTGCCGGCCGACCAGAGAATGGCAGACACGGTGAGCTCGTTGCAGGCAATGAGAAAGACGAGAATGACCGACGCACCCGCCGCCGGTGCCACCAGCGGCACGACGATATCGATCAGTCGCCGCCCGAAACCGGCACCGGAAAGGCGAGCCGCCTCTTCCAGTGATGGATCGAGCTGACGGAAGGCACTCACCACCGGTTTCAGGCTGACCGCGAAGAAGCTCGAGAAGTAAGCGATCAGGATGATCCAGATCGTGCCGTAGATGGAAATGCCGATGATCGGGATCGGTGCGGCGAAAACCAGGATCAGCGCTACGGCCAGAACGATACCCGGCAGCGCATAGGGAATTTCCGCCAGCGCCGATAGAACAGGCGCCAGTCGGCTTTTCGAGCGCACGAGATAATAGCCCGTCAGGACCGTCACCACGAGAAGGCCGACCGCCGTTGCCAGCGACAGGAACACCGAATTGACGAAGGCCGTACGGGTGATCGCCTGTTTGAACAGAACTTCGCGATAGGCGTCGAGCGTCGCGGTGGCCGGCGTCAGCGGCACACCATAGGCCGGCGCCAGCGAGCTTGCGATCAATGCCGTCAGCGGCATGACTAGCATGATGAAGATCAGCAGCCACAGAACCAGTTCGCCCAGCAGCCGCCAGTTGCCGAGACGGAACATCGCCACCTGCCCCGAAAGCCCGATGACGCGGTAATCGCGGCCACGCAACACCCGCTCCTCGACCGTCAGGCCGATCACCGACAGAATGGCGATCAGGCCGGAAAGCAGCGACACGTCGCCGAATGTGCCCGGTCCGAAGGCCGCGAATTTCGAGTAGATCAGCGTCGGCAGCGTGTAGATCGATGCCGGAATGCCGAGAATGGCGGGAATGCCAAAATTGCCGACGCAGGACACGAAGGCAATTGCCGCGCCCGCCACGAAGCCCGGCAGAGACAAAGGCAGAATGACATCCTTCAGAACCTGCCAGGACGAAGCGCCGGACAGCCTTGCGGCCTCCACACCGTCACGCGGCAACGCCAGCAGGCCGGCGCGCAACGACAGGAAAACGAGCGGCGCGTTCTGCACGCCATAGAGAAGCGCGATGCCGCCGATCGAATAAAGCGGCTGCGGGCTGCCGAGCGCTGGCGCCATACCGATCGCTTTCAGAAGCGCACTCGAAGGTCCGGTCATGCCGATCCAGGCAAGCGCCGTCACCTGCGGCGGGATCATCGTCGGCAGCATGAAGAGAAAACCGAGGGCGGTTTTGCCGCGCACATCGAACAGCGTCAGCAGCAGCGCAAAACCACCACCGAGGATGACGGCCGCAATCATGCCGAGGAAGGACGTGGTGAGCGTGTCATACACCGCCTGCCACACGGCCGGATCGGACAGGAGTTCACGTGCACCGCCATCGAAGGCAGATGAAATGCCGGTCATGGCCAGTCTTCCCAGCGGCAAAACGCTGAGGAAGAAGATCACCATGACGACAAAGGAAAACAGCCAGCGGGGCTGGCTGTTTCCTCGATTCTGAGATCGGAACATCAGGCTTTATATCAGCCCTTGGTGCCAAAGATATCGGAGAAGGTTTTTACGTCCTTTTCCGAATTCTTGAGCGCATCGGCAGCATTGAGCGGCAGGACCTTGATCTTGTCGCGTGCCGGGTAACCGGCCGGCAGGTCGATGCCGTTACGGGCCGGGATATAGCCGAGACCGGCGGCAATCTTCTGGCCGTTTTCCGACAGCAGATAGTCCATGAACTTTTTGGCGTTGTCCTGATGTTTGGTCGAGGACAGGATTGCCGCCGGCTCGGTGACGGCGGAAACGCCTTCCTTCGGGAAAACGAACTCGACCGGCGCGCCCTTGGCCTTCTCGCGGATCGGCATATAATCGACGACGACGCCGTAAGCCTTTTCGCCAGAAGCGACTGCCTTCAGCACGCCGCCGTTACCGCCGGCTGCAACAGCGCCGTTGGCCTTGAGGTCCTTGTAGTAGTCCCAGCCGAGACCTTCGACACCGGCAAGTGTCTGGGCGTGGATGAGAGCAGCACCCGAAGCAACCGGGCTCGGCATGGTGACGAGGCCCTTGGCTTCCGGCTTGGCAAGATCGGCCCAGCTTTCCGGCTTCATGGCAGCCTGCGTGTTGTACATGATGCCGGTGGTGATCAGCTTGGTCGAATAATAGAAGCCGTCAGCGTCATAAAGCGAGGCATCGAAATTCTTGGCTTCCGGCGACTTGTAGGCGAGCAGCTGGCCGGCAGCCTTCATCCGCTCGAAGGTGACCGTGTCGGCGATCAGCAGAACGTCGGCAACCGGGTTGCCGGCAGCAAGTTCGGCGTTCAGCTTTGCCATGATCTGCGGGGTTCCGTCGCGGACCCATTCGACATCGACGCCCGGATTGGCAGCCTTGAAGCCATCAATGGTTGCCTGTGCGTCGGCATTCGGCTGGCTGGTATAGACCACCAGATCGGCAGCGTTGACGACGCCTGCGAAGCCGAGCGCCACGAGCGCCGTAAAGGTGGACAGAAGCTTTTTCATTAGGGTCATCCTGTTTGAGCTGACGCGCTTAAACACACATTCAACGACACTCATGTGACAGTGTTTGCCGCGGACGGCAACAGTCACGAAAAAAGGGCGAATCGCCTGTGGATCCGCCCTTTCTCGACATCTATCGTGATCGTCGATCAGATGATCGGCAGGCTTTCGTGATCGGTCACCGAGGCATTGGCAACCAGACGGCCAAGGCGCTTGATGCCCTCGTCGATCATCTGGTCATTGGCGCAGGAGAACGAGACGCGCAGCGTGTTTGCATTGCTGCCATCGGCAAAAAACGCCTTGCCCGGCACGAAGGCCACCTTTTCGGTTGCCAGCGATTTCGCCAGCAGCTCGGCGCCGTCCATGCCCTCCGGCAACGTCACCCAGACGAACATGCCGCCTTCCGGCTTCGTCCAGCTGGTGTTCTTGGGCATGTATTTTTCGAGCGCCGCCAGCATGGCGTCGCGACGACCACTGTAGACACGCTTGATCTTGGCGACCTGCTCGGCGAAACCGCGCGAGGCGACATGTTCGACGGCGATCTGGTTGATCGTCGAGGAATGCAGGTCGGCCGCCTGTTTCATCAGAACCAGCTTGCGGATGACCGGCATGGCAGCGACGACGAAACCGACGCGCAGACCCGGCGCCAGCGTTTTCGAAAAACTGCCGCTATAGATGGTGCGGGTGTTTTCAATGCCGCCGCTGCGCGCAATGTCGAGCGCCAGGATCGGCGCGATGGCTTCACCGTCGAAACGCAGGTTCTGATAGGCCGCGTCTTCGAGGATGGCGATATCCAGTTCGTCGGCCAGCGCCAGCAGCTTTTCACGGCCGGCAAGGTCGATCGTCTCACCTGTGGGGTTTGAGAAGTCGGCCGAGAGATAGGCGAACTTCACCGCGCCGCCAGCCTTGGATGCCGTCTCGCGATAAGCTGCCGGCGTGCGGTTGCCGTTGAGAGACAGCTGATCGTAATGCGGTTCATAGGCATTAAAGGCCGAAAGCGCGCCAAGATAGGTCGGCCATGTGACCAGCGCCGTATCGTTCGGCGACAGAAACAGCTTGCCGAAATAGTCGAGCGCCTGCTGCGAGCCGGAGGTGATGAACACGTTGTCGGCCGAACAGTCGATGCCGATCTTGGCCATGTCCGCAACAATCCAGTCGCGCAGCGGCTTGTAGCCTTCGCTCACCGAATATTGCAGCGCCGAATTCACCTGCGCACCGGAAAAGATATCGGCATAGGCCGCCTTGAATTCTTCCGCCGGAAACAGCGCCGGATCCGGAATGCCGCCGGCAAACGAGATGATGTCCGGCTGTTCCAGCAATTTCAAAAGCTCGCGGATTTCCGAAGCCTTCATGCGGCCGGAACGCGTGGCGAAGATATGTTCCCAATCAAGCACGGGATGTTTCCTCTTATTTCAATTTTGTTGGCTTTAGCTTTACAGAAGTTCCGACAGGTCAGCAATGCTGACCTATCGATGTTTTGCGATTTTTTTGATTTTTTCAAATCGCCTTGGATACCCGTAGCTTCTCAGTCGGCGGCAAGTATGTCACCACGGTTCTCCTTATGATCAAGGAGGAAGATCATGCTGAAAAACCTGGACCCCGCGCTCAATGCCGACGTCCTTCATGCTCTCAGATCCATGGGCCATGGCGACGCACTCGTACTGGCCGATACCAATTTTCCATCCGATTCGATCGCACGGCAAACGACGCTGGGGCGCCTGCTGCGGATCGACAATGTTTCGGCCGAACGCGCCATGCAGGCCATCCTGTCGGTCCTGCCGCTCGACACTCCGTTGCAGCCATCGGTCGGGCGCATGGAGGTGATCGGCGAACCCGACACCATCCCGGAGATCCAGCGCGAAGTTCAGTCGCAAATCGATGCGGCGGAAGGTCACTCAGCACCGATGTACGGCATCGAGCGCTTCGCATTCTACGAAAAGGCCAAACAGGCCTATTGCGTCATCGCGACCGGGGAAACCCGTTTTTACGGCTGCTTTATTCTCACCAAGGGTGTTGTTCCACCCAAGGCCTGAAACGCAAGACGCCGCGCAAAGGTTTCCCTGCGCGGCATTTTCTGTCAGTCGATCACAACGGTCGACCAGGCATTAGCCGTTTAGTTGACGGCCTTGTCGACCAGCTTGTTCTTGCCGATCCAGGGCATCATGGCGCGCAGCTTGGTGCCGACTTCCTCGATCTGGTGGCTGTCGTTGAGGCGACGGATACCCTTGAAGCGGGCGCCGCCGGCACGGTATTCCTGCATCCAGTCCGAGGTGAACTTGCCGGTCTGGATATCGGTCAGAACGCGCTTCATTTCAGCCTTGGTTTCGGCAGTGATGATGCGCGGGCCGGTGACGTATTCGCCCCACTCGGCTGTGTTCGAGATCGAGTAGTTCATGTTGGCGATGCCGCCTTCATAGATCAGGTCGACGATCAGCTTCACTTCGTGCAGGCACTCGAAATAGGCCATTTCCGGGGCGTAACCGCCTTCGACCAGCGTTTCGAAGCCGGCGCGGATCAGCTCGACCAGACCGCCGCACAGAACGACCTGCTCGCCGAAAAGATCGGTTTCGCACTCTTCCTTGAACGTCGTCTCGATGATGCCCGAACGGCCGCCACCAACGCCGCAGGCGTAGGACAGAGCCAGTTCAAGCGCATTGCCCGAAGCGTTCTGGTGGATGGCAACGAGGCAAGGAACGCCGCCGCCCTTCTGGTATTCGCCGCGAACCGTGTGGCCCGGGCCCTTCGGTGCGATCATGACGACATCGATCGAAGCCTTCGGCTCGATCAGGCCGAAATGCACGTTGAGGCCGTGCGCGAATGCGATGGTGGCACCGTCGCGGATATTGGCGGCAATTTCGTCGCGGTAGATGTCGGCCTGCAGTTCGTCAGGCGTTGCCATCATCATAAGGTCGGCCCAACCGGCCGCTTCAGCAACCGTCATGACCTTGAAGCCATCGGCTTCAGCCTTCTTGGCGGTTGCCGAACCGGCCTTCAGAGCGATCGCCATGTTCTGGGCGCCGGAATCCTTCAGGTTCAGCGCGTGCGCGCGACCCTGGGAACCGTAGCCGATGATGGCGACCTTCTTGGACTTGATGAGGTTGATGTCGGCATCACGATCGTAATAAACGCGCATCCTAAAATTCCTTCCCTATGCGAGCGGTTTGTTCTGCCGGTCCATCAGGCATCCGGCGTGTGACTAAGGTTGTTATCGCGCCGAGGAGGCACGAACGGCCTCCACGGTATCCTTGTTGGTTCCGTGCAGGAGGAGAAAGGCCTCGACAGCCTTTTGCGCCTGCCGGCCATTGTCCTTGAGGCCTGACTCGCCGAGCAGCATGCGCACATGCAGGTCGGAAACGACCAGACCGTAAAATGTATGGTAAGCCTCGTCGGCATCGTGAAAACGCAGCAGGCCGGAGCGCTTTCCGGTGTCGATCAGCGCCCTCGCCCGACGGTCGATTTCACGACGACCATGCTCGAGCAACATCTTTCCAAGCTTGGAGCCATCGCGGCTCGACTGCCCGATCGCCAGCCGGTTCAGCGCCAGCGAAACATCGCCGGCCAGAACTTCCAGCAGATCACGCGCAAAAATCTCGAGATGTTCGCGCAGAGCGTCCGTGCTCAGGCGCTCGCCGCTGCGATCCGCCGTGCGCACCTTGCTCTGCTGGAACGAAATCATTGCTGCCAGCAGACCGTCGCGGTCACCGAACCATTTGTACAGGCTTTCCTTGGAACAGTTGGCAGCCCGCGCCAGACCGGAGGTCGTCAGCGCCTTGTCTCCACCTTCGACGAGAAGACGCAGTGCCTCGGCCAGAACGGCGCTCTGGCGCGGCGTAAACTTTGCCGATGTGGCGGTGTCAGCGGGCACGATGTTTTCCTCAAAACGGCGACGTACGGAATAGGTACCGTACGGTACGGTTCTTCGTACTTGCGGCTTATTGCGTCGTCAAGAGGATGTGCGCAACAAATTCCCTGAAAATTGACTGTAGCCAGTTCGGCAGCATTCAAATGCCGGCGACCTATAGCTCGGAATCGAACTTCACCCGTGCCGCCTTCACTGCCGTATGATTGGCCTGCGCCCAATCGAGCACCAGCGACAGCGGCCGAAATAGCGACATGCCGAGCTCCGTCATCCGGTATTCGACACTTGGCGGCTTGGTGGGAAAGACCTCGCGGTCGATATAGCCGTCCCGCTGCAATTCACGCAGCGTCTGGGTCAGCATGCGCTGCGAAATATCCGGCACCAGCCGCCGCAACTCGCCAAACCGATAGGGCCGCTCCGCCAGGGCCTGCAGCAGAAGCGTCGACCACTTTCCGGAAATCTGGTTGATGACATCACGCACCGGGCAATTGCCGGCATCCCAGTTGGACATGTCGCATTCCTTGCCGGCAAATTGTGGAACGCGGACATTGGTATTCATGAGGTGGTTCCCTTTAGGTAACGATCTCCCCAAAAACTGCCTTCTTTACAGAAGCACGTCAATTCCTATTCTATCCCTGGTCTCTTTTTGAGAGCGACATATCTTCCATTCAGGAAGACATCAGGGATAAGGAAACATTCATGGCAAAGCTTCTCGTCACCGGCGCCAATGGCCAACTCGGCCGCGCCGTCATCCGCCACCTTCTGGAGACTGTGCAAGTTCCGGCAGCAGACATTGTCGCAGCCAGCCGCGACACCTCCAAGCTGGCCGATCTGGCCGCACTCGGCATCGAGGCCCGCAAGGCGGATTTCACCGATGAAGCGGGGCTGGAAGCCGCCTTTACCGGCGTTGAGCGCGTGCTGATCATTTCCACCGACGAACTGGCCGTTCCCGGGGCGCGTCTGCAACAGCACAGCAATGCCGTCAACGCGGCCAAAAAGGCAGGCGTGAGCCATGTGCTTTACACGTCGATGCCGAACCCGGACAAATCGCTGGTGAGCTTCGCGCCCGACCATCTCGGCACCGAAGAAGCCATCAAGGCAAGCGGCCTCAGCTACACCATCCTGCGCAATGCCTGGTATCACGACAATTACCTGATGAGCATGCCGCACAATCTTGAGGGCGGAAAATGGTTCACCGCGACCGGCGAAGGCAAGGTTGCCAATATCTCCCGTGACGACTGCGCCCGCGCCGCCGCCGCCGCACTCGCCAACCCGCCTGCCGGTAACCAGACGCTCACCCTTACCGGCTCGCAATCACTCAACGCCGATCAGATCGCAGCCATCGTTTCCAAGGCTGCAGGAAAACCTCTGGACGTGGTACAGGTGAATGGCGAGCAGCTCGCCGCCGGCATGGCAGCCGCAGGCCTGCCGGATTTTGTGGTGCGCATGCTGGCCTCGGCAGACGCCAACGTCGCCGCCGGCAATTTCGACCTCGTCACCGGCGATTTCAAGGCGCTGACCGGCCGCGACCCGCAATCGCTGCAGGCATTCTTTGAGGAAAGCCGCGCCGCGCTGGTTGGCTAAGCCGCGATTGCCAGAATGTGGAAGTGAGACTAGAGCGTGTCGCAGCTAATCTCACTTTTCACGGAGACATGAATGCGCACCATCGGCCTGATCGGCGGCATGAGCTTTGAAAGCACGGAAGTCTATTACCGGCTGATCAATGAGATGGTGCGCGACCGCATGGGCGGCTTTGCTTCGGCAGACCTGATGATGCATTCGGTAAATTTCGCAGACATCGTCGATATGCAGAAAAGCGGCCGCTGGGATCTGGCCGCCGATGCGCTATCGACAAGCGCCAGACGACTTCAGGCGGCGGGTGCCGCCTGCGTGCTGATCTGTACCAACACCACGCATCTCGTCGCCCCGCAGGTGGCTGCGGCCGTCGATATCCCGCTCATTCATATCATCGATGAAACTGCCGAAGCGCTTGCCGCACAAGGCCTGCGCCGTCCGCTTCTGCTCGCCACCCGTTACACGATGGAGCATGGCTTTTATACTGATCGCATGACGTCCCTCGGCATCGACGTCATGACACCTGAACCGGACGACCGCACCGCAATCCACGACATCATCTTCAACGAACTGTGTGCCGGCACGGTCAGGGAAAGCTCACGCGAAACAGCCCTCGGCATGATCGACAAGGCAAAGGCGTCCGGAGCCGACAGCGTCATACTCGGCTGCACGGAGATCTGCCTTCTGCTCGACCCCAAGCAACTGCCGCTTCCCGGAATAGATTCGGCCGCCGTGCATGCACAGGCGGCCGTGGATTTTTCGCTCACGTAAACGCGTAAACCGCCTCAGGATTCATCTTTCAGCGTTTCCTTCTGGGTGATCAGCCGGGCGCTGTGCAGGCCCGACATATGCGTCCACATCCAGCTCCATGCGACCGCAAGGCGAGAGCGATTGCCGATCAGGAAGTAGATGTGGGCAAGCCCCCAGATCCACCAGGCAAGCCCACCCTTCAGCTTGAACTTGCCGAAATCGATCACGGCGGCACGGCGGCCGATGGTCGCCAGACTTCCCTGATGGCGATAGCGGAACGGTCCCGGCACCGGCTTGCCGGCAAGACGCGCGTGAAGAAGTTTGGCGACATAAGCGCCCTGCTGCTTTGCCGCCGGCGCAATGCCCGGCACCGGCTTGCCGTCCTGCAGGACAAGCGCTGTGTCGCCGAGAACAAAAATGTTCGCATCGTCGGCAATGGCGAGATCGGGACCAACGACTGCACGCCCTGCCCGGTCGGCCTCGATATCCAGCCATTTTGCCGCCGGAGACGCCTGAACGCCGGCCGCCCACATCACGGTGCGGGCCGGAACGAACGTGTCGCCGATCGTCACGCCATCCTCGGTGATCGCCGTCACCGGCTTGCCGGTCAGCACTTCGACGCCGAGCTTTTCCAGCGCCGACTTAGCATAGGCCGAAAGATCCTCGGAAAACGCCGGAAGCACACGCGGGCCGGCCTCGACCAGAAGCACGCGGGTACGCTTGGTATCGATCTTGCGGAATTCCGACGGCAGGACCTGATGCGCCAGTTCGGCGATCATGCCGGCCATTTCAACTCCGGTCGGGCCGGCGCCGATAATGGCGAAGGTCAGTTGCGCATCCAGTTCGGCGGTGCGGTTGGTCAGTTCGGCACGCTCGAACGCCAGAAGCACGCGGCGACGCAGTGTGGTCGCATCCTCCAGCGTCTTCAGACCGGGCGCCACGCTTTCCCAGTCGTCGCGACCGAAATAGGCGTGGCGGGCACCGGTGGCCAGAACCAGCGTATCGTATTCCAGCACTTCGCCGGATTTCAGCTGCACCGTCCGGCTGGCGCGGTCGACACCAAGCACTTCGTCCAGCAGTGTCGTCACATCCGGGCGATCGCGATAAAGGCGGCGGATTGGCCATGCGATTTCAGAAGTCGCTAGAACCGTCGTCGCGACCTGATAGAGCAGCGGCTGGAAAAGGTGATGATTGCGTCGGTCGACGAGGGTGATCTTGACCGGAGCACCTTTGAGAGAATGCACAAGCTGCAGGCCTGCAAAGCCACCGCCGACGACGACAACACGATGTTCAGTCACAACCATTCCTTCCGGGAAACGCATCGACAATATGGATGCTGCGACGCAATATGGTTATTTACTGATAATCGTCAATTTGAAAACTGCGTCAGATTGTCTGCCCGCAGGCGCGCCGGAAGCGCCGCACGGTTTCCGCCATGCCGAACTCCAGCGCATCCGACGTCAGGCCATGGCCGATCGAGACTTCCGCCAGTTTCGGAATGCGCTTCACCAGTGCCGGAAGGTTCGCCACGGTCAGGTCATGCCCTGCATTGACGGAAAGCCCCTCGGCGATTGCGGCATCCGCCGTCTGCCCAAGCTTTTCCAGAATGGCAGCGCCGGCAGCCGCGTCTTCGTAACAGCCGCCATAAGGACCGGTGTAAAGCTCGATACGGTCAGCGCCTGTCGATTTGGCCAGCCGCACCGCCTCGACATCGCCGTCACCATCCGCGAACAACGATACCCGCATGCCCTTGCTCTTTAGCCGGCCAACCACCCGCTTCAACATCTCCTGATCGGCACGAAAGTCGAAACCGTGATCCGAAGTGGCCTGTGCCGGGTCGTCAGGCACCAACGTCACCTGCTCCGGCTCGGTACGCTCGCACAGCGCCAGAAAATCCTCGCTGGGATAACCTTCGATATTGAATTCCGCCTGCGGAAACTCGTCATCGATCAAGGCGCGGAGAACCGGCAGGTCGGAAAAGCGGATATGCCGCTGGTCGGGACGCGGATGCACGGTCAGTCCGCTCGCACCCGCCTGCAACGCGATCCGACCGAGATGTTCCAGGCTCGGCCACGGCAGATCGCGGCGATTGCGTAGCATGGCAATGGCATTGACGTTCACGGAAAGCGTAGTCGGCATGAGCAGGCGTCCCCACGGGATGGTCACAAAGGCATTTAACGTTTGCGAGCTTTAAGCCATCCGTCGTCACACACAACGTTTTTTGACAAAAACGCGCGTGCAGCACGATTGATGCCTGCGCGAAGAATACAGAAAATACAACTTATTATGGATGGAGAGTGAGGATTCACTACGGATGGTGAAAATGTCACCATCTGCTCATAAAAGCTGCGCCTCGGTGATTCGAGGGAAGCAGGGAGGGATTGAATGGTGACCGTGCAAAGCCGGCACCAGTCTCGCGCGACAAAGGAGCATCATGCGAGAAAGTCTCGATCTTTTTGGCACCCTGCAGGTGCCAGCCCATCTGTCGGCCTTCCCGGCCGGTTTCCTGCCGCATCTGGCGGGTATCGATGCCCTGCCGGCTCAACCGCTACCGATTGCCGAAATGGCGGATCTGTTCGGCGTCACCCATCGCACGCTGCATTTCTACGAGGAAAAGAACCTTCTTATCCCCGAACGCACAGGCACGATGCGGATCTATGACACCGGCTGCGTGATGCGCATGATGGTCATCAATACGTGTCGCGAAATCGGCATGACGCTCGCCGATATTCAAGACCTGATGGAACGGTTGAGCCTGACGCAATCGCAGTTGGAGGCCGATGAACTGTTTCGGGATTGCCTATCCACCCATCGCAGACGGCTGGTCACCGAAATATCGCTGATCACTCGAAAAATTACCCGGATTCGCACGATCATGAGCAGCGAGGAGGAGCCTATGCCTGCGCTATCGACAGCAGAGCCGCCGGCTCGGCTCTCCGACATGGAAAAACGCTGCCTTGGCCTGATGACCGAAGGCTACAAGGGCGGCAGCCTCGCATTGGCGCTCGGCATCTGCAGCGGTGAACTGCAGAGGCTGGAAGACACGATCATGACCAAGCTTGATGCGGCAAACCGCTATCAGGCGGCGGCAAAGGCAATCCTGTCCGGCATGTTGCCGAACTGAGTTTATCGCACGATGGTCAGCGTTTCGGCTGCACGCGTCACGGCCGTGTAGAGCCAGCGCTCACGGGTATCGCGAAAAGCCCAGCTTTCGTCGAACAAAACGACATTGTTCCACTGCGAACCCTGCGCCTTATGTACCGTCAGGGCATAACCGTAATCGAACTCGTCGTAACGCTTGCGCGTCGACCACGGGATTTCCTCTTCGGTCTCGAAAGACTGCTTGAGCAGTTTGATCTTGGCTGCGCCGCGGTCCATATCGTCGTCTTCCGGCCGGATCATCAGATTGATGCCGGGCTTGACGGTTTCGCGGGACGAACTCATGACCTGCCACAACGAGCCGTTGAGCAGGCCCTTGACCTGATCGTTGCGCAGGCAGACCAGCTTGTCACCCGATTGCGGATAGTCGGCGGTAAAACCCTTCAACTCCCGAAGGCGCTGATTATAGCGCTTGCGGGTCTTGTTGGTGCCGACCAGAACCTGATCCGCCTCCAGCACCAGTTCCTGATTGACCTCGTTTCGGGAAATCACCTTGGCGGTACCGTAATCGCCATGCATGATTTCCTTGCCCTCGCGGATCTGCATGGCAAGCTGGATGACCGGGTTGTCGCGTGCCTGACGGTGAATGTCGGTCAGCAGGTAATCGGGGTCCTGTTCGGTAAAATAACCGCCGCCCGAGACCGGCGGCAGCTGGCCAGGATCGCCAAGCACGAGAATGGGCGTGCCAAAACTCATCAGGTCACGGCCAAGCGCCTCGTCCACCATCGAGCATTCGTCGATGACGATCAGTGCCGCCTTGGCAACCGGGCTCTGACGATTGATGGAGAACATCGGCGCGATCGAGGTCTTGCCGGTATCTTCATCCTCGACCGCTTCCTCGCCGCGCGGGCGATAGATCAGCGAATGGATCGTCTTGGCATTGCTGGCACCGCGCGAGCGCAGAACCTGCGCCGCCTTGCCGGTGAAAGCCGCAAACAGCACATCGCCATCGACATGCTCGGCAAAGTGTTTTGCAAGCGTGGTCTTGCCGGTGCCGGCATAACCAAACAACCGGAAAACCGGCGTGCGACCGGCTTTCAGCCAGTCGGAAACGGCCTTCAGGGCCTCGTCCTGTTGCGGAGCAAATTGCATGCCGCGACTTGGCAGGATTCGGACAGCCAAAGCAACAGAAAAGAACGAAAGAGGATCAAATGGGCGGGGCTAAAAACCTTGGGACAGCCCCTGACCGATGTTTGAAGCGCCTGATCAGGCCGGCAGTTCGACCGTGAAGGCGAACCTCGCTTTTGCTCCGGGCGCCAGAGTGGTGGTCGACGGGCGGGCCGAGAGTTCCAGACCGGCACCGGCCTTGGCGGCCATGCCATGCCATGGCTCGATGCAGAGGAAGGGCGCGCCGACCTTCTGCCACAAAGCCAGATTGGGCAAGTTCTCGAATGTAAAATGCAATTGCGGACCGCCTTCAACGCCGTAGGTCAGGCCGTTGCCTGCGCCTTGCGGAAAGATCATCGCATCGGCCTCGAACATCGAGTGCTGAACCGTCAGGCGCCCTGCCTTGAACGGCGAATCGAGCAGCGTGCGAGGAACAAGGCCACCCTCAAGCCGTGACAGCGCCGGTTCACCACCATTGTCCAGCACGAGCTCGTGAGGCTTGCCTTCAGCCCCCGGCAGCGGCCAGAGAAACGCCGGATGGAAGCCGAGGCCGAAGGGCATATCGGCTTCGCCGCGGTTCTCCACCTCCGCGGCCACGGTCAGCTTTCGGCCTTCGACCGAATGCTCGATCGCCAGCAGAAAATCGAACGGATAGACGGCATGCGTAACATCCGATGCCACCAGTTCGAAACGACACATCGAAGGCGTCGAAGCGGTCAGATCGAAAGTGGTGCGGCGCGCAAAGCCATGCTGCGCCATCGGATAGACATGGCCGTCGATCTCGACATGATCATCCGGCGCCTTGCCGACAATCGGAAACAGAATTGGCGAGCGGCCGGTCCAATACTCGGAATCACCATCCCAGAGCCAGTCGCGACCGTCCTTCGTTTTCATGCTCTGCATCTCGGCGCCAAGCGGCGAAACCTCGACGGTAAGATATTCATTCCCGATCCGCACCGGCTGGGTCATCGCGCTTCCTTCAAGATCTGCTCTCTCGATTCGTTCCTGTGGAACTTAGTCGCCCCACGCGCTGTTGCCAGCCGCATCTCGTCTTAAAATATTTTCTTTGACGGGAATAAACGCGCCCCTACCGGTGTCTTGTCTATCGGACGGCAGAGGAAACCGCCCTTAACCCGAGGAGAGAACCGATGAAGACACCGACATTCCTGTCCAGCCTGACGATCGCTACCATCTTCGCCACCGCGGCATTCGCCGCCAGCCCGGTCAAAACCGTCAAGACGGCCAAAGGCGAAGTGCTTGCCGGCGAGAAGGGCATGACGCTCTATACATTCAAGAACGACAAGTCCGGTACCTCCAACTGCTACGACAAATGCGCCACCAACTGGCCGCCGCTTCTGGCCGCTTCCGATGCCAAGGCCGAAGGTGCATACTCGCTCGTCACCCGCAAGGACGGGCAGAAACAATGGGCCAAGGACGGCATGCCGCTTTACTACTGGGTCAAGGACACCAAGGAAGGCGACACCACCGGTGATGGCGTGAATGGCGTGTGGGATGTCGCGAAACCCTGACGACACCAAAGGCGATTGCGGATCGGCGGCGGGGAAAGCCTTCTCCGCCGTCGATCAGGCATCGACATCCGTGGAGACCGACATGCTGGCCCTTCTGCCGGCATTGCGTCGTTATTCCCGCAGCCTTACACGCTCGGACATCGAGGGCGAAGATCTTCTGCAGGACTGCGTCGAAAAGGTGCTTGTCCATGGCAACCAGTGGCGTGGCGGCAGTTTCAAATCCTGGACATACCGGATCATGACCAATCTTCACCTCAACCGCCGCCGCACGCAGCAACGTCATCCGACGGTGCCGATCGACGAGGCGGCGGCAACCGCCGAACCCGAAATGGCCACAGACCCCCTCGAAAATCGCAGACTGATGGCAGCACTGGAAACGCTCGCGCCGGAATTCCGGGCGGTGCTGATGCTCGTCGTGGTCGAGGGGCACAGCTATCAGGAGGTTGCCGACATGCTGGACATCCCACTCGGTACGGTGATGTCACGCCTGTCGCGGGCGCGCCATGCGCTGCGTGAAAAACTGCGGCAGGAAAACGTCATTCAAATGCGGAGACCGCAATGAGCGCCACCAAGCCTGTTACCGATGCGGATCTCAATGCTTATGTCGACGGCTTTCTCGATGCCGAGGACAGACTGCGTGTCGAACAGTTCCTGGCGGACAACCCCGATGCCGCCACCATGCTCGCCGACTGGCAGAGCGATAATGAAGCCTTGCGTGCAGCCTTTGCCAGCAAAGCCGTTTCCCGACCGGGAGATCAGGCGCTCGTGACCTACGCCGGCAGACCGGTATTCAGTACCCGCCGCCGATTGCCGGCGATGGTTGCCGCCGTCCTGTTGATATTTGCCGCTGGCGCAGCCGTCGGCCATCTGGGTCCGCGTCTGCTGAATACCCACGAGATCGAACTGACCGATAGCGAGATCCTGCCACAGGAGTCCAAGAACGCTTTTCTCGTTTACGCCAGCGAAGTCCGGCATCCTGTCGAGGTTTTTGCAGACGAGGAAACACATCTGGCGACATGGCTGGGCAAACGACTGGCGATCGACAAACTGAAGGTCCCGGATCTGAAACCGCTCGGTTTCAAGCTGGTCGGCGGCCGGCTTTTGCCTGTGGATGGCCGCGCGGGTGCAATGTTCATGTACGAGGACGGCTTCGGTCAGCGCATAACGGTGCTTGTTGGTCGCAACGCGGACAACCGCAATACGAGTTTCCGCTTCGCTTCTGCCGACAGGCTCGAAACGTTTTACTGGATCGATAACGCGTTAGGGTATGCCGTGACCGGCGAGATTTCGCGGGATCTGCTGCGCCGGGTCGCCGAGGAATGTTACCGGCAATTTCCCTCGTGAGCGCAATTCCGGCAATAACGATGGCGTTGTTTTGATCTGTATCGCCGCGCAGCATTCGCTGGCTCTGTAACATCCGGCTACCCGCCGTAGACATACGTTATTGTGCAGCCCAAAAGTTCTGGAAATCTCGGCGACAGGCCTTATGTTGATGAAATAACAGCAGCGGAAGCCCCATGTCTGACGCCCCGAAAATCCTCAACCCAACCGTTTCACTTCCCGATGGCACCGGTGTACCGACGCTCGGCGCGGGCACCTGGAACATGGGCGAAAACGCCCGACACAAGGCGGCAGAGATCGACGCCCTTCGCCATGCCATGGACCTCGGCATGACGCTCATCGACACGGCGGAAATGTACGGCGAAGGCGGTGCGGAAGAGATTGTCGGCGAAGCGATCAAGGGGCGTCGCCACGAGGTCTTCCTTGTGTCGAAAGTCTACCCCCAGAATGCCAGCCGCGACGGCGTGATCGCCGCCTGCGAGCGCAGCCTGCGACGCATGCGCACCGACCGCATCGACCTTTACCTGCTGCACTGGCGCGGCAGCCACCCGCTGGCGGAAACGGTGGAAGGTTTCAAGACACTCGTCAAACAGGGAAAGATCGGCAACTGGGGCGTTTCGAATTTCGACACCGCCGACATGAAGGAACTGTTTTCAGTGCCGCATGGCGATCGCTGCGCCGTCAATCAGGTTCTTTACAATATCGGCCGTCGCGGCATCGAATATGATCTGATGCCATGGTGCGTCGGCAATGGCATTCCGATCATGGCCTATTCGCCGATCGAGCAGGGCCGCCTCGCCCACCATCCCGACCTGATCGATATTGCCCGCGCTCACAACGCCACGCCGGCACAGGTGGCGCTTGCCTTCGTGCTTCAGCATTTTGGCGTGATCGCCATTCCAAAGGCGTCGAACAAGGCGCATGTCGAGGAAAATGTCAGGGCGCTTGCACTGCGGCTGCTGGACGACGAATGGCAGAAGCTCAACGCTATCTTCCCAGCCCCGACCAAGGCACGACCGCTGGAAATGCTGTAACCCAAAAGAAAGTGGGGCGATCCAAGGACCGCCCCAAAAAAGATTACATGCCCTGCGGCCCGCGGTTCATCGCTGCGATGCCGGTGCGGCAGACTTCGATGAGGCCGAGCGGTTTCACCACCGCCACGAACTGGTCGATCTTCGACGATTTTCCGGTGATCTCGAAGATGAAGTGTTCGACCGTTGCATCCACCACCTTGGCCTGGAAGGCATCTGCCAGCCGCAATGCCTCGGCGCGGCTTTCACCCGAACCGGCCACCTTGATCAGCGCCACTTCGCGCTCGATCGGGCGTTCCTGGCCAAGCTGGCCGGCGCGCACCGTCAGGTCGACGACGCGGTGAACCGGCACGATGCGCTCCAGCTGCGCCTTGATCTGCTCCAGCACCAGCGGCGTACCGTTGGTGACGATGGTGATGCGCGACAGATGCGACTCGTGTTCTGTCTCCGAAACGGTGAGACTTTCGATATTGTAGCCACGGCCGGAAAAAAGGCCGATGACGCGGGCGAGAACGCCCGGTTCGTTGGTGACGAGAACCGATAGCGTGTGGCTCTCGACTTTGGCGGTCTCCGGGCTGATGAAATAGGCCGAGCCGGTCGGTTGCTGATGTGCGTTCATGATCTGGGTTCGCTCCCTCAAAACTTCGTCTGGAATGCCGGCTCGTATCAAACGAGCTGGCGATCCTTCGCATCGATCGCCTGAGCAACCGCTTCGTCCGTGGCTTCGTCTGGCAGCAGCATCTCGTTGTGCGCCTTGCCCGACGGGATCATCGGGAAGCAGTTGGCGAGATTGGCAACCCGGCAATCGAAGATGACCGGAGCCTTCACGGCAATCATCTCGGCAATCTTCTCGTCCAGTTCCTTCGGATCGTCGCAATACATGCCGACCGCGCCATAGGCTTCCGCCAGCTTGACGAAATCAGGCATGGCTTCCGTGTAGGAATTCGACAGACGGTTGCCATGCAGCAGCTGCTGCCACTGGCGCACCATGCCCATGTACTGGTTGTTCAGGATGAAGATCTTGACCGGCAGGTTATGCTGGATGGCGCAAGACATTTCCTGGATGCACATCTGGATAGAGGCATCGCCGGCGATGTCGATGACCAGAGCATCGGGATGTGCCACCTGCACGCCAAGTGCTGCCGGCAGACCGTAACCCATCGTGCCGAGACCACCCGAGGTCATCCAGCGGTTCGGCTCCTCGAAGCCAAAGAACTGGGCGGCCCACATCTGGTGCTGACCAACTTCCGTGGTGATGAAGGTGGAATGCCCCTTGGTCGCCTCGTAAAGACGCTCCAGCGCATATTGCGGCATGATGACGTCGTTCGAGTTCTTGTAGGAGAACGACTTTCTGGCGCGCCAGGTTTCTATCGAAGACCACCATTCGGCCGTCTGCGCCTTTTCCGGCTTTTTGGGCAGCGCCCGCCACAGGCGAACCATGTCTTCGAGAACATGGCCGACATCGCCGATGATCGGAATGTCGACACGGACGTTCTTGTTGATCGACGAAGGGTCGATATCGATGTGGATCTTGCGCGAGTTCGGCGAGAATGCATTCAGGCGACCGGTAATCCGGTCGTCGAAACGCGCACCGACGCAAACCATGACATCGCAGTCATGCATGGTCAGATTGGCCTCGTAGGAACCGTGCATGCCGAGCATGCCGAGCCAGTTCTTGCCGGATGCCGGATAGGCACCCAGGCCCATCAGCGTCGAAGTGATCGGGAAATTGGTGAGTTCGACCAGTTCGCGCAGCAGTTTCGAAGCTTCCGGGCCGGCATTGATGACACCACCGCCGGTATAGAGAACCGGACGACGCGCCGTCGCCATCAGTTCGACAGCAGCCTGAATGGCATTGAGATCGCCATTGACCTTGGGCTGGTAGCTTTTCGAAGACGCCATTTCGGATGGCGACGTATAGGTGCCGGTCGCAAACTGGATATCCTTCGGGATATCGACCACGACCGGACCCGGACGGCCACTCTGGGCGATACGGAAGGCTTCATGGATGATGCCGGCCAGTTCGTCGACATTCTTCACCAGCCAGTTGTGCTTGGTGCAGGGCCGAGTAATGCCGACGGTATCGGCTTCCTGAAACGCATCGGAACCGATCAGCGTGGTCGGCACCTGGCCGGTCAGGCAGACGAGCGGGATCGAATCCATCAGCGCATCCTGCAGCGGCGTCACCGCATTGGTGGCGCCGGGACCGGACGTGACGAGCATGACGCCGACCTTGCCGGTGGAGCGGGCATAACCTTCGGCCGCGTGGCCGGCACCCTGTTCATGACGGACGAGAATGTGCTGGATGTCTTCCTGCTGAAAGATCTCGTCATAGATCGGAAGCACGGCGCCACCGGGATAGCCGAAAATATGCTCGACGCCATTGTCCTTCAAAGCGCGAAGCACGATTTCGGCGCCTGTCATTCGGTTGCCGTTATCCGCCGTATCCGTCATGTCATATCCTCCTGGGGTCTGGCCTTTTATATCTGCAATGGCCGGGATTGCTGCTGGAGTTTTTTTGCTTCCGATCCGTTGTGCATTGTGTTTGCCGACCGGGAACAAGGCATAAAAAAAGGCCCCTTGAGGAGCCTGTCTTTCCGCGCATGGGTGGCTAACGCCGGATGGTTACACCATCCTGCCCATGCGCGTTCCCACCACAATAAGAGCGATCGAATTTTTCATGGGCCGAGTGTTAGCGGCAAACATATTGCCCGTCAACGCGAAAGCGCTGAAAAATTGCCGTCGGCCCCTGCCCGGCAAGATGAAACAGACTTGTCGCATGCGACAACTTATTGAAACCCCTTATTAAGCTGCCTGCGCTAATGTCCCCCAAGATTAAAGGGGCAGGCCCCATAAGTAATTGCTAGTTCGTTTCAGCCCGACCCAGAGAATAGGGGCCATTTAGTGCGTAACAGTGACTTTCAGAAAGCAATGACGGCCGGCGAACAGGAACGGCGCGATGGCGACAGGCCCGGCAACCGGCTGCTTGGACGAGTCGTTGCCTGTAATGGCGCCCACGCAACCATTGCTGCAGTCGCTGAAGACGGCGAAACAGGACTGACGGAACTGTGGTCGGTCGGGCGTCTGATTTCGATCAGCGTTGGCACCAACCGCGTCGTCGCCATTTCCTATTCCATGTCGACCGAGAAGAACGAATGGATCGACGGTGGCGACAACGAATTCCGCATCGAGGTCGAACTGCTGGGCGAAGTCCGCGTCAGCCCGGACGGCCGTGAGGAATTTTCACGCGGAATTTCCCGCTATCCCTATCTCGGCGCTATCGCCCACCGCATCCGCGCGGCAGACCTCGTGCGCATTTACGATACCGGACAGAGCGAAAGCTGCGTTGTCGGCAAGCTGACGCAGGACGAAGCGATCGACGCGACAATTCATATTCCGTCGATGCTGTCGAAACACTTCGCTGTCGTCGGCTCCACCGGCGTCGGCAAGTCGACGGCGGTGTCGTTGCTGCTGAACAAGGCTATCGAAGCCGATCCTAAGCTTCGCGTACTCATCCTCGATCCGCACAACGAATTCGCGGCAGCCTTCCCGGAAAAAGCGGTCGTCATTGATACCGACACGCTCGACCTGCCGTTCTGGCTGATGCGGCTGGAAGAGTTTGCCGAGGTGGTTTTCCGTGGGCGCCCGCCGGTCGCCGACGAACTCGACATTCTGCGAGACGTCATTCCGGAGGCAAAACGCGCTTTCCGCGGCAGCGACTCCTCGCTGATGCGCCGCACCACCGAAAAAAGCTCGGTCACCGCCGACACGCCCGTCCCTTATCGCATGGCCGACCTTCTCGCCCTGATCGACGAGCGTATCGGCCGCCTTGAGGGCCGCAGCGAAAAGCCGGTGCTGCGCTCGCTGAAAATGCGCGTCACCTCTGCGATCAACGATCCGCGCTACCACTTCATGTTCTCCAACAACACGATCCAAGACACGATCATGGAGACCATTGCGCACATTTTCCGCATTCCCGGCGACGATCGGCCGATCTCAACGTTCCAGCTGGCCGGCATTCCGTCGGAAGTCGTCAATTCTGTCGTCTCCATCCTCTGCCGCATGTCGTTCGAACTGGCGCTATGGAGCAATGGCGCCATTCACATGCTGGTCGTCTGCGAGGAAGCCCACCGTTACGTGCCGGCCGACCGCGAACTCGGCTTCGTGCCGACCCGGCAGGCCATCGCCCGCATCGCCAAGGAAGGTCGTAAATACGGCGTTTCCCTCGGTGTTATCACCCAGCGTCCGGGCGAGCTCGACCAGACCATCCTGTCACAGTGCTCGACGGTTTTTGCGATGCGACTGGCCAATGACAAGGACCAGGACATCATCCGCTCGGCCATTCCCAACTCGTCGATCTCGACGACAAGTTTTCTATCGTCGATCGGCAACGGCGAAGCCATTGCCTTCGGCGAGGCCATCTCGGTGCCTATGCGCATGCGCTTCACCCGTGTCGACCAGAGCCATCTGCCGAAAGCCAATGGCGCAAGCGCTGCCCATTACGGGGATGACGAAACACCCGACACCGTGGATCTGCGTTCCGTCGTCTCGCGCATGCGCTCCGTCGCCGGCCCCGACATCAGCAATTTTCAGCGCAGCGTCAGCAGCCAGAGTTTTTCGCTCTCGCAGACGGATAACTACATCGATGATGCAGACGACGATGGCGCAAGCGATGCCGAACTGGCACGCTGGAACAACGAAATGCGCACCGAAGACATTCCACCGCTTGCACCCGGCCAGACCGCCCAGCCGCAATCGACGGAAGGTCTGGAGCCGTACCGCCCGGATATGCTGCCACGCCTTTCCCGCGATGCCGAGCCATCCCGGCCGACACGCTTTACGGAAGTCCGCCGCGACGCCGCATCCGATTTCACCGGACTTGGCCGCACAGACGCCTCGCGCCCCGCTTTCGGTCGTTCCGAAGGCAGCGGATCGCTGCGCGACAGCCTGCTGAAAAAGCCGCTCAGCAGCCTTTACGACAAGGACTGACCCGAAAAAGTTCAGTGGGCGTTGGCTGGTCCGTCAGGTCCCGGCCAGCGCTCCCAGCTGTCATCCATCTGATTGCGAAACCAGGTCATCTGGCGCTTGGCATATTGCCGGGTGAGCGCTGAGCCACGCTCAATCACCATCTCGCGACGCATCCGCCCGGCATCCATCTCGGCAATCTCGTTGACACCGATCGCCTTCATCACCGGCATGTCCGGCGCCGGCTGCAAGGCCATCAGCGCGCCAACCTCTTCGATGGCTCCGGTCTGGAGCATGATCTCGAAACGACGGTTTATCCGGTCATGCAATATCGGTCGTTCCGGCAGGACGACGATCTTTTTCGCCCGCGACGGATCGATGATCATCGGCCCCCGCGTTTCCTGAAAAGATGAAATGGAACGGCCGGTATGGATATGGGTTTCCAGCGCCCGCAAAATACGCTGCCCATCCTTCACCTGAAGTCGCGCCGCCGTCTCTGCATCGCGTGAAGCCAGTTCCGCGTGCAGAACTTCCGGCCCTTCCAGCGCCATCCGCTGGCGCAGCGATTCGCGCAGATCATCCGGTATCGCCGGCATATCCGACAGGCCGCCGGTCAGCGCCTTGAAATAAAGGCCGGTGCCGCCGACCAGAACCGGCAGACGCCCTTCGCGTTTCAGATCGGCCAGCAGCCGCTGTACATCACGCAGCCACTCACCTGTAGAATAGGCCGTTGTGGCCGGCACATGCCCGTAAAGCAGGTGCGGCACGCCTTCCATGTCTTCTTCCGCCGGACGAGCCGTCAGCACGCGCAAAGTGTCGTAAACCTGCATGCTGTCGGCATTGATCACCACGCCGTCATGGCGTTTGGCAAAATCAACCGCCAGCGCCGACTTGCCGCTGGCAGTCGGCCCGGTTATCAGGATCGCGTCGAAATCGTCCACAAGGTCGCTCATCATGGCTTTCGTTGCCACGCTCATTGCCCATCCGTCAAATCCCGTTCTGACCGCAGGGCTGGGAGAACAGGCAGCCGAAGCCGCAAACGCCTCCGGTCTTTACTGGCTGGCCGATGGTATCGCCTGCGATATCGCCCTGCGCGACGGTGCCGATCTCGTAGCGATCGAAGCCGCCATCCGGGCTGTCATTGCCGACAAGCCGATCGACCTTGTCATCCAGAACACCGAAACACGTCGCAAGAAACTCCTGCTCGCCGACATGGATTCGACCATGATCGGTCAGGAATGCATCGACGAACTGGCCGCCGAAGTCGACCTCAAGGACAAGGTCGCAAACATCACCGCCCGCGCCATGAACGGCGAGATCGAATTCGAGCCGGCTTTGCGCGAACGCGTGGCGCTGCTGAAAGGCCTGCCGATCACCGTCGTTGACGAGGTCATCGCCAAGCGCATCACGCTGACCTCGGGCGGCCCCGAATTGATTGCCACGATGAAGGCCAAGGGATTTTACACTGCACTCGTTTCCGGCGGTTTCACGGTTTTCACCAGCCGCATCGCGGCAACGCTTGGCTTTGACGAGGACCGCGCCAACATTCTTATCGAAAAGGACGGCGTGCTGACCGGTGAGGTTGCCGAACCGATCCTCGGCAAGCAGGCCAAGATCGACGCTCTGATGGACCTTGCGGAAAAGCTCGGGATTTCGCCGGAAGACGCCATGGCCGTCGGTGATGGCGCCAATGATCTCGGCATGCTTGGCGTAGCAGGTTCGGGCGTGGCGCTGCACGCCAAGCCCACCGTGGCGGCACAGGCCAGGATGCGCATCGACCATGGCGACCTGACAGCCCTTCTCTACATCCAGGGTTATCGCAAGACCGACTTCGCTCCCCTCGCCTGAAACACCGGATACAAGCCAGGGAGGCGAATGTGATCATTCTCGAGACCGAACGCCTCATTCTCCGCAACTGGCGGCCATCCGACCGCGACCTCTTTCGCGAGATCAATGCCGATCCGAAAGTGATGGAATTTTTTCCCTTCCGTCGCAGCTACGAGGAATCGGATTCTGTTCTGGAGAAGCTGAACGGCATGATCACCGAGACCGGCCTCGGTTTCTACGCGATGGCCCTCAAGGAAACCGATGAACCAATGGGCTTCTGCGGTCTGTCACCGACCAACCTGCCCGGCATTTTCCCTGAAGGCATGGTCGAGATCGGCTGGCGGCTCGCCACGCGTTTCTGGGGCAATGGATATGTGACGGAATCAGCGCTGGCCTTGCTGGACGACGCCTTGGTGAAACGCGGCATGAAGGCGGTCCTCTCCTTCGCCGTTGCCGAAAACCAGCGGTCCACGGCGGTCATGCAGCGCATCGGCATGCAGCGCCAACCATGGCTCGATTTCGAGCATCCGCGCGTGCCCGACACACACCCGCATTTGAAACATCATTTGGTGTATGCGGCGGCGACAGAATTGTGGCCCTCCAGACACGAAAAAGCCCGCTGACGAGATCACCAGCGGGCCAATATCTTTATCGGAAATCAGACTACTCCAGCGGCACCGCGACAATGCGCAATTCGCCATTGGCACCTGATACCATCATGTGCGCGAACCGGCGGCCTTCGCTTTTCAGCACCTGCACGCGCTTGGTCACATCCTCCGGGCTTTTCACCGCGTCCTGACCGACTTCAACGATCACATCGCCGGCCTTCAGGCCTTTTTCGGCAGCCGCGGTGTTGGGCTCGACGGCAGTGATCACGACACCGTTGACGGCAGCACCGATACCAAAACTCTTGCGCTGGTCTTCACCGAGAGACGACAGCGCCAGACCGAGGCTGCTGGGCGCAACCTTGTCCGCATCTGCCGGCGGCTTTACGTCCGGTGCCTGTTTTTCGGCCATATCGTTGTCCGGCTCCATGTCCTCGCCCTCGCCTTCCGGCAGGACCGGCTGGCCAGCGTTCTCCTCGGGCTCGGCACTGTCTTCCAGCTGACCGAGCGTCACCTTAACCGTCTGCTCCTTGCCATCGCGCATGACGACGACATCGACTTCCTTGCCGACCGGGCTTTCGGCCACCGCCAGCGGCAGATCACGCATTTCTTTCACCGGCTTGCCGTCGAAAGAGAGAATGACGTCGCCGGCACGGATCGTGCCGTTATCGACCGGGCCGCCCTTGATGACACCGGACACGAGTGCGCCCTGCGCCGCCTTCAGGCCAAGGCTTGCCGACACATCATCCGTTACCGGCTGAATGCGCACGCCGAGCCAGCCGCGACGGGTCTCGCCGAATTCGATCAGCTGCTTGACGATGTTTTCCGCAAGTTCGGTCGGCACCGCGAAACCGATACCAATGGAGCCACCGCTTGGCGAAATGATCGCCGTGTTGATGCCGATGACCTCACCCTTGGTGTTGAACAGCGGCCCGCCGGAATTGCCCTTGTTGATCGAGGCATCCGTCTGGATGAAATTGTCGTAAGGGCCGGCATTGATGTTACGGCCGCGCGCCGAAATGATGCCGAGCGTCACCGAGCCGCCAAGGCCGAACGGGTTACCGATCGCCATCACCCAGTCGCCGATCCGCATTTTGCGCGAATCACCGAACCGCACCGATTTCAGCGGCGCTTTCGGCTCCACTTTCAGAACCGAGAGGTCGGTCTTGGTGTCGGTACCGATCAGTTTTGCCTTCAGCTTGTCGCCGTTCGGAAAAACTACCTCGATATCATCGGCGCCTTCGATGACGTGGTTGTTGGTCACCACGAAACCGGCAGGATCGATGACAAAGCCGGAGCCGAGCGAATTGACCTTGCGGTTGCCCTCACCCTTGCCGTCACCATCGAAGAAGTCGTTGAAGAATTCCTGGAAGGGCGAGCCTTCCGGCACGACAGGCTTTTGCGGCCCCTCGCCCTCGTTCTTGACGCTTTGCGAGGTGGAGATGTTGACCACGGCATCCAGCAGGCCTTCTGCGAGATCGGCAACCGAGGCGGGGCCACCGCCGGGCGGCGGTGCGAGAGGCGAATTTGCCTGTGCCGCCTGGGCTTGCGCCCATGCCGCTGATGGCGTGACGAGAGCGCCCGAAAGCATGACGAATGCGGCACCTGCCGCAGCGGACCGTTTCAAGGACGACCGAAAGGAACGAGCCATCTATATCCTCGCTGAGAACCCGACTTATCTGGAACAGAAGCATAAGGCGGAATGAAGACCTGGGAAATTACCTTTTCGTGAGATAGCGCCGACAATCCCCACGAACAGTAGCGAATACGAAAGGGGCGGCCCGAAAGCCGCCCCTTCAATTGTCATGCCCGTGCCATCAGTTGTTGGCAGGCGCCGGCGTCTGGCCACCGGCGGCCGGGGCTGCAGGCGCGGTGCGAACCGGCCCCTGACCACCATTGCCGTCCGGGTTTGCGAAGAACCGGAAGAACTGTGAATCGGGCGACAGGACCATGGTCGTGCCGGCACCGCCAAGCGACGTGCCATAGGCCTGCATCGAACGATAGAATTCAAAGAACTGCTGATCGCGCGAGAACGCTTCGCCAAAGATGCGGTTCCGCTCGGCATCGCCCTGACCTCGGATGATTTCCGAATCACGGCTGGCCTGCGAAACAAGCTCAACCACCTGACGATCGGCGATAGCGCGACGGCGCTGTGCCTCTTCGTTACCGCGAGCACGGATCAGTTCGGCTTCCGCCAGACGTTCCGATTCCATCAGATTAAACGTCGTCTGCGAAAGCTCGGGCGTCAGGTCGGTACGGCGAATGCGAACGTCCTCGATCTTTACACCCAATGACTCGGCTGCGACGTTCAGGTCGCGGTGAATCTCGGTCATCATCGAAACGCGCTCTTCAGACAGAGCCGCCTCGAAGCCGCGAAGACCATAAACGCGGCGAAGACCGGAATCGAGACGTGTCCTCAGGCGCGACTCGGCCGACGCGCGGTCACCGGAAACCGTTTCCCGGAAACGACGTGGATCGGAGATCCGGTACACGACGAAAGCGTCGACATCGTAAAACTTACCGTCGCTGACCTGTACCCGGATGTTATCCAGATCAAGCCGCAAGGCACGTTTTTCGATATACTGGACGCGGTCGGCATCCATGAAGGCGAAAGGCAACTTCATGTAGAGGCCCGGCTCGCTCTTGACCGACTGGATCTCACCGAAACGGATGACGATGGCCTGCTCGCGTTCGCTTACCACGAACACGGACGAATAGACGATGAAAAGCAAAACGCCGAGGGCGATCAAGAAAGCGGGCAACTTGTTCGATACCATTAGTTTGCCCCCTGCTGCGTCGCTGCCGCCGCGCCAGCCGGCTGTTTCATGAGTTCATTGATCGGCAGGTAAGGCACAACACCCTTGCCGTCTTCAATGATCACCTTGTTGGAGTTTTTCAGAACGCCCTCCATGGTTTCCAGGAACAGACGCTGGCGAGTAACCTCGGGTGCATTCTTGTACTGGTCGTAAATCGCCACGAAACGCTGGGCTTCACCCTCTGCCTCGTTGACGACGCGGTCGCGATAGGCGGAAGCCTCTTCGCGGATCTGCGCGGCCTGACCACGGGCGCCACCAAGCTTCTGGTTGGCGTAGCGGTTCGCCTCTTCCTTCACCTGGTCCTCGGCCTGCGTTGCCTTCTGCACTTCTTCAAACGCGCCCGCGACTTCCTGCGGCGGAGATGCGCCTTCGATAGACACGGCATTGATGGAAATGCCGGAGCCATATCGATCCATCGTGCCCTGAATGATGTCACGCACCTGCGTCGAGATCGACTCGCGACCGGCACGGAAAATGTCCTGCGCGGGGCGGCGTCCGACGACTTCGCGCATCGCGCTGTCGCCAACCTGCTGCAGCGTTGCCGCCGGAGTTTCGATGTTGAACAGATAGGCTTTTGGATCATTGACCGTGAACAGAACGGAATACTGCACGTTGACGATATTCTGGTCGCCCGTCAGCATCCAGCCAGCGTTCGTGTTGGAACCACGTGGCGCGCCAATGTTCTGCTGCTGCTCGGTAACCTTGACGATCTCGACGGTCTCGAACGGCCACAGATGGAAATGAAGGCCAGGCATGGCGACTTCTTCCTTGGGCTTGCCGAATCGCAGCTCAACGCCGCGCTCATCAGGCTGCACCGTGTAGACCGACTGGAATGCCGCGAATGCAAGCACGACCAGCGCCAGAATGACGAAAATGCCGCCATTGAAGCCGCCGGGCATGACGCCGCGCAGACGATCCTGGCTGCGCCGGATCAGGTCTTCGAGATCGGGTGGGCCGCCATTGCCGCCGTTTCCACCGCCGCCGCCACCGCTGCGCGGTTTGTTCGGACCCTGCCCCCAAGGCCCGCCTTGATTATTGCCGTTGTTATTACCGCCGCCGCCCCCCCAGGGGCCGCCGCCATTCTGATTGCTCCAGGGCATCAAAACCTCTTTGTTGGTGTCACTCCCATGCCGGTGGCGCGCGAATTCCCCCGCACATTTCCCGATCTAGCCCGTTATAGGGTTCGCAACACGTGGTTTCAACGCGCGTTCAATAACTTCCCGGTGTTCAAGGGCTGTTTCGCAGGTCTTTGAAGCGATTTCGAAAATGAAACCTTTCAAAACACAACTTATCGGCGATGATAGGTGACGAAGCGAGTAGGGTAATTGTCTTTTTCACCGGCAGGCACAAAGAGCTCTTCGCCCCTCTCGAACACGGCCGGATCGATCGCCGGGAAAAAAGTATCGCCATCTGCGATCTCGGCCTCGACATGGGTGATGTAGAGAATGTCGGCGACATCCATCGCCTGCCGATAGATTTCTCCGCCGCCGATCACCGCCACCTGCGCGGCACCGGTCTGCGTCGCGATCTCGTCGGCGCGCTTCAAAGCAGCCTCAAGCGAGCAGGCGGTGTCAGCACCATCTACCGCCAGATCCGGATTGCGGGTCACGACCACATGCGGCCGACCCGGCAGCGGTTTTCCGCCGAATGATTCGAGCGTCTTGCGGCCAACCACAACCGGATTGCCCAGCGTGATCGCCTTGAAGCGCTTAAGGTCGGTGGACAGCTTCCACGGCATGTCGCCGTCCCTGCCGATGACACCATTGCTGGCAACCGCGACGACGATGGAAACCGGATGTTTTTTCAAACCGCCACCTGCGCCTTGATATGCGCATCCGCCTCATAATTCTCGAGCGTGAAATCCTCGAACTTGAAGCTGAAAATGTCCTTCACGTCGGGATTGATGCGCATGGTCGGCAGCGCCTTCGGCGCCCGCGTCATCTGCAATTCGGCCTGTTCGAAGTGATTGGCGTAGATATGCGCGTCACCCAGCGTGTGGATGAAATCGCCGGGTTTGAGGCCGACCACCTGCGCCACCATCAGCGTCAGCAGGGCATAGGATGCGATATTGAAGGGCACGCCCAAAAAAATGTCCGCCGAACGCTGATAAAGCTGGCAGGAAAGCTTGCCGTCGGAAACGTAGAACTGGAACAGGCAATGGCACGGCGGCAGGGCCATCTCGTCCACCAGCGCCGGGTTCCAGGCCGACACGATATGCCGGCGCGAATTCGGATTGGTCTTCAAACCCTCGATCAGATTGACGATCTGGTCGACATGGCCGCCATCCGGCTTTGGCCAGGAGCGCCACTGATAACCGTAGACAGGACCGAGATCGCCGTTCTCATCGGCCCATTCATCCCAGATGCGCACGCCGTTTTCCTTGAGGTAAGCGATATTGGTATCGCCCTGCAGGAACCAAAGCAGCTCGTGGATGATCGACCTCAGGTGCAGTTTCTTGGTGGTCAGAACCGGAAAACCGTCCGACAGGTCGAAACGCATCTGGTAACCGAAAACCGAACGCGTGCCGGTGCCGGTGCGATCACCACGGTCGCTGCCGGTTTCCATCACATGGCTGAGAAGGTCGAGATATTGTTTCATGGGTCGTGGTCGCCGATTCCTGAATTTCAGGCATACATAATAGCACGGCCGCCCCGCACCAATCACCTCCCGGTGAGCAAAAGGCGCTTTTCCCATCTTTTCATGATCATCACAACAAGATGACAAGACCTCTTTTCAACGGGCACGCAAACACCTATATCAGCCGTGCCGGACTTCGGTCCGGATATGGCGATAAATGGTCGGTGTAATAAACCTATTGGACCCGGGGGCGGTACCCGGCGCCTCCACCAAAAACCGGTCGGTCGAAATGGCCGGCTTTTGATGGGGGCGAAATAGGATCGACAAGGGCGTAAAGATCGTACTTTTGCTCGGCATGATACCGCCGTTATCGGGTCACAAGTGTAGTTGCAAATGACAACAACGCTAAGGAATACGCTCTCGCTGCCTAATGGCGGTGCGGGAATTCCGCTTTAAGTCCTTACGGTTAGCCCCGTAAGGCGGGGTTCGGAGGTACCTGGCAACAGAAACCTCCACCTTCTCCTTACCCCTGAAATTTTGTAGGATGCTCGGAATCGGGCGTGGACGGGGGCTTTTCCATAACCTTGCCCTGCCCTATAACGAGCAAACGCAACCGATCGAGAAAAGACGACAACGAATGGAAGACAGGCCGATGGGGCAGGATCATATCCGCTACGATATTCTGGCGCAGGACGCTCTGCGTGGCGTTATCCGCAAGGTTCTGTCCGAGGTCGCCACGACCGGCCGGCTTCCCGGTGAGCATCATTTTTTCATCACCTTCCTGACCGGTGCGCCGGGTGTTCGCATTTCGCAGCACCTCAAGCAGAAATATGCCGAGCAAATGACCATCGTCGTCCAGCATCAGTTCTGGGACCTGAAGGTGACTGAAACCCAGTTCGAGATCGGCTTGTCCTTCTCCGATACGCCGGAGCGACTCGTCATCCCGTTCAACGCCATCCGCGGTTTCTACGATCCGTCGGTGAATTTCGAACTCGAATTCGAAGTTCCGATGGCCGACGAGGACGAAAACGAGACCTCTGCCGAAATCACCGCATATCCCGTCGATGCCGTTTCCAAGCCTGCGGAAGGCGGCGAGACGGAGGAAAAATCCGACGAGCCGAAAAAGGAAGGGTCCGTCGTCTCGCTGGATTCGTTCCGCAAGAAGCACTGATCCAACCCACCGGCCGCATGGTCGATCCGGAGAGCACGCATATGGCCGACATCGTCAATCTGCGTCAGTTCCGCAAGACCAAGGCCCGGTCTGAGAAAGAAAAGCAGGCGGAGCAGAACCGCCTGACTTTCGGCCGGACAAAACCGGAAAAGTCTCTGACGCAGGCACTGAACGACAAGGCCGAGCGATCACTCGACCAGAAAAAGCTCGATAAGCCGGAAAACGACGCCTGATCCCGGCGTCACTGACCTTACGTTACCTCACCGCATGAACATCCCGATACGATCAGTCTCGTGTGCGAGTACGAAGCAATGATCCGCAAACATTCCGCGACCCTGCATGGGCACCGCACCAGTTTCACGCTGGAAGACGAGTTCTGGAGCGAACTCAAGACCATTGCCGTCGCGCGCCAGAAAAGCGTCGCCGGCCTGATCGCCGAGATCGACGACGGCCGCGATGCCGAAAGCAACCTGTCGTCGGCGCTTCGGGTGCATGTGCTGCGGCACCTGAAGGGTGAACACGCCTCCTGACCCGGCGACAATTACCGCTGGACGCCGGGCAGGTTCTGAAAATCGCCGTTGTTGAAATCGAGCGCTGGCGCACCGATCGCGTTGCCTGCAGGCGGCACGGTCAGGCGCGGTTCGGCCTCCTCGCGGCGACGGCGTTCTTCCGCTGCCTTTTCCTCGGCAAGACGTCGCTGCTCCTGTTCGGCGGCAAGCCGGGCCTCTTCCTCAAGACGCGCCTTTTCCTCCGCCTCGGCCTTTTCGCGAGCGATGCGGCGTTCGTTGTCGCGGAAGGCATAAAGGGCTGCCTCGCGGCGCAGGCGCTGCTTTTCAAGAACGCTCGCCTGCAAGGTCTCGACGCGGCGGCGTTCCTTCTCAAAGGCGCGCATGGAGAGGAAATTGGTCATGTCGCCAACATCAAGCGCTTCATCAGGCGCCGCCAGATCGCCGGAATAGATCAGCCTCAACGCCGAATCGCCACCGGCCAGTGATTCGTCGCCGGCATCGAAACCGAGACCGATGTCGCCGGCCACCGTCCCGTCGGCGAAATTCAGCCGCAGCGCGCCATTGAGTTTTGTCGAACCATCGACCGCGGCAATGTTTTGCGCACGCGCTTCGCCATCGGTCATGGTGAAGGGAATGGCGACATCACCGATACGGGTCTGGCCGGCATGCACGAGACCCGCCACCAGCGGCTGAACCTTTGCCGCCGTCACCTCGCCCTTGATGCCATCCGCCTTTTCGAGCAGAGGCGACAGCAGGGCTGGGTTGAGCCCGTTGATGGTGAGGTTGGAGAGGCGCACCTGTCCCGAACCGCTGGCAGAGCCGAGGAGATCGGCTACACTTTTGGCGGTCGCCTCCGCCACCAGATCGAAACCGATACCGCCGGTCGCAACCGGCGCACCATTGCCTGATTGCCAGACGACGGGCGCAAGATCGCCGCCTTCAAGCGTCAGGCGCGTCTGAAAGATGCCGACGCCCTGCCCGTTCGACATCATCAGACGGCCGCCGAGCTTGCCGCCGTTCCATGTGCCGCCAAGATTTTCGACGGTCAGATTGCCGCCACGATGGGTGATGCGACCGGCAAAATCAGTTACGGGTGCCGTGAAGTCGGTTCGCAGTGTCCCGGCCGTCACGTCAAGGGTCGCGTCCGTGCTGCCAAAAATCGGCAGGGCAAAATCCTTGCTCGACAGTTCGCCGGTGTCCGCATCGGTGAGCGGGCCATAGATCGCCTCGCCGAGCCATGCCAGATCGAGCGTATCCATGGAAAGCCTGCCGCTGGCCGCCCATGCCGGCGTGCTGCGGTCGAGACGGATTTCGCCCTTCAGCGTATTGCCTGCCAGCGTGCCGTCGAGGCCGGCAACGGTGATCGCCTCAGGCGTCAGCGCAACGTCGGCGACGAGCTTTGCCGGAAGGCCGGTGCCGAATTGCGGCAGGCCGATACCGGTCATAAGCAGATAGGGTTCGAGATCCGGGCTTGTCACCGAAATACGTGCCTTGCCGTTGCCGAAGCCGGGATCGAGAAGGTTGAGCTCTCCCTTGGCGGACATCAGCGTCTCGCCAGCCGCATAAGCGAGGTCGATCGTGGCAGGCTTGTCGCCACTGCCGGAGGCGGCAAGCGTCAACAGTCCATCACCTTCGACATCGAAGGGCAGCGGGTCGAGGCCGGCCTGGCCGAACAGCGTCGAGGCATTGGGGTTTTCAAGCGTGGCCTTCACATCGAATGTGTCGCTACCGGTGAGATCGAGCAGGTTCGGCAGGCGGATATCGCCGGCAACACGGCTGCCATTGCTGACGCCGGTGAGATCGGCGGCAAGGCCGTTGACGTTACCACCCACCGTGATCTCGGCCTTGAGGTCGGTCTGCGCATACCAGCCGGCGCTCTCCGCCAATCGCGCCAGTGCCGGGTTACGCGGCAGGTGGTCGCGCAACATCGCGAGAAACGGTGTCGGATCGGCGGATTTCAGCGAAACCGTGCCACCACCGGAATAGGCGAGCAACGAACCTTCCAGCTTGCCGCTGGCGGCGATTTCCGCACCGGCGAGATCGCCGACCGTCAGTTTTTCCAGCGACAGCGCGCCATCGGCAAAGGAAAAGGTCGTATCGACCTTGTCGGCGGCAACACCAAAGGCGTTGAAACGGTCGGCGCGCAGCGTACCGGCAAGCTTGTGGTCGAGAACGTCGCGGCCGGCATCGTCGCCGGTCAGCAGCGAGCCGAGCGCGCGCATGGCATCGATATCGATTTCGTTGCCGGACAGATCGATTGTCAGGCTGGGCGTCTGATCGGGGATGGACTGGCGTTCGATGCTGCCGGTCAGCGTGGCATTGCCGATCGCCAGTTCCAGCCCCTCGAAACGCTGGCGCTCGGTGGTGAGATCGACCTTGGCCGAAAAGCCTGCGGAACTCAGCCGGCGGATGGCCGGATCGACCTTGCCGGACAGCCAGTCGGCCAGGCCGGAAGGCTGGTTGGAGGCGAGCAGCATGCTGCCGGAAAAGGCGGCGTTGCCGACCAGTTGCAGACTACCCTTGGCCTCGACACGGGTCCGGCCTGGCAGTGTCGCCACGACATTATCGACCGCCCAGCCTTGGCCGGCCGGGCGCAAATCGAGGCGGATGTCGCGCAGCGTCGTGTCGTTGAGCACGATGGCCGGCAGGCGCAAGCTGGCCTTGCCCGGCACCTGCGGGATAGGGATCGCAGCCGCCATGCGGATCAGCGCATTCAGGCGACGTTGCGCCGACACGGCCGGATTGCGCGCCGTCTTGCCGCCCGCTTCCTCCTGCGTCAGGCGGTTGACGTCGATCTGCTGGCCATCGCCGGTGAGCAGGAATTCCGGCTTGTCGCCGGTATCGAGCGTCGCTTCGCCTGTCGTGACGTAAGGATTGTCGCCAGCGCCAAGCTCCAGCCGGTATTCGGGAATGCGGATGCGGTCATTGGTGAGTTCGAAACGGCCGCGCACGCGTGGCCCCGGCGGCGGCGGGGTGACAGGTTCCTCTTCCGTCTCTTCCGCCAGCGTCACCAGATTGAAGGCGCCCTGATAACCGGCACGACCTTCCTTGACGGCCAGCGCCCCATCGAGCTGCAATTCCACCGGCTGCTGATCGGGCCACAGACGCAGACGCAAGGGCACGCTGCCTGTCGCCGCATCCGGCTCTGCGCTCGAAAAATTGAATCGGGCATCATAGCCGTCGAGATTGGCGGTGCCATCGGCCCGCCATGGGCCGGCCAGCGATGCGGCGGCCATATCGGCATTGAACTCCGTCAGGCGACGGGTGCGGCCGGTTTGCTCGTCGATGAATTCGATCTCGGCATCGGTGATATGCACGTCTTCCAGCACGACATTGCGCGCCGGAATATCGACGCGGCCGGAACGGGTCCAGTCGAGCGTGCCGTCGCTCAGGACGCGGATGCGCGCCTTGGGGCGAACGATGCGCATGTCGAAAATGCGCGCCTCGCCGGACATGAAGGGTGCCAGTTCCATATCCATGGAAAATTCGGCGGCCTGCACCTGCGGCGTGCCATCGGTATCGCGGCCGATGCGCACGTCATGCATGGTGACCGACGGGAACGGCAGGATGCGGGCATCGACATTGCCGTGCACGGTGACCTTCTTGCCGAGGATACGGCTGGCCTGATTTTCGAACTCGGTGCGGAAACTCGACCAGTCGAGGAAGAACGGCGCAAACAGGGCCGTGAACAACGCCACGACCACGAGGCCACCGAGGAAGAGCATGATCCGTCCGAGCACTGCCTGTCGTCTCCCCTGTTACCGCTGTTGTGCCTGATCAGTCTGCCGGATGCCAGATTTTTCCCGGATTGAAAATATTGTCCGGGTCGAGGCTTTTCTTCACAGCCTGCATCAGACCCAGAGCCGGGCCGATTTCTTCGGCAAGCAGGCTCAATTTGCCCTGCCCCACACCGTGTTCGCCGGTGCAGGTGCCATCCATGGCCAACGCCCGCTGGCCGAGACGATGGGTGAAGGCTTCAACCTTGGCAACCGATGCCGGATCCTTGTCGTCGAACATCACCAGCACGTGGAAATTGCCATCCCCGGCATGGCCGACGATCGGCGCCAGCAGACCGGCTTGCTCGATATCGGCTTGGGTTTCCGCCACGCATTCGGCCAGTCGCGAGATCGGCACGCAGACATCGGTGGAAAAACCGCTGAGCGAGGGATCAAGCGCGCGGCCGGCCCAATAGGCATTGTGGCGGGCCTTCCAGAGTTTGGCGCGTTCTTCCGCATTGGCGGTCCAGACGAATTCATCACCGCCGAATTCGGCGGCGATTTCGGCGAACTGCGCCGATTGCAGTGCGACGGTTTCCTCGGTGCCGTGGAATTCGAGAAACAGCGTCGGTTTCTCCGGGTAGCTGAGATCGGAATAGGCGTTACAGGCACGGATCTGCATGGCATCCAGCAGTTCGATACGGGCGACCGGAATGCCCATCTGGATGGTCATGATGACGGCGTTACAGGCTGCCTCGACGCTTTCAAACGCACAGACACCGCCGCCGATCTTTTCGGGAATGCCCTGCAGGCGCAGCGTGACCGAGGTGATGATTCCGAGTGTGCCTTCCGAACCGACGTACAGGCGGGTCAGGTCATAACCGGCCGAGGATTTGCGGGCACGGGTGCCGACATGGATTTCTTCGCCATCGGCGGTGACGACGGTGAGCGCCAGAACATTGTCCTTCATCGTGCCGTAACGCACCGCATTGGTGCCCGAGGCGCGTGTCGCCGTCATGCCGCCGATGGAGGCGTTGGCGCCCGGATCGATCGGGAAAAACAGCCCGGTATCGCGCAGATGGACGTTGAGTTCCTCGCGGGTAATGCCGGGTTCGACGGTGACGTCGAGATCTTCCGGCGAAACGCGTAGAACCTTGTTCATGCGGGAAAAATCGATCGAAATGCCGCCATTGGCTGCATTGATCTGGCCTTCCAGCGACGAACCGGTGCCGAAGGCGATAACCGGCACCTTCTGGGCGGCGCAGGTTTTGACGACAGACTTCACGTCTTCGCTGGTTTCGACGAAAACGACACCATCTGGCAATTGCGCCGGCAGATAGGTGGTGGTGTGGGCATGCTGTTCGCGAAACGACTGGCCGGTCTGGAAACGCTCGCCAAACGCCTGCTTGAGAATGCCGAGAACGGCGGCGATGCCGTCTTCGTTGCGTTTGCCCTGCCGAACGTCCTTGATTGCCATGACCCAAAATTCCCGTTTCATCCGGGCGAACAATGCCCTCGCCCTTGTGGTATGGGAGCGGTCGGGCTTTGTCCAGTTTGAAGGCATTCAGGATGCGGCATATCCCTTCTCCCTGTCAAAACAGGGAGAAGCTGGCGGAGCGACGGCAAGCTCAAAACTCACACCCGCAAATCACACCCGCCGGCCGCAAACGACAAGCACCGCCGCCCCCAGCAGACCCGATGCAAGAGACCCCATCAGGATACCGATCTTCACATGATCCTGTACGGCCGGATTATTGAAGGCGAGCAGGCCGATGAACAGCGACATGGTGAAGCCGATGCCGCAGAGAAGCGCGGTGCCTGTCATCTGCGCCCATGTCGCCTTGGCGGGCAGTTGCGCCAGACCGAGCTTCACCAGCAGCGCCACCGTGCCGAGCACGCCGACCAGTTTTCCGGCCAGAAGACCGGCGGCGACGCCCATCGTCAGCGGTTCGGAAAACACAGCGGTGGAGAGGCCGGCCAGTGACACGCCGGCATTGGCAAAACCAAAGATCGGCACGATGACGAAGGCGACCGGCTTGTGCAGCAGGTGTTCCAGCCGGTGCAATGGCGATTCGGCGCGAGAGGCTTCCGGCGTGCCGGGTGTCAGCTTCAGCGGGATTGTCAGCGCCAGCAGCACGCCGGCCAGCGTCGCATGAATGCCGGAGGCGAAGACCAGCAACCACAGAACCACTCCAAGTGCGAGATAGACGGCAAGCGCCCTCACCTTCAGACGGTTTGCGGCAAACAGGGCGACCATCACGACGGCAGCGCCACCGAGCGCCAGAAGATCGAGATCGGCGGTATAGAATAGCGCGATGACGATGACGGCGCCGAGGTCATCGATGATGGCGAGTGCCGCCAGAAAGATTTTGAGCGAGGCCGGAACGCGTGAACCCAGCAACGAGATGACGCCGAGGGCAAAGGCGATGTCGGTGGCGGTGGGGATGGCCCAGCCGCGCAGGGCGGATGGATCGTGCCGGTTGAAGGCCACGTAAAACAGCGCCGGAAACAGCATGCCGCCGGCCGCGGCCGCACCGGGCAGAATACGCCGGCTCCATGTCGACAACTGGCCGTCGAGCATTTCGCGTTTGATCTCCAGCCCGACCAGCAGGAAGAACGCCGCCATCAGCGCGTCGTTGATCCAGTGCTGCAGGCTGAGCGGCCCGAGATAGACATGCAGGAGATGAAAATAGGTTTCAGCCAGCGGTGAATTGGCGATGACGATGGCGAGCGCCGCCACCACCATCAGCACGATGCCGCCGGAGGCTTCGTTGTCGAGAAAATGGCGCAGCGTCGAGCGGATCTTGCCTGTGGAGCCGGATGAAGACATCAGGTCGCACTCCCTTGGTGGAAGGTTGATCAAAGTCTCCGTCGGTTCCGGAAAATCCGTGGCGCACGCAGCACACGCCTTGATGAAACAGATACAGCAGACGGCGTGGGACTTCTATGAAAATCGGCGTTATCGGTGGATGTTCCATGCGAGTTGCGGCCATATATCCGTCGAACCATCGGGGCAGGATCGCCCCTCATATGGAGATTGCCTTGTTACCTTCATTCGAAACAGACCGACTTCTATTGCGTCCGCGCAAGATGGCGGATTTTCAGGCATGCCTGGCGATGGACCGCGACCCGGAAGTGACGCGGTTCGTGCCGGGACCGTGGCAAAACCCGGCTGAACATGAGGTATTTCTCCGTGGACGGATAGAGACGGACCACGGCAATGGCTTGGGTTACTGGTCGATTTTCGCAAAAAATGCGCCAGAAGACTTTCTCGGCTGGGTTTTGCTCATTCCGCGTGATGGCGTCGGCCCGGAGATCGAGATCGGCTGGCGTCTGAACAGGCTGGCCTGGGGAAAGGGATTTGCCTCAGAGGCAGCGCTGACGGTGGCGGCGCATGCCTTCCACACGCTCCGGCTTGACATGATCGTCGCGGATGTCATGCCGGGTAATGCTGCCTCGTTGCGGGTCGCTGAAAAACTCGGCATGTTACATATCGGCGAAGGGCATGACGACAATGCCGTCTTCGCATGTTATGCCGTCACGCGGGATGCATTTGTCGGCTGAAATTGCCAGACACCAAATTCAGCGCCGTTCCGCCAGAAAACCTTCGGCCATCAGGCGAAATGCTTCGATCGCCTTCGGTAGCACCGTTTTCGGATCATCGCTGGCCGCCACCCAGAGGGCAGCGTTGAGCGCCGCACCACAGAGAAGACGGCCGGCGGCTTCGGTGTCGCAGGGTTTCAGCCGGCCCGCTGCGTGGAGTTTTCGCACCGCCTGCATGGTTTCCTGAAGGCAGCTGTTCTGGCTGGGCCAGAGCGACGGATCGCCAAGCACGGCCGGGCCGTCAAGCAGCACGATGCGTTGCACTTCCGGGTCGAGCGCCATCTCGATATAGGCGGCCGCCTGTTGTTGCAGGCCCTCCCACAGATCCGCTGACTGCGCACCGATCGCCTCGGCGCGCGTCGCCATCTCGCCGTCGATCTGGTTGACCACAGCGGCAAGCAGGCCGCGCTTGTCGCCGAAATTGGAATAGAGCGCGCCGCGTGTCAGGCCCGCATCGGCTGTCAACTCATCCATCGAGGCGGCGGAAAACCCCTTTTCCGCAAAGGCTTTGCGTCCCGCCGCGATCAGTTTCGCGCGGTTTTCTTCCATTGTTTCGGCACGGGTTCTTGCCATCACAGACCTCGAGTTTCACATACGGTACGTATTTAAATTTGACATACGGCGAGTATGTCACTAGATAAATATACGCACCGTATATGAAATTGCAAACGCGACGTGACGTGCCGGCAGCACGAAGCGTGCGGTGCCCCGCAAAACCAAGCGAAACCAACACAAGGTGAAACTGATGACAAAACGCGAAGCAGTCTTTCCCGAGGGCCGGCATGCCCTTTATGAGAAACACGAATATTCGGCAGCGGTGCGCTCTGGCGAGCTTCTGTTCGTCTCCGGACAGGTGGGCAGCCGCACCGATGGCACGCCGGAACCGGATTTCGAGGCGCAGGTACGGCTCGCCTTCCAGAACCTGATCGCGGTGCTGAAGGCCGCCGGCGCGACGCTGGATGACGTGATCGACGTCACCTCGTTCCACACCGATCCGCAGGCGCAACTCGATACCGTCTTGAAGGTCAAATCAGAGATGTTCGACGAAAAGCCCTACCCGACATGGACGGCGATCGGCGTCAATTGGCTGGCCGGTTTCGATTTCGAAATCAAGGTGATTGCCCGAATTCCGTAACGGAAGGTGATCGAGACCAATCCGGCCGCGTGCGGACGCGGCCGGGATGATGATTGTCAATGACTGGCGCCGGCCATGGCCTGCAAGGTGCGTGTCACCTGAGCGTGGTCATAAGGTTTTGAGAAGAATTTTCCGTCGACCGGCATTTCGACCTCGCTGACATGGACATGGCCCGATGTCAGGATGATCTTGATCGGCGGCCAGCGGTCGCGCACGGCGGCGGCGAGCAGCAGACCGTCCATACTGCCCGGCATGTCGATATCGGTAAAAATCACCCTTATGTCGCTGCGACATTCGAGGATCTTGATCGCCTCGTCGGCATTGGCAGCCTCGACCGCCTCGAAACCGGCATCTTCCACCAGATCCACCGCCATCATGCGCAGGAGTGGTTCGTCTTCCACGACAAGGATCGTGGTTTTTGCGAACATCTGTGATTGGCCCATTATCAGCCTGCTTCCTGCAAATGCGACAGTGACGCGCGCATGATTACCATGATTCCCGGTGGCTCATAACGGATGTCGACGCCACCGGTTCCCAACAATCCCATGCGAATAAGACGCGATCCGAAACCGCGGCGCTCCGGCTCAACGACCGGAGGGCCTCCCGTTTCCTGCCAGGTAAAGGTCAGCTGTGTGTTTTCGGCTGGCCCGCTGATCTCCCAACGCGCAGTCACCTGCCCTGTTCCATTCGACAGACCGCCATATTTTACCGCATTGGTGGCAAGCTCGTGCAGGAGCAGCATGACCGACTGCGTCGCCTTCGGCCCGAGAAAGATGTTTGGGCCGGAAAGTTCCGAGCGCTCCAGCATGCCGAGCCGCTCCAGCGTGTCGGACACGAGGTGGCGGATCGAAGCCCCCGTCCAGTTCTGGTGGATGAGCACGTCATGGGCGGAACTGAGCGCCTGCAGGCGTTTTTCAAAGGATTCTATCGGGCCGCGATCGCCGATCGTTTTCAGCGTCTGGGTGGCGATGGCCTGCACCACGGATAGCGTATTCTTCAGACGATGGCTGAGTTCGCGGTTGAGGATATCCTGATCCTCCTCGGCAAACACACGGCCGATCGCCGCCTGCAGCCGGTCGCCGACACTGCGGACGAAATCGATCTCCTCGCGCCGCCAGGTATGCGGCTGATCGTAATGCACGAAAACGACGAGGTTGAAGCGTCCCTTGTCGAAAATCGGCACGTTGACCAACACGCGGATGCCGATATCGAGCAGGCTTTGGAAATGATCGCGGGTGCGCCGATCGGTGGTCACGTCGCCGATCAGCACGGTTTCGCCGCGCAAAAGATCCTCGATGAAGGAGCCGTAATCCCGAAAATGATGCAGGCCCTCCAGCGTTGCGACGCCGGGGGCGCGCCAGTCGCGATGCATCATCACCGTTTCCGCCTCGGCATCGACCATGCCGAAACCGGCGCGGGTGGCGCCCAGCGCCTGCGCCATCAGCTCGGCCGCATCGAAGGCTGCCTGCTGCACGTCGACAGTATCGCGCAACGCATCGCCAAGCCGGATCAGCGCCTGCATGCGGGCTTGGGCATTGCGCTGCTCGGTGACGTCCTGCAACGTGCCGACCATGCGCACGGCACGACCTTCGGCATCGCGGTGAAAGGCCGCGCGGCGGGAAATCCAGCGGATGCCCTCGTCCGGCGTGCGGATACGGTAGGAGGCTTCCAGCGAAGCGGTGCCATCCGTACGCGAGCTGTCGGCGGACGGAAGATGACGGTCCTCGGGCAGAATGAAATCGTAGATGATATTGGCCGGATATTCGTCCTGCACCGGCAGGCGAAAAATGCGGCAGCCTTCGGCCGAGATTTTCATCGTGCCGGTCGTCACATCGATATCGAACGTGCCGATGCCACCGGCTTCCTGCGCCGCAATGCTGCTGGCGGCAATGGCGCGCACTTCCGAACTGATGCGTTTCTGACGGCGAAAAAGATCGTCCTTGCGGCTGGAATTGCGGCGCATTTCGAGAAGCGCCACCACCTGCCGGGCCAGCGCCGAAAGCGACCGCTTCTGCGTCAGGCTGAGGCCCTGCGGCCGCGGCTCGGTATCGATGACGCAGAGCGTGCCGATCGTCACACCATCGGGCGAGATCAGCGGTGCACCGGCATAAAAGCGGATATGCGGCGGCTGGGTAACAAGCGTGTTTTCGCTTGTGCGCGGATCGATAGTCAGGTCGGGAATGATCAGCAGATCCGGGCTCTGCAGCGCGTGCGAGCAGACCGACTGGCTTATGGGCGTTTCGGGCAGATCGAAACCGATACGCGCCTTGAACCATTGCCGTTCGGTTTCCACCAGGCTGACCAGTGAAACCGGCGTCTGACATATTTCCGAGGCAAGCAGGACGACGTCGTCGAACTCCGGCTCAGGCGGCGTATCCATGATGTCGTAGACGGCGAGCGCTTCCAGGCGTCGGGTATCGTCACGCTCAGATGTCACCGTTTACTCAACCTTTTGTCGGACTGTCTGCCAGTCGCCAACATGGCGCAAACTGCTAAAAAAGCAATATGCGCCATGTCGAACCGACACTTACTCGGCTGCCTGAAGCGGACGTTCCTTCGGGGCATTGGCGGCGCGGCCATGGGCGAGCGCCAGCTCGTCATGCAGGCGCTGCGCTTCCTGCGCATGCGGCTTGCCGAAGCGGGCGAGCAGCAGGTAGGCGACCGGGGTGATATAGAGGGTGACCAAGGTCGCCATGCCGAGACCACCGACGATGACCCAGCCGAGCGCGATACGGGCTTCAGCACCCGCACCTTGCGCCAGCACCAGCGGCACACCACCGAGGACGGCGGCAATCATCGTCATCATCACCGGGCGCAGACGAATGCTGCAGGCCTTTTCGATCGCCTCGCGGCAGGAGGCGCCGGCATCGCGCAGATGGTTGGCGAACTCGACGATCAGAATGCCGTTCTTGGCCATCACCCCGATCAGAAGCACGAGGCCGATCTGGCTGTAGACATTGAGGCTGGAACCGGTCAGCACCAGCGCGAAGACGGCGCAGGCCAAACCGAGCGGTACGGTCGACATGATGATGATCGACGACAATACGCTCTCGAACTGCGCCGCCAGAACCAGAAAGATGATCGCGATAGCAAAGCCGAAAGTGAGCGCCATGCCGGACGAATTTTCCTGCAGGGTGGCGGCTTCGGCAAGCGGGATCAGGCGCGAACCCTGCGGCATCAGCGGTTCGGCCAGCTGGGTGGCGACCTGAACGGCCTGACCGAGCGAGACGCCATCTTTCAGACCAGCGGAGAAGGACACGGCGGCCAGCTGCTGTTCGCGGCGCAGCGATGGCGACACGGCCCGCTCTTCCAGCGTGGCGACCGTGGACATCGGCACCATGCGGCCGTCCTTGGTCTTCAGAAAGATGTTTTCCAGATCGGTCGGATCGTCGATCGGTCGCGTGGTCGACTTCAGCTTGACCGGGATCGCCTCGCCATCGACGAACACATCCACCACCGAGCGGCCTTCGAGCAGCGACTGGATGGAGGTGCCGAGCGCCTTGATGTCGATACCGAGGTCGGATGCACGCTCGCGATTGACGGTAACGAAAATCTGCGCCTGATTGGGTTCATCATTGAGGCGCGGCGTGTCGAAGAGATTGGTCTGGCGCAGCGCCTCGACCAGCTTGATCGACGCTTCCGTCAGCTGTTCGTGATTGGTGCCGACCATCGCCATCTGCAGGCCGTTGCCGGCCCCGCGGATGCGCAGGCTGTTCTGCTGGATGGCATTACCGCGCAGCGCCGGAACCGAGGAAACGGCAGCGTTGATGTCCTTGACGATATCCGACTGCGTACGGTGACGCTCACTCCATGGCGCCAAAGTCAGCACCATAAAACCGCTATTGGATGCGCCGCCCTGCCCCGAGATGGAAAAAATGTTCTGGATCTCGCCACTGTCACGCAGCGGCTGCAGCTTTTCTTCGATCAGTTGCAGCTTGTCGCGTGTGTATTCGAGGCTGACGCCTTCCGGTGCAGTGGCGCGCAGCATGACCATGGCGCGGTCTTCCTGCGGCGTCAATTCGCTCTGCACCCGGCCGAACATCGTATAGGCGGCACCGGCGATGATCAGGCCGACGATGATGACCGCAAGCGGTGCGTTGAGGCAGGCCCGCAGCGTGGTGGCATACAGTTTCGCCAGCGCTGCCCCGAACCGTCCGAGCATGCCGTGATCCTCGCGCATCGGCTTGGTCAGCATGCGCGACGCCATCATCGGGCACAGCGTCAGCGCCGTCACCGAGGACAGACCGACGGCAAAGGCCAGCACGAAACCGAATTCGCGGAACAGACCGCCCATCTGGCCGGGCAGGAAGGACAGCGGAATAAATACGGCGGCAAGCGTGGCGGTCGTCGCCAGAACGGCAAAGAAGACTTCCTGCGTGCCTAGAACGGCCGCAGCGCGCGGCCCCATGCCTTCGGCGCGCCGACGCACGATGTTTTCCAGAACCACGATTGCATCGTCCACCACCAGACCGGTGGCGAGAACGATGGCGAGCAGCGTCAGGATGTTGATGGAAAAACCGACCATGTAGATCGCCACCAGCGTGCCGATCAGGGCGACCGGGATGGTCAGCGCCGGGATCAGCGTCGCCTTCCAGTCGCGCAGGAAGATGAAGATGACGATCACGACAATCAGGCTGGAGAGGCCGAGCGCGATCTCCACCTCGTGCAGCGCGCCCTCAATGAACACGGCGTCATCGCTGGTAATGGCGATACGCGTGCCTTCCGGCAGGTTCGGCTGCAGCGCCGCGACGGCCGCCTTGACGCCTTCGGAAATGCTGAGCGTGTTCGACTGCGCCTGACGCAGCACACCGAGACCGATGCCCGGCACGCCGTTGGAGCGCAGCGCCGTGGTGCCGTCATCCGGGCCGAGCATGACTGTTGCAACATCACGCAGGCGCACATTGTCGCCGATCAGGATGTTTTCAAAGTCTTCCGGCTTGGTGAGATTGGCGGTGGCACGGACGATGATGTCCTGCGTCGAGGATTCCAGCGATCCTGCCGGCACATCCATGGCGGCGGTCGAAAGTGCTGCGGACAGATCGGCGATTGTCAGACCACGGCCGGCAAGCGCCTCCTGATCGACGTCAACGCGAAAAACCTTCTCCTGATCGCCGTAAAGTTCGACGTCAGCGACGCCATCGACGGCGGCCAGACGGTCGGAAATCTCGTTTTCGACCAGCAGCGTCAGGTCTTCCATCGACAGCGTCGTAGAGGTGACGGCAAGGCGCATGATCGGCTGGCTGTCACTGTCTGCCTTGATGATGCGCGGCTCGTCGGCATCCTCAGGCAGCTGGTTGGTGACGCGGCCGAGCGCATCGCGCACATCGTTGGCGGCAACCGCGAGATCGGCGGTGTCGCTGAATTCGAGCGTCACCCGGCTCTGGCCGAAATCGGAGATCGAGGAAATGGATTTGAGACCGCTGACGCGGGCAACCGCGCCTTCGATAATGTCGGTTACTTCCTGATCCATCGTCTGGGCAGACGCACCGTCATAGGTGGTGCGCACGCTGATGACCGGCTGATCGACATCCGGCAGTTCGCGCACTTCGATGCCGACAAGGGCGGCAAGGCCGGCAACCACCAGCAGCGTGTTCAGGACCGCGGCAAGAACCGGGCGGCGCACGAACAATGCGGTAAAGGTCTTTTGGCTATCGGCGCTCTTGTCGTGGCCGGACTTGTTTTCCGTCTCGTCGTGATTGCTCATCGGCTGGCGACCTCCGGCGGCTTTTCACCGGCAATGCGGACATTGCCGTTTTCGCGGACACGCTGCAGGCCTTCGGTGGCGACGAGATCGCCTTCCTTCACGTCACCGGCAATCAGAATGGCATCAGGATTGCGCTGGATGATGCGCACACGTGCCTTGACCGACTTCTTTTCGACAATCTGCCAGACGAACGAACCCTTGCTGTCCCACTGGACGGCGAGCGGATCGACCGTCGCATAGGTCTCGCCGGGGAAGCGCATGGTGACACCAAACGACATGCCGGCGCGCAGCAGATCGTCTTCATTTTCGATCTTGGCGCGGATGCGGATCGTACGGCTGGCGGGATCGACGCGGTTATCGACCGCCTCGACCGAGCCCTCGAAGACGCGGCCCGGACGCGAGGCGGACGTCGCCTCGACCGGCATGCCAACCTTGACCTGCACGGCAAAACGTTCCGGCGCCCAGAAATCCACCAGCAGCTGCTGACGGTTATCCAGCTGCACGACATTGCTGGCAGTGGTGACGTTATCGCCGATATTGACCGCGACGATGCCGACAATGCCGTCGATCGGGGCGAGGACGGAACGGCGTTTCAGCGCCAGCTCGGCATTGGTGACGGCCAGCTGGGCAGTCTCCTTGGCGATCTGCGCATCGAGAACGTCTAAGCGGGAAAAGCTTTTCAGGGCCGAATAGCTCTCGGCCTTTTCGCGGGCGCTGCGCAGCAGGACCTGTGCCTGATCGCGCAAAATGATCTGTTCGTCGTCGTCAAGCTGGGCAAGCACCTGGCCCTTCTTGACCATGTCGCCGGACTTGACGTGGATCTCGTTGATCGTGCCGGATGCCTGCGGCATGACGATGACCGACTGGATGGCCTCGCCGCTGCCGATCGCCGAAAGCTGATCGTTGACAATACCCTTGCCGACCGGGCGGGTGGCGACGAGAACGGCCTGCTGGCCGCCGCCGGCACGCGGTGTTGCGGATCCAGCGGCACCACCGGCCGATGGTTCTGCGGAAACCGGTTCTATGGCGGCGGGGTTGATCTTTGCCACCACGCTTTCGGGAACGCCCATCGAGACCAGCGTACGGCCGGCATCTGCCGACAACCAGGCCCACAGACAGAGGCCCGCAAGCAACAGTGCCACCGAGGTCAGGAGCTGGTTTCCGATCCGCATGCATTCCTCCGGCATTCAACTTGATTGGGTGAAGTATCTTCGTTTCGGCCTATTTGCGCAATGCTTGGCGAGACACCTTACCGATTTGTAACCTACGGGAATTTCACGCATATGTCAGATGCGAATGCCTTGGGCAGTTGCGATGATTTGCTGTGCATAGTGCCCGCCATAGGGCTGCCCGTTTCCGCCTTTACTGTGGCTACACCTGAAAAAGTCCACAGCGGACATGCGCAAATGGAATGAAACCAGAACATCTTTTCTGGCCTTTCGGTTCCGAATCACTACATTGGCCCCCATGAGCAACAGTTTCGATGATATTCCGTTCTTCGACGAAGAGCCGGAACCCCGCCGCCCCCAGAGCCGCGGCGCTTCAGCGCCTGTGCCGGCCGAACCGGCCCCGGCAGGCGGCGGACTTGGCCCAAGCGGTCTGGGCCCAAGCGGTCTGGGCATTGCTGCGCGTGCGATGGCAGCGCGCGGCCAGAGCCGTCCTGCCCCGGATTATCTCTCCGGCCTCAACCCGGAACAGCGCGAAGCGGTGGAAACAACCGATGGTCCGGTTCTGGTTCTTGCCGGCGCCGGCACCGGCAAGACCCGCGTGCTGACCACCCGCATCGCCCACATTCTCGAAACGGGCAAAGCCTGGCCCAGCCAGATCCTTGCGGTGACCTTCACCAACAAGGCGGCGCGCGAGATGAAGGAACGTATCGGCGTTCTGGTCGGCGGTGCCGTCGAGGGCATGCCTTGGCTCGGCACGTTTCACTCGATCGGCGTGAAACTTTTGCGCCGTCATGCGGAACTGGTGGGCCTGCGCTCAGATTTCACCATTCTCGATACGGACGACGTGGTACGGCTGATCAAGCAGCTGATCCAGGCCGAGGGTCTGGACGACAAGCGCTGGCCGGCCAAACAGTTTGCCGGCATGATCGACGGCTGGAAGAACAAGGGCTTGTTGCCGCCGGATATCCCGGAAGGTGATGCCCGCGCTTTTGCCAATGGCAAGGGCCGCGAACTCTATGCCGCTTATCAGGCGCGGCTGCGCACGCTCAACGCCTGCGATTTCGGCGACCTTCTGCTACATCCGATCGCGCTGTTTCGCAAGGCGCCGGATCTCCTGAAGGAATATCACGAGCGGTTCCGCTATATTCTGGTGGACGAGTATCAGGACACCAACACCGCCCAGTATATGTGGCTGCGGCTGCTCGCGCAGCGCCCCAAGGGCGTGCCGCAGAATGTCTGCTGCGTCGGTGACGACGACCAGTCGATCTATGGCTGGCGCGGTGCCGAAGTGGACAACATCCTCCGCTTCGAAAAGGATTTTCTCGGCGCCAAGGTGATCAAGCTGGAGCGCAATTATCGCTCCACAGAGCATATTCTGGGTGCCGCCGGCCATCTGATCGCCCACAATGAGGGGCGACTGGGCAAAACCCTGTTCACCGACCGCAGCGACCCGAACGATGAAAAGGTTCAGGTGCATGCCGCCTGGGACAGTGAGGAAGAAGCCCGCGCCGTCGGCGAGGAAATCGAGCGCCTTCAACGCGGCGACGGCCATGACGGCAAGAAACATGCGCTGAACGACATGGCGATCCTCGTGCGCGCCTCCTTCCAGATGCGCGAGTTCGAAGACCGGTTTGTCACGCTCGGCCTGAATTACCGCGTCATCGGCGGCCCGCGATTCTACGAGCGTCTCGAAGTGCGCGATGCGATGGCTTACTTTCGCCTCGTCTGCCAGCCGGCCGACGATCTCGCCTTCGAGCGGATCGTCAACACGCCGAAACGCGGCCTTGGCGACACCACCATCCGCAACCTGCATGATTATGCCCGCGCCCGCGACATTCCGATGCTGGCAGCCGCCACCGACATGATCGAGACGGATGAGCTGAAGCCGAAAGCCCGCAAGGCGCTGTTCGACGTCATCCAGAGTTTCAAGAACTGGCAGGAGCGGCTGGAAAACGCGCCGCATACCGAACTTGCCGAACAGATTTTGGAAGAGTCGGGTTACACCGACATGTGGAAAAACGACAAATCGGCGGAAGCGCCAGGGCGTCTGGAAAACCTGAAGGAACTGGTCCGCTCGATGGAGCAGTTCGAGAGCATGCGCGGTTTCCTCGAACACGTGTCGCTGGTGATGGACGCCGAAACCAACGAAAACCTCGATGCCGTGTCGATCATGACCCTGCACTCGGCAAAGGGTCTGGAATTCGACACCGTGTTCCTGCCCGGCTGGGAAGAAGGCCTGTTTCCGCACCAGCGCGCGCTGGACGAAGGAGGCCGCTCGGGGCTGGAGGAAGAACGCCGCCTCGCCTATGTAGGCCTGACGCGCGCCAAACACCGCTGCCATCTGTGGTTCGTCTCAAACCGACGCATCCACGGCCTGTGGCAATCGACGCTACCGTCGCGTTTCCTCGACGAACTGCCGCCGGCGCATGTCGACGTCGCCGAACCTTCGGATTCGAGTTACGGCGGCTATGGCGGGCGTGGCGGATACGGCCAGTCGCGCTTCGACAAGGCCGAACCGTTCGCCAATTCCTATTCGACGCCCGGCTGGAAACGCGCGCAGGCCAACAAGACCGACGCCACCCGCGACAACTGGGGCTCGCGCTCCGGTCACGCGGTGGAACGCATCGGTTACGGCGAAAGTGGCCCGCGCGGCCGCACGATCGACGGCGAACTGGTGGCGAAATCTGTCTCCGCCACGCCATCGAAATTTTTCGTCGGCGACCGGGTTTTCCATATCAAGTTCGGCAATGGCAATGTGTCGGCCGTGGAAGGCAACAAGCTGACGATCGAGTTCGACCGCGCCGGTGAAAAGCGTGTGCTGGACGGGTTTGTCGAGCGGGTGAAAACCTGATCTGAAAAGGGAAGTCGGGCATGCGTCTCTGGGTGATGTCCGACCTGCATCTCGAATTTTCCGCGCTACCGCTGCCGCTGACGATACCGGAGGCGGATGTCTGCGTGGTGGCTGGCGATGTGCTGACCAAGGGCGTGGTGCCTAGCCTTGAATGGATCACCCAAAATATAGCACCGCACATGCCGGTGGTGTTCGTGGCCGGCAATCATGAATTTTACGACGCCACCTTCGGCGAAAGCATTCTGGCTGGCAAGGCATATGCCGCCACCGTCGAGAACCTGTTTTATCTCGATGGCGAAACGATCGAGATCAGCGGTGTGCTGTTTGTTGGCGGCACTTTGTGGACGGATTTCAACCTGAACGGCTGGCAGGACAGCGCCATAGAAGACGCCAAAAGCCGCATGAACGATTATCGCAGGATCAGGCTGTCGAAAAAACCATTCAGCAAATTCCTGCCCTTTCAGAGCGTGCACAAGCACCGCCTTGACCGCACCGCCATCGAAGCAGCAACGACCGCCGAACGGAACGCCCCGCTGGCCGTCGTTACCCACCACGCACCCAGCGAACGATCACTACCGACAGCGGACCGCGGCACGCTGAGTGCCGCCGCCTATGCTTCAGATCTCACCGACCTGATTGCAGTCGGAAAGCCGGATCTGTGGATCCACGGCCACATCCATCACCACAGCGACTACATGATCGGCGACACCCGCGTGCTGGCCTACCCGCGCGGTTATCCGGGCGAAGAGACATTTGCCAATTTCGATCCGGCCTTTGTGGTGGAGGTGTAAAACCTCTACCTCACCCCCTGCCGGCGCAGAAACGCATCAACATCGGCGGTATAGATACCCGGCGTGCCAAGCCGTGCATTGATATCGCCGTGCCGCAGCGCCACAGGCAGGACTTCCGCCTTCGGGCCGGCCTTCTGCGCAAAGGCGCGGGCCTGATCGCAGGAGACGCGGCGCAGGCTGGAGCAGACAAGCAGAACCGGTGGTATGCTCCCGGCCTTATTCATCTGGGCCAGCGGTGAGGTCTTCTCCCAGAAAGCGGGGTCCTTGCCGAAAGCGCGGTCGAACAGGCGGGCGTGGCCGGCACGCATCAACGCTGTCACATCATAGGCGCCGCTGTCGAGTGCCACCGTGGCACGCCACGGCTTTACCCCTGCCGCAGCCTGAAGGTCCGGATCGGCGGTGACCAGCATGGCGACATGGGCGCCGGCCGAATGCCCCATCAGGACGATTTTTCGGCGATCACCGCCCCATGACACGGCTTTGTCCTGCACGAAGGCAAGGGCTGCCGCCACATCCTGCGCCTGCTGCAGTGGATCGGCCTTCGGCAGGAGCCTCGTTTCGACGGAGATAAAAATCACGCCCTTGGGCAGCCAGTGCGCCACCTTGTTGTCGACTACATTGGCGGCCGATTTCGATCCGAGCGCCCAGGCGCCGCCATGCACCATGACGATGACCGGCGCATCGCTGGGCAATCTGTCCGGCCGGTAGAGATCAAGACGCTGCTCCGCCGCCGGGCCATAGGCGATATCATGCTGGATGCGCACGCCCTCCGGCAGCCGGGTCGCTTCACTGACCGGCCCACCGCGACGGCGATCGGCATTGGCGGCCTCGAGTGCCGTGGCGCAACCGGCAGACAGGGAAGCGTGGTGTTCCCGAAGACAAGCGGCGATAGCTCCGCCGCCGGGACGCATGCCACGGCAGAACTGTCGATAATCGGCACGGCAGGCGGACGCTACGCCGAACGATCTTTCTGCCTGCGCCGAGACGCCGCCCGCAGCAAACAGGCTGACTGTGACCGCAAGGGCGGCGGCGGAAATGATGCGGCGCCGGCCGGTCAGGGACAAACGGCGTAGCGCAGAGCGCCAAGCGGCGCGGTATTCGAGGAACGGCAGAAACGGCATTTATCAGGGCTTTCCGGTCGCATTCGAAGTGGCTTGATTTGGGCGTGACGGATAATCGCGACCATGCAAGGCAATCGTCAAGTGCGCTTTTCATCCTGTTACAAAATGCAAACATCTGCATGCCTGAAAACGCAAAACGCCACCCTCTCGGGCGGCGCTTTCATCTGTCGGCGCCTGGTTTCAGGCGTCGTTATTGCCGCGGAACAGGTCGACCAGCGTCTTGCCGGAGGACGTGCCGCGACCGGGGCGCTTGCCGTTCCATTCATCGACGATCACCATATGGGTGACTTCGCCGCGGCGGAAGGCGGCCAGGAATTTGTCGTACTGGGCAAAGGCAACGCAGCCATGGCTGTCGCCACGGGTACGAAGCAGGTAGCTGTGGGCGAGAAGACCTGTACGGTTGAGTGGGTTCTTGCCATCGACGGGGTTCAGACGGATGGCGGCAACGCCGTGGAAAAGCGATTCGCGCATCGACAGCCTGTAGGTTCCGGCGGGCGTCGGGCCCTTCATCTTCACATGCGTCATCTTGGGGTCGTCACGCAGCTTGCCGATGCCGGAATGGGCTTCGAGCTTGCTGCCATCCGGCATGTACACGGTGGCGTTGGTGATGTCGTAGACCGCAACCTTAGTGCCGATGCCCGGCCAGTTGGGCGCCGAACGCGACGGAGCAGACGGTGCCGTCTGACGCATCGGATTATCGGGCTTGGCGTAGGCGAGAACCGTGTCGGGCTTTTCGTCACGCGCCGGCTTCTGCGGCGAAACGCGAGCGATGGCATCGAGACCGCTGCGCGGTGTGGCATTCTCGGTCGTCGGCTTGGCAGCGGCAACCACTTTTGCTGTTTCCGGACGGCCAAACGGCATCGGGCCATTTTTCGGCAGGGCATCGGCTAGAGCAAGCTCAGTCGACTTGGCAGGCGCAACCGGTTCGGCGGAAGCAAGCTCGACGGCCTCGACTTCAACAGGTTCGATAGTGTTCAGCTCGGCAACGGTGGTGGCCGGCGTGACATCCTGAAAGACATCCGGCATTTCGCCGCGCGGCGCGACGGCAACGATATTTTCCATGGCCGGCATCAGCGCATTGCGAATTGCATCGGCATCCGGCCGGGCAGCCATCAAGGCGGCGAACTGGCGTTCGTCGTCGGCAGACTTCGCCTTCTGTGCCGCCTTCGCCAGTGCGGCATCGAGACCGCCACGCACAGCATCATCGTGCGGACGCAGAGCCGCCATCACCGAGGCTTCGGCGCCTTCGAGGCGGCCCGCCTTCGGATCGACCGTTGTCGGGATCCGCGAAAATTTGGAAACATTGATCAGGCGCTGCGGATCGGCCTGTGCGGACAGCAGATGGTTCTGCTCGACCGGCACCGGCGAGGCGACACGCATGGACAGAACTGTCTGGAATTTTGGCTGCGGGGTCAGACCCGTCGTGCCGGCCATCTTGCCGACCGACAGAACCGCCGCGCCGACCCAGACGCCGCCGAGCAGCGTTGCGCCGAGAATGACGGTACCGAGGAAAGCGGCTTTTGATTTGCCCTTGCCAGCCTTGGCCTTGTGGCCAGCTTTTTTGCCGGCGGGGCGCTCATAAGGATTTTCGAAACTGTCTATCGTCAGCGCCATACTGGTTACCCGAACACTCTACGCAAACCGGGGGCGCGACCGAACGCTGCGCCACCGAAATCGGGTGAAACGCATGGCTGGAGACTCAAAGCCCCAGAACCATCGATCACCGGTTGACGAAGAGAATGCCGAATTATGGTAACCAAAATGTTGACGCCGCCCCTGATTTCGATCCCCGACCCGTATTCGACCGCGCTAATACAGTCGATTACGGACGAAAATTTAGCCAAAATGCGGCGCTGGAGCGGCAGATCATGATTAACGAGCCGCTCCCCAGGCCCACTAACCGTCTGTCCGCAGAACGTTCCGCCGCTCCATGAAGAACCATGGGCGCAGACGCACGCCGATGACATTGCCCGCAAAGGCTGCCACGGCCCAAAGGTAGCCGTGAAGGCTGCCGGATGCAATGCCTGAAAAATAGGCGCCGATATTGCAGCCATACGCAATGCGCGCGCCATAACCGAGCAGCAGACCACCAGCGACGGCCGCAAAGATCGAGCGCAGTGGAATGTCCAGGCTCGGCGCAAATTTACCGGCAAGCGCCGCCGCCAGCATGGCGCCAGCGATGATGCCAAAGTCCATGACCGAGGTGACATCGGCGAACACGCTCTGCGCCAGCGCCTTGGCATTGCCCGGCTGCTGCCAGTGCGGCCACGAGGCCACGTCGATACCGATCAGCTGCGCGCCCTTGGCGCCCCAGAGCGCGAAGGCCGAGGTGACGCCCCATGGACGACCGGCGATGGCAAGCGTTGCGAAATTGAGGATGACAAGCGCAATCGCACCGAACACCAGCGGCCAGGGACCGCGCAGATAACGCGCAAAACCGTGCCGCGGCGAAGGCGGCGCCTGTTCGAGCGCGCCATTGCGCTTCTTTTCGACGAAGACGGTGATGGCCGCGATCGCGCCAAAAATGGCAAGCGAGACGGCAATGCCACCGGCAGCACCAAAAGTCTGGAACAAAGCCGTCGGTGGCAGCGACGGCAGGGAGGCCCACCAGCCGGTATGCATCGTGCCGATCAGCGAACCGACGATGAAGAAAAACAGCGTCACCAGCATGCGGGCATTGCCGCCGCCGGCGGTAAACAGCGTGCCGGAGGCACAACCGCCACCCAACTGCATGCCGATGCCGAACATGAAGGCGCCAGCGATGACGCCGAGACCGGCAGGAGAAATGTTCCCACGCACTTCATTGCCGAACAGCGTGCCGCTGGCAAGGAAGGGAAAAAACAGGATGACGGCGAGCGCCAGCAGGATCATCTGCACGCGCAGGCCGCGCCCCCTGCCCTCGGCGATGAACACGCGCCAGGCGGAGGTGAAGCCGAAAGCGGCATGATACAGCGAAATGCCGAGTGCGCCGCCGACGAGAAACAGCGCGCCCTGCGCCGGGCCGTAAGTGGCGCCGAGTGCCAGCGTGCCGGCAACGAGGACGAGAAGTGCGCCGATGCCGGGCGCGCCAAGTGGCAGACCCGCGCGCGGTTCGGCGGGGGAAACGGATAAGGACATATAAAAACTCCTGAAACTGGAGTGGTTATAGGGTGGACGGCAAACGCTTTCGAGGCAAGATTTTCGGCAAGATTGACGCGAATGGGATTCATCTTGCTTCGATCATTCACACGGGAGAATGCACGCCTATCCGAAACGCATTTTTGAGAATTATCAAGACATGATCACTTCACTACGGCCCACGCATCCACCATCCGAACAGCGAATACCGCCAGCGGCGGAAACGGTTCCCTTTGACACTGATCCGCTTTAGACTTCAGCAAGCTGAGTGCGTCGCCCCATGGACGATGGCGCCGCGAAAAGACGAGTGGCTTGAGGGAGAAACGTCATGAAGGCGCTGTTGCTGATCGATATCCAGAACGGTTTTTGCCCCGGCGGCAATCTGGCGGTTCCGGATGGCGATGCGGTGGTGCCGGTGGCCAACCGACTGATCCGCGAGGGCGGATATGACGTGATCGTCGCCTCGCAGGACTGGCACCCCGCCAACCACGGCAGCTTTGCCTCTCAGCATCCCGGCAAGAAGGCTTTCGAGATGGGCAAACTTTCCGGTGAGCCGCAGGTCATGTGGCCTGACCATTGCGTGCAGGAAACGGTCGATGCCGAATTCCACCCCGATCTTGAGATGGATGACGTCGATTACATCCAGCAGAAGGGTGAGAACCCTGCCGTCGACAGCTATTCGGCTTTCCGCGACAACGATCATGCCGCACTGACCGGCCTTGCGGGATATCTGAAGGCACAACTCGTCAATGAACTCGATGTCTGCGGGCTGGCCACCGACTATTGCGTGAAATTTTCGGCGCTGGACGCGCGCGACATGCTGCCGGATGTGAAAGTTCGCTTCGTCTCCGATGCCAGCCGCGGCATCGATCCGCAGGGCGTCAAGGATGCGATCGAGGAAATGCGGGCACGCGGCGTCGGTATCGTCACCAGCGACGAGATCCTGGCTGACTGAGACTGCTTTACGTTGCGGCATCACCTCACGTGAGCCGCCCTGCCCGACCGATCAACGAAATCGATGGATTGAATAAGCGCAATTCGATTGCCAGCGAATGGTGTGGCTTCTACACGCTAGTTTCCAAGAAAAACGCGGGAATCGCGGCGCAGGGGAACGGCATATGGACAGACATGAGCAGTTGACGAGCGGCCTCAAAAAGGGGGCTGTGGTGGCCATTTCCTCCGCCCCTTTCGGCGTCCTGTTCGGCGCCATTGCCGTCGATAACGGGTTCAGCATCGGCGAGGCAGCGCTGATGAGCGGCCTTGTTTATGGCGGCGCCAGCCAGCTGGTCGGTATCGAGCTGTTTGGTCATCAAGTCGCCGCATGGGTGATCGTGCTCTCCATTCTGGCGGTCAATTTTCGCCATATCCTCTATTCGGCAGCACTTGCCACCATCATCGGCCGTTATCCGCATATCCAGCGCTGGCTGTCCTTTTTCCTGCTGGTCGATCCGCAATTCGCCGAAACGGTGAAGCGCGAGGAAGCGGGCAAGGCGGCGACCTTCCGCTGGTATTTTGCCATGGGTGCAGTGATCTGGGTGTCGTGGGTGATAACAACCGTGATCGGCGCCTATTTCGGCCGGATGATCGGCGATCCGAAGGCGCTCGGCATCGATGTGCTTCTGCCGGTCTATTTTCTCGGCCTGACCATGGGTTTTCGCAGCCGTCACAACTTTGTGCCGGTGATGCTGGCGGGTGCGGTCGGCTCCGTCGTCGCCTTCCATTTTATCGGCTCGCCCTGGCATATCAGTGTCGGCGCGGTTCTGGGCATTATCGTCGCCACCATCCTGCCGCCACCGAAGACACATGCGCAGCCGGATGTGTCAGAGATGGAAAAGGAGGCCATGTGAGATGGAAAACCAGATGAGCGCCCTCTCCATCGATCCGAACACGGCCCTGCTGATCGTGGTCGCCGCGATCGCCACCTATTTCACCCGCATCGGCGGTTACATTCTGATGAGCAGCATGAAGCAGATTCCGCCACGGCTGGAATCGGCGCTGAACGCCGTGCCGGCTGCCGTTCTGACGACGCTGGTAGCGCCGCCCTTCGTATATGGTGGCTGGGATATCAAGATCGCCATGGTGGTGGCGCTGGTGGTGGGCCTGCGTTTTCCAGGCCTCACCCTGCTGGCCGTCGGATGGGCGGCCGTGATGGCCGCCCGTTATGGTCTGGGTCTCGGTCTCTGATCAGGCCGCGATCGGCGCCGTTGCCGTTTCCAGCCATGCCTGCACGGCAGTATCGGTGATCAAAGGCGACAGCTTTTCACGCACGGTGACGTGATAGGCGTTCAGCCATTCCAGCTCTTCCGATGTCAACAGCGATGCGACCACCAGACGGCGGTCGATCGGGCACCAGGTCAGCGTCTCGAAACCGCGCATGGCCATGTCGCCGCCGGCAATCTCTTCCGCTTCACGCACAAAAATCAGGTTCTCGATGCGGATGCCATAGTGGCCGGGGCGATAATAACCCGGCTCGTTCGACAGGATCATGCCGGGCAGCAGTTCCTGCGTCGCAAGCCGCGAGATGCGCTGCGGGCCTTCATGCACAGAGAGATACGATCCGACGCCGTGGCCGGTGCCGTGAGCGAAATCGCCGCCTGCCTTCCACAGCGCGATGCGCGCCAGCGGATCAAGGTCGCAGCCACGCGTGCCCTTGGGGAAACGCGCCGTGCTGATGGCGATCATGCCCTTCAGCACCACCGTGAAGAAACGTTTGCGGTCCTCCGGCACAGCACCGACTGCCACCGTACGGGTGATGTCGGTCGTGCCGTTGATGTACTGAGCGCCCGAATCGATCAGAAACAGTTCGCCGGCCTCGATCGTGCGGTCGCTTTCGCTGGTGACACGGTAATGCATGATGGCGGCATGTTCGCCGGCACCGGCAATGCTGTCGAAGGACACATCGCGCAGCGGGTTCTGCATCGACTGGCCGATGCGGGCACGCACCGCCTCCAGCGCCTTGACGGCCTGGATTTCGGTGAGCGAGCCGGGCTGCGCCTGATCGAGCCAATACAGGAACTCGACCATGGCGACGCCATCCTGCACATGCGCATCGGCCGAGCCTTTCAGCTCGACCTCGTTCTTGATGGCACGCGGCAGGCGAGCCGGATCGGTGCCGTCAACGACCGTGCCACCGGCCACCTCGATGGCGATGATCAGGGACAGCGCCGTCAGTTCGGGATCGACGAGAATACGGCCGCCATCGGCTGCATAGGCGCCGATACGGCCTGTGAGCGCTGCCGGGGCATGAAGCGCCGTCAAAGGCTGCAGGTGAGCGCGGGCTTCCGTGCCGAGCTTGCGCTCATCGATAAAGAGTTCGGCCTTGCCCTCGGCGGAGATCAGCGCACGCGACAGCGGGTGCGGCGTGTGCGGCACGTCGGCGCCACGCACGTTAAAAATCCAGGCGACGGAGGACGGATCGGCGATCAGCGCCGCAGCCAGCCCCTTGGCATTCAAGCTCGCGGCGATTTCGGCGATCTTTTGCGCAGCCGGTTTGCCGGCATGGGCTTCCTGCTGCACGGCAACGGCACCGAGCGGTTCGGCCGGACGATCCGTCCAAGCCGTATCGAGCGGGTTTTCATTGAGAAGCACGATCGTACCGCCGATTTCGGACACCGCCTTGGCAAGTTTTTTCACTTCCGCACCGCCATGCAGCCACGGATCGACACCGAGGCGAAAGCCTTTTGGCGCATGCGCCGGCAGCCACAGATGCGGCGGCTCGTTGACGAGATCACCGCCGGTAAAGACCGTGCCATCCACCTGTTCGGCCAGCTGGGTGACGTAACGACCGTCGACAAACACCACCGCCTGAGATCGAGTGACGAGCGCAATACCGGCCGAACCGGTAAAACCGGTCAGCCACGACAGGCGCTCGGCGGATTTCGGCACGTATTCGCCCTGATATTCATCGGCACGCGGCACGAGGAAACCATCGATGCCGAGATCGTCGAAACGGGCGCGGATGGCATTGACGCGTTCGCGACCGAACTGCGGCATGGACGTGCTGTCGAAGGATTGAAACATGGCAATATTCCAGGTGATGTGATTCACAAAAAACGGCTGGCCACACTTAATCAATTTCGCGCCGTGATCGCCAGTGAAAGCGAAATTTACCATCCTGCCATGGCGATATTGTTGCCGGAGCCGCAGAACGCAGCCGCGCGAATGCCAAGACATGCGCTCAGCGCATGACACAAATGAAATGAGCCTACTCACTAGGCAATCAGGATTGTCTTATATTCTCCCCAGACACAGCGGCGACACCCAGCCCAAGGACGAGATCGATGGCCATTTCCTATTTCCGCAACGCCTTCAACCGTGCAGCCGCAGCGCGCAAGCATCAGGCTGACATTTTCATCAATGACACACTGATGAAATTCGACGACCGCACACTGAAGAACTTTGGCACAAGCCGCGAAGAATTGCTGCGCGATCGCTCAAAGCTCTGAGCGCAGGTTTTTCGGCACCTCAACGAACAGAATTTCTCGCTTGAGCCTCCCCTCCCGGGTTCGCGAGACGCTGGCAGCAAACCAGCAAGAGGCGGCATGAAAGTGCCGCCTCTTTTTTATATCCGGTGAACGTTACGTCACGCCATCAGCGACTGGAGAGATGGATCGTCACCCAGCCATTGCGCCAGATGGTGCGCACATGCGCGAGACCCGCGCCGGAATAAGCCGAAATCACCTTCCAGCGCTGTTCGGCCAGAATGCCCGACAGGATGACCGAGCCGCCCGGCGACAGATGATTGACCAGTTGCGGCGCCATCTTGATCAGCGGACGCGCCAGAATGTTGGCGATGATCAGATCGAACGGTCCGTAACGATCGAAGGCCGGGGAATGAAATCCCGGTGCGGTTTCGAGCGCGATGCCGGAAGCAATGCCGTTGCGGCGAACGTTTTCACGCGCCACACGCACGGCGACGGGATCGATATCGGTCGCCAGAACCGGGATCATCGGCCGCAGTTTTCTGACCGCGATGGCAAGCACGCCTGAACCGGTGCCGAGATCGAGCGCATTCCTCGGGTTTTCGGCATTCAGCACGCGTTCGATGGTTTCGAGGCAGCCGGCGGTGGTGCCGTGATGGCCTGTGCCAAACGCCTGACCCGCATCGATCTCGATGGCGATATCGCCGGAGCGCACCTTGTCGCGGTCATGGCTGCCATGTACGAGAAAGCGCCCTGCCCTGACGGGTTTCAGACCTTCCAGCGACTTGGCGATCCAGTCGATATCCGGGATGATTTCGCGCTCGATGACGGCATCGGGAAATTCTTCCGACAATGCGTCCCTGATGCGTTCATGCACCTCGGCCTCATCCTCGGCCAACATATAGACCGAGGCTTCCCAGATATCTTTCTTCTCGTCGATTTCCGTCGTGCCGACGGCAAAATCCTCTTCGCCGAAGCAGAAGGACAGAATGTCGAGGATCTGCTCCGCCTTCTTTTCGGTGGTGGAGACATAGAGGCGGATTTCGCTCACGGCCTGGTCCTTAGATTTCAATGTGCGGCCAGCCATGCCACACAAGACCGCTCCGCTTCAAGCCCGCGCGGGAAAAGCTCAGCCGCCAATCAGGCTCTGAAGCTTTTTAACCGCGCTGTCGGGGTTCTCGCCATAGGCGATTGTTTTGGAAAAACGGCCGCCCTTGTCGAGCAGGAAAACAGAGGCCGTGTGGTCCATCGTGTATTCGCCGTTCGGCTGTTTTTCATCCACCGGCACTTTTCGCGCATAGACCTTGTAGCCCTTGACCATGTCGGCGACCTTTTGCGGATCGCCGGAAATGCCGGTGATGCGCTTGCTGACATTGGAAATGTATTGGCCAAGCAGTTCCGGCGGATCACGTTCGGGATCGACGGAAACGAAATAGGCATTGATGCGGGAACCGTCCGGATCGACCTTTTCCAGCCAGCCGTTCAGCTCATAAAGCGTCGTGGGGCAGACTTCCGGGCAATGGGTAAAGCCGAAGAACAGAGCCGTCGGTTTGTCCTGAAACGCCTTTTCGGTAATCGGCTTGCCATCCTGCGCCACCAGTTCGAACGGCACGCCGAACGGAGCATCGGCGACCTGCTGCGTTTTGCCGGTGACCTCGAAGGTCAGCCAGCCGAGCACGCCGGCCAGCATCACGACGGCGATCCAAAGAACGATCCGAAAAGTCTTCATGAGAAGGTGGCCCGCATGCCTGTGCAAAGAATGATATGTTGCAGATAGCCTCAGTGATGCAAAGGCGCAAATCAACTGGCTGTTTTTATGAGAAGGTGGGCTTTTCGCCGCAGGCAGGCAAGCAAAGCTTCACAGGCACCAGGCCATGCCGGTTTCAGCCATGGCGATAAAAATCTCCGGCCCGTATTGCAGCCAGCCGGCGATACACAGAATCAGCAGCCCACCCGCCAGCAAAAGACCGGCGAGAAGAATGGGAAGGCGCAATGATGGTGCGTTGTCATGCATGCAATCAGTATAACAGGCTTTTTAGTCTGCCAGACAGCAGAAAAAGGCGGGTTCGCCACAAAGATTAGGGGAAGTTTAACCCGCGTCTGAGAGCGTGTGCCCAACGAAATCAGGATGATCGCCATGAGCAATGCCATCAAGCAGTCGGGAGCTTATCTCGAAATCGTCTCCTTCCATCTGGGCGACCAGGAATTCTGTATCGACATCATGGCGATCCGCGAAATCCGCGGCTGGGCGCCGGTGACACCGATGCCGCATACCCCGCCTTACGTTCTGGGCCTGATCAACCTGCGCGGCGCGGTTATCCCGGTCATCGACATGGCCTGCCGCCTCGGCATGAAGATGACGGAGCCTTCCGAGCGCGCCGCCATCATCGTCACCGACATCGCCGGCAAGCTGGTCGGCCTGTTGGTCGAACAGGTTTCCGACATGATGACCATCAAGAGCGAAGACCTGCAGCCGGCGCCGGAAATCATCCCGGAAGGCCAGCGCGCATTCTGCCGCGGCATCGTCGCGCTGGAAAAGACCATGGTCTGCTTCCTCAACCTCGACACCGTGATTGCCGACGAACTGACGCGCGAAGCCGCCTGATCGATCGCCATATCCCATCGAAAAAACACCCGCCGTGGCGACACGGCGGGTGTTTTTGTTTTCGTCATAGGTAAACGCTCAAGGCGCGGGCTTGCCCTTGGTCCATGTGACCTGCTGACCGTAAAGCGGCACGGTGGAAATCGCCATCTTGGCAGAGCCTTCGACCACCCGGCGCGAATGTGCCAGATAGATCAGCGTGTCATTGGTCTTGTCGTAGATGCGCTTGACCAGCAGATCCTTCCAGATCAGCGAACGTCCCTGCCTGAAAACTTCCTCACCGCCCTTGTCGAGTTCGATGTCACCGATCTCGATCGGGCCGGTCTGGCGGCAGGCGATGGAACTGTTGGACGGGTCCTCGAACCAGTTGCCGTTCTTCAGGCGGTCGATCATGCTGCGGTCGAAATAGGTAACGTGGCAGGTGACGCCCTTGACGGCCGGATCCGGCACGGCCTCGACGATGATGTCATTGCCGATCCAGTCCACACCGACCTCGCCAACCACTTCGGCCAAAGCGGGGGCGGCAAATATGCCGACGAAAACAGCAGCGGCTGAGGCGAGTGAAACAAGATGGCGGCCCATATTTGAAAAATCTCCGATCAACGATCCGTGAGGAGAGATAAGGTTTGCCGGGCCGCTTGCAAGTGAGCGCGGGCGTTTACTGCTTGCGCAGCGTGCAGGCGTCGTAACCGCCGGCAAACAGGCGGCCGGTGCGCATGCCGATCGCCGGCGCGATATCGCGGATCTCAGCCACGTTCAGCGACCGCGCAATGGCAATCGACGCCTGCGCGCAGATGGCGGCATCTTCGGCCGCATTGTGGTGCAGGAAATTCAGGCCCAGATGCTGCGCCAGAATGTTCAGCTTGTGCGAACCGAGATGCGGCCACACCTTCTGCGCCATCTTCACGCTGCACAGATAGGAGAGCTGCGGATAAGCCTGCCGGTATTGATCGAGGCAGGCCCGCCAGACGGAAAAGTCGAAGGAGGCGTTGTGGGCAATCATGGTGGCGCCGGCAAAATCATCGGCGAATTCGTCCATCACCTCGGGAAACTCGCCCGCGTCCTCGACCTGCTCCGGCCGGATGCCATGGATGGCGATATTGAAAGAGGAAAACCGCATGTCCTTCGGCCGGATCAGCCGCTCCTCCACCCGCACCACCTTGCCGTTCTCGATCCACGCCAGACCGACCGAACAGGCGCTGCCACGCTGCTCGTTGGCGGTTTCGAAATCGATGGCGATGGTTTTCAAATGCGCGGTTCCGGGTGGCGATGTTGGGGCGTTTTAGGATGGATGGGGTGATTCGGGGAAGCGTTTTGCCGTCAGGCCGCAGCCAGCGAATAGGGCTTGGCGAGACAATCAGCAGGCAATCCCCACTCCGTCGAGAGCTTATGGATCATCTCGACAGTCAGTGCGCGTTTTCGGTTGAGGATTTCGGAAGCACGCGAACGAGAACCGAGAAGTTCGGCAAGGTCTTTCTGGCTACGGCCGGTCAACGCCATGAAGCCGAGCAGAAATTCGACAGGCTCGCGATTATCGGCCGGAAAACTGCGGTTCTCATAGGCTTCGATGAGATCGGACAGGACGTCGAAACGATCCGCGTCCGCACTTCCCTTCGGCGGCGGGTCTTCGAAATAGGCGGCGACCTCGGCCACCGCCCATTCGAGATCGTCATCGTTTCTGATCGGCCTGATATTGTCCATCAAATCGTCTCCGGATCGATCCTGTCATAGTCGGCATGCGTTCCCACAAACTTGATCAGTACGCGCCCATACGGATAGGCAACGTGCACGATCAGCCGATATTTGTTGCCGGCGATATCGAAAATCAGTCGGTTGTCGGCAATAAAATCCACGCGATTGCCGAACATGCGCTTCACATCGGCAGGTCCATGCCATTCGGCTTTGCTGACTGCCTTGTGCCACAGCGACAATGGCTCGTGCGCCTGCGGATGGCGCTCCCAAAACGTCCTTAGGCTCGATTTCGCAATCACCTGCATGGCTGAACATATTCCCATTTCGGGAACATTTCAAGTCGACCACATTTCGCGACTTGACCGTATCGCAGTTTTGCGGCCTGATATCGCCATGACCAACCGCGCCATCCTCACCCACCTTACCGTGACCATTCGCCCTGCAGGGCGCGTGGCGGGTTTGGCGCGTTAGCCGGTCATCCGTCACCACCCTGCCGCATGATGGCAGGGTTCGGTTGCGTCCGCTCTGCCTTCGGCAAAAGCCAAGGAGAGCAGAGATGAACAGTCAGCAGGACATTGATGAAAAACCGCCCCGAGCCGGACGGCTCGAGGACGTGGAAATCCGCGCGGCCAGTCCGAACGACGCGGAAGCAATTGCCGCGCTGCATAATCTGCCGGGCTATCGCTACGGAACCCTGCGCACGCCCTTTCATACTGTGGCGGAAATCCGGCGTTATCTGGAAAGCCCGAGCGCCGGCGCCTATCGTCTGATGGCCGAGCATGACGGCCGCACGATCGGCGACATCGGCCTCAGTCCCGCCGGCAACCCGCGCCGCCGTCATGCCGCGACGATCGGCATGGGCGTGCATGACGAATTTGCCGGACGTGGCGTCGGATCGGCTTTGATGAAGGCGGTGCTCGATATTGCCGATAACTGGCTGGATCTTCACCGCGTCGAACTGACGGTCTTCACCGATAACGAAGCCGCAATCCGGCTTTACGAAAGGCACGGTTTTGTCACCGAGGGCTGCCTCAAACAGTTTGCCTTCCGCGATGGCCGTTATGTCGATGCCTTAACGATGGCACGGCTGAAAAGCTGATCCTCAGCCGCCGATGAAGATCAGCCATTCGTCTTCCGTCATCACCTCGACGCCGAGTTCCCTTGCCTTGTCGAGCTTGGAACCGGCGCCGGGGCCAGCAACGACATAATCCGTCTTCTTGGAAACCGAGCCGGCCACCTTGGCGCCCAGACCTTCGGCACGCGCCTTCGCCTCATCACGGGTAAAACGCTCCAGTGAACCGGTGAACACCACCGTCTTGCCGGCGACCGGGCTGTCGGAGGCCGCCACCTGTTCGGCCGCCTGCGGTGTCACCTCCTTGAGAAGCCGGTCGACGACATCGAGATTGCGCGGCTCCTTGAAGAACTCGACGATGGCGCGGGCGACGATTTCGCCAATGCCCTCGATATTGTTGAGATCGTTCCAGGCGTCGCCGGAAAGGTCTGCCGCCTCCTTCATCGCCTGCTCCAAGGCCTCATAGGTGCCGTAGTGGCGGGCAAGCAGCTTTGCCGTGGTCTCGCCGACATGGCGGATGCCGAGCGCATAGATGAAGCGGTGGAGCGCGATGGAGCGGCGCTCATCGATGGCATCGAACAATTTTTTGACGCTGACCTTGCCGAAACCGTCGATGTTTTCCAGCTTCATCAACGGCGAGGCTTCCTGCCGCTTCCTCAGCGTAAAGATGTCCGGCGCGGTGCGGATCTGCAAAGACGGATCTTCGGCCTCGAAGAAGAAATCGACCTGCTTGGTGCCAAAACCTTCTATGTCATAGGCATTGCGCGAGACAAAATGTTTCAGGTGCTCGGTCGCCTGCGCGCGGCAGACGAAACCGCCGGTGCAGCGGGTAACCGAATCGAGTTTGCCGGTCTTTTCGTTCTTCTCCCGCACTGCATGGCTTTTGCAGATCGGGCACTCGGTCGGAAACGGATATTTCTTCGCGTCTGCCGCACGCTTCTCCAGCACCACGTCCAGCACCTGCGGGATGACATCCCCTGCCCGCTGCACGATGACGGTATCGCCGATGCGGATATCGTGGCCTTCCTCACGAATGCGCTCGCCGGAATTGCCGATGCCTTCGATGTAATCGGCATTGTGCAGCGTCGCATTGGTGACAACGACGCCGCCGACGGTAATTGGCGTGAGGCGGGCAACCGGGGTCAATGCACCCGTGCGACCAACCTGGATGTCGATGTTTTCGACAGTCGTGAACGCCTGCTCGGCCGGGAATTTATGGGCCGTCGCCCAGCGCGGCGAGCGTGAGCGGAAACCGAGGCGGGCCTGCAGGTCGAGCCGGTCGACCTTGTAGACGACGCCGTCGATATCGTAATCGAGGTCCGGACGGGCAAGGCCGATCTCGTTGTAATGCGCCAGGATGTCGTCCAGCGAGGTCAGGCGTTTCATCAGATCATTGACCGGAAAACCCCAGTGCCGAAAAGTCTGCACCATCTCGAACTGCGTCCTCGGCAGATCGTTGGGTTCGGACATCTCGCCCCAGGCATAGGCAAAAAACTTCAGTTTTCTGCTTTCCGTCACCTTGGCGTCGAGCTGGCGCAGCGAGCCGGCCGCCGTGTTGCGCGGGTTGACGTAAAGCTGCTTGCCTTGCGCTTCCATCTCGGCGTTGAGCGCCATAAAATCGGTCTTGGCCATATAGACCTCGCCGCGCACCTCCACGACTGACGGCACGCCCTTGGGCAGACGTTGCGGAATTTCCTTGATGGTCTTGATATTGGCCGTGACGTTTTCGCCGGTCGTGCCGTCGCCGCGCGTTGCCGCGTTGACGAGAATGCCGTCCTCGTAACGGATCGACATCGATAGCCCGTCGATTTTCGGCTCGGCCGTGAAGGCAATCGAGTTGTCCGGCAGCTGGCCGAGGAAACGATAGACGGAATTGACGAAATCGCGCACGTCGTCGTCGGCAAAGGCGTTGTCGAGCGACAGCATCGGCCGCGAATGGGTGATCTGTGCGAAGGTCGGCAGCGGTGCGGCACCAACCTTGATCGACGGACTATCGGCGCGGATCAGCTGCGGAAACTTTTCCTCGATCGCCTGGTTGCGGCGCTTCAGCGCGTCATAGTCGGCATCGGAAATTTCCGGGGCATCATTACCGTGATAGAGCGCGTCGTGATGGGCGAGTTCCTTCGCCAGACGCTCCAGTTCGGCTGCCGCCGTCTGTTCTGTCAGGGTGTCGATTGCTGTCTGATCGGCGGCCATGCGGGAATCTCCATCTTCACCGCTTTTCTAGTGCAATCGCCGCAGATTGGAAGCAGCCGAGGCTTGAGGCTCGCCCAAAACTCACGAAGAAGTTTGGGAAACCCGGCTGCATGTGTCCGCGTCCGTCTGGACGCGTTGCGGCGCAGCATCGTAATACCCAACTCAAACAATCAGGTTCACAAGCAGCAATTTTCGGGGAATGGCCATGGCGCATCGCTGGCGGGATACGGGATTACGCTACGGTCTGGTGACCCGGCTGTTTCACTGGTCAATGGCGTTTCTTCTCTGTTGGCAGTTTTCCGGCCTGGTGCTTGGCCGGCTGTTTGGACGCTCATGGCTGACGGACGCCCTGAACGGCACGCACGGCTCGCTCGGTGTCACCATTCTCATCATGGCGGCAGTTCGGGCGTTGTGGGGCTTTTACAACCTGAAGGACCGCCCGGCGCATGAACATGGGCTTCTGGGCCTTGCCGCCCGCGCCGGCCATATCCTGCTCTATCTGCTGATGCTGGCCGTGCCCGGCATGGCACTGCTGCGTGCCTTCGGTTCGGAATGGGGCCTCACACTCTACGGGCTGGAAATCATGGCGAAAGGCGGCGAGCGGGTGGACTGGATGGTGGCACCTGCACGGCTGCTGCACGGCACGCTCGCCTGGACGCTGCTGACCATGATCGGCGGCCATATCGCCATGGTGATCATTCACCGTTTCGTCTGGAAGGACGAGGTGTTGTCGCGCATGGCGGGACCATCGCGGAACACCGGCGGCGTGGCCGCACCGGCGGAATAAACGGAAAAAATCAGCCTTCGGCGGCCAGCAGCGCCGCCGCAGCCGCCCTCGCCTCGGCGGTGACGGACGCGCCCGACAGCATGCGGGCGATCTCTTCGGCGCGGTGTTCCGGCGTCATGGTGGCGACGCGCGTGGCGATCTTGTCCGATCCGTCGCCGGCCGGTCCCTTTGAGATCAGCATATGGGTGGCGGCGCGGGCGGCGACCTGCGGTGCGTGGGTCACAGAGAGGACCTGAACCGTGCTGGATAGCCGCTTCAGCCGCTGACCGATCGCATCCGCGACCGCACCGCCGACACCACTGTCGATTTCATCGAAGACCAGCGTTGGCGCAGAACCGCGATCGGCAAGTGCAACTTTCAAGGCGAGCAGGAAGCGTGAAAGCTCGCCGCCCGAGGCAACCTTCATGATCGGGCCGGGACGCGTGCCGGGATTGGTCTGGACGTGGAATTCGACCGTATCGATGCCGTCGGCAGTCGCTGATTCGGCATCGGTCGTCACCTCGACCATGAAACGCGCGCGTTCCAGCTTGAGGGCCGGAAGTTCGGCCATGACGGCATCGGACAGCGCCGAAGCGCCCTTCTGGCGTTTTTTGGAGAGCGCAACGGCCGCCTGATCGAAGGTTACCCTAGCGGCTTCCGAAATCTTCTCCAGCTTGCCGAGCTTTTCCTCGCCGGCATCGAGATCGGCGAGATCAGCGATCATTTTTTCGGCAAGCGCCGGCAGTTCGGTTACGGGAACCGAATATTTGCGGGCGGCGGCGCGAAGCGCAAACAGCCGCTCCTCGACACGCTCCAGTTCGCGCGGATCGAATTCGGTGCGGCGCAAAGCCGCCTCCACTTCCATCTGGGCGTTGGAGAGATGGTTGAGCGCTTGGTCGAGCAGTTCGACGGTTTCTTCCAGCAGACCCGGCGCTTCGTGGCTCTTGCGCTCCAGACGTCGCACCATCGAGGCGATCAACGGTACCGGCGATCCGTGTCCGTTCAGGAATTCGGAGGCTTCGGAAATGTCGCCGGCAATGCGTTCGGATTTCTGCATGCGGGCGCGGTTGTCAGCAAGCTCGTCTTCCTCGCCGTCTCGCGGCGACAGGATTTGTAGCTCTTCGACCGAGGAGCGCAGGTAATCGGCTTCGCGGGCTGCGGCCTCCACGCGGGCTCTGTGGCTTTTCAGGGTGCGCTCGGCATCCTTCCATGTGCGGTAGAGAACGGACACCTGCAAAGCCTCGTCGCTAAGGCCTGCAAAGGCGTCGAGCAGGGTGCGATGGGCATTGGTATCGACAAGCGCGCGATCGTCGTGCTGGCCATGGATCTCGACCAGCAACTGACCGAGCTGGCGCATCATCTGCACGCTGACCGGCTGGTCGTTGACGGAAGCCTTGGTGCGGCCATCGGCCGATTGCACGCGCCGAAAAATCAGGTCGCCATCGTCATCGAGGCCGTTTTCGCGCAGCAGCAGACGGGCGGGGTGATCCATGCCGATATCGAAAACGGCGGTCACCTGCCCCTTGTCGCTGCCATGGCGCACAAGCCCGCCATCGCCGCGCCCACCGAGCGCCAGCGACAGACTGTCGAGAAGAATGGATTTGCCGGCACCGGTCTCACCGGTGAGCACCGAAAGGCCGGCCTCGAAATCGAGATCCAGCCGCTCGATCAAGACGATATCGCGGATCGACAACTGGATCAGCATGTTACCTCGATCCGGCCTTACCTGCCCTAAAACCGCCTGCCGTCAAAATCAGGAATCGCTGCCGGCGACCAGCCTGACAGCTGCGCGCGAAATCCACGAGCCACGGTTCTCACGCGGCTCAAGTCCGCCACCCTTCAGCAGCTTGTAGCTATCGGCATACCACTGGCTGTCCGGATAGTTGCGGCCGAGAACGGCAGCAGCGGTCTGTGCTTCCTCGGCGATACCCATGGCGTAGTAGGATTCGACCAGACGTGCCAGCGCTTCCTCGACCTGATTGGTGTTGCCGTACTGTTCGACGACGAGCCGGAAGCGCTGAATGCCAGCAAGGTATTCCTTGCGCTCGAGGTAATAACGGCCGATCTGCATTTCCTTGCCGGCGAGCTGGTCGCGGGCGAAACGGATCTTTGCCTGTGCGTCGTCGACATATTCGGAATCGGGGTATTCCTTGACCACCTTGGTCATGGCCTCGATCGTGCGCGATGCGGCGCGCTGGTCCTGCGTCACGTCGCTGATCTGCTTGGAATAGGACAGGCCAACGAGATACTGCACATAAGCGGTGTCGGCCGAACGTGGATACTGCTTCAGGTAACGGTTACCCGATGCGATCGCTTCGTCGTTGCGGTTCTGGCGTGTGTTGACGAAGGTCACCATCACCAGCGCCTTGCGGCCCCATTCGGTAAACGGGTTCTGCTTGTCGATGGCGTCGAACTTGCGTGCCGCCTCGCCCATATTACCGGCCTTCATATTGGCCAGACCTTGATTGTAAAGCTGCTCCGGCGGATCGGTGGCAAGGCCGAGTTTCGTGATGTCGATATCCGGGTCCGTGCCGCAGGCCGTCACGGTCATGCCGGCACCTGCCAGCACGAGGGAGATGGCCGCGATGCGGGCCGATTTCCCGATTACAGAAGACCTGACATTTGCCATGCAATAGTTCCCGATTGCCACGCGATAAAAAGAGCCACCGCCCTGACAGGCGTTCTAGCCATAAAAGCAGCATGAGGGCAACGCAATGATGGCCCATTCGCGCAATTTTGTGGCAGTGGCGTTACTTAAATTACCGTAAAAACAACAAAAAAGAAAAAGGCCGTCCACAGGGACGGCCAATTGGACTGGAGTTTGGAGTCGATCCCGAGGTCAGCCAACCCAGGGAGCGAATTCCGGAACGTTGACCGGAACGAACGCGCTGGCGCGAACACGCTGGCTGCGCGCAGGTGCCTCGACGATCTCGTAAGCCGTCGGATCGCTGAGCAGTGCCTTGAGCGCATTGGCGTTCATCTTGTGACCGCCGCGATAGGAACGGTAGCAGCCGATGAACTGCGCGCCGGCAAGCGCCAGATCGCCGACAGCATCGAGCGTCTTGTGACGAACGAATTCGTCCTTGGCGTAACGCAGACCCTCGACGTTGACGACGGTGTCATCGTCACCGATGACGACCGAATTTTCGAGCGACGAGCCGAGTGCGTAACCGGCGGCCCAGAGGCGCTCGACATCACGCATGAAACCGAAAGTACGGGCGCGAGACAACTCATCACGGAACACGGACGCGGTCAGGTCACCCTTCCATGACTGGCGACCGATCAGCGGCGAATCGAAATCGATTTCGACTTCGAAACGCGTGCCGTCATAAGGGCGGAATTCCGACCACGAAGCGCCGGCATCGATGCGAACCGGCTTGATGACGCGGATATAACGACGCTTCACACCGAGATTGACGATGCCGACCTGTTCGATCGCTTCGATGAAAGGAAAAGAGCTGCCGTCCATGATCGGCATTTCGGCGCCTTCGACTTCAACGATCAGGTTGTCGAGGCCAAGTGCATAGATTGCTGCCATGACGTGTTCGATGGTTGCAACGGAACGCGCCATATTGGTGCCGAGGACCGTGCAGAGATCGGTATTGCCGACCTGCGAGGACACGGCGCGGTATTCGGCGGCGGTGCCGTCGGAAAGCGTACGCGAGAAAATGATGCCGGTGCCGGCGTCAGCCGGCTGGAAGGTGATCGATACCTGGCTTCCCGAATGCACGCCGATACCCGAAAGGGTGACGGGCGAAGCGATAGTGGTCTGGAAACCGAGAAGTTCGATGCTCATTTCATATGCCTTTATTGAACCGGCCCTGCCAATCCGTGGCGGTCCGGGATCCTTGCCCATAAATCCGTTTGAATTAACAAACCGCGATTCATGGTCTCTTGATCATCTAGATACGTGTCCGCGCGGTACATCTCAAATCACTGTTCGTTTCGGATTGTTACGAAGCCAAGTACAGGGAGATGCTCAACAATTTTCCGCTTTTGCAACGAAATGTGAAAAGGCCCGGATCGCAGGATCCGGGCCTTTTCAACAGCATTTATTTAAAGGTCGATCAGGTGGACTGGCGGCGCAGGAAGGCCGGGATTTCCAGCTGATCGTCTTCGTGATGAGCACCTGCACGCGGAGTGTTGCGGCCGTGATCATCGAGGTTGCCACGACGCGGTGCGTAGAGGCTTGCTTCCGGCGACAGCGCGCGACGCTGCTGCGAGGAGGCGGCCGGAGCCTGCATCATTTCGCCCGAACCCTGCTCTTCTTCGTCACGACGACCGAGCGAGTTGGTGATGCGCTTCAGGAGACCCATCGGACCACGTTCTTCATGTGCCGGCTGCGACTGCTGGGCGCGATGATCCATCTCGGCCTTCACGACCGGCGGAAAGTCTTCGACGCGCGGCATGCGAACCTGCTCGACCGTGTCGCGAACCATCGGCTGGCTCATGACCGGCGCTTCCGGCTGCATCATGCGCGGTGCAGGTGCCGGCTGCGGAGCGACAGGAGCCTGCTGCTGCGGGGCGGCATAGGAAGGCTGCTGCGGAGCGGCGTAAGACTGCTGAACCGGCGTGGCACGCGGAGCTTCGACCGGAGCAGCACCGAAAATGCGGCTCTGCGGACGGAACTCTTCGGCCTGGGCAACCGGTGCCGGCGCAACAGGAGCGGGAGCGGCCGGGATGGCCAGTTCGCGTTCCATTTCGGATTCGGCGTGACGGATGGTCTCGGCAATCGGGTCAACCGGAGCCGGGGCAATCGCGCGGGGTGCCTGATACTGGGCAGGCTGCACTGCGGCCGGAGCCGGAGCAACGGCCGCGGAAGGACGGATAATCGGCTTCTGGGCTGCCTGCATTGCAGCGGCACGCAGATCGACCTGACCCATGCTGCGGTCGATGCCGGTGGCAACGACAGAAACGCGGATGATGCCTTCGAGCGCTTCGTCGAACGTGGCACCGAGGATGATGTTGGCGTCCGGATCGACTTCTTCGCGGATACGGGTTGCGGCTTCGTCGACTTCGAACAGGGTAAGGTCGCGACCACCGGTAATGGAGATCAGCAGGCCCTGTGCGCCCTTCATCGAGGTTTCGTCGAGCAGCGGGTTGGCGATCGCGGCTTCGGCGGCCTGCATGGCGCGGCCCGAACCGGAAGCTTCACCCGTACCCATCATGGCGCGGCCCATCTCGCGCATTACCGAGCGAACGTCGGCGAAGTCGAGGTTGATGAGGCCTTCCTTGACCATCAGGTCGGTAATGCAGGCAACGCCGGAATAGAGAACCTGGTCGGCCATCGCAAATGCGTCGGCAAAGGTCGTCTTGTCGTTGGCGATGCGGAACAGGTTCTGGTTAGGAATGACGATCAGCGTGTCGACCGACTTCTGCAGTTCCTCGATGCCCTGCTCGGCCAGACGCATGCGACGCGCGCCTTCGAAGTGGAACGGCTTGGTGACGACGCCGACGGTCAGGATGCCCTTGTTGCGGGCGGCCTGAGCCACGACCGGAGCAGCACCGGTGCCGGTGCCGCCGCCCATGCCGGCAGTGACGAAGCACATATGGGTGTTCTGGAGATGATCCAGGATTTCATCGAGGCACTCTTCCGCAGCAGCGCGGCCGACTTCCGGCTGCGAACCCGCGCCGAGACCTTCGGTGACCTGCACACCCATCTGGATGATGCGATCGGCCTTGGTCATGGTCAGGGCCTGGGCATCAGTGTTGGCAACAACGAAGTCAACACCTTCGAGGCCAGCGGTGATCATGTTGTTGACGGCATTGCCGCCGCCGCCGCCGACGCCGAACACGGTGATCCGAGGCTTCAGCTCGGTGATGTCCGGCTTGTTCAGATTGATGGTCATGTAACCGTTCCTTCTTAATCCTTGGGCAGCGTCGCCACGCCGCCGTTGATTCCTGCTTACCTCGACACGCTGGTGCGAAACCGGTGTGTCAGAAACTTTCCTTCAGCCACTGCCCCATTCGCGCCAGCCGGCCGTTGCCGCTGACCAGGCCCGACGCGAAACCGCCGTTTGCCGCATGCGTCTCCAGACCGGCGACCTGCGGGTAGATCATCAGCCCGGCCGCTGTCGAGAAGGCCGGTCCCTTTGCTGCGGTCGGAAGACCCGACAGGCCCATAGGACGCCCGATTCGGACGTTTCGGGCAAGGATTCGGCGCGCTGTTTCCGACAAACCGGTCAATTGGCTGGCGCCACCGGTCAGAACGACTCGCTTGCCGACGATCGGGCTGAAACCCGACTTCTGTATGCGGTCACGGATCAGTTCGAGCGTCTCTTCGAGGCGCGCGCGAACGATACGGGTGACCAGAGCCTTGGGGATCTGGGTAGGCTGATCACGGTCGTCCTCGCCGATCGGCGCAACCGAAATCAGGTCACGGTCGTCGGCACCAGTGGAGATGGCGGAGCCGTGAACGACCTTCATGCGCTCGGCGTCTTCGATTCGGGTCGAAAGACCGCGCGCAAGGTCGGTCGTGATGTGGTGGCCGCCCAGACCGATGGCATCGGTGTGAACCAGCTTGCCTTCGCAAAAGACGGAAATTGTGGTGGTGCCGCCGCCCATGTCGATGGCAGCGCAGCCGAGTTCGACCTCGTCATCGACCAGAGCCGCCAGACCGCTGGCATAAGGCGTCGAAACGAGACCTTCGACCGACAGATGCGCGCGGTTGACGCAGAGTTCGAGATTGCGGATCGCAGCGCGTTCGGCAGTGACGACATGCATGTCGACACCGAGTGTGTCGCCATACATCGACAGCGGATCGCGGATGCCGCGCTCGCCGTCGAGCGAATAACCGGTCGGCAGCGAATGCAGGATGACGCGATCCTGACGCTGCGACAGCTGGCTTGCATTGATCATCACCTTGCGCAGGTCGCCGGAGGCCACTTCCTGACCACCGAGATCGATGGTGGCGGTGTAGACATCGCTGGCCAGACGACCGGCCGAAACATTGACGATCAGGCTGTCGATGGTGAGACCGGCCATGCGCTCGGCGGCGTCGACGGCGAGGCGCACGACGCTTTCCGCCGCATCCAGATCAGCGATAACGCCCGACTTGACGCCACGCGAACGCTGGTGGCCGATGCCGATGATTTCGACATGATGAGTCCGGCCCGGCAGGACTTCGCTTTCCTGACGCGGCGTAAGCCGGCCGATCATGCACACGACCTTGCTCGATCCGATATCGAGAACCGAAACGACGTGACTGCGCTTGGAAGACAAAGGCTTCAGGCGCGGCAGACCGAGATTGGATGATCCGAACAGGCTCACGTTTCCCCTGCTTTCTTCAACGCTTTGGCGCGCGCCGCAACCGCCTGCTGGCGGCGTTCTGCGGCATCGGCCGTCAACTGTACTGTGGTGCGATCCTGAAGGCGGAGATCGACGGCTGCGACATCACGCTCCAGCATCTGCTGATTGGCTTCGAACTTGGCGAGACGCTTCAGCGCGCCGCCGACATTTTCTTCGGGCAGCTTGACGACGACGCCGTTGTCGAGATGCAGGTCCCAGCGGCGGCCGGCAACACGAACGAAAGCGCGAACACGCAGCTTCAGCTCCGGCCATTCCGCCATCTCATCTTCAAAACCCGACGCGGCCTTTTCCGCATCACGACCAACGAAGAGAGGCAGCGAAGCGAACTTGTTGTCGCGCAGAGGCGCGATGATGGCGCCGCTCTTTTCGATCAGCGAGAGTTCGCTGCCATGCTGCCAGATACCGAATGCCTCGCGCTCCTTGAGCATGACCTCGATCGTGCGCGGATAAACCTTGCGCACTTCCGCGTAGGCCACCCAGGGAAGCTCGGACAGCTGGCGGCGTGCCAGTTCGATATCGAGCGCGACCAGCGAGGTCGTGCCGTCGAGACCGAGCAGCTGAAGAATATCGATTTCCGATGTCTGGCTGTTGCCGGAGACACGCACGTCCTCGATGGCAAAACCGGCAGCGGCCGTTGTCGCCTGCGCCACCGTCTGCGTATGACCGCCGACCGACATGCCGTAGAGGCCGACAACTGCGAAGAAACCGAATGTGGCAACCGTCCCGGCATGGCGCGGAATATCGATGCGGCCAGTCGCAAGACTGACGCAAAAGCGCACGACACGACGCAGAGGGCGCGGCAGCACCATCCGATCGTCCGCAACAGGGCCATCCTCGTAAGGATTACGCGCCCCATCTGCCCTTTTGCCGTTCATCGCGAACAAGAAGCGTCCTCCACCATCCAACGGACGAGATCACCAAAGGAATGACCGGCATGAGCGGCCATTTCGGGCACCAGTGAGGTTGGGGTCATGCCCGGCTGCGTATTGACTTCCAGCCAGATGACCTCACCGTTTTCGGAGAAACGATCGTCGTAACGAAAGTCCGACCGACTCACGCCACGGCAACCCATCGCCAGGTGCGCCTTGAGTGCCAATGATTGAATCTTTTGGTAAATATTCGGTGAAATTCGTGCCGGAATGACATGGGTAGAGCCGCCCGCGGCGTACTTTGCGTCATAGTCGTAGAAGGTGTCGCCATTAGGCACCACTTCGGTGACGCCGAGCGCCACATTGCCCATCACACCACAGGTCAATTCGCGACCATAGACGTAACGCTCGACCATGACCTCCTCACCGTAACGCCATTCGGACGAGCCGATGATCTGCGGCGGATGCGCCTGATTTTCCTTCACGATAACGACGCCGAAGGACGACCCCTCGCGTACCGGCTTGACGACATAAGGGGGCTTGATCGGATGCGCACTGCCGAAGTCGAAACGGTTCAACACCTTGGCTTCAGCAACGGGAACACCGGCGGCCTTGGCGACATGCTTGGCCTGCTGCTTGTCCATCGACAGCGCCGACGCCAATACGCCGGAATGGGTATAGGGAATTTCGAGATATTCGAGGATGCCCTGAATGGTACCATCTTCACCAAACGGACCATGAAGCGCATTGAAGCAGACATCGGGACGCAATTCCGCCAGGACGGCGGCAATATTGCGATCGACATCGACGCGTGTGACTTTGTAGCCCTCACCTTCGAGAGCATCGGCACAGGCATTGCCGGAAGACAGACTGACGGGCCGCTCGGAGGAGAAACCTCCCATCAAAACAGCCACATGCTTGCCACTCATAAACCACTCCCAAGGAAATCACTCAAGGTTGAAGATCAACGCTTGTGCGAAACTTTCGCGGCATGATTCCAACCGTTTCCGATAGGCGCCCATTTAAGCGCCATTAAGGTTAATAAATCGTTTACTTTCGTTAACCAGAGCCTCCGGGAGGCGTTAACAAACCCGCACGGCGCAACCCCGCGCATGGCAGAAAAGCATCATAGCTTTCGCCCGAGGCTTGATTTTTTGCGCTTTATTGCGGAACGGCCATTTTATTCGATTTAAAATTACGCTATGGCCGCACCAACCCTCCTTAACAAAGGGAGGCGATACACCACTCACGGATATTAAGATGACACAGATGGATACCCCCGTGTCGTCGGCCGCTGAGCCGCTGGAACCTGTTGCAAAGAACTCTCCTGCACAAGTCCTGACGGCCAGCGTGGTCGGCACGACGATCGAATTTTTCGATTTCTACGTTTATGCGACGGCCGCAGTTCTGGTCTTCCCGACGCTGTTTTTCCCAGGCTCCGACCCGACTACGGCCCTTCTCGCATCCTTCGCGACCTTCTCGATCGCCTTTTTTGCGCGGCCACTTGGTGCCGTAGTGTTCGGTCATTACGGCGACCGCATCGGCCGCAAGACCACACTGGTCGCAGCGCTGCTGACCATGGGCGTTTCCACCGTCGTGATCGGCCTTCTGCCGACTTACGAGCAGATCGGCGTTTTCGCGCCGCTGCTTCTGGCGCTATGCCGTTTCGGCCAGGGTTTTGGTCTTGGCGGTGAATGGGGCGGCGCAGTGCTGCTTGCGACAGAAAATGCACCTCCGGGCAAAAAGAGCTGGTACGGCATGTTCCCTCAGCTCGGCGCACCGCTTGGCCTGTTCCTGTCTTCCGGCGTCTTCTGGGTCCTGCTGCACTTCATGTCACAGGATGCACTCCTGAGCTGGGGCTGGCGCGTACCGTTCATCGCCTCGGTCCTGCTCGTCGTCGTCGGCCTCTGGGTGCGTCTGTCCATCACCGAAACGCCGGCCTTCAAGGAGGCCATCGAAAAGCACGAGCGCGTTGACGTTCCCGTTGCGGAATTGTTCCGCAAGCACAAGCGCAGCCTCGTGCTCGGCACGTTCGTGGCGCTGGCAACGTTCGTTCTGTTCTACATCGGCACGGCCTATCTTCTGTCCTACAACGTCAAGGTCCTGAAGATGTCGTTCCTGGATGCGCTGGAAGTGCAGCTTCTCGGCTCGATCGTGTTCGGCATTTTCATCGTCGTCATCGGCAAGCTTGCCGAGCGTTACGGCCGTCGCGAAATGCTGATTGTCACGACTGTGCTGATCGCCGCATTCTCGTTCTTCCTGCCAGCCCTGATGACCAATGGTGAAGGCATGATCTTCCTGTTCGTCATTCTTGCCATGGTACCGATGGGCATGACCTACGGCCTGATCGGCACGGCACTCGCGGCCCCCTTCCCGGCCGCGGTTCGCTATACCGGCTCCTCGATCACCTTCAACATGGCCGGTATTTTCGGCGCCTCGCTTGCGCCCTATATCGCTACCTATCTGCAGGCAAACTACGGCATGGCCTATGTCGGCTACTATCTGCTGGTGGCTGCACTGATCACGCTGGCCTGCATCTTCCTGTCGGGTAAAGACAAAGTCTGATCCTGAGCGGAACGAACTGACGAAAAAGCCCGCGACGCCAATTGGTGTCGCGGGCTTTTCTTTGTTCGACGAAAAGGCTTATTCGCCGGGATGCAGCCGGTTTTTCCGGCGCTCCTGTCGCTTGTCAAAAACAATCCACGCCAAACCGATCACAGCAGTCGCAGCGGGCAGGATGTATAGATAGAAAGCCATCGTGACGGTCATATTCCCAGCTTTCCTAAAAGTTGTCTCGCTATCCAATGTAATATCAATGCAGCCAAAAGCCAAACCGCCGTTGATACGCCGATTTTCAGCGTGAGACTTTCCAAAGAGCTGCTCGATGAGAGAGATGTTATCGGAGCGATGAAACCCGCAACAGCGTAAGCGGTCGATAAGCGATCGAGATTGGCGGCCGCCAGCTTCAGCCGTTCGTTCTGGACAAGAACGCGTCGCCGCTCTTCATTCCTGTCATAACCGGCATCGGACATTGAGCACCCCGCCGATACGATAGCGTTAATCGCCCGAGCGAACTCGCACCTTGCGGCGAGCGCTGCGCTCGTTCAGGAGAACGGCAATCCATCCCGCGCCCGCGATCACGAACGGCAGTATATACAGGAAGAAAAACGTCGGGGCATTCATGATATCAGCCCTCCGAGAGCGCGCCTTGCACTCAAATGTAGTATCAAAGCACCCAAAAGCCAAGCGACAGTGGAAACGGCCGTCGATAGCGAGATGCTGAAAGACATGGCGCCACTCGAAAGTGACACCGCCGGCGCGATGAAACCGGCGGCCACGCAGGCCGTGGACAGCCTGTCCAGTGAATTGGCAAGCAGCTTGGTCCGTTCATTATGCACCAGCGTCATCAACGCCTCCCGAACGGACCAACCGAAGAGATCACTCCGTCGTCACGCCCTGGAAGGCGCGGACTTCGCGGCCGGGCATGAACATGCCGAGGCGCTTGATTTCCCATTCCAGCTTGATGCCGTGTTCTTCGAACACGCGCTGGCGCACCGTTTCGCCGAGATATTCGAGATCGTAACCGGAGGCGTGGCCTATATTGATCATGAAATTGCAATGCAGCGCCGACATCTGCGCGCCGCCATTCATCAGGCCGCGGCAACCGGCTTCATCGATCACCTTCCAGGCAGAATGGCCTTCAGGGTTCTTGAAGGTCGAGCCACCGGTCTTCTCCTTGACCGGCTGCACGGTTTCGCGGTGCAGGCGTACGGCATCCATTTCCGCGCGAATCTTGGCACGGTCGTCGGCGTAACCTTCGAAAATGGCGTGGGTGCAAATCAGGTCGGCAGCCGCCGAGGAATGGCGGTAGCTGTAGCCCATGTCGGCATTGGTCAACACATGCTTGTTGCCCTGACGATCGACTGCATGCACTTCGACAACGCGGTCCTTGGTCTCGGTGCCGTTGGCACCGGCATTCATGCGCAGAGCACCGCCGATCGAACCGGGAATACCGTAATAGAAGGCAAAGCCACCGATACCATTGTCCATGGCCATGGCGGCAACATGCTTGTCCGGGCAAATGGCGCCGGCCTTGATGCGGTTTTCGCCGACCAGTTCGACCTGACCAAACCCCTTGGCGGAGAGACGCAGCACGACGCCGTGAATACCGCCGTCGCGGACCAGCAGGTTGGAGCCGACACCGACGACCGTCAGCGGCACATCCGCCGGCAAAATCTTGAGGAAGGTGGCGAGGTCATCCACGTCATGCGGCTGGAACATCAATTCGGCCAGGCCGCCGGCCTGGAACCAGGTGACCCTGTCCATCGGCGCATCGGGCGTCAGCCGTCCGCGGATTTCCTTGACGCCCTCACCCAGAGACGCCAGCAACTGTTCCCCATTTACCTGCTTCATTGCGAATGCCCCGAAATGCCCTGCAATTCCTTGGGCAGCGATGCCGCCCAGTGAGTGATGTTACCAGCCCCCAAAAGAACCACGAAATCGCCAGGTTTGGCAATGGTGGCGATGATACCGGCCAATGCTTCCGGCGAGGCCATGAAACGGGCATCGCGGTGGCCGCCGGCGCGGATGCGCGATGCCAGCGTTTCGGAATCGGCGCCCTCGATCGGGTCCTCACCAGCTGCATAGACCGGCGCGAGAATAATGCTGTCGGCATCATTAAAGCAGGTGACAAAGTCCTCGAACAGGCTGTTCAGGCGCGAATAACGGTGCGGCTGGTGGACGGCGATGACGCGGCCCGAGCAGCTTTCGCGCGCAGCCTTCAGCACCGCCTTGATCTCGACCGGATGGTGGCCGTAATCGTCGAAGATCGACACGTCGTTCCAGGTGCCGGTCAGCGTGAAGCGGCGCTTTACGCCACCGAAAGCGGCCAACCCCTTGCGGATGTCCTCTTCCGAAATGCCGAGACGATTGGCGACGGCGATCGCGGCCGTGGCGTTGGAAATGTTGTGGCGGCCCGGCATGGGCAGCGTCAGGTCCTTGAACGAGAACACGCGGCCGGTACGGCGACGACGGATTTCCACGTCAAAAATCGCCTTGGTACCTTCCATGCGGACATTCGAGAACCGGGCATCGGCCTGCGGGTTTTCACCATAGGTGACGACCTTGCGGTCTTCGATCTTGCCGACCAAAGCCTGCACTTCCGGATGATCGATGCACATCACGCCAAAACCGTAGAACGGCACGTTTTCCACGAACTGGCGGAAGGCGGCGCGCACGGCGTCGAAATTGCCGTAATGGTCGAGATGTTCCGGATCGATATTGGTGACGACCGCAACGTCTGCCGGCAGTTTCAGGAAGGTGCCGTCCGATTCGTCGGCCTCCACCACCATCCACTCGCCCTCGCCCATGCGGGCATTGGTGCCGTAAGCATTGATGATGCCGCCGTTGATGACGGTAGGATCGAGATTGCCGGCTTCGAGCAGCGTTGCGACCATCGACGTGGTCGTGGTCTTGCCATGCGTGCCGCCGATGGCGATGGCATTGCGAAAACGCATCAGTTCGGCCAGCATCTCGGCACGGCGCACGATCGGCAGCGATTTTTCACGCGCGGCGATCAGCTCCGGATTGGTCTTCTTGATGGCGGTAGACACCACCACGACTTCGGAATCACCGATGTTTTCCGCCTGGTGGCCGACAAAAACCGGGATGCCCTTGTCACGCAGACGCTGCACATTGGCGCTGTCGGACTGGTCGGAGCCCTGCACCTTGTGGCCAAGGTTATGCAGCACTTCGGCAATGCCGCTCATGCCGATGCCGCCGATACCGATGAAATGGACGAGGCCGATGGCCTGCGGCATCTTCATGCCCGAACTCCTTTGAACTGCGCAATCCCTTGAGCCCCGGCAATAGCGATTACCATGTCGGCAAGCAAGGTCGCCGCATGTGGACGGCCGGCCTGCTTGGCTGCTTCAGCCATAGTGGCCAGACGCTCGGGTTCCTTCAACGCTGCCGACAGCTTTTGCGCCAGACGCTCCGGCGAAAGTTCTGCCTGCGGCACCACTTCGGCACCACCGGTCGCAACGAGTGCTGCGGCATTGGCGGCCTGATCGTGATCGAGCGCGTAAGGGTAAGGGACGAGGATTGATGGGCGGCCGATCACCGACACTTCCGAAACCGTGGACGCGCCGGAGCGGCAGACGACAAGATGGGCGGATGCGAGACGTTCGGCCATATCCGGGAAGAAGGCCGAAACATCCGGCGTCATCTTCAGCTTGGCAAAACACGATCCGACCTGACCCTGATCTTCGGGACGCGCCTGCTGGGTCAGCACGATGCGGCTACGCTCGCTTTCCTCCAGAAGGCTCAATGCTGTCGGAACGGCGCGTGAAAAGAACTGCGCGCCCTGGCTGCCGCCGAACACGACGAGGTTGAACGGCTGGCCTTCGAGGCTCGGCTGGTAAGGCGTGTTGGCGGCGGCCAGAACGGCTGGACGCACCGGATTTCCGGTCGTTATCGTCTTGTCGGCATACGCGCCCACACCTTCAGGCAGAAAACCGCCGGCAATCGCCTTGACGCGATTGGCGAGCGCCTTGTTGGCGCGGCCCATCACGGCGTTCTGCTCATGGATCATCGACGGCACGCCGAGGCCTGTGGAGGCCAGAAGCGGCGGAACCGTGGGGTAACCGCCGAAACCGACAACGGCCAGCGGCTTGATGCGCGAGATCAGTTTGCGGGCGGCGCGCAGGCCTGTCCACAGCTTGAACAGCGACTTCGCCACGGAAATCGGGTTCTTCGACCCGATCGTAGCGGACGGTACGACATGGATTTCGTCGGCCGGGAATTTGCCGGCGAAACGTTCAGCGCGGCTGTCGGTCACCAGATGCACGGAATAACCGCGCGCCTTCAACTCGTGCGCCAGTGCTTCGGCCGGAAACAGATGGCCGCCGGTTCCCCCGGCGGCAAGCAGGATAATGCCTTTGGTCATGAAAACCCTTTTACTCTGCCGGCACCGCGGATGTCACGCGGAACAGGCTGCGTTCCTGTGCACGCTTTTCCGGACGGTGGCGGGTGAGCGCCAGAATAAAGCCGGCAGTGACGGCAACCGCGATCATTGACGAACCACCATAGGAGATCAGCGGCAGGGTCATGCCCTTGGCCGGGATGAGTTCCAGATTAACGCTGATATTGATCATCGACTGCACGCCGAGCTGCAGCACGAGGCCTGCAACGGCAAAGCGGTTGAAATCGTTGCGCTCGCGGAAGGCGTGGCCAAGGCCTCTCAGCACGATGAAGGCAAAGATCGACACCAGAACGATGCAGAACAGGATGCCGAACTCTTCGGCCGCAACGGAAAAGATGAAGTCGGTATGGCTGTCGGGGATGATGCGCTTGTAGATGCCTTCACCCGGTCCGAGACCGAACCAGTTGCCGTTGATGATGGCGTCACGGGCGGTATCCACCTGAAACGTGTCGCCCTCGCCCGTCCAGAAACGGTCGATACGACCGGCCACATGCGGCAGCATATAATAGGCGGTCATGACGCCGCCGACACCCAAGCCACCGAGAAGCACAATCCACAGCCACGGCATGCCGGCCATGAAGAACATGCCGCCCCAGACGGCACTGGTGAGAATGGTCTGGCCGATATCCGGCTGGGCAACCAGCAGCGCACCGACGATGCCGAACAGGATGATGGCAAACAGGTTACCGGGGATTTCCGGCTGGCGAGCGTGCTCGGCAAACAGCCAGGCGCAGACGACCACGAAGGCCGGTTTCATGAACTCCGACGGCTGGATCGACAGGCTACCGAAATTGACCCAACGGCGCGCGCCCTTGACCTCGATACCGAAGAACAACGCCAGCACCATCATGGCCAGCGCCACGACCAGCAGGATGATGGCGGTGCGGCGGATCTGCCGCGGGCTGAACAGCGAAAGGCCCACCATCACGATGATCGAGGGCACGAGGAACATCGCGTGACGCTCGACGAAGTGAAAGCTGTTGAGGCCGAGGCGTTCGGCCACCGCCGGCGATGCCGCAAAAGACAGCATGAAGCCGATGCCCATCAACAGGATGAAGGCCGCCAGAAAGAAGCGGTCGATCGTCCAGAACCAGTCCGCAAGCGGACCGCGGTCTACGCGACTTACCATTATGCGTTCTCCTTCTTGACCTCGACCAGCATCGTCACGCCGTCAAGGCTAGCGACCTCGGCAACAAACACGTCACCGCGGACCTCGAAATTCTTGAACTGATCGAAGCTGGCGCAAGCGGGCGACAACATCACGGCGGATGCCACGCTGTCTTCGGCCGCATCGGCTGCCGCATGCGCGACGGCCTGGGCAAGCGTGCCGGAAATCTCGAATTTCACGGCATCACCCAGCGTCGCGGCAAATTGTGGTGCCGCCTCTCCGATCAGATAGGCTTTGACGATACGCGGAAAAAGTGGTGCGAGGCTTGTGATACCACCTTCCTTGGGCAAACCGCCCGCAACCCAGTAGATGCGCTCGTAGCTCGACAGCGCGGGGGCTGCGGCCTCGGCATTGGTCGCCTTCGAGTCGTTGACGAACACGACGTGGTCGCGACGACCAACCGGTTGCATGCGGTGTTTCAGGCCGGGGAAACTTTTCAAACCCGCACGGATGTCTTCGATGGAGACGCCGACCGCGAGGCAGGCGGCAATCGCTGCCGCTGCGTTCTGGGCGTTATGCGCGCCCTTCAGTGTGTCGATGCCTGCCAGATCAGCCACATCGGAAATCTTACCGCGCTCTGCGCCAAGGATACGGCTACCTTCGGCATAAAGCCCTTCGGCGACCGGATTGCGCTTGGAGATACGCTCAACCTTGACGCCGGCACGTTCGACACGATCAGCGATCAGCGCACAAAAACTGTCATCGACACCAATGACGGCGGTTTTGGAACCGGCGACCAGACGCTCCTTGATGTCGGCGTAATGCTGCATCGTGCCGTGACGGTCGAGGTGGTCGGGTGTCAGGTTGAGAAGAATGCCGGCAGATGGGTTTAGCGTCGGCGCCAGATCGATCTGGTAGGACGAGCATTCCACCACGTAATAACGTTCGGCCTTCGGCGGATCGAGCGTCAGGATGGCGGTGCCGATATTGCCGCCGAGCTGGGTATCGCGACCGCTGGATTGCAGGATATGGGCGATCAGCGCCGTCGTGGTCGACTTGCCGTTGGTGCCGGTAATGGCGATCAGCGGGCAATCCGGCGCATGGGCACGGCGTTCGCGGATGAAAAGCTCCACATCGCCGATGACCTCGACACCGGCTGCGCGGGCGAGATCGACCGTCCAGTGCGGTTTCGGATGGGTGAGCGGCACGCCGGGCGACAGCACGAACGCGGAAAGCGAGGGCCAGTCCAGCCCCCGCAGATCCGCCGTCTTGATACCCTCGGCATTCGCCTTGGCAACGCTGTCGGGATTGTCGTCCCATGCGGTGATATCAGCACCACCGGCCACCAGAGCCTTTGCCGTCGCCAATCCCGAGCCACCGAGGCCGAAGAGAGCGACTTTTTTGCCAGAAAACGTGGTGACCGGGATCATGATACAATCAGCGTAGCTTGAGTGTGGAAAGGCCGAGAAGGGCAAGACCGACGGCAATGATCCAGAAGCGGATCACCACCTGGCTTTCGGTCCAGCCGAGCTTTTCGAAATGGTGGTGGATCGGCGCCATCAGGAACACACGTCGGCCGGTGAGCTTGAAGAAACCGACCTGGATGATCACCGACAGCGTTTCCATAACAAACAGGCCGCCGATGATCGCCATGACGATCTCGTGCTTGGTGGCGACGGCAACCGAACCGATCAGGCCGCCAAGCGCCAGCGAACCGGTATCGCCCATGAAGATGGCGGCGGGCGGCGCGTTGAACCACAGGAAGCCGAGGCCGGCGCCGATAACCGCGCCGAGAATGACGGCGAGTTCACCTGTGCCCGGCACAAAATTGATCTGCAGATAGTTGGCGAAAACGGCGTTACCGGCAACGTAGGAGATGATGCCGAACGAGGCGGCCGCGATCATCACCGGCACGATGGCAAGACCATCGAGACCGTCCGTCAGGTTGACGGAATTGCCGGCCGCGACGATGACAAAACCGCCGAACAGCACGAAGAACATGCCGAGATTGACGACAAAATCCTTGAAGAACGGAAAGGCGATCGAAGAACCGAGCGTCGAGCCGCTCTGCCCGGTGGCGAGCGCCATGCGCATCATGAAGAACGTCGCGACACCGGCGATCAGGAACTCGATGCCGAGGCGCGCCTTGCCGGAAAAGCCCTTGTCCGACTGTTTCGTCACCTTGAGGTAATCGTCGTAAAAACCGATGGCACCGAAACCGAGCGTCACCAGCAGCGTCGAAACGACGTAGATGTTGGAGAGGTCGGCCCAGAGCAGCGATCCGCCGAGAATACCGGCAAGTATCATCAGGCCGCCCATGGTCGGCGTGCCGGCTTTCTTGAAATGGGTCTGTGGACCATCGGCGCGGATCGGCTGGCCCCTGCCCTGACGGACACGCAGGGAAGCGATGATGCTCGGCCCGAACATGAAAACGATGAAGGCGGAGGTGAACGCAGCAGCACCCGTCCGGAACGTGATGTACCGGAACAGGTTGAAAAATTGCACGTGGTTCGCCAGTTCGACAAGCCAGATCAGCATGAAGGCCCTTTCTCGGAAGCCGGTATCAGGAATGCGGCTCCGTGTCTGCGAAGGCCGGATAGTTGTCAATAAGAGCGTCGATGATCCTGCGGAAACCAAGGCCCAGCGAGGATTTGACCATCAGCACGTCACCCGGAACGACCGAGCGCACGCTGAAATCCGCGAGTTCCTGAGTCGTCTCGAAATAGGCGACATCAACGCTGTCGGGCAAAGAGTCGCGCAATGCGGCCATTTCGGGGCCGGCGAGCCAGACATGTTCGATACCCGCAGCCAAAAGCGCGCCGGTCAGGTTCTGATGAACTTTCGCGGAATGTTCGCCCATTTCCAGCATGTCGCCAAGCACGGCGATACGCCGGCCGGACAGTTCCGGCTGGTGGGTTGCAAGAAGCGCAATCGCCGCCCGCATCGAGGCCGGGTTGGCGTTGTAGCTTTCGTCGATCAGGGTCAGGTGCCCCTCGCCGATACCGAGCGTGTGGCGTTCGCCGCGACCCTTGACCGGCTTGAGTTCGGCCAGCGCCTGTTTTGCCGCATCCATGTCGGCACCAAACAGCGAAACGACGGCAAGCGCCGCCATCGCATTTTCGGCAATGTGGCGGCCGGGGGCGCCGATGCGCACTTCCGTCGTATCGCCCTGCAGTGTTGCCCAGATCACCGAGCCATCGGCATTGCCCTCGAAATCGGCAAGGCGAAAATCGGCCTTGGCATGCTGGCCAAAGGTCAGCACGTTTTCGACGCCGGCCGCCTGTGCCGCCTGATCGAGCAAACCGTATTGCGGAATATCGCGATTGATCAGCGCCGAACCGCCCGGCAACACGCCTTCGAAAATCTCCGCCTTGGCTTCAGCAATCTCGTCGAGATCGCGGAAATGGCCAAGATGGGCGGCGGCAATGGTGGTGACCACCGCCACATGCGGGCGCACCATGGCGGTGAGCGGACGGATTTCGCCGGGATGGTTCATGCCGATTTCGAAGACGCCAAAATAGGTGTCGATCGGCATGCGGGCGAGCGTCAGAGGTACGCCCCAGTGATTGTTGAACGAGGCGACGGCGGCATGCACCTTGCCGGAAGGGGCAAGCGCGTGGCGCAACATTTCCTTGGTGGTCGTCTTGCCGACCGAACCGGTGACGGCGACGATCTGCGCACGGCTGCGCTTGCGGGCGGCGACGGCGAGCTTGCCGAGCGCTTCCAGCACATCCTCGACGACGATCATCGGCACCGTCAGGCGTCCCATGGCCGGAAGCTTGCCTTCGGCAACGACAATCAGCGCCGCACCATTGGCAACGGCGACGCCTGCGTAATCGTGACCGTCAACGCGGTCACCCTTGATGGCGAAAAAGGCTTCACCTTCGCCAATCGAGCGGCTGTCGATGGAAATGCCGGTAATACCGGCCGGCAGTGCCCCGACCGGGCGGCCATCCATAACGGCCGTCATTTCCTGTGAGGTCCAGAGCAGCGTCACTGTTTCAGTCCCTCCAGCGCCTTGCGCACTTCTGCGTGGTCGGAAAACGGCAGCGTCGTCGAACCGACGGTCTGCCCCTCTTCATGGCCCTTGCCGGCCACGATCAACGTGTCGCCCGCATGCAGCCCGTTCACCGCATGGCGGATGGCTTGCGCACGGTCGGCGATTTCAGTGGCACCGGGAGCAGCCGCCATGATTTCCGAGCGGATCACCTCCGGCTGTTCCGAGCGTGGATTGTCGTCGGTGACGATCACTACATCGGCAAGCCGTGTGGCGATCTCACCCATGATCGGGCGTTTGCCCTTGTCGCGGTCACCGCCGCAGCCGAACACCACGACGACACGGCCGGTGGTGAAGGGACGCACGGAGGACAGCACGTTCTGCAGCGCATCCGGCTTGTGGGCATAATCGACATAGGCCGGCGCGCCATCCGGCGTCTGGCCAACCAATTCCAGGCGACCCGAGGCACCAACCAGCTTTTCGAGTGCCGCCATCGCCTTGTCAGCCGGAACACCGGTGGACATGGCAAGACCGGCAGCGACCAGCGCATTGGAGATCTGGAAATCACCGGCCAGCGGGATGTCGACTTCGAAGATGCGGCCTTCGGCGGTGATTTCGGCTGTCTGCTTGTGACGGAAATGTTCGACGCGCTTCAGCGTCAGGTAATTTCCCTTGCGGCCGACGGTGCGCACATCGAGGCCGGACGCCTTAGCGACCCGGATCGCTTCTTCCGACCACGGATCGTCGGAGAAAATCACGGCCGGTGCGCCTTTTTCCATCAGCGTATCGAACAGGCGCATCTTTGCCGCCATGTAGGATTCGACGGTCGGATGGTAATCCATGTGGTCGCGACCGAGATTGGTGAAACCGGCAGCGGCCAGTTTCACGCCATCGAGACGGCTCTGGTCGAGGCCATGGCTGGACGCCTCCATGGCGGCATGGGTGACGCCCTCGCCAGCAAGTTCCGCCAGCAGCGCATGCAGCGCAATCGGATCGGGCGTGGTCAGCGAACCGTAATCGTTGCGGGTCGGCGAAACGACACCGGTCGTGCCGATCATCGCAGCCGGATGCCCGGCATATGCCCAGATCTGGCGGGTGAAGGAAGCGACGGATGTCTTGCCGGCCGTGCCGGTCACGGCGACCATGGTTTTTGGCTGCGCGCCATAAAACCGGGCGGCGGCAATCGCCAGAAGCCGGCGCGGATTGTCCATCGTCAGGACCGGAATGCCGACATCGGCGGTATGCGCGGCGATCGCAACAACGGCACCGCGCGCGGCTGCATCACCGATAAAGCCCGCGCCATCGGCCTTGGTGCCGGCCATGGCAACGAACAAGGCGCCGGGCACAGCCTTGCGGCTGTCCGACGCGATCGCGGTAACGTCTATATCCCCTGCGGGACCTTTCACAGCTTCGGCAAGCTCGGGAAAATCAGCGCCGATCAGCTCTCTCAGTATCATCTCTGCCCTCTCCTTCCGGGGGCCGGATCAAACCGGCCCGCGAATCGTCGTGCTCATTCATTATGGCCTAATAGGACACGAGCAAGGCGGAGCCATTTTCACCAAACGAAGGTTGTACACCGAGAATAGGTGCAGACCGCGCGATGATCTCCTTGACCATAGGTGCAGCGGAGGTCGCAGCCAGCGCCGCGCCATTGCCCTTCTCTGTTTTCGGCTCGTCGGAGAAGCTCAACACGACGTAACGCGGATTGCTCATCGGGAAGGCCGCAAGGAAGGCGTTAAAATTCTTGTCGTGGGCGTAACGGCCGTTGACGACCTTGTCGGCCGTGCCGGTCTTGCCGCCAACGTCAAAACCTTCGACGCGCGCATTACGGCCGGAGCCCTTCGAACCGTTCCATTCGAACAGATAACGCATGTCCTTGCTGCTCGAAGGGTTCATCACCTGCGTTGCGAATTCGGTTGCCTGCTCTTCGGTGCGCGGCAGGAATGTCGGCGGATGCAGAACACCGCCGTTCACCAATGCCGCACCGGCCACCGCCGTCTGCAAAGGTGTGGTCGAAACGCCGTGGCCGAAGGAGATGGTGACCTGGTTGATCTTCTTCCATTCACGCGGCGCGCTCGGCGTGGCGATTTCCGGCAGTTCCGTCTTCATGCGGGTAAGAAGCCCGAGCTTGGTCAGGAATGCCTTGTGATCCGGAATGCCGACGGCATCTGCGATCTTGGCGGTGCCGATGTTCGACGAATACTGAAAGACTTCCGGCACGCTGAGGAAACGGCCCTTGCCGTGGAAATCCTTGACCGTGTAGCCACCCATGCGGATCGGGAAACGCGCATCGATGCTGTCGTTCAACGTGATCTTTTTTTCGTCAAGGCCCATGGCGATGGTGAAGGACTTGAAGGTGGAGCCCATTTCGAACGTGCTGTTCGTCATGCGGTTCATCCAGCCTTCCGGGCCATTGGCATTCGGATCGTTCGGATCGAAATCCGGTGCCGACGCCATGCCGAGGATTTCGCCGGTATGAACGTCGAGAACCACGGCGCCACCGCCGATCGACTTGTATTTGTCGATGGAACTGGCAACCACATCGCGAACGATCGCCTGAACGCGAACGTCGATCGACAGCTTGACCGGCTCCAGCGGCTGGTTCGAGGTCATACCGACGGCAGCAAGATCGGCGAGACCCTGGCTGTCGATATAACGTTCCATGCCGGAAACGCCGCGGTTGTCGATATTGACGTAACCGACGATATGGGCGGCGGTCGCACCGCCGGGATAGAAGCGACGTTTTTCCGGGCGAAAGCCGATACCGGGAATGCCGAGTGCCAGGATCTGGCTCTGCTGCTTTGGCGTCAGCTGCCGCTTCAGCCACTGAAAACGGCTCTTGGACGATAGCTTTGCGTAAGTACCCTTGATGTCGAGATCATGCAGCACCGTCGACAGCTTTTCGATGACCTCGTCGGCATCGACGATCTTGTGCGGCTCGGCAAACAGCGAAACGGTGCGGATGTCGGTGGCCAGAAGCGCACCGTTGCGATCGACGATATCCGGACGCGAAGCCATCAGCCGGTCGGCCGGCGGAATGCTCGATGTCGTCTGCGGCTCGCTCATCGCATAATAGACCATGCGGCCGCCGATCACGCAGTAAAGCGCGGTGAAACCGAAAATCACCAGACCGACGCGGTTACGGGCCTGCTGCGCCTTACGCTTGCGCGTTCCCTCGATATTGGCACCGGACTTGCGCGGAGAAGCTCCACGCGCCCCGGTGGAGAAATGCCCCCTGCTCTTCAGCACCATGATCCGGGATAGAAAAGACATCAGCGATTTACCGATCCGGTTGAAATTGAGTCCACGCGTACAGACCCACGTGCTACCGGAACGGGGATGCGCGAAGCTGGAGCCGACGCTTTGGCCGCGGCAACGCCGCGGATCGCCTTGGAGACTTCGTCATCTGCACCGGCGATCAGCTGCTCGATCGAGGTTTCGGGCTGCGGCAGCTGCGACTTCAGCATCGGCAGCTCGTTGGGCTGGGCGAGCTGGGTCGGATCGGTGGCCGCAAGCTGCAGTTCCTGATGATAGGCGCCGATCAGGTGCTGCAGGCGGTTGGGCTGGGTCTGCAAGGCCCAGTCGGCTTTCAGAAGATCGATCGTGTCGCGCTCGAGACGGATTTCCGTCTGCAGCCGGTGAACCTCTTCCAGCTTCAGCTCGGCACGATGCTTGATCGTGTAGGTGACGACGGCGGTTGCCGTCATGACGCCGATGAGAACGAGATCAAAACTTCTGAGCATGGTTACGCTCCCAACGTTGAAAGGCTGGCGAGATCAGGCAGATCGAAGATCGACATGTTGAAAGAGCCGTGCGCAGCCGCGGTACGCAAGCCCGCACGCAATTTTGCCGAACGAGCGCGCGGATTGATCTCGGCTTCCTCTTCGGTGGCGCCGATCATCGACTTGCCGATGGTTTCGAAAACGACCGGACGCTCCTCGACCAGCGGCATGTGGCGCGAACCTGTCGCCTTGCCCGAACGATCGGCGAAGAACTTCTTGACGATGCGGTCTTCGAGCGAATGGAAGCTGACGATGACCAGACGACCACCGGGCTTCAGAGCGCGCTCGGCGGCAAACAGCGCCTGCGCCAGTTCGCCGAGCTCATCGTTGACGAAGATGCGCAGCGCCTGAAAGACGCGGGTGGCCGGATGGATCTTGTCCTTGGCGCGGCGCGGATTGACCGTTTCGATCAGATTGGCGAGATCGCGCGTGGTGGTGAACAATTCCTGCGCCCGGCGCTTTTCAATGGCGCGGGCGATGCGGCCGGCATGGTTTTCCTCGCCGAGGAAACCAAAAATGCGGGTAAGATCGCCGACCTTGGCGCGATTGACGACATCGGCGGCGGAAACACCGCTGGCCGACATGCGCATGTCGAGCGGGCCATTGCGCTGGAAAGAGAAGCCGCGCTCGGCCTCATCGATCTGCATGGACGACACGCCGATATCGAGCACGACGCCATCGAGACCGCCGTCCGGCGTATAGGCATCGAGACCAGAAAATTGCGAATGAAAAAGTGACAACCGTCCGCCGCTTGCCTCGACCAGCGACTGACCTGCGGCAATCGCCGTCGGGTCGCGATCGAGCGCGATGACGTTGGCGCCGGCATCGAGAATGGCCGAGGTATAACCGCCTGCGCCAAACGTGCCATCGAGAATGACGTCGCCGGCCTTCGGCTGCAGCGAGGTCAGAACCTCGCGGAGAAGAACCGGGATGTGGCGAACCGATCCGCCATCGGCTTCAGGTGTCCCGTCGCCAAGATTCGCCGCCATCCCGTTTCCTCGTCCTATTGAGGGCGCGACATACTCAAGCGCCCTTCCCTTGCTGCCGCCTGCGCCTCGTGAAACGCCTGCGGCTGCCAAAGCTGAAAGTGATCCGAGCGCCCGACAAACGTCACGTCCGTACCGATGCCCGTAAAGTCCCGGATGAAATCCGTGACCATCAGCCGGCCTTCCGCGTCGAGCCTCATGAAAACGCCGCCACCGTGAACCAGCAGCGACATCCTGTTCGCTTCCGGCGAGAACGGATCGGCTGTCGCGATCTGCCGCTCGTAACGTTCGAGCAGATCCGGACCGCCGACGCTGATCGCCGGAAAGACGAGGTCCTGGAGACAATAAAGCTCCTGAACACCCCTCTGCGCCAACACGGCACGGAACAGCGCAGGGACGGAAACACGCCCCTTCGCATCGATCCGATTCGTCGCATTGGACAGGAAGCGGTTCATGACACCAAACATCCACTTCCGAAACCCGCCGGACCAAAAACATACCGGCAAACATGCCGCGCAAGGACACGAAGCGGACAACCGGGCGGACGACATGCCACCCAGCCTTCCGTTTCCGGAAAGAGCCGAAACTGTCTGATTGAGAGGCCTTTAGCAGCCCTTGCGCAGTGCAGTTTTGGGATAACATGGGACCATATGGGCGTCAATGGGAAGCATCCGCCAATCCGGAATGCCACATCGTTTATTCATAACCCGTTAAGTTTAACAAAGAGTTAGCGAACCATGCCCGCAGATTGCATGCGCAGACAGCCCGAAGTCAGCCAAGCGCAGGGGCTAAGCTGTTGGGCGATCGAAAAGATTAGAAAATGGGCGGATAAAAAAGCGCCACACAGGCACAATCTGGACGCGCAAATCCATGCGAGCAACTCTACGCCAGGACGTGAATCAGCCACACAGACCAAAGCCGCCCATGGCAGGACAAGGGCGTCGCATGGATCGCCAATGAGGGGAAAAATACCAGTTGGCCTGTAAGCCGGGTTCTGTATGGCCCCGGTGCAAGCACCGGAACGTGGCAGCCATTCATCTGGGACGCCGTTTGCACGTCGCCTCTCGCAACCCACCCGGATGACTGGCCCGAAAACCGGCTGTAGCCCCGCCTTGCGACAGGACCCGCGTCATCCCTATTCGGTTTTGCTCCCGGTGGGGTTTACCATGCCGCCGCTGTTACCAGAAGCGCGGTGGGCTCTTACCCCACCCTTTCACCCTTACCCGGTCGGAACCGGGCGGTATCCTCTCTGTGGCACTTTCCCTGGGGTCGCCCCCGCCGGACGTTATCCGGCACCGTGTTTCCGTGGAGCCCGGACTTTCCTCACCTTACCGTCTTTCGACATTGGTAAAGCGCGGCTGCCCGGCCAACTGGTCCGCGCTCCTTAGACGAGACCAAACACAATTGCCACAGCGAAAACGCCGAACGCAGCCTATCAGACGAAATGCGCGGGAAAACCGCCGGCCGCTGCGTAAGCCTCATCCTCGATGCGGCCACGCAAAAGCAGTTCCGCCCCCAGCCTGCCGATCTCGTCCGAACTTTTGGCCGCAGCACCACAGCCGCCGGTCAGCACGCCAATGCGCGCCGAGGTCATGGCGATGGCTGGATAGTCCGTGGGCGTGAACGAGGTGACGCAGGCGGCCATGGAATTGCGCGACAGATCGACATCCGGTACCAGCTTTCCGACCACCGCACTCAGGTGCTGGTTGGTGCTTTCGCGCCCACCGGAGCGGAACCATGCGCGGATCTCCGGCTCGGTCTTCAGTTCCACATCGTCGGGATCGCCGCCGATCTTGAGGTAGAGCTTGCCATCGGGATAACGCACAGGCGGCAGCATGTAGATGCCGTCGTCTTCCTCGGTCCACTTCCAGATCAGCGACGGCATCTTGCCGAACACTTCCATCTGCTTCTCATCGATCTCGAAGAAGGAGACGGTGCGGGCATAAACCTTCAGATCGAGCCGGGCACCGAGCAGCTTTTCGGCGATGGAAAAGCCGCCGGCCGCGACAAGCAATTTTTCCGCCGAATAGGTCCGTCCCTCAGCGGTGGCGACGGTCACAAGACCGCCCTCCTCCCGCGTCGAAACCACGGTCTCGCGGATCACCGTTGCCCCCTGCCGCTCGGCCAGAACCGTCTGCGCCTTCACCAGCCGGCGCGGATTGATATGGCCGGCATTTTTCTCTTCAAAAACGCCGTCGCTATCCTGCGGGAACGAGAAATATGGAAAGTATTCACCGAGACGGCTATCGCCCATGTTTTCCGTGGCGACGCCAAGCTGCGCCGCAGCCTTCTCGACGCGCCCGACATAGGTGGCATCGCCATTGCGCTGGGGGCCGACCACGAGGCACCCGACTTCGGAGTAAAAGTCCACGCCGCTTTTCCTGGCGATCTCGCCGTAGCGGGCGATGGAGCGATTGGCCAGACGCGCCCAGACGGCATTCTGATCGATGGTGCGGGTGATGCGGGCATCGTCGTAATGGCTGGCGAACACGCCCTCATGGCTGGCAGTATTTGCCGGCTCCGCAGGGCCGATGACGGCGACGCCATCCGTCCATTTCGAAAGATGCCGCGCGGCGGCGGCGCCCATCATGCCGCAACCGATGATGATATATTTGAAATGCCCGTCCATGAGATGCCTGCGTTCCCGTGATTATCGATCATGCGCAGACAGTTGTAGCCGTTTGCGGAATCAATTCCAGAGCAAGAAATGGCAGTTTTGGTCAGGCGTAATGCGGCAGCGAGGTCAAAAGCCGGTGCAGCGTATCGATGGTCGACATGTCGGCAATGCCATCCACGCGCTCGGTGCGGAAATGCCGCTGGAATGCCTCGACCACACCCTGTGTGTGCTCACAGAACTCGCCGGTGATTTCGATGCCGTAACCATAAAGCGCCAGCATGGACTGCAGCGCCTCGACCGGCTGGCCGCTATCTCCGCGCTGAAAAAATCGCCCACCGGAAATCGGCGTCGGTTCGACCCAATGGCCGATACCCGCCTGATGCAGCCTGCCCCACGGAAAATTCTCGCCCGGATCGACCTTGCGGATCGGCGCCACATCGGAATGGCCGAGAATACGCTGCGGCGCAATCGACCAACGTTTGGCGATATCGCGACAGAGCCCGATCACCGATTCGATCTGCGCGCCGGGAAACGGCGGCAGGCCACCGGGATGGCCGACATTGGCGATCTCGATGCCAATCGAACGGGAATTGGTATCGGCCTCGCCTTCCCACACACTCTTGCCCGCATGCCAGGCACGCTGGCCTTCCGGCACGAGCTGGAAGACCGTGCCGTTTTCGCGGACAAAGTAATGGCTGGAAACCTGGCTTTCCGGATTGCACAGCCAGGACAGAGCCTGATCCTCGCCGCCCATGCCGGTGTAATGCAGGAGAATCATATCCGGCTGGCGACCATCGGCACGCTCGCCATGGTTCGGCGACGGCATCAGCGATGCGCCGAGATATTCGGACTTGATCGCGCTCATGCTGCGCGGCGTTCCTTCTCGATTTCCGAATAGGCGGCGTTGAGGGCTGCCATACGCTCGGTCGCGGCCGCATGCAGTGCTGCCGGCACGCCGCGGGCATGCAGCTTGTCCGGGTGATGCTCGATCACCAGACTGCGGTAACGCTTGCGGATGGTGGCAAAATCGTCTTCCGGCGAAACGCCGAGAACCAGATAGGGATCACGGCCTTCCAGCTCGACATGACGCGCCATGATTCGGCGAAAGTGGTTTTCGTCGATTCGAAAAATTTCGGCGATGCGTGCGAGGAAGGACAGTTCCTTCTCATGCAGCAACCCGTCTGCCTTTGCGATATGGAAAAGGCCATCAACGACGTTTTCCAGCATCGGGCAATTGTGCGCACCGGTGCCGCAGAGATTGGCGAGCTTCGAGGCATAGGCCTCGTAACCGGCCACATCCTGACGCGCGAGATTATAAAGCCGCGCGACGTTCTGGGCTTCTTCCGGCGGGAAATCAAAAATCTGGCGGAAGGCGGTGACTTCCTTTTCGTTCACATTGCCATCGGCCTTGGCCATCTTGGCCGACAGCGCGATAATGGCAACCGAGAACGACACCTGACGCCGGGTTTCCGGATCGCCTTCGAACACGGTGCGAATAGCCTCGACCACGCGCCCGAGCGCGCTTCCTGCTGCGTCGCCAATGGCGCCGAGCAATTTTTCCCAGAGCGAGGAAATGTGGAGGCAGGCAAAATCCGTGATCATCGCGCTACATGACCAGTTTTTGCCGATTTTTGCAAGATGACCTGCAGGGCGGCAAAACGGCCCCGGCAATCACTTTAATGAGATGACCATCGCCTCCGGCAGATATAACTCCGCAGCAAACGGCACCTTTGACGACTTCGGCCTATGTCGCGGGTAACGTTACGGAAAGCCGCGCCGCATTTGAACCGATTGAATATTGGAAACGCCGTTATCGCACTGCGAAATAAAGGATTTCCTTGAGAAACCGGCTTTACAGCACCGTCGCCGTGTCGCATCCATCGACTATATTCCGGCGAGAGGAGCGCTTGAAGCGCGGAGGAGATTTTATGGCCAGACAAAAAGTAGCGATGCTGACAGCGGGTGGCCTTGCGCCCTGCCTTTCCTCGGCAGTCGGCGGATTGATCGAGCGTTACAGCGATGTCGCGCCGGAACTCGAGCTTATCGCCTACAGGTCGGGCTATCAGGGCGTGCTGCTGGGCGATTCGATCGAAATCACACCTCAGATGCGCGAAAAGGCGCCTCTTCTGCATCGTTATGGCGGCTCGCCGATCGGCAACAGCCGCGTCAAGCTGACCAATGCGGCCGACTGCGTGAAGCGCGGCCTCGTCAAGGAAGGCGAAAATCCGCTGAAAGTGGCGGCCGAACGGCTGGCATCCGATGGCGTGACCATCCTGCACACGATCGGCGGCGACGACACCAATACGACGGCGGCCGATCTCGCCGCCTATCTCGGCCAGAACGGTTATGACCTCACCGTCGTCGGTCTGCCAAAAACCGTCGACAACGATGTCGTTCCGATCCGCCAGTCGCTTGGCGCCTGGACGGCCGCCGAAGTCGGCGCGCAGTTTTTCGACAATGTCTCCAACGAACAGAGCGCCGCGCCGCGCACGCTGATCATCCATGAGGTAATGGGCCGGCATTGTGGCTGGCTGACCGCCGCCACCGCCCGCGCCTATATGCAGAAATCCAAAGCCAACGAATATGTCGAAGGCTTCATGATGGACGAGCAGCTGAAGAAGATCGACGGCATCTATCTGCCGGAAATGCGTTTTGACCGCGATGCCGAGGCGACCCGCCTGAAAGACGTGATGGACCGCTACGGTTACGTCACCCTGTTCATCTCCGAGGGCGCCTGCATGGATGTCATCGTCAAGGAATTCGAAGCCTCGGGCGAGAACATCAAGCGTGACGCCTTTGGCCATGTAAAACTCGACACCATCAATGTCGGCGGCTGGTTCCAGAAACAGTTCGCGTCACTGCTTGGCGCGGAACGCTCGCTGGTGCAGAAATCCGGCTACTTCGCCCGCTCGGCTCCCGCCAATGGCGATGACCTGCGTCTGATCCAGGGCATGGTCGATCTGGCTGTGGAAAGTGCGCTGAATGGCACCTCCGGCGTCACCGGACACGACGAAGATCAGAATGGGAAATTGCGCACGATCGAATTCCCGCGTATCAAGGGAGGCAAGCATTTCGATCTGTCGACCCCGTGGTTCGGCGATGTCATGACGGCGGTCGGCCAGAGTTTTGAAAAGGCCTGATTTTTAGCGGCAGCGGCCCGAAAGAGGAAGGGCCGGAGGAGAATTGGAATGTCCACCGATACAATGATAGTCTTCGCGGCGGCGTCGTTGTTTCTCGTCATTCTGCCCGGCCCGCTTGCTGACCTGACGGCTCGTTACACTTTATCACGCGGGAGGCTTACTGGCCTCCTGACCGTGCCGGCCATTGCGCTCGGCCTCGTTGCCGCCATGACGGTGGCGAGCATGCCGGTTGTCGCGATCGCCCGTTATCTTCCGCATCTGTTCGAACTCGTATCATGGATCGGCCTCACCTATCTGATGCTGCATGTCCTGTGGACGGTGCAGCATCCGGCCCGCGGTTATCTTGCCCACAATGACAACCTGCCCGAACGCCAGCCGGTGCGCATCTTTCTGCACATATTTCGCCTTGCAGCGCTGAAACCACGCTCCATTCTCGCCTTTATCGCGCTTTTGCCGCAGGCCTTTGATCCGCATGGCTCTCTGTCGTTGCAACTGGTTGAAATGGATGGCGTTTTCATCGGCGCAGCGCTGGCCGGCGGGGTCTTGAATGTGGCCTTGGCGGGCCGTCGCCTGAAGCGTCTGGAAAAACTGCGCTCCAAAAATCCAGCCTCGCGCAAGCATCGTACGCGATTCATATCCCGTCGTGCGGTCACGGCCGGTTACCGGCGGATCGCCGCCTGAGCAAGCAGATATGTTCGCAAACCGATAGTAGAACCCGTAAAATGCCCAGGCGTTTTGCTTGATAAACAGATACTTACGGAGCAACGGCGCAGTCCACTTGCCCGAATGCTACTGATCGGTTAATGGACGTAATGATCCGTTAGGATTCTTGAGCGGGCTGGGACAACCGATTTCATGAGAGCGACCCGATGGCTATAATCCGATTTGGCGGCTGCAAGACGGCCCTGGCTTTTGCTGTATCGTCCGCTCTTGCAGGTTGTTCGAGCATGGATCAGGCATCCGGGCCGAACCTCAAGACCAGCCAGACGGCAGCCCTGACGCCGACAGCCACGGATCCCAACGCACCGCAGACGGCAGACATGGCGGATGCCAGCGCCCCGGTTCTCGAAAAGACCGGCCGCATCCACATCGCTTCCCTGCCGACCAGCATCAGTGCTACTGAAATTCAGACCGCGGCACTTGCTTCGCCGGAACCGGCACCGCAGCCCGTGCCGCTTGCCATCGCGCCAGTTGCAGACGCCACCAATGCCGCGCAGGCCATCGCCAGTGCCGCCCCGGTTGCGGGCTCCGCACCCGTTGCCACGACCAGCACCGCTCTGGTCTCCGCGACACCCGCAGCCCATACGCTATCGACAAAATCCGGCCGCATCGTGCAGCCACAGATGACCGGCGGCCCGGTCGCCAACGAAACCGTGGCAACGGCAGAACTGCCAATCACCGCCGAAATGGTTGCCGTGCAATCGGTCGTGCCGACGCCAAAACCCAATTCGCCGAACATGATGCTGGCCTATGCCGGTCCATCCAACGCCGTGTCCGGCATGATGAATGCGGGCTTCTTCCCGCCGGCGCCGGGCGCGCCGATTCCGGAAACCGCCGATGCCAGCAATCCGCAGCTCAACAAGCTGATCACCCGCTATGCCGGCCTCTACGGCGTGCCGGAATCGCTGGTGCACCGCGTCGTGCATCGCGAAAGCCGCTACGACCCGAAAGCCTATCACAAGAACGGCTATTGGGGTCTGATGCAGATCACATATCCGACCGCCAAGTCGATGGGTTATGACGGCCCGGCCAAGGGCCTGCTCGATGCAGAGACCAACCTGAAATACGCGATCAAATACCTGCGCGGCGCCTGGCTGGTGGCCGGCAACAAGAGCGACGACGCCATCAAGCTTTATGCCCGCGGTTATTATTACGACGCCAAGCGCAAGGACATGCTGCACGTCCTCAAGTGAGGATGGGCCGGCGTGACGATGGAATTTTGATGACCCGCGCTTGCGGGTCTTTCTATTTTACCGCCTTAGCCGCTGCCGCAATCAGTTCCAGCACGTTGTAACCGCCGCCCAATGGCGTCAGCCCCATGCGCAGCACCACCAATCCCAGCGACGGCACCACCGCCACAGTCTGCCCGTCATGGCCGCTCAGCATGAACATGTCACCCGGCAGGCCTTCGGCATCGCGGCCGTAGAGTTTCAGCCAGGTCTGCATCTGCGAATAGCGGCCGCCCGATTGCGCCGAGGCCTTGCCCATCATCGCCACCGTGCCTTCCGGCAGAAGGCGCTCGCCTTTCCACATGCCGTCGGCCGCCAGAAACATGCCGAACCGGGTCCAGTCGCGCGCCGTGGCGTAGATGTAGGAACTGCCGGCATAGGTGCCGTTCGCATCCGTCTCGAACACCGCGCTTTGCATGCCAAGCGGCGCGAACAAAGATTGGCGCGGATAGACTAGCGCTCGGTCTTGATCGCCGATCCGCTCCATCCAGATTTTCGACAGCAGAACCGAGGTCCCTGACGAATAGGAAAATTTTGTACCCGGCGCGGCTTCCAGCGGCGTATCGATGGCGAATTCCGCCATGTCCTGTTCGAGGAACAGCATGCGCGTGACATCCGCCACCGTGCCGTAATTCTCGTTGAAACCAAGGCCGCTCTCCATCGCAAGCAGTTGCGCCAGCGTGATCTCGCCGCGCTCGTCACTCGCCCATTGCGCAAACAGATTGCGGTCGGTGTAGGCAAGTTTGCCCTCGCCCACCAGTCTGGCGATCAGCGCGGCGTTGATGGTTTTTGCCATCGACCAGCCGATCAGCGGCGTCTTTTCCGAAAATCCTTCGGCGTAACGCTCACCAAGGATGCGACCGTTCTGCGCCACGATAACGGCACGCATGCCGGGGCCGGTCAGCGCAGCGTTTTCCAGAAGCGGCGTGATCCGCTGATCCGACTCGATCTTGGTTCCGTCCGGAAACAGAACGTCGGCCGCACCTGATTCGGGGCCGACGATCGGCGGGCTCTGGTTCCGCTGGCCCTTGGCGGAAAGATCCTGCGTCACCGCGCATCCAAGATCATCGCGATAGATGGCGACGGACGGCGCGATGAAACCAAAAATCGCGGCACTCACCTTTGCCGACTGTTCATCGACACTCACCTGCATCAGCCGCAGCAGCGGATGCCCCGGCGCCTGCACATCGACGGCCAGCACCTCCTGCGCATCGCGATTTGCCAGAAAAACGTTGGAACACACGATCTTGGCGGCATAACCGCTGCCCACCCGCAACAGTTCGGGCGGCATGGTGACGAGCCAGATGAGGCAGGCCGCCAGCAGCGCGAGAATGGTGACGGCGACGATTTTGACGATGCGCATGGCAGGCTCCGGTTGCGGCCGCATGCAATCAGGAAAGTCTCGCCATGGAAAGAGCGGAGGCCGTCACGTTCGTCACAATGCACGTCATCAAACTGTAGCAGCGAGGGACTAGAGCCGTTTGAACTCATGAAGAGCAGGACCCGACCATGACTGATTTTGCCTCAGAAGCCGGTTATCTCAAGAATGAAAAACTCAAGAGCGCGCTCCTCCAGCACAATGCGTTCTCGGCAAAGGGTTTTTCAGAGCGCATGTTCGGCCTGCTATTTTCCGGTCTCGTCTACCCGCAGATATGGGAGGACCCGGATGTCGACATGGCGGCGATGGAGCTTTCCGAAGGTCACCGCGTCGTCACCATCGCATCCGGCGGCTGCAACATGCTCGCCTATCTCAGCCGCAGCCCGGAAAAGATCGACGTGGTCGATCTCAACCCGCATCACGTGGCGCTGAACCGTCTGAAACTGTCTGCCTTCCGTCATCTGCCCGGCCACGGTGACGTCGTGCGCCTGCTCGGCCAGCACGATATCGCCTCCAACATCTCCGCCTTCGACAATTTCATCGCACCGCATCTCGACGACACCACCCGCGCCTACTGGCAAAAACGCAGCTTGGGCGGCAAACGCCGCATCGACGTCTTCAAGCGCAACATCTATCGCACCGGTCTGCTCGGCCGCTTCATTGGCGTCGGCCACCTGCTGGCGCGCCTGCACGGTATCGACCTGACCAAGATGGCGGAAGCCAAGTCGCTGCGAGAGCAGCGCCAGTTCTTTGACAGCAGCATCGCGCCGCTGTTCGACAAGCCGTTCATCAAATTCCTCACCAGCCGCAAAAGCTCGCTGTTCGGCCTCGGCATTCCGCCGCAGCAATATGACGAGCTGGCAAGCCTTGCCGATGACGGCTCGATCGCTCCGGTCCTGCGCCAGCGCCTCGAAAAGCTCGCCTGCCATTTTCCGCTGCGCGACAACTATTTTGCCTGGCAGGCCTTTGCCCGCCGTTATCCGCAGCCGCATGAGGGCTCGCTGCCGACCTATTTGCGTGAAGAACATTATCCAGCCATCCGCGACAATGCCGATCGCGTCAACGTCCATCACGCCAGCTTCACCGAGCTTCTGAACCAGAAATCGGCCGCCTCCGTCGATCGTTACATCCTGCTCGATGCGCAGGACTGGATGAACGACGAGCAGCTGAACGACCTCTGGACCGAGATCAGCCGCACCGCCGCCCCCGGCGCCCGCGTCATCTTCCGCACCGCCGCCGAAAAGAGCGTCATTGATGGCCGCCTGTCGCCCGCGATTGCCGATCAGTGGACCTATCAGCAGGCCCGTTCCGAAGAGTTGAACCTGCAGGACCGCTCGGCAATCTATGGCGGCTTCCATATCTACACGAAGAACGCATGAGCGAGGCCGGGCAGATGGCATCGGCACATGAACACAATGGTCTCGAAAACGGTGACCACCAGCATGCGGCCCGCATGGACGGCATGTATCGTTACCAGCGGCACATCTACGATCTCACCCGCAAATATTACCTGTTCGGCCGCGACAAGGCGATCGTCAGCCTCGGCATGGAGCCGGAGCAGACGCTGCTGGAAGTCGGCTGCGGCACCGGCCGCAACCTGCTGCTCGCCCACAAGCATCACAAGGGTGCAAAGCTTTACGGACTTGATATTTCCGCCGAAATGCTGGAAAGCGCCCGCCGCAATTTTCGCGGCAAGGCCGAACAGCCGGTGCTCAAGGTGGCCGACGCCACCACGTTCAGGACATCGGATTTCGCGATCGGCGGCTTCGACCGCATCCTGATCTCCTATGCCCTGTCGATGATCCCCGACTGGGAAGGCGCAATCGATGCGGCGCTTGCAGCCGTGAAACCGGGCGGTTCGCTGCATATCGTCGATTTCGGCCAGCAGGAGCGTCTGCCCGCCTGGTTCCGCGCAGCACTGCAAGCCTGGCTTATCCGCTTCCATGTCACGCCACGCGCCAATCTGCATGAAGCGCTGGAGAAGCGGCTGGCAGACGCCAATGCCGACATGATGTTCGAGGAAATCGGTGGCGGTTACGCCTGGCATGCGATCATCCGCAAGCGGACCTGATCTGCTCCCTGACATGATTGTCATCACCGGCCGGCCTCGCCCGGCTCCAATTTTCCGGTCTTTGTGCTAAACCCGATTCGGCCACACCAGCGAGCATGTGCGGTCGAAGCAGCGCAGCCCCAAGACCGGACCTTTCATGCACCGAGCCCTTCTCGCCCTTGCCGTGACCGCAATGCTGGCCACAGGCTGCACCTCGACCGCTGACCTGCTCGACGCACCGTCGATCAAGGGCACGCGTTTCAAGGACAGCGACCCGCAGGACTTTGGCCGCAACCACCCCGGCCGCCATGAAGTGCACGGCATCGACCTGTCGAAATGGAATGGCACGGATATCGACTGGCAGACGGTGAAAAATTCCGGCGTCGCCTTCGTGTTCATCAAGGGCACCGAAGGCAAGGATCGCATCGATTCCGCCTTCACGACGCATTGGCGGGGTGCCGCCGCTGCCGGCATTCCCCACGCCGCCTATCATTTCTATTATTTCTGCTCGACGCCGGAAGATCAGGCCGACTGGTTCATCCAGAACGTGCCGAAGGAAGCCAACATGCTGCCGCCGGTGCTCGACATGGAATGGAACCATGCCTCGCCCACCTGCAAGCTGAAGCCGGACACGGAAACCGTACGCGATGTGATGCAGCGCTTCATGGACCGGATCGAGGCCCATTACGGCGTGCGGCCGATCATCTACACATCGGTCGATTTCCACCGCGACAGGCTGGTCGGCGCCTTCAGCAACCATCATTTCTGGGTCCGTTCGGTGGCTGCCCATCCGAGCCAGATTTACGCCAACCGCAAATGGACTTTCTGGCAATATACCGCCACCGGCATCATTCCCGGCATCAAGGGCCCGACCGATATCAACGTATTCTCCGGTTCGGAAAAGAGCTGGCGCCAGTGGGTTGCTTCCGCCAACAGGTAGAAGTGCTGTGGCATCTGAAGCAGAAGCGGCCTGCACTTGCAGAAATGACAAGGAACTGATGTAAGACGGCCCTTACTGCGGCCGTTTCCTTGTTTAGGTCACATTGTTTGCGTCACAACAGCCGACGAACCCGTATTCAAGCAATTCCAGCAAAAGTGGGAACCGTTTTTGCGTCCGGAATTGTGATAAACCAATGCCTAGCCACAACAGGAAACATTTTCCATGTCCGTTGCCCGCCGCCTTGCGCTCGCCCTCACCCTTCCCGCCCTTCTGGCCACCACCACGCTGACACAGGCCGCATCGCTGGAGCTTTCCGCCGGCAATGATACCAAGCCGGTTGCCTGCGGCGGCGAACTGCCGGCCTTCCTTGCCGGTATCAAGCAGGAAGCCGTTGCCAAGGGCATTCCGGCCAGCGCCGTCGATACCGCGCTTGCAGGCGCGCAGATCGACCAGAAAGTGCTGTCACGCGACCGCGCGCAAGGCGTCTTCCGCCAGACTTTTCTTGAATTCTCGCAGCGTACCGTCAGCCAGGCCCGCCTCGATATCGGCCGCCAGAAGATGAGCCAGATGAAGGACATCTTTGGCCGCGCCGAAAGCGAATATGGCGTGCCAGCCGGCGTCATCACCGCCTTCTGGGCTATGGAAACCGATTTCGGCGCCGTGCAGGGCGATTTCAACACCCGCAACGCCCTCGTCACGCTGGCGCATGACTGCCGCCGCCCGCAGCTTTTCCGTCCGCAGCTGATCGCCCTCATCGAGATGGTCCAGCACGGCGACCTCGATCCTGCCACCAACACCGGCGCATGGGCCGGCGAAGTCGGCCAGGTGCAGATGCTGCCGAAGGACATCATCGCCCACGGCGTCGATGGCGACAATTCAGGCCATATCGACGTGAAGAAGTCGTCGGCCGATGCGGTTCTCACGGCCGCCGCCTTCATCAAGTCGCTCGGTTATCGCAAGGGCGAGCCCTGGATCCAGGAAGTGCAGGTTCCGGAAAACCTGCCCTGGGAAAAGACCGGCCTCGGCAACGAGATGCCCGCTTCGGAATGGTTTAAGCTCGGCGTCACCCCGCGTGACGGCGACACCAAGTTCGGAAACCTGCCGGCAGCGCTGATCATGCCGCAGGGCCGCAAGGGACCGGTCTTCCTGACCTACCCGAACTTCAACATCTATCTGGAATGGAACCAGTCGTTCATCTACACGACCTCGGCTGCGTATTTCGCCACCCGCCTGTCCGGCGCCCCGACCTATACCAAGGGCAATCCTGACCCGGCTCTCGATGACGCCGCCATGAAGGACCTGCAGACCAAGCTGCAGGCGCATGGCCACGATGTCGGCAAGATCGACGGCATTCTGGGCTCCGGCACGCGCACGGCCATCCAGAAGGAACAGCAGCGTCTCGGTCTGCCGGCAGACGGCTGGCCAACCCAGCAGCTGGTTCAGGGCCTCTGAGCCAGAACTTACGAACCGAATATCTGCACACGCGCCGCCATCCGTCAAAAATCGGGTGGCGGCGTTTTCATTGCGGGTCTATCCCTGATCATCACAGGAGATTCTGAGCCGCCATGAACGCCTCGACCATGCCAAAACCGGGCGCCAGCGCCTGGGCACTTCTTTTCGTCCTCGGCCTGCTCTGGGGCGGCTCGTTCTTTTTCGCGCGTATCGCGGTCGCCGAAGTCCCACCCTTCACATTGGTCTTCTTCCGGCTGTTCCTCGCGGCTCTTGCGCTGCACATCTTTCTGCGCGGTCGTTTTGGCACATATTCGCTGCTGAGAGAGCATTGGCGCTCCTTTGCCGTGCTCGGCCTCATCAACAACGCCATCCCGCACACGCTGATCTTTTTTGGCCAGACAGAGATTGGCGCCGGGCTTGCCGCCATCCTCAATGCCACCACGCCGATATTCACCGTGCTGATCACCAACCGGTTCACCGAGGATGAAAAGCTCTCGACGGCCAAGATCGTCGGCTGCCTGCTCGGCCTTGCCGGCACCATCGTGCTGATCGGCCCCGGCGTCTTTACCTCCACCGCAGCGCCGCTCTGGGCGCTGATCCTGCCCATTCTGGCCGCGCTCTCCTACGGCTTTGCCGGCACCTATGGAAAACGCTTTCGCGGCCTGCCGGCACCGGTCACCGCCGCCGGCCAGATGACGGCATCGTCGCTGATGATGCTTCCCGTCATGCTGATCGCAGACCAGCCATGGACGCTCGCCTTCCCGTCGATGACGGTCGTCGCCGCCATTCTGGCGCTGGCGCTGCTGTCCACCGCGCTCGGCTATCTCATCTATTTCCGCATCCTGGCGCTGGCCGGCGCCACCTATACGTCGCTGGTGACGCTGCTGGTACCGCCAAGCGCCATTCTTTTAGGCGCCATATTCCTGCATGAACGGCTGGATATCGCCGAAGTGGCCGGCATGGCGCTGATCGGTCTGGGACTTCTGGTGCTCAACGGCATGCTCAAGATCCGTCGCTGATGCGGATCTCGATTCGGATATCCACAGGCCAATTGTGGCAAAGCATCACGGAACGTAACGCTTGTTAACAGCGCGAGCATTTAATTTAAGGGGTGGTTAAGCCTGTTCGTTAATTCGATTTATCCATTTAAATCAGCTAATTAACATGGAGAAAAAGGAGCTTTAGCGTAGGTAACGCCGCATTGCAGCGTAAATTACTGTTTGCAATTGCGGCCAAACCCGCCACAATTAATCTGTCAACGCAAGGAGGCAGATATGGGACGCACTCATTCTCTCAATGTTCTGGTGGTTGGTGCAGCGTTCGTTTTCGTAGCCTCGATGCTTTTCATCTGAGGCCAGCCGCGCCCTTCAACCGGTCATTATCGCATCCATTGACCGTTTGATCTTCAATGCACTTCAAATTGAAAAGGCCCATGATCCGAAAGGAACATGGGCCTCTTTTTTGTGGTTATGGCTGTGCCTTCTCAGGCAGCCGCACCGGCCTTCACCGGCACGCGCTGGCGTCCGAGACGCTCGAGCACGGCATTGGTCAGCGCCGAACGGTTCATCGTGTAGATGTGGAACTCGCCAAGCCCGCGACGGATCAGATCCTCGATCTGCTCGGCGGCAACATCGGCCGCCACTTCGGCACGCGCCACGGCATCGTCCTCGGTGCCGGCAAAACGCTGATCGAGAAATTCCGGCACGGTCGAGCCGCAACGACCGGCAAAACGCTTCAGCATGGTCAGGTTCTGGATCGGCATGATGCCCGGTACGACCGGCAGCGTGATGCCCGCCGCCCTCACCTTGTCCATGTAGCGTTCAAAAACGTCGTTATCGAAGAAGAACTGGGTCAGCGCGCGGTCGGCACCGTTATCGGCCTTGCGTTTCAGCATCTCGATATCGGCATTGGTGTCGAGGCTCTCCGGGTGCTTTTCCGGATAGGCAGAGACGGAAATCTCGAAACCGCCAACGTCCTTCAGCGCCGCCACCAGTTCGGCGGCATTCGCGTAACCATCGGGATGCGGCTGATAGGCAGTGCCGATACCGGCCGACGGGTCGCCGCGCAGCGCCACGATATGGCGCACACCGGCGGCACGCAGTTCCTCGATGACGCCCAAAGTTTCCTCGCGCGCGGCATCCACGCAGGTCAGGTGCGATGCGGCAGCCAGTGGCGTTTCTGCCAAGAGGCGCTGGATCGCAGTCATGGTCGGCGCCTTGGTGGAACCACCGGCGCCGTAGGTCACCGACACGAATTCCGGATTCCAGTCCGTCAGATCGGCCACGGATTCCCACAACTGGGTTTCCATATCGGCCGATTTCGGCGGAAAGAATTCGAAAGAGAGCCGGAAGTTTTTTCCACTCTTCTGTTCGGGGGCTTTCGTCTGCATGGGCGTGAAGTCTCCGATATCAAATAGTGTGTTCCGCAACCTTGCGGTCCGGGGCCTGTGTGTCGGCAAGCAGCAGGCGGCGGTCGCGCGCCAGCCATACGGTCGCCGTCAGCGCGGCCTCGCTTTTGTTGTCGGCATCGAGATCGATCATCTGTTCGACATCGAGACCGGCCTTGTTCATCCATTCGGCCACCAACTGGTGCGAAAAGCCGAGACGGACATGCGCATGTTCATCGCGCAGATATTCGAGGTTATGTGGCGCCAGATCGACGATCAGCAGGCGACCGCCGGGACGCAGCACGCGCGCCGCCTCGCCGATCGCCAGTTCAGGCTGATCGAGGAAATGCAGGACCTGATGGATGGTGACGAGGTCGAAATCCTGTCCTTCCAGCGGCAGATTCAGAATATCGCCGTGCCGCACGGAGGCTTTTACGATGCCGGCCCTGTCGAGATTGGCACGGGCGACCGACAGCATATCACGGCTGGCGTCGATACCAACTGCATGGCGATATACGTTGTGCAGCACCTGCAGAATCAGACCGGTACCGGTGCCGAGATCGAGAAGTGCATCGACCGGATTGGAGCCGACCAGCCGCAGCACGGCATGCTCGACGGCGGCATCGCTCACCAGCAGGCGGCGAAGCTCGTCCCATTCGGAAGCGTTGCGGCTGAAATAGGCTTGAGCACGATCGGAGCGGGCGCGCTTGACAGACGCCAGACGTTCGCCATCGCGCAAGAGAACCGGATCATTGCGATCGGTGCCCGCCAAAAGCGTGCGCACCAGCGTCGCGCCGTCACCCTCGTGGCGCAGGCGAAAATAGGCCCAGGCGCCTTCCTGATACCGTTCAATCAGGTCTTCTTCGGCCAAAAGCTTCAGGTGGCGTGAAATGCGCGGCTGTGACTGTCCGAGAATTTCGGTCATGTCGCTGACCGTCAGGTCTCCGGAGGCCAGAAGCGCCAGCAGGCGGAAACGGGTCTGCTCGCCCGCCGCCTTCAGAACGTCCACCAATGCATCCAGCCCAAGGGCCATGTTTTTCACCAACTCTCAATCAAGATATAAAGATATCTTTATGTGAAGAGTCGTGTCGTTGCAAGTGGAAAGCTATGGGTAGCGCAGATGATTGGCAAAAATGGGAAGGGGCCGTCACCGGCCCCTTCCCTGCAATTTTCACCGATCAGCGCGTCAGGCGCTTGTAGGCCTGGCTACCGGCATTGAGCGCATCCGGGCCGAGGCGGCGGATCTTGTCCTGCTCGTAGTCTTCAAAGTTGCCTTCGAACCATTCGACATGGCCATCGCCTTCGAAGGCGAGGATATGCGTCGCCAGACGGTCAAGAAACATGCGATCGTGGCTGATGATGATGGCGCAACCAGCGAAGTTTTCGAGCGCCGTTTCCAGCGCGCCGAGCGTTTCGGTATCGAGGTCGTTGGTCGGTTCGTCGAGGAGGAGAACGTTGCCGCCAGCTTTCAGCATCTTGGCAAGGTGAACGCGGTTACGCTGACCACCCGAAAGATTGCCGACCTTCTGCTGCTGATCGCCGCCCTTGAAGTTGAAGGCGCCGCAATAGGCACGGGAGTTCATGTCGAACTTGCCGAGCTTGATGATTTCGGCGCCACCGGAGATTTCTTCCCAGACGGTCTTGTCGGCACCCAGCGCATCGCGGCTCTGGTCGACATAACCGAGATGTACGGTATCGCCGACGCGGATCGAACCGGCATCCGGCTTTTCCTGGCCGGTGATCATCTTGAACAACGTGGTTTTACCAGCACCGTTCGGGCCGATGATGCCGACGATACCGCCCGGCGGCAGCTTGATCGACAGGTCGTTGATCAGCGTGCGGCCTTCAAAGCCCTTGGTGATGCCTTCCATTTCGATGACGACATTGCCGAGACGTTCCGACACCGGAATGATGATCTGCGCGTCGCCGGGACGGATGCCGTCGGCGGCGTCCACCAGCTGTTCGTAAGCCTTGATACGGGCCTTGGACTTGGCCTGGCGCGCCTTCGGGCTGGATGCAATCCATTCCTGTTCGCGCGACAGCGCCTTCTGGCGACCGGCTTCCTCGCGATTTTCCTGAAGCATGCGCTTGGCCTTGGCCTGCAGGTAAGCGGAGTAATTGCCTTCGTACGGAATGCCACGGCCGCGGTCGAGTTCGAGAATCCAGCCGGTCACGTTGTCGAGGAAGTAGCGATCGTGGGTAATCATCATCACGGCGCCCGGATAATCGCGCAGGTGCTTTTCCAGCCAGGCGATGGTTTCGGCGTCAAGATGGTTGGTCGGTTCGTCGAGCAGCAGCAGGTCCGGCTGCGACAAAAGCAGGCGGCAAAGCGCGATACGGCGACGTTCACCACCAGAGAGAAGCGTAACGTCGGAATCCTTCGGCGGGCAGCGCAGGGCTTCCATCGCCATTTCGACCTGCTGTTCGAGGTCCCACAGGTTCTGGCTGTCGATGATGTCCTGGAGCTTTGCGCCTTCATCGGCGGTCTCGTCGGAATAGTTCATCATCAGTTCGTTGTAGCGCTCGAGCACGGCGGTCTTGTCGGCAACGCCGACCATGACGTTCTCGAAGGCGGTCTTGGCCGGGTCGAGATGCGGTTCCTGCTCGAGGTAACCGACGGTCGCGCCTTCGGCGAGCCAGGCTTCACCGGTATATTCCTTGTCCTGACCGGCAATGATGCGCAGAACGGTGGACTTACCGGCGCCGTTCGGGCCGAGAATACCGATCTTGGCATCCGGGTAGAAGGACAGGTTGACGTTTTCGAGGATCTTCTTGGCGCCGTAGGACTTGTTCAGTCCCGACATGTGGTAGATGAACTGACGTGCCATCGGTAAAACTGCTCCGGGGAAATTGGTTTGCCGCTATGTAGGCGAAGATCAGGCCCGGGGCAACGCGTGGCGCACCGAAAGCCGCAGCTTTCGATGTCTTAATTGCGTTATTGCAAGGTCGCGTGGTCGATCCGGAACAACTGGAACGGGTTGTCGGCGCCCGTCGGCAGACGGATCAGGCCGGGCCAATCCTGGCCTGCGGACAGAGCATCGTAAAGCGGCGCAGTGCCGATATCGGGTTTGATCGGGAAACGGCAGGCTGCGACATAGTCGAACGGCGCCAATGCGGCGAGACGAATGGCCGGATCGGAGGACAGGAACGCCTCGAACACGCGTTTCATGCCGGGCGATGCGCGATGGAATGGTACCGCAGCAACGGAAAAGCCGGAGGGAAGCGATGGCAAAAGCGTCATTGCCAGTCCTTCGGGCGCAACGATCTTACCTGCCGGCACCGTAGAAAGCGCACCGAAGCTCGCCCGCTTGCACGCATCAAACGACATGAAAGTAGCAGCGTCGAGAATTACCTCGCGGCGCGGCGCCACCGCAACAGCCAAGACTATGACTGCAAGCACAAAGCCGGTTGAGATCATTACGCCGAGATTGGCAAATCTGGAGTACTGAAAACAGGCATTTCTACTGTAGGACATTGCCACGGGAAGAAGGAGGGGAATGAAGGCGAATGCGAAACGCAGATAGCGCCCCATAAAAACGGTGAGCAGAAGGCTGAGCGCGGCAAAGCCCCACATCGCCAGCAACGCATTCCGCCCGGCCTTGAATTCTCTGAAAACGGGAGGCGCACTGAGGATCAAAACCGCCGCCATCAGCGCCTCGAAGGCGATGTTGTTAAATTGACTTTCCTGAATGAAATAGAGAGAACTCGCTTCCTGTGGAATACGATCGAACCAATAGTTTTTTGAGACAGGATCGATCATCCAATAGGGGCCGGAAAGGCAATCTGGAAAGAGACAGATAAACAGCATTATAAAGGCAGCACCCGATAGCAACATCGGAACCAGCCAACCCTTGTGCCTGGCGACCAGCGGCGACAACCCGCCCAGAATTGTTGCGCAGCCGACGAGAAGAAGGATGTATGGCGCAGAAAAGGCGTCGCATTGGGTTGATTTGATGCCGGCAGGCCCAATCAGCACGAATGCTAAGGGAAGCGTCAGCACCAGCATGGATAGGCTCGCGGCATGCAGCACCAAGAGCGCCAGCCTGTCCCTTGCCAGCACGCAGATAAAAAGGCTGGCGAAAGCCATCGCAACGAACGGTATTCCCTCCAGCGCAACGGCAACAGAGACGACACTACCGGTCCCGATCAACACACCGCCACATCGGTCCCAACGGCTTAGGCCGGCAAAAACCGCAGACAAGGCAACGAGTTGAACATTGTGATGGTCTATCCGACCCGGCGCAAACTCCCAGATTGAAAGCACCATCAAAATCGACGTCGCGACCAGAAGCAAGATGCCGATGAGAGAGGATGGTGGGGCAAATCGGCGACAGACGGACGCGGCAAAAAAACAGTAGACGGCAAGCAAGACCGGAGGCCAGATGTTAAAAGCCAGCGAGAACGCAATCTCCTGCCCAATCAGCGGCTTCAGCGCGGAGGCAAGCAGGATGTAAGGGAGATCAACGAGCCGGGACCACGGCGACACATAAGGTTGCGGCAGGTTTATGGACGGCAACGTAAGATCCCACCACCGACCGCCAGGGAGCATGAAAGCGCGAATCTGCGATGCCCGCATGCTATCGTCGATGTCACCGAGATAAAGCAGCCCGTCAACCAGATCCAGCATACAGAGCACGAAAGCGGTAGAGTATAGGATCAGAAAGATCTTCGACAACGAAAGTCGGGAAACGTCGGTTTTATCCACACCAACCAGCGGCTCAAAGGTCGTCACAGTTTTTCCCATCCCCACGCGGAAGATTTGTTCATAACCGTGAAGCGATTAAAATTGCACTACAGCCGCGGCTTCGCGAGACATGATATAACTAACGCGTAACGAGGTCTCGACCGAAAGCAAAAGAAAATCTTATGTTCGAAACAACCTCAAAAATACCAAGCCCGAGCGGCGCCACACTCGCCTATCACCACCAGCCGGCCACGGCATCCGCCATCGGCATCCTCATCATCTGCCACGGGCTGGCCGAACATTCCAAACGCTACCGCGCCTTTGCAGAGGCGATGGCCGCAGCTGGTTTCCATGTCTACGCCCACGACCACCGCGGCCATGGCGAGACGACGGCGGAAGGCGCACCGATCGGCCGGTTTGCCTGGCGTGACGGCATCACTGCCACCATTCGCGACGTCAAGGCGATGCGGGACTTTGCGGCGACGGCACATCCCGGCCTGCCGGTCGTCCTGTTCGGCCATTCGATGGGCGGGTTGATTGCGCTTAATGCCGTACAGGATTTTCCGGCAAGCTTCGATGCTCTGGCGATCTGGAATTCCAATTTCAATCCGGGCCTTGCCGGCCGCGCCGCGCAGATCGTGCTGAAGACCGAGCGGGCACTGAAGGGCTCGGATGTACCAAGCACACTATTGCCAAAACTCACTTTTGGCGCCTGGAACAAATCGATCGGCGAAGGCCGTACCGATTTCGACTGGCTGAGCCGCGACCACGCCGCCGTCGATGCCTATATCGCCGATCCGCTTTGCGGTTTTAATGCCAGCGTTTCCCTGTGGCTGGATATTTTCGATCTGACATTTCGCGGCACCGAAACCGATCGTCTGGAAACGCTGCCCAAGACGCTGCCCATCCATCTCGTCGGCGGCGGGCGCGATCCGGCAACCGGTAACGGTCAGGCCATCAAGTGGCTCAGTCGCCGCCTGCAGACACTCAGCATGACCAATGTCACCTGCAATATCGACCGCGACATGCGCCACGAAACACTGAACGAGATCGGCGCAGAGGCAGCGATCACCGAATTTGCAGCATGGGCCACGCGCGTTTTGCCAAAACAATCCGCCACCCTCGTACCCGACTAGGAATGACCTCATGATTTAAAATCACGTGCCGGCCTGAGGACTTGCCGCTATCAAGTTGATCGAGGACATGCCCTGCCGAAAACCGCGGCGGCATGATGACGGCACGGCGGAGGAGAACGCATGACGGACATAGAGACGAAAAAACCGCCACTTTCCGGCATTCGCGTTCTCGAACTCGCCCGCGTTCTCGCCGGACCATGGGCCGGCCAGATGCTGGCCGACATGGGGGCCGATGTCATCAAGGTGGAAAACCCCGATGGTGGCGACGATACCCGCGCCTGGGGGCCGCCCTTCGTCGAAAGTGTTTCCGGCGAAAACCTGTCCGCCGCCTATTATCATTCCACCAATCGCGGCAAACGCTCGATCGCCATCGACCTCAAGACTGAGGAAGGTCAGGCGACCGTCCGCGAATTGGCGGCCCGCGCCGACGTGCTGATCGAAAACTTCAAACGCGGCGGACTGGAAAAATACGGGCTCGATTACGAGAGCCTCAAAAAGACCAATCCCAAGCTGGTCTATTGCTCGATCACCGGTTTTGGTCAGGACGGCCCTTATGCCGATCTCGCCGGTTACGATTACATCGTACAGGGCATGTCCGGTTTCATGTCGGTCACTGGCACGCCAGACGGAGAGCCGATGAAGGCGGGCGTCGCCATTGCCGACATTTTTACCGGCATCTATGCCGTCACCGCCATTCAAGCCGCGCTGATCCATGTGATGAAGACCGGCGAAGGCCAGTTCGTCGACATGGCGCTTCTCGATGTGCAGGCCGGCATCCTTGCCAACCAGAACATGAATTATCTGGTCTCCGGCAATGCCCCGACGCGGCTCGGCAATGCCCACCCCAATATCAGCCCTTACGAAGTGGTGCCGGTGGCCGATGGCCATATCATTCTCGCCATCGGCAATGACGGCCAGTTTCGTCGCCTGACAAAAATTCTCGGCATCGAATCGATGGCCGACGACCCGCTTTTCGCCACCAACAAGGCGCGCGTCGCCAACCGCGCCGGCGTGCGCGGCATGGTCACGACGGAAACAGCCAAATGGCAAAAGGCCGACCTGCTGGAGGCCTGCGGCAAGGCCGCAGTGCCGGCCGGACCGATCAATTCCATCGCCGAAATGTTCGACGACCCGCAGGTGATTGCGCGCCGACTGCGCATCGATCTCGAGGCCGAGGACGGCACCGTCATCCCCGGTGTGCGCAGCCCGATCGTGCTGTCGAAAACGCCGCTCAGCTATCATCGGCCAAGCCCCGCGCTCGGCCAGCACACGGACGAAATTCTGGCGGAGCTGAAAGAGCCCGCAGCAAAACCATCGAAAGGACAGATGTGATGAAGACCGGTGGCCAGCTCATTGTCGAGGCACTGAAGGCGAATGGCGTCAAACGCGTTTCCTGCGTTCCCGGCGAAAGTTATCTCGCCGTGCTCGATGCGCTGCATGACAGTGACATCGACGTCCTTGTCTGCCGTCAGGAAGGCGGCGCGGCGATGATGGCGGATTGCTGGGGGCGCCTCACCGGCGAGCCGGGCATCTGCATGGTCACCCGTGGTCCCGGTGCCACCAATGCCTCTGCCGGCCTGCATGTGGCCAAACAGGACAGCATCCCGATGATCCTGTTCGTCGGCCAGATCGGCCGCGACATGAAGGAGCGCGAGGCCTTTCAGGAGGTCGAATACCGCCGCGCCTTCACCGAATTTGCCAAATGGGTGGGTGAGATCGACGATGCCCGCCGCATCCCGGAATTCGTCACCCGCGCCTTCAGCGTGGCCACCTCGGGCCGTCCCGGCCCGGTCGTGCTGACACTGCCGGAAGACATGCTGGTGGAAGAGGTCGAGGCCGTTGCGGCAAAACCCTATACACCGGTCGAAAGCCATCCCGGCGCCTCGCAGATCGCCACCTTCGCCTCGGTTCTGTCCAAGGCCAAACGGCCGATGTTCATTCTCGGCGGTACCCGCTGGAGCGAACAGGCGGTGGCGGATTTCCAGACATTTGCCGAAAAATTTCAGGTGCCGGTCGGCTGCTCCTTCCGCCGTCAGATGCTATTCGATCACGCCCACCCGAACTATGCCGGCGATGTCGGCATCGGCATCAACCCGGCACTGTCGAAGCAAATCAAGGAATCCGATCTCCTTATCCTGCTCGGCGGACGACTGTCGGAAATGCCGTCCTCGGGCTACACGCTGGTCGATATCCCCTACCCGGCACAGGCGTTTGTCCACGTCTACCCAGACCCGGAGGAACTCGGCCGCGTCTATCGCCCCGATCTCGCCATCTGCGCGGCACCGGCCGAATTCGTGGCGGCGCTGAAAGATCTTCCGGCACCGAAAAAGCCGGTCTGGGCGGAACGGACCGCCGAGATGCACGCGGCCTACGAGACATGGTCGACACCGCCCAAGACCGGCCCCGGCAATGTGCAGATGGGTCCGATCATGGAATGGATCGAAGCCAACACACCGAAGGATGCGATCTTCACCAATGGTGCGGGCAACTACGCCACCTGGCTGCACCGTTTCCACCGTTTCCAGCGGTTCAACACGCAGGCCGCCCCCACATCCGGCTCGATGGGCTACGGCCTTCCCGCAGCCGTTGCCGCCAAGCAGTTGTTTCCGCAGCGTGAGGTCGTGTGTTTTGCCGGAGACGGCTGCTTTCTGATGCACGGGCAGGAATTCATCACCGCCGTGCGTTACGACCTGCCGATCATCACCGTTCTGGTCAATAACGGCATCTTCGGCACGATCCGCATGCATCAGGAACGCGAGTATCCCGGCCGTGTCAGTGGTACCGATCTGGTGAACCCGGATTTCGTGGCCTACGCCCAGGCCTTTGGCGGCCATGGCGAACTGGTGGAGACGACGGAAGATTTTGGCCCGGCCTATGAGCGGGCACGCGCCAGCGGCAAGCCTTCCATCATCGAGGTGCGGCTTGATCCCGAGGCGATCACGCCAGCCAAAACGTTGACACAGATCCGCGACAAGGCTTGAACGAAAAAGGCCGGGGCATCAAATGATGCCCCGGCCTTTTCATTGAACAGTCAAAAGAATCAGATCGCCGCGGTGACGATGAATTCGACCTTGTACTTCGGCGCAGCCAGCTTGGCTTCGCTGGTGGCGCGTGCTGGCGTGTTTGCCGGATCAACCCATGCTTCCCAGGCAGCGTTCATTTCCGCGAAGTAGGAAATGTCCGAGATGTAGATCAGCGTCTGCAGGATCTTGGACTTGTCCGTACCGGCAGCAGCCAGCAGACGGTCAACTTCGCCCAGCGCGTCCTTGCACTGTTCGGTAACCGTTTCACCTTCGCCAACCTGGCCAGCCAGATAAACGGTGTTGCCGTGGACGACTGCGCCGCTCATGCGGGCGCCGGAATCGATACGCTTGATGGTCATGGGAATGCTCCTCGAGAAAAATGCGAGCGTGGAGAAGCCGGCACCGGAAGGGTGCCGGAGGCGAAAATCAGCCGCGGAAACGCTGGCTCTGTTCGTAAATGGCGGTCGAGCGGGCGCCCGAGCGGCAATAGCCGAGCATTGGCTTGGGCAGGTCTTCCAGCGCATCGACCATTTCGGTTACGCCTTCAGGCGTAAGCCCCATGCGGCCGACCGGGATATGGCGGATCTGGATACCCAGTTCCTGCGCCCGCGCGGCAACATCGGCAAAAGCGGGCTGACCCGGCTCTTCCTCGTCAGGACGATGGCAGACGATCGACTTGAACCCTTCAGCCTTCACCTGATCGACGTCCTCGACTGTGATCTGGCCGCTGACCGAATACTCGTCGTTGACCTGGCGGATATCCATGCGTGAGCCTCCAGCTTTTTCAGTTGCCGCACACTTAGCGTGATGCGCCGCGAAGCGTCAATGCGAGCCGCGGCAATGATTTAGACAAAAACAAAACGCAGCGCGTAGTCGGCACTTTCGCCGGGCTGCAGCATGGCAAGCTCGCCGCTTCTGGCAAGTTCGCCACGCTCCGCCAGCCGATGCGACACCGGCTCGATGCCGAGCACATGCGCCGGCGCCTTCTGGTTTCGCCACATCTGCAGATAAGGCAACGTATCGGTCCTGAACCTGACGTGCAGCGTGCGGCCATCGAGCGCGGCGATCGGCCCAAGCGTCACTTCCGCCCATTCCTCGCCGTCCGGGGCAGCCGGCAGGCAAAACACGCTGCCCGGTTCCTCGCCGAAATTCCACGGCAGCGCGCCACCTTCGAACATCTTGCCGCCAAGCCGAACACCATCATCGAACAGCCATGCGCCGAGGTTCATATGATACATATGAACGCGCGCAAATGGCGTCGAACCGGCATTCGTCACGCGGTCTCTGAGAGACACTTCCCCCGTCTGCCCGTCGATGCGCCAGTGGCGTTCCAGCAGCGCGGAACCACCGTCGGCAAGCGCGACTGCCACCTTTGCATGGCATTCGGCATCGTCACCCTGCGCATCCCAGAACAGGATGTCTGCCGGGTGGGCGGAGAAGGATCCATGCAGCGGGTATTTTTTGCCATCCATGCGCCCGGCGATCGCATCGGGGTGACGGATATGATCCGGCCCGCAGGTGAACAGAAATCCTTCGAGCGAATGATCGATACGCGGATCGCCATCGTCGGGGATAGCCCTGCCCGGCGCAACATCGATGCCATCAACGATGCACGAACCGATATCGAGAACCGAAACGGGGTCGAGGAACAGTTTTGGCCCTGCGCCAGTGGAAAATGCCTTCATGCTTGCCTCCCCCCGAGACTATGTTCATTGGTAAACGAACAAACACGTGAATTTTAACAGGACCTTCACCACGAATTCATTTTTTCCATACTAGAGTCGCAATTAACTAGTCAGGAACAAAGAGCTCGAACGTTGGAACGAGGCGCCACCCTTGCGGGTTGGTGAAGAAGTTTAAGGATCGGTGATATCGTGAAGCGCAGTCTCGTTACAAGTCTCAGCCTCATTGCCCTGACCGCGGTTGCTGCTCCGGTTCAGGCGCAGGTCATGTATCGTGATTATGGCGGCGCGCCGCAATACCAGTACGAGCGCCAGTATGGCGGCGAGCAGCCAACCCTCGTCACGCCCGAAGGCTATATCCTCGATTACACGCCGGAGCCCGGCGAATTCGTCGTGACGCGAGACCGAAATGGCCGGCGGACCTATATGGACCGCGCCGGCAATGTGGTTGCCACCGAAATGCAGCAGCAGAACCGTCGTGATCGCGGTGGTTATGCGCGCAGCGAGCAGATGCCCGGCGTCTCCCCCGGCTATCGCGATTACCGTGATTATCGCGGCAATGGCAGCAATGGCGGCCAGTATGATGGCGAAGTCACCGGCTCGGTGCCGGATCGCGGCTCGATCACCCGCCTGCCGCTCGATGCGCCGTCCAACGATCCGGCGCAATACGATCCGAACTACGCCTCGATCGAACCGAACCAGACCCAGCCTCTCGGCCCCGAGCCGAGACATTCCGGCACGACGATCACGGTCACCAACAAGCCGCAGGCCGAGATCGCCGCACTGCAGGTATTCCTCGACCGCGAAGGCATTTCGCCGGGCGTGATCGACGGCCGTCTCGGCGATAACGTCAACAAGGCTATCGCCGCCTGGCAGGAAATGACCGGCGAGACACTCGACCCGAACAATGCCGAGGATATCGTCCAGCGCCTCTCCTATTCTGGCGGCATGCCGATCGTCGAATACACGATCACCGCTGCCGATGCGGCCGGGCCCTACGTCGCCTCCATTCCCGACGATTACGCCCACAAGGCGCAGCTGCCGGCCCTTTCCTACACCTCGACCAGCGAAAAACTGGCCGAGCAGTTTCATATGGACGAGGGCTACCTGAAGGCGATCAATCCCAATGTCGACTTCACCATTCCGGGGACGATCATCAAGGTGATCAGCCCCGGCCAGCCCAAGACGGGCGAAGTCACCCGCATCATTGCAGACAAGGGCCGCAAGCAGGTGTTTGCCTATGGCGCGGACGGCAAGCTGATTTCGGCCTATCCGGCGACGATCGGCTCTTCGGACACGCCCTCGCCCGTCGGCAACCACACGGTTGCCCGCATCGCCCTGAACCCGGGTTATACCTACAATCCGAAAATCAATTTCACGCAGGGTGAAAACCGCGAAATCCTGCAGATCCCGCCGGGTCCGAACGGCCCGGTCGGCACGGTCTGGATCGCCTTGTCAAAACCTACCTACGGCATCCACGGCACGCCGGAGCCATCGAAGATCGGCAAGACCAACAGCCATGGCTGTATCCGCCTCACCAACTGGGATGCGACGGAACTGGCCAAGATGGTGAAGCCGGGCACGACGGTAGAGTTCGTCGAATAATCGCCAAGTGATCAAACAAACAAAGGCCCCGGAAGCACGCTTCCGGGGCCTTTGTTTTTACGATGTGACTCAAGCAGCCTGACGGCGGAACGAAAAGATGCGCGGCAGACCGGAGCGCACCACCCGCACCGGCATCAACCGCATCACTTCGGTCGCAAAAGCCGCCGCGTTTTCACGCGCCTTGTCGACATTGCTGACCTTGGCCGGATCCAGCGTGTGCAGCGTGCCACCCACTTCAAAAAGCTCCTTGAAGGCGTTGCGTTCGTTGATCGGCGTGTTCAGCACATTGACGCCGCGTGCGGCCAGCAGGCCCTTGATGGCCACCAGCGCTTTTGTCGTCACCATCGAGGCGACACGCGTCAGAACCATCGAATGGGCGATGTCGAGACCCGCCTTTTCCTTCATCATCGCGAGAAGATCGAGAATCTGCGCCGCACCCTTGGCGTCCATGGCCGAACCCTGAACCGGGATCATCACGTGGTCGGACAGACCGATGGCCGTCGTCACCAGCGCGTCACGAGCACCGGCGAGATCGATGATGAAATAGTCGGTTCGATCCGCCATATCGCGCAAATGACATTGCAGCGAGGCGAGACTGACCTCGGAGATCACGTCGATATTGCGCAACGCCCCCGACATCTGCGCCCATTGGCTGATCCAGCGCTGCGGATCGGCGTCGATCAGCGTGACGCGATGACCGGAATGGGCAAGCTCGGTGGCCAGCAGAAGTGCTGCCGTCGTCTTGCCGGCGCCGCCCTTGGCATTGGCGAATGAAATCACTGGCATGCGAAAATCCTTGAAAAGGTGCGAGCCGCATCGCTCCTGGAGGCACCGGGAAACATGGTGCCGAGATTCACATCCTTTCCAAACATGGTTAACGAGATATTAATTCAGGTGTCGTTAATATAATCATTGAGTTTTGAGCTTAGGCTTCAGAACGTAAAAACCCGCAGCCAAGCCGCGGGTTTTGCTCCATATTTTCATGGCCGATTAAAAACGCCTCGACAACGGAACAGTTAAAAGCAGTCGCGAAACAGAGCTTTTGTGTTTTCCAGCGTTAACGGAACCGGATTGCCGCCGGCACTCGGATCCTCGATCGCCATCGCCGCAAGCTCGTCGATACGGTCAGGCGTGATTCCCATGGCCGTCAGCGTATCGGGCACGCCAAGCTCGGAGCGCAGTGACAGGACGTAATCGTAAAATCCGTCAAACCCGCCGGTTATGCCGAGATAAGCAGCAGCGCGAGAAATCTTGTCCTCGATCGCAGCGCGGTTGAAACGCAGCACGGCCGGCATCACCACCGCATTCGTCATGCCATGATGGGTGTTGTAGACGGCGCCGATCGGGTGCGACAGCGCATGGATGGCGCCAAGCCCCTTCTGGAAGGCGACGGCACCCATGGCGGCGGCCGACATCATGTTGGTACGGGCTTCCAGATCGGTCCCTTCCCTGTAGGCGCGCGGCAAAAATTCCTTCACCAGTCGTAGGCCTTCAAGCGCGATGCCGGCCGACATCGGGTGATAGAAGGGCGAGGAATAGGCTTCGAGGCAATGCGCGAACGCATCCATGCCGGTGCCGGCGGTGATCACTTTTGGCATGCCGACCGTCAGTTCCGGATCGCAGATCACCACGCCGGGCAAAAACTTCGGGTGAAAGATGATCTTTTTCACATGCGTCTGCGAATTGGTGATGACCGAGGCGCGACCGACTTCCGAACCGGTGCCGGCCGTGGTCGGAACGGCGACGATCGGCGCGATGCCCTCGACCGACGCCCGCGTCCACCAGTCGCCGATGTCCTCGAAATCCCAGACAGGCCGGGTCTGCCCGACCATGAAGGCCACGCATTTGCCGAGATCCAGCCCTGAGCCGCCACCAAAGGCCACGACGCCGTCATGCCCGCCATCGCGAAACGCCTTGATGCCTGCTTCGAGGTTGATCTCGTTCGGGTTGGGATCGACATTGGCAAACAGCGCGCGCCCGAGACCCGCCTCCTCCAGCACGTCGAGAGCCGTCAGCGTGATCGCCATGGTCGACAGGCCGCGATCGGTAATAAGCAGCGGCTTTTTCATGCCGAGCGACTTGGCTGCCTCGGCCAGTTCCCTGATCCGGCCACGGCCCATCTTGACGACGGTGGGATAACTCCAGTTCGCAACGATGTTCATGCTGTGACCTTCTTCAGGTGATAGGACTTTGGACGCGTGAGATTGTGGAAGCCGAGAACCGAGAGCGAACCGCCCCGGCCGGTCTGCTTGACGCCGGTCCAGACCAGCGCAGGGTCGAGATAATCGGCGCGGTTCATGAACACGGTGCCTGTCTCGATTTCGGCACCGATCCGCGACGCCCGCTCGACGTCCTTTGTCCAGAGCGAAGCGGTGAGGCCATACTGGCTGTCGTTCATGAGCGCCAAAGCCTCGTCATCGCCCTTCACCTTCATGATGCCGACCGCCGGCCCAAAGGTTTCCTCGCGCATGAAGGCCATGGAGTGATCGACATTCACCAGAACCTGCGGCGCGAGATAGGCGCCACCATCATCGGCCGGAAACAGTTTTGCATCGACCAGCGCCTTGGCGCCCTTGGCAACGGCATCCGCCACCTGCTCGCGCACCAGTTTGGCAAACCGCTTATTGGCCATCGGCCCGAGTGTTGTCTCCGCATCCAGCGGATTGCCAAGCTTGTAGTTAGACACCCACGCCACCGACTTTTCGACAAAGGCGTCGTAGAGGCTTTCATGCACATAGACGCGTTCGATACCACAGCAGCACTGGCCCGAATTGAAGGTCGCACCGTCCATCAGCGTATCGACCGCCGCATCCAGATCGGCATCCTCCATCACGTAACCGGGGTCCTTGCCGCCAAGCTCCAGTCCCAACCCGGTAAAGGTGCCGGCAGCGGCCCGCTCGATGGCACGCCCGCCCTCCACCGAACCGGTGAAATTGATGAAGTTGAAGGAGCCAGCCGCAATCAGCGCAGCACTCGTCTCGTGATCGAGAAAGACGTTCTGAAACACGTCATCCGGCACGCCGGCCTCGATAAAGGCACGCACCATCCGCTCGCCCACCAGCAGCGTCTGCGCCGCATGTTTGATGATGACGGTATTGCCGGCCATCAGCGCCGGCGCCACCGTGTTGATGGCGGTCATGTATGGATAGTTCCATGGTGCGATGACGAAGACGACGCCATGCGGCTCGCGTTCGATGCGGCGGGCAAAATTTTGGCTGTCCTCCACCTCGATCGGTTTCAGCGCATCGGCGGCGATGGAGGCGACATAGTTGGAGCGTTCGTTGAAGCCGCGAAATTCACCGCCATAGCGCACCGGCCGTCCCATCATCCAGGCCAGTTCCGGCACCACCTCGTCCACCATCTCGTTCAGCCGGGCGACACCTTTCATCACCAGTTGCACGCGGTCTTCCAGCGGCCGCTTCGCCCAGCTTTTCTGTGCCTTTTTTGCCCGCGCGACAGCCTCTTTCGCGGCATCGAGAGAGAGCACCGGCCGCTCGGCATAAACCGAGCCATACACCGGCGAAATGCATTGGATCATCGTCATTTCCAGAAAGTCTCCCAGATTTCAGCAGAGGTATCAGCAGGCGAGCGTGCGGACATGACCCGCAGCACCGTAGTCGAGAATGGCACGGTCACGCGTGATGATGGTGAGGTCGTGTTCGCGGGCGGTGGCGATGAGAATGCGGTCCGCTGGATCGCGATGGATAGGATCGGGCAGGAAACAGGATTTCATGAGAATGTCGGAGGACACATTAGCAAGCCGCGCGGCCAGTCTCGCGACGGCTTCTTCGAACCACAATTTCGGATCCCTGCGGATGATCAGGCGTCCCTTGCCGACCAGCATGCCGATTTCCCATGCGGAGAAAATCGAAACCCACACGCGATCGGAAACCGGTTCGATACTACGCATCACGCGCTGCGCCTCGGCGCCAATGGCTTCGTCCTCGGCAAGATAGATCAGGGCGCAGGTATCGAACAGATAACGCTCAGTCCTCATAGGCTTCGACCCAATCCGGCTCGACAGGAGCAGTCAAATCCACCCCCGCGGCGATCGTGACGGTGCCCTTCATGCATCCTCGCACACGATCGTAAAAATTGGTCGCCTCGAGATCGAGGCCTTCCTGCCGCATACGCCGGGGACGTTGTTCGGCAGGGAACTCGGAAACATCCGTCGCACTGTCATAACTGGTTTGATTATCCTCAGCGAAACCAATGACACCTCCCCGCCGATGCGCGGCGATTTCAAGCGGCGATACCTTGAGATATTCCGCCACGCCATCCTGCTCCTCGGCGCTCATCTTGCGCTCGCCCTTCAGCATGCGGGAAACGGAACTCGGATCGAGCTTCAGATGTTTGGCCAGCTCGCTACTCGACGAGCCGATTTCCTTCAGCCTTGCGAAAAACCAGTCACTGTCGATCTTGACCATGGCGCCATCCTCGAAAACCAAATTCAACCTAGGCGATTATCGAGAAAAACTCAACAATCGCCGGAAATCGGTTGCAGTTTCCTCACGCCCTTTCGAACCCGCGCGCCACCTCCCAGTCGGTCACCCGCCGGTCATATTCCTCCTGCTCCCACTGCGCCGCACGCGTATAATGATCAATCACGTCATCGCCAAAGGCTCGGCGCAGCATGGCGGATGTCGTCATCGTTTCGGTTGCAGCGCGCAGCGTCACCGGGATTTCGCGCACGTCCTTGACACCATAGGCATCCCCCACGAAAGCCGGCTCCAGCGCCATCTTCTGCTCGATGCCGTCAATACCCGCCGCGATCAGTGCCGCCATGGCGAGATACGGGTTGAGATCGGCCCCACCGACACGGCATTCCACACGCACCGCCTTGGTGTCCTCTCCGCAGAGCCTATAACCGGCGGTGCGATTGTCCTTCGACCACACGGCCTTGGTGGGCGCAAACGTGCCGGCCACGTATCGCTTGTAGGAATTGATGTAGGGCGCCAGAAAATAGGTGATCTCGCCGGCATGGGCGAGCAGGCCGGCAATATAGTGCCGCATCGTTTCCGACATGCCGTGTTCGCCATTCTTGTCGAAAAACAGCGGCGTCTTGCCATCCGCGCTCCACAGCGACTGATGGATATGCGACGATGAACCGGCGGCCGAATAATGCCACTTGGCGAGAAACGTGATGGCCTTGCCCTTGAGGAAGGCGATTTCCTTGCAGCCGTTTTTGACGATCACATGCCGGTCGGCCATGGTCAGCGCGTCGGTATAACGGACGTTGATCTCCTCCTGCCCCGCCGATGCCTCACCCTTGGAATTTTCCACCGGAATACCCGCGCCCTGCAGGCCGGTGCGGATGGCCCGCATCACATCCTCTTCCTTGGTGGTCTGAAAGATGTGGTAGTCCTCGTTATAGGCGCTGGCGAGTTTCAGGCTGCGATAACCGCTCTGCTCCGCCTGTTCATAGGTCTGGTCAAACAGAAAGAATTCCAGCTCCGTCGCCATGAAGGCCTTCATGCCCATGGTTTCCAGCCGCGCCACCTGCTTCTTGAGAATGGCGCGCGGCGAATGCGGCACTTCCTCATGGGTGTGGTGATCCAGCACGTCGCACAGCACCAAAGCCGTGCCCTCCAGCCACGGAATGCGCCGCAGCGTCGAAAGGTCCGGCTTCATCGTATAATCGCCATACCCCTTCTCCCAGCTCGTCGCCTTGTAGCCGGAAACGGTCTCCATCTCGATATCGGTGGCCAGCAGATAGTTGCAGCTATGGGTCTCCTTCCAGGCGCTTTCGACGAAAAACTCCGCCTGAAAACGCTTGCCCATCAGCCGGCCCTGCATGTCCACCTGACAAGCAAGAACAGTATCGATGACGCCATCGGAGACGTCAGCCTTCAGGTCTTCGAATGTGTATGCGGTGGTCATGCTGCTCCCACTTTCATGTCCATGTCGGATAAATCGGCCGGCGGCATTGCCGCCGGCCCCTCCTCATCATCCGGTCAGGCGCGCGCTGCCGCCGAAGCTGCGATCGCCTTTTCCTTGTGTTCCAGCGCAAACTCCTCTTCCGGCGACAGGATCAGCTTGTGACGGCCGATCAGCGCGAAATAGGCAATGGCGACTGCGAACCATACGGCCACCCACAACACGCCCTTGGTGAAGTTCGGATCCTGCACCTGATAGACCAGCGTCACGCAGGCGATGATCACCGTCAGCGCCGCACCCGGAATTCCGAGCGGCGAACGGAACGGCCGTTCGATGTTCGGCAGGTTTTTGCGCAGCAGGATGAAGGAGATCGCCTGCATGATGTAGGAGAACATTGCTCCGAACACCGCCATGTTGAGCAGCACCGCGCCGATGACGCTGCCGCCGGCTTCTGCCCCCAGCGAGAACCAGATGACCAGCATGACGGCGAGACCGACGGCTGCACCGGTCAGCATGGCAATATGGGGTGTGCGGAATTTCGAGTGCGTGATCGACAGCACGGTCGGGAAATAGCCCGCACGCGACAGCGAATAGATCTGACGGCCCTGCGCATAAAGGATCGTATGGAAGCTGGCGATCAGGCCGGTGAGCGCCACGAGGCCGAGAACCACCACGCCGCTATCGCCGTAAACCGCCTTGAACCCGTCGAGCAGCGGCTCCAGCGCCGAACCGAGATGGAAGGCGCCGACGCCCGGCAGCGACGGGTTGAGCAGCACGATCATGAAGGCGGACACCATCAGCGTGATGATGCCGAGAATGATGCCCTTGGGCATGTCACGCTTGGGATCGACCGATTCTTCGGCAGCCAGCGGCAGCTGCTCGATGGCGAGGAACAGCCACACGGCAAAAGGCAGTGTCGCCAGCACGCCGGAAAAGCCGAAGGGGAACCAGGAACCATTGCCTTCCGGCAGTTCGATCGCCGCACCGTCCGGCCCGACGCCGATATTCAGCGCCCAACGCGAAAAATCCATGTTCGGGATGGCGCTGATCCAGAAGAACACCAGCACAGCCAGCGAAATCAGCGTGATCACCAGTGTCACCTTGAACGACAGTTCCAGCCCAAAAATGTTGAGTCCGAGGAAGACCGCGTAGAAGAACACCCACAAGAGCGGCGAATAGACCGGGTCCAGCCCTAGAATGGTGTTCACGTAAGCGGTAATGAACGTCACGATGACGGCGGGCGTCAGCACATATTCGACGTTTTCGCAAAGCCCGGTGATGAACCCGCCCCATGGACCCATGGCGGTACGGGCAAAGGAATAGGCCGCACCGGTATGCGGCAAAGCCGGGCTCATTTCGGCGATAGAGAATGTCAGGCCGAGATACATGATGGCGATGATGATGCCGGCCACCAGCATGCCGCCCCAGCCGCCCGTGGCAAAACCAAAGTTCCAGCCGGAGAAATGGCCGGAAATGACCGCGCCGACGCCGAGCGCCCAGAGCGACCATACGCCCGCATAACGGGATAGATGTCTTTTTTCGAAATAGGATGCGTCAGCCTTTTTGTAGCTGACCCCTGATGATGAATTGTCCATGCCTTCTCTCCTGATCAAAGAAAAAACAGGCGACCGGCCGGAATGGCCGAGCAACGCCCCCAGTACGATTTTCGGCATCGCCCGATATTTCGGTGTCGGCGCCGGACATTAGCTGTTTCCCTAGAAGTCTTTCGTCAGGCGTCCACGAGGCTTTCGCGCAGCAGACCCGTCAGGAAATCGGCCACGAATCCTTGGCCGACATCATCTGTAATCAAATCGTTCCTTATCTCGATCATGACATTGAGAAGCCCTGGCCCGATGGCATGGACTTCCAGCGTGTGGGTCACGCCATCGGCGGCCCCGTAAGGTTCGTTGCGGGCGATCAGGTACAGGTTTGTATCGGCAGCCGCCGCCAGCATGCGATCGGCCAGCCGACTGTCCCGATCATGCAGAAAGCCGATCTCCACTTCGCGCTTCTGGCCGTAATAGACCGGCGTAAAGCTGTGCACCGTCACCAGCACAGTCGCCCTGCCCGCTTTTGTCCGGGCAGCAATTTCCTGTGCAATCCGTCCCTGAAACGGCAGATAGAGCGCCGCAGTTCGCCGCGCCTTCTCCGCCTCCGACAGGTTCTCGTTGCCGGGAATGCGAAACACTTCACTGACATCGCGCATCGCAGCCGGCGACGTCGGCGGCCTGTTGCAATCATAGATCAGCCGAGAAAATCGCTGGTAGACCAGCACGGCATCCAGATTTTTCGCGATGCGTTGGGAAACAGCAAGAGCGCCGGGGTCCCAGGCGATATGCGATGTCAGCGCATCGGCCGGCAGACCGAGATCGCCATAGCCTTCGGGCAGCCGGTTGGAGGCATGTTCGCAGACCAGCAGCACATCGCTGCGACCACCGGCATTGTCGACCGCAACCGGATCGCCATCCGCCTCTGTCAGAACTGCAGACTGCACCAACATGCATGCCCCGCCGGGTTGGTTAAAAAACCATCAAGAAAAGAATTCTTCATCTTTTGGTTGAGGTCAATCGCCTTTCTGAAAGAATCTTTTCAATGCCGCCATTGACAGGAGCCACCGCTCGATTGTTAATTTCGCTCAAACCGGCAAAGACCGGAGGGGAACATAGCATCCGTGCCAGAGACCTCGCGCACAGTGTCAGACGTCATACGCCGCGGCTACGACGGACTGACGCCGACCGAGAGGAAACTGGCGGATAGCCTGCTGGAGAACTATCCGGTGTCTGGGCTTGGCAGCATAACCGCGACTGCGGAAAACGCCGGTGTTTCGACGGCGACGGTGGCGCGCGCCGTGCAGAAACTTGGCTTCAAGGGTTATCCCGAATTCCAGCTGCGCCTGCATCAGGAGCTGGAAGCAACGATTTCCAACCCGATCGCCAAGCACGATCACTGGCAGGACCGCTGGGCCGCGCGTGCCCCCGATACCCATATCCTCAACCGCTTTGCCGAAGCCGTGACCGACAATTTGCGCGACACGCTAGCCGAGATCGACATCGCGGCGTTCGACGGCACGACGGCTCTGCTGCAGGATCTGGATCGCCACCTCTATTTCATCGGCGGCCGCATCACTGGCTCGCTTGCCGAGTATTTTTTCACCCACATGCAGGTGATCCGGCCACGCACCACGCTGATTTCCAACAATTCCAGTTCATGGCCGCAGCATGTGCTCAACATGAATGCCGGCGACGTTCTGGTGATCTTCGATATCCGCCGTTACGAGCAGGAGATGGCGACGCTGGCGGAAGCCGCCAAAGCGGCCGGCGTCGTCATTGTCTTGTTCACCGACCTCTGGGCCTCGCCGGTGGTCCGCCATGCCCGCCACACGTTCAAATCCCGCATCGAGGCGCCCTCCGCTTGGGATTCTTCGGTGGTCACGCTGTTTATTGTGGAAGCGCTGATCGAGGCGGTACAGAGTGCAGGCTGGGAAACCACCCGCAAACGCATGCATTCCTTGGAAAATCTTTTCGAGCGAAGCCGTCTTTTCCGCCGTTTGGGGAAAAACGATCGCGTAAAAGAGGAGTGATCCACTAAAATCCGTGGAAATCCAAAGCTTTGCATTGATGCATGCTCAGCTGTGCATACTGTCACATACGATACATGAACCGGCTCTACGAGTGTCGCCCGACACGAACTGAAAACCTCAGGAGGATCCCGTGATCACCAAGACCAAACGTCTTCTGTCCATCACCACCGCCATGGTCGTTGCTTCGACCAGTTTTGCCTTCGCCGAGCCGAGCGCAGAGCTGATCGCAGCCGCCAAGAAGGAAGGCTCGCTCACCACCATCGCTCTGCCCCACAGCTGGTGCGGTTACGGCGACATCATTGCCGGCTTCAAGGCCAAGTACGGCATCGAAGTCAACGAACTGAACCCGGATGCAAGCTCGGGCGACGAAATCGAAGCCATCAAGGCCAACAAGGGCAATACCGGCCCGCAGGCGCCTGACGTCATCGACGTCGGTCTCTCCTTCGGCCCATCCTCCAAGGCTGAAAAGCTGATCCAGCCCTACAAGGTATCGACCTGGGCTTCGATCCCGGACGACGCCAAGGATGCTGAAGGTTACTGGTACGGCGATTATTACGGCGTTCTCTCCTTCATCGTGAACACCGACATCGTCAAGAAGGTCCCGAAGGACTGGAAAGACCTGACCGGTTCGGACTACGCCAACTCGGTTGCTCTCGCCGGTGACCCGCGCTCGTCCAACCAGGCCGTTCAGGGCGTTTACGCCGCCGGTATCGCCGCTGGCGAAACCGATGCCACCAAGGCTGGTGAAGCCGGCCTTAAGCTGTTTGCCGAAATCAACAAGGCCGGCAATTTTGTGCCCGTCATCGGCAAGTCCGCTTCGCTCGCTCAGGGCTCCACCCCGATCGTCATCGCCTGGGACTACAACGGTCTGTCCTGGCGCGACACGCTGAAGGGCAACCCGCCGCTCGAAGTCGTCGTTCCGGAAACCGGCGTTGTAGCCGGCGTCTACGTACAGGCGATCTCGGCCTTCGCACCGCACCCGAACGCTGCCAAGCTGTGGATGGAATACATCTACTCCGACGAAGGCCAGCTGGGTTACCTGAAGGGCTATTGCCACCCGATCCGCTTCAACGATCTTGCCAAGAACAACAAGATCCCGAAGGAAATGCTCGACGCCCTGCCGCCGGCCGCTGCCTATGAAAAGGCAAAGTTCCCGACGCTCGACGATCAGGCCGCTGGCAAGACCGCAATCACCACCCAGTGGGACAAGGTTGTTGGCGCCAACATCCAGTAATGTCTGAAATCGGCCTCCCCGTTTCAACGCGGGGAGGCTTTTATTCCTCCGGCAGAAACGGCGGCATTGATGTCCACCGCATCCCCCTTCATCGACCGTCGCACGATCATCGACTGGCTCGGCATCGCGCCGTTCATGATCTTTGCCCTGATGTTCCTGATCGTTCCGACGCTTTATCTCGTCACCGGCGCGTTTTTTAACGCCGAAGGTCAGTTCACCTTCCAGAACATCGCCGACCTGTTTACGCCGACCATTCTGTCCGCCTACTGGATCTCGATAAAGGTCTCGCTTGCCTCCTCGCTCGGTGGCGCGCTGATCGGCTTTGCGCTGGCCTGGGCGATCGTGCTCGGCGGCCTGCCCTCGTGGATCCGCAACGGCCTTTTGACCTTTTCCGGCGTCGCCTCCAACTTTGCCGGCGTGCCGCTCGCCTTCGCCTTTATCGCCACGCTGGGCCGCACCGGCCTCGTGACGGTCTTCCTGCGCGACTGGTTCGGCTTCAATCTCTATTCGACCGGCTTCAACCTTCTTTCCTTTTTCGGCCTGACCATCACCTACATGTTCTTCCAGATCCCGCTGATGGTGCTGATCCTGACGCCAGCTTTGGACGGCCTGAAAAAGGAATGGCGTGAGGCTTCCGAAATCCTCGGTGCCTCGACATGGCAATACTGGAGGATGATCGGCCTGCCGATCCTGTGGCCGAGCCTGCTCGGCACATCCCTGTTGCTGTTCGCCAACGCCTTTGGCGCCATCGCCACGGCCTATGCGCTGACTGGCGCCTCGCTCAACATCGTGCCGATCCTGCTGTATGCGCAGATCCGCGGCGACGTGTTGCATAACCCCAATCTTGGTTATGCACTGGCGCTCGGCATGATCGTCATCACCGGCCTCTCCAACGTGCTGTACATCTGGCTGCGTATGCGCGCCGAACGCTGGCAAAAGTGAGGGCGCGACCATGAAGATGAGCAAATTTTTCGCCTGGCTCGCCATCGCCGTCGGCGTCACCTATTTCTTCGTGCCGCTGCTTGGCACGTTCGAATTTTCGCTGCGCATGCGCCGAGGCGAATATTCGCTGGATGCCTATGGCTCGGTGTTTTCCGACGTGCAGTTCCAGCAGACATTTGGCTTCTCGATGCTGATGGCGCTGTTCACCATCGCCTTCGGCATGCTGCTGGTCGTGCCCACCGCCTATTGGGTACGCCTGCGCCTGCCGCAGATGCGCCCCTTCGTGGAATTCGTCACGCTGATGCCGCTGGTCATCCCGGCCATCGTCATCGTGTTCGGTTATCTCAGGCTCTACAATTCCTCATCCTACATCCCCTTCACCGGCTCGACCTTCGGCACCAATATCCTGCTGGTGATGTCCTATATCACCCTGTCGCTGCCCTATATGTACCGCTCGGTCGATACCGCCATGCGCACCATCGACGTGCGCACGCTGACGGAAGCTGCCGAAATCCTCGGTGCCAAATGGCCGACCATCCTGTTCAAGTGCATCTTCCCGAACGTCATGTCGGGCGTGCTGTCGGGCGCCTTCATCACATTCGCCATCGTCATCGGCGAATTCACCATGGCAGCGCTGCTCAACCGTCCGGCCTTCGGCCCCTATCTGCAGTTGGTCGGCGCCAACAAGGCCTATGAGCCTTCGGCACTCGCCATCATCGCCTTTGCCATCACCTGGCTTTCCATGGGCCTCATCCAGCTCGTGTCGCGCTTCGGCAAGCTGACACAGTCCCGTCCTTAAAGGTTTTCCCAATGCCCTTTCTCGCACTCGCAAACATCAAGAAGAGCTTTGGCCAGACCCAGGTCGTCCATGATTTCAACATGGCGATCGAAAAGGGCGAGTTCATCTCCTTCCTCGGCCCGTCCGGCTGCGGCAAGACGACGATCCTGCGCATGATCGCCGGCTTCGAGCAGCCGAGCGGCGGCACGATCCATATCAACGGCAAGGATCAGACGCGACTGAAACCCAACCAGCGCAATATCGGCATGGTGTTTCAGGCCTACGCGCTCTTCCCGAACATGACCGTGTTCGACAACGTCGCCTTCGGCCTCAAGGTCGCAGGCCAGCCGAAAGCCGAAATCGAGACGCGGGTGAAGGAGATGCTGAAACTCATCCATCTCGAACATCTGGCCGACCGTTACCCCTACCAGATGTCCGGCGGCCAGCAGCAGCGCGTGGCACTGGCGCGCGCGCTTGCGCCAAAGCCGCAGGTCCTGTTGCTGGACGAGCCACTCTCCGCTCTCGACGCAAAGATCCGCGTGTCGCTGCGTGAGGAAATCCGCCAGATCCAGCGCCAGCTCGGCATCACCACCGTTTTCGTTACCCATGACCAGGAAGAGGCGCTGTCGATCTCCGACCGCATCGTCGTCATGAATGCCGGCCGCGCCGACCAGATCGGCACGCCATCTGACATCTACAACCGCCCGACCACACGCTTCGTCGCCTCCTTCGTCGGCACGCTCAACATCATTGAGGCAACGATCGTCGATCCGGCCGCCGGCACCGTGATGATCGGCGACCAGACGATTGCACTGCGCGAATCGATAGCCGACAAGACCGGTGGCGAAACCATCTCGCTGGCTTTGCGCCCGGAAGCGGGCTCGCTGTCCGAAAGCGCCAAGGGCGACACCGCCCTGACCGGCAAGGTGGTTTCGGCAAACTTCCTCGGCTCGGTGGTGCGAACCCGCATCGCGGTGGGCAAGAACACTGTCTCGTTCGACATGTTCAACTCGCCGGATCTCGTCATGCCCGCGCCCGACGAGGTCGTAACCCTGCGCTTTTCGGCCGGCGATCTTCTCGTGATCCGCGACTAATTTTAGCGGGCGCTTGTGGAAAAAGCGCCCGCGCCGCAATTTGTGATCACCGATTACGAAAAATCGTAAAAGGCCGTGAGGGCAGAAGAACGGGCGACGCGGCCTGTTTTATGACTTCGGGCCGAAATGACAACATAAGCCCTGTTTTCCCGGCATTCTGGGCTGCAAGACAATGCGGCAGCGCACAATAAATTGGACCATCGAGCGCCACTCCGTTTCGCCCAAATCTCGCCAAGCAGCCTACTTTCACCGGCTTTCTACCCTTGCCAAGCTAAAAACTTTTTGAAAGACCGGAGAGGCACAAGAAAGAAAGGCAGGGTTCATGCGGAACACCGACAGCGTTTCAATCTTCGAGATGTTCTCCGAGATCGCCGTGGCGATCAACGAAAACAGCCACCGGCTGGTGCACCTGACGGACCAGGAAGGCCGCGGCGACCACGGTGCGATCACACCCGACATGTTCGACGCCATCGAGGCAGCTCTTGCCGGCCTTGAACCGTCCGAATGGACCCCCGGCCGCTATTTCGACCTTGCTGCCGAAACCCTGCTGACCATACCAGGCGTCGCACCTCGCCTCTATGCCAGCGCATTCCGCCGCGCCGGCAGCGCGCTGATGCGCAAGCGCTCCATTCTGGCTGAAGACTTTGGCAACGCCTTCGCCGCGATGGCGACAAGCTTTCGCGACCATGCCGAGCGTGAACCCGGCGGTGCCGAGATCGCCAGCGTCTGGCTGCGGGCGGCAAAAGCCTATTCCGCAGAGGCGCAGGCGGGTGGTGGAATTCCGGCCTGCCTCGAGGCGGCCACCACGGCGGCCGAAGACAAGCCGGCAGGGTTTCCCGCACGCGGCGCAGGTGAACTGTCATCCATCCTCGTCATCCGCGCCATGCGGGATGCACTGAGCCAGGAAAATTGAAATCTTCGAAGGCACGCGTCATGCGGGTGTCATTTGTCTTTTCTAGCGTCGGCCCATGCATGATGATGACATCTTTATCGACGACGCCCTGATCGCCCGTTTGCTGCGCCAGCACACACCGCAATGGGCCGATCTGCCGTGCGAGCGGATCACGTCCTCCGGCACGGATAATGCGCTTTACCAACTGGGTGATACGCTTTTGCTGCGGCTTCCACGCCGTGGCCACGCCATTGATTTGATCGCCAATGAACTCGACTGGCTGCCGCACATGCAGGGCCTCCCGCTCTCCGTGCCCAACCTGCGCTACCGCGGCACGGCCGATCTTAGCAAACCGGTCGATTTCGGCATTTTCGACTGGCTGGACGGTGATCTTGCGACACCGGACAAGCTTGCCGATCCTGTTGAGGCCGCAGACGATCTCGCCGCGTTCCTGCGCGCGCTGCATGAAAAAGACACGACAGGCGCCCCACGTTCCGGCCCGCTTAACAACCGGCGTGGCGTTGCGCTCGATGACCTGTCGCCGGTCACGCGCCCCGCCATTGACATGCTTGCCGACGAGATCGACAGCGAAGCGGCGCACCGGCTGTGGAAACGGGCTTGCGCTCGCCCCCTGCCGAAACAATCCGTCTGGCTGCACGGCGATCTGAAGGCCGACAATCTGCTTGCCCGAGATGGGCGGCTGCATGCCGTTCTGGATTGGGGACTTGCTGCCGTTGGCGATCCGGCGGCCGATTACGCAACGGCCTGGGTCTGGATCGATCCCGCCGCCCGCGACCGCTTTCGCGAGGTTCTCGGCTTATCGGATGACGACTGGCTACGGGCGGAAGGCTGGGCGCTTTATGGCGCGGTCATTGCACTCAGCTATTATCGCGACGGCCGCAACGAGGCGCTGTGTCGGCAGTGCCGGTTGACGCTGAGCAGGCTGCAACTACTCCTCGCCTGACCGTACTGACCCAACCAGTATCCCTCGCGATGTCACCCTCGGGCCAGTCCCGAGGGTCTAAACACGGTGCCAAGATCTGGAGTTGGCAGATGCTCGGGACAGGCCCGAGCATGACGGTGTTGGAACGACGCGGCCTTACGCCGCCTCATCCTTGGCCGCACCGCCAACCACATAGTTCAGCACCGGCCCGAGCCAGCGCTCGATCTCCTCGACCGCCATGCCCTTGCGTGCCGCGTAATCTTCCACCTGATCGCGCTCCACCTTGGCGACGCCAAAATAATAACTGTCCGGATGGCCGATATAGAGGCCGGAGACGGACGAGCCGGGCCACATGGCGTAGCTTTCGGTCAGAATAACACCAGTTGCTTCCGTCGCGTCGAGCAGGCGGAACAGCGTATCCTTTTCCGTATGATCGGGCTGGGCCGGATAACCGGGTGCCGGACGAATGCCGGCATATTCCTCGTGGATCAGTTCGTCATTGCCAAAAGTCTCATCCGGCGCGTAACCCCAGAATTCCTTGCGGACGCGCTGGTGCATGTGTTCGGCGAAGGCTTCGGCAAAACGGTCGGCCAGCGCCTTGACGAGGATCGACGAATAATCGTCGTTCGCCCGCTCAAACCGCTCTGCAATCGCCACTTCCTCGATCCCGGCAGTGACGACGAAACCGCCAACATAATCTTGTCTGCCGCTATCGACCGGCGCAACGAAATCCGACAGCGCCACGTTCGGGCGGCCATCGCGTTTCGACAGCTGCTGACGCAGCGTGAAGAAGGTCGCGGCCTCTTCCGTGCGGCTCTCGTCGGTATAGACGCGGATATCGTCACCCACCGTGTTGGCCGGCCAGAAGCCGATGACGGCACGCGGACGGAACCAGTTTTCCGCGATGATCTTTTTCAGCATGGCCTGTGCATCGGTCCACAGCTGGCGGGCTGCCTCACCCTGCTTCTCGTCTTCGAGAATGGCCGGATAACGCCCCTTCAGCTCCCAGGTCTGGAAGAACGGCGTCCAGTCGATATATTTCGCCAGTTCCTCAAGATCGTAGCCTTCGAACACCTTGGTGCCGAAGAACTGCGGCTTGACCGGGCTGTAGGCATCCCAATCCACCTTATGGGCATTGGCACGGGCACGCGCCAGCGGTAGGCGGATCTTGTCCGCTTCCGAGCGGGCGTGAGCTGCCGCCACCTTGGCATATTCGGCGCGGATGTCGGCGACGTAGTTTTCACGACCGTCTTCCGCAAGAAGGTTCGAGACGACGCCCACGGCACGCGATGCGTCGGTGACGTAGACCGTCTGGCCCTTGTCATAACCCGGATGGATTTTGACGGCCGTATGGACACGGCTGGTCGTCGCGCCGCCGATCAGCAGCGGGATGTCAAATCCCTGCCGCTGCATTTCGGCAGCCACATGAACCATCTCGTCCAGTGACGGGGTGATCAGGCCGGACAGGCCGATGACATCGACCTTCTCGGCAATCGCCGTCTCCAGAATCTTGGTCGCGGGCACCATCACGCCGAGATCGATGATCTCGTAATTGTTGCAGGCCAGAACCACGCCGACGATGTTCTTGCCGATATCGTGGACATCGCCCTTCACCGTCGCCATCAGGATTTTCCCCGCAGCCTTGCGCTGGTCGCCGCCGTTGAGACGCTTTTCCTCTTCCATGTAAGGCAGAAGCACGGCCACGGCCTGCTTCATCACACGCGCGGATTTCACCACCTGCGGCAGGAACATTTTTCCCGAACCGAACAGGTCGCCGACCACGTTCATGCCGGCCATCAGCGGGCCTTCGATGACATGCAGCGGGCGCTCGGCCTTCAGGCGGGCTTCCTCGGTGTCTGCCTCGATATATTCGGTAATGCCGTTGACCAGCGCATGCGAGATACGCTCTTCGACGGAGCGTTCGCGCCAGGACAGATCCTGCACGCGTGCCTCACGGCCCGGACCACCACGGAAACGTTCCGCCACTTCCAGCAGCCGTTCGGTGCCATCGCTGCGGCGGTTCAGCACCACGTCTTCGCAGGCCTCACGCAGTTCCGCGTCGATCTGGTCGTAGACGGCCAACTGGCCGGCATTGACGATGCCCATGTCCATGCCCGCCTGAATGGCGTGGTAGAGGAACACGGCATGCATCGCCTCGCGCACCGGCTCATTGCCGCGGAACGAGAAGGACAGGTTAGAAACGCCGCCAGAAATATGCACGAGCGGCATTTTTTCGCGGATCGTGCGGGTCGCCTCGATGAAGTCGACGCCGTAATTATTGTGTTCCTCGATGCCGGTGGCAACCGCAAACACGTTGGGATCGAAGATGATGTCTTCCGGCGGGAAACCGGCCTGTTCGGTCAGGATCTTGTAGGCTCGAGAGCAGATATCGACCTTGCGCTGATAGGTGTCCGCCTGTCCGGTTTCATCGAAGGCCATGACGACGACGGCCGCGCCATAGGAGCGCACCAGCTTCGCCTGACGGACAAAATTCTCTTCGCCTTCCTTCAGCGAGATCGAGTTGACGATCGACTTGCCCTGAACGCATTTCAGGCCCGCTTCGATGATCTCGAATTTCGACGAGTCGATCATGATCGGCACGCGGGCGATATCCGGCTCGGCGGCGATCAGGTTCAGGAATTCGACCATCGCCTTTTCACTGTCGATCAGGCCTTCATCCATGTTGATGTCGATGACCTGCGCGCCGTTTTCCACCTGATCGCGGGCGACTGCGAGAGCGGCGGTATAGTCACCGGCGGTGATCAGCTTGCGGAATTTGGCCGAGCCGGTGACATTGGTGCGCTCGCCAACGTTGACGAACGGAATGTCCTTGGTGAGCGTGAAGGGTTCCAGACCCGACAGCGACATGAACGGCTTGTGTTCCGGGATTGGGCGCGGCTTGTGCTTGGCAACGGCTTCGGCAATGGCGCGAATATGGTCCGGCGTCGAACCGCAGCAGCCGCCGACGATGTTGACGAGACCGTCGCGGGCAAAACCCTCGACCTGTGCGGCCATGATTTCCGGCGTTTCGTCATACTGACCGAACTCGTTCGGCAGGCCGGCATTAGGATAGGCACAGATGAACGTGTCGGCAACGCCCGACAGTTCCTGCAGGTGCGGACGCATGGCGTCGGCACCGAGCGCGCAGTTGAGGCCGATCGTGAACGGATTGGAATGGCTGACCGAATCCCAGAAAGCGGTCGGCGTCTGGCCGGAAAGCGTGCGGCCGGAAAGGTCTGTGATCGTGCCGGAAATCATCACCGGCAGGGTGATGCCCTTGGCGGCAAAACGCTCATTGCAGGCGAAAATGGCAGCCTTGGCGTTCAGCGTATCAAAGATGGTTTCGATCAGGATGATGTCGGCGCCGCCGTCGATCAGGCCGTCGATCTGCTCGCCATAGGCAATCCGCAGATCGTCGAACGAAACGGCGCGGTAACCGGGATTGTTGACGTCGGGAGAAATCGACGCGGTGCGGTTGGTCGGGCCGATGGCGCCGGCCACGAAACGGCGCTTGCCATCCTCGCGTTCGGCACGCTGGCAGGCGCGGCGCACGATCTCGGCGCCCTCCTTGTTGAGGTCGTAAACTGCACCTTCCATCTCGTAATCGGCCTGCGCGATGCGGGTCGAGGAGAAGGTGTTGGTTTCGAGAATATCGGCCCCCGCCATGGCGTAGCGATAATGGATATCCTCGATCGCCTGCGGCTGGGTGAGGATCAGAAGGTCGTTATTGCCCTGCTGATGGCAGGCGCAGCCGATAAAACGGTGGCCACGGAACTGGTCTTCATCGAAGCCCAGCCCCTGGATCTGCGTGCCCATGGCGCCATCAAGCACGAGGATGCGTTCGCTGGCAGCCTTGCGCAGCGCCTCGAACACTTCATTGCCGTCGCGGACAGCCCCTTCAGGACCGAAAACAGTATCGAACACGGCAAACTCCCTTGACGTCATGGATTTCAAACACCCAGATCACATAAAGATATCTTTATGTCAATATATGACGGATGTTATATGGGCCTGTCCTCGCCCGATTGCACACCATGGCCGATGACAGACTCACACCCGCCCTATATAGGCATTCGGCAAACTGTTGTGCACGAAATTGGAGGATTATCATGGCATTGGCAGATCGGGATCTCGGCAACTGGACAACCCGCCCTTACCATCGCGACTGGCTGACCGCGCAGGCAAACGGCCTTTTCAGCTTCTTCCAGCACAATTCGATCAATCCCAAGGGCGGCTTTTACGATCTCGATGATCACGGCAAGCCTTTGGATGCGAATGGTCAGGTGCGCAACATCCACATCGCCGCCCGCGCTGTTCACTGCTTTGCCATCGGCACGCTGCTCGGCCGCCCCGGCGCATACGATGTCGTCGATCACGGCATGGATTATCTCTGGAACCACCACCGCGACACACAAAACGGCGGATATTTCTGGTCGCTTGATGACAATGGCCCGGTCGATGCCAACAAGCAGGGTTACGGCCACGCTTTCGTGCTGCTGGCAGCTTCCTCGGCCAAACTCGTCGGCCATCCGCTGGCGGACAAGATGCTGGCCGACATTACCGAGGTCATCAACACCAAATTCTGGGACGAGCAGCACGGCGCGATCGCGGAAGAATTCACACCCGACTGGCAGCCGCTCGACGGCGGCAATTACCGCGGCCAGAATTCCAACATGCACCTCACCGAAGCGCTGATGGCGGCCTTCGAGGCGACCGGTGATGCCGCATATCTCACCAAGGCCGAACGCATCGCCGATCTCGTCATCCGCCGGGCTGCCGGTTCAGTGAACTGGCGCGTTGCAGAACATTTCGACACGTCCTGGAATATCGACAAGGCCTATTACCACGAGAACGAAATGTTCCGCCCCGCCGGCACTACGCCGGGCCACTGGCTGGAATGGGCGCGCCTCATCCTGCAGCTCTGGGTACTCGGCGACAAGATGCACGAATGGATGCTGGACGCGGCAAAGAACCTGTTCGAGCAGTCGATGGTGCTCGGCTGGGATGATGACAAGGGCGGCTTTTTCTACACGCTCGACTGGGACGACAAGCCGGCAAAGCGCAACAAGCTGTGGTGGCCTGCCTGCGAAGGTGCGGGTGCTGCCCATTTCCTCAATGAGCACCTGCCCTCGGATTTCCATGAGGAAAACTACCGCAAAATCTGGAACATCATCGAGCGCCGTTTCATCGATCATAAGAACGGCGGCTGGCATGAGGAACTGACGGAAGACCTCGTGCCTTCCCATGACCTGTTTCCGGGCAAGGGCGATATCTACCACGCCCTGCAGGCCTGCCTGATCCCGCTCTATCCGGCGACCGGCAGTGTCACGCGCGGCATTCTGGAAGCCGGCAAACGCTGATCCACATCACGTCTTTGCAAAACAAAACAGGCGGCTGCATTTTCGTGCAGCCGCCTGTTTCATGAAGAAATTCTTTTAAGGATCAGATCTGGCCGATCCGGCATTCCGAAACACGACGGGCAGAACCGTAATCACGCTTGAAGGACGCTCCCGAAAAATCCTTGCGAGCAAACTCCACCAGTTCCTTTTCGGTCAACTGCAGCACACCATCGGCAAATGTGCCGGTCGCTGCGATATCGTCGGTTGCAAGTGGCGTGGCGACTGGTCTGCTAAACAACATCTGTGCTTCTCCCGTGTGCTGTCTGAAACGCGCAAAACACGTTTCGGTTCCTCACTCTCCCCAGTGAAGATTAACAAATTAACCATTAAATTTAACGGAAGCATGTCAGAAGCGCCATCTGACGAAAATGTCAGATCGTTTGTTTGACGAGATCGGCCAGACGGCGGATTTCATCGGCCACCTGCCGCAAAATCTGCGCCGCCAAGGCGTCCGGCAAGCTCGCCGATTCGCGCCGCAGCATGTCCAGATCGGAAACGATTCCCGTCGGAAGCGAGGCGGCGCCCTTGCCGATATCGAGCAATTCCCGCTGGGTTTCGATCGCCGCCGCCGCCCGCGCCACGAGGATCTTGCGCTGATGCGGTTTGACGTCGCCGATCGACCCGGCGGCCGTCGTCAACTCCGCAACCAGTGCGCTGGCGGCGGTCACACGATAATTCTGATTGGCGTTTTCCATCATTGTCCGGCGGTCAAGGTTGTCAGAGAGACGCTGTTATCGCATCGGCCATTACCGAAGCTTGCGACCCCTGTCCCCGTCAGTGCCGCACAAGGGCCAGCAACCGCACCGTCGTCCCCAGAAACTGCGGGGCCCCGTCATTCCTGCGCGCCGTAAACCGGCCAGAAGCTGTCGCGCACCACCAGTTCGGGGATGACGCGCTGGTGAAACGGCGGTTCATCGGGATTGTCGATTCGCCGTTGCAGCAGTTCCACAGCCCGGTCTGCCATCACGATCGGATCCTGCCGGAACGTAGTCAGACGGAAACCGAGCCATGCCGCTTCCGGCACGTCGTCGAAACCGATCACGGCAACATCCTCCGGCACCCGCAGCCCGCGCTCACAGCGCAGGTGGTCAAGCAGACCGAAGGCGATCAGGTCATTGGTGCAAAACACCGCATCAGGGTGGTCATCACCGGCAAACAGTTTTCGCGCGACAGCCAGACCCGTCGTATAATCGGACTCCGCACCACCGCGCGCCACGGAGGTGCGACAGCCAGCCGCCTGCGCGGCCTCGATAAATGCCGTCTCACGTTCCAGAATGCTCGGCGTGCCGGAAGACGAAGTGGCCACCGCCAGATGTCTGCGCCCTGCCCCGGCGAAAACATCGGCCGCCTTGCGCGACGCCTCCGAATTGCCGGCATGCACATGGTCGGCATTTGCTTCCGAGCGGCCGATCATCACAAGCGGCTGGCCATTGCGCTGTGCCTCTTCGAAAAACGCCGCCGGCGGCGAACCGGACAGCACGATGGTGGCTTCGGCGCGATGACCGATCAGCATTTTTTGCGCCGCCAGCAGTTCGGCTTCGGTCTGCCCGGTATTGATGAGGATGGGGATGCTGCCACGGCGGATCAGCGCCTTGGCAAGCGCTGCCGTCAGATGCGCGCGAAACCCCAGTTCCGGCTTCATGGCGACGATGCCCACCAGCCGGCTCTGGTTGTTGAGCACGCCACGCGCCAGATCGTTGACGTGGTAACCAAGCGCCTTGGCCGCCGCCTGCACCTTTTCGCGGGTGGCAGGTGCCACGCTTGCACCCTTGGTGAAGGTGCGCGACACCGCCGAGCGGGAAACGCCGGCCAGTTCCGCCACCTGCTGGGCGCTGACGAAACGCATTCTGTTGGCTTGCGATTTGTCTTCGTCTGTCATCTCAGCCTCAATGTCCGACACGCGACAGCACGTCGGCTTTCAGGAAACGTTCCACCAGGAGCATGAACACCAGCGATGGCACGAGCAGCAGCAAGGCCGTGATCGAGGCGATCTGGTAATTGCCGCCGGATGCGCTGGTGTAGAGGAGCAGCGGCAGCATGTTGACGTCAGGCGCGCCGACAAAAAAGCTGCCGGTAAATTCGTCGAGGCTTTCCAAGAACACGAAGATCGCGCTCGCCATCAGGCCGGGCGCCGCCAATGGCAAGGTCACATCGCGGAAGGTCCGCATCGGCCCCGCACCGATATTGCGTGCCGCCTGCTCCAGTTCCGGATCAATGGCGGAAAAGGCGGCAGTGGCGATCCACACGGCGTAAACTACGCCATGCGAGACATGCACGAGCACAACGCCGGGGATCGTGCCATTGAGGCCGATTTCATAGAATATGCGGGCGATATTGACGTAGACCGTCAGGTTCGGAAACGCCTGCGGGATGAGGAAAGCCAGCAGGATGAGGCCCCGCAGCGGCAGTTTCAGCCGCGCCAGCGCATAACCTGCCGGGATCGCCAAAGCCAGCGCCACGGCCACCGTCAGAAGCGCCACGACCAGCGAATTGCCGAGCGATTCCAGCGCGCCGCCGCGCGGTGCAAACACCTTTGCCCATGAACTGAACCCGTATTCGAGCGGAAACGTGTGCGGGAAATACCATTTCTCCGTCACGGTCCAGAGCAGCATGTTGAACAGTGGCCCAAAGATGAAAAAGGCCATCAGTCCGAAAATGATGCCGCGCGGCACCCACCAGAGGGCGGCAAGATTGTTGCGCAAGGCGGTCATGTCCGCTCCTTCAGGCTGATGCGGAGATAGATCCAGGCGACCGACGAGGCGAGCACCAGCGAGATCAGGCCGAGCGCATTGGCGACGCCGTAATCACCATAGGCATTGACGCGGAAAGCGATGTCGGCGGTCAGCATGGTCGGCGTTTGGGCGTTGATCATCAACGGCACCGACAGCACCGACATCATGGTGACGAAGGAAAGGATCAGGCCGACGGTGAGCGTCACCGCCACCTGCGGCACGATGATTTCGAAAAGGACGCGCAGTTTCGAGGCACCGAGATTACGGGCCGCCTCGATCGTATCGCGGTTGAGTGAGGCCATGGCGCCGGCCACCAGCAGCGCCACGAACGGCGTCTGTTTCCACACGAAAGCGAAGACGATGCCGCGCCAGTCGAGAAAACTCACCGTATCGAGCGGCGTCATCAGCCCGAGACTGACGGCGGTATTGTTCATCATGCCGTTCTTGGAGAGGAACGTGCGCATCAACTGCCCGACGACGATGAAGGGAATGAACATCGGCCAGCGATAGAGAAAGCGCAGCGCCGCCACGGCGAGCGGATGGCCGCCGAGTGTCAGGTAACCGCCAATGGCGATCGAGGCAAAGCCGATCAGCACGGTCGACAGCGACACGATGACGACAGTGAAAATGATGTCCTTCGTGTAGAGATCGAAGGTTTTTGTGAAATTGCCCCAGCCGAAGGAGCCATCGACCTGAAATGCGCCGACAGCCGACATGATCAGCGGCAGGATGAACAACAGCGCGATCACCGCCAATGCGGGCAGGACGAGGAGAAGACCGAGGAGACGTCTGGACATGGGTTTGCTCGCTGAGTGCGACTGCACGTGATTTCTTCTCCCCAGCGGGGAGAAGATGTCCGAAGGACAGATGAGGGGGAAGCACCAACGCAAGCAGGCGCGAACAGAAGCGTCGAATGTGCCGCCCTGCCCCCCCTCATCCGGCCCTTCCGGGCCACCTTCTCCCCGAGGGGAGAAGAAAAAGCTTGAGGCTTACTTCACCGACTTCTCGTAAGCCTCGAGGATCGCCGAGTTGTACGGAGCGATCGGGAAAGGCTTGCCGTTTTCAGCCAGATCGGCCGGCGAGATGTCGACAAAAAGCTTGTTCCAGGTGGCGTCGTCGAGTTCGGCCTTGACCTTGTCGGCGTCGATGCCCGGATACCAGTTGAAGCGCTTGACGATGCCTTCGGCCTGTACCTTCGGGCTGGTGGCAAGCGCCACGAACTTTTCGGCGAGGTCCTTCTGGGCGGTCTTTTCAGGGATGACGTAATGCATCGGCTGTCCCGGCATGCCCGGAGCCGGCAGAACCAGCTTCATGGTCGGCGGCAGCTGGCCGCTGGCCTGCCACGAATAGAACATGTCGACCCAGACCGGGCCCATGGCGATTTCGCCGCGCGACAGCAGGTCAAGCGTGCCGGCATTGCCCGGCGTCAGCGTCGCATTGGTGGTGAACTCGGCAAGGCTCTTGAAGGCGCCGTCCCACTTCTTGGTGTCATCGGCGTTGAACGGGCCGTTCATGAGCACCTTGGCATCGCTGTCGCCGAAGGCGTAGATCCAGCCCATCACGAAGGACACGCCGGAAGCGCCGCCCTTGATGCCGTTATAACCGAACTGTTTTGGGTGGGCCTTGGCCCACTCGGCCAGATCCTTGTAGGTCTTGGGCGGGTTCGGAACGAGATCGGGGTTATAGGCAATCGCCGTCTGGCTGTTGAACATCGGCATGACGTAACCGTCGACATTGGTGCCGAGCGCCATCTTGGCATTGCCACGTGTTACCAGCTTGCCGGTGTCGATATCGTCGCGATACTTTGCGAGATACGCCTTGGTGACCATCGGGCCAACGAACTTTTCGTGGACGACGGCAACGTCGACATCCCACTTTTCGGACTTGGCAGCAGCCTGCGCGTCAAAACGCTCCAAGAGTTTCTGCGAACCGGCATCGCCCGGGCCGGTGCCCACGGCGCGAACCGTGTTGCCCGGATAGGTCTTTTCGAACAACGGTCCGAGATACTGGTTGATGTAATCGACCATGTTCTGGTCGCCGGCAGTGGCAACCGTCAGTTCCGCGGCCTTGGCCGGGAAGGCAGCCGAAATACCGGTAAGCGTGACGGCGATGGCAGCGTAGGAAAATCTCTTCATGGGTCTCTCCAGAGATTGAAGTCGGATCAGAGAAAAGTCAGGCTGGAATTTTCACCGCCTCCGGCGATACGCCGGGGCGGGAAACTGGATCGCCCGAAGGCGAATTGAACAGGAACAGCGTCTGCGCCGGTACGAACACCGCAACCGGCTGACCCGGCGTAAAAGCCCGATCGGCATCGGCCATGATTTCGCGCTCACCGATGCGCACCGCATGGCGCCAATGGCCACCGGGATAACTGACGGCCACGACCTCGCCGAAGAAGCGCGCACCGGGCATGGTCGCCGGCGTATCGATGTCGGACAGTTTTGCCGCTTCGGGGCGGAAACGCGCCTCGACCGGGCCGCTGCCAAGCGGACGATCACCGACCGGCACCGAGCCACCCTCGCCCGCAGCACCCGGCTGCAGCAGAAAATTGTCGCCGTCGCGAACACCATCGAGATGCAGCAGGTTTTCAGCGCCCATGAAGGCGGCAACGAAGGAGGATGCCGGACGGTTATAGACCTCTTCCGGCGAGCCCTGCTGTGCAATGCGACCGCCATCGAGAATGACGATCCTGTCAGCCATCACCATCGCCTCTTCGCGATCATGGGTGACGTGAACGGCGGTGATGCCGAGCCGCTTCTGCAAGGCCCGCAGCTCATGCCGCACGCTGAGACGAATACGGGCATCGAGATTGGAAAGCGGCTCGTCGAGCAGCAGGATTTCCGGATCGACGGCAAGTGCCCGGCCCAGCGCCACGCGCTGGCGCTGGCCGCCGGAGAGATTTGCGGGCTTGCGCCCCTCCAGGCCGCCAAGGCCGAGCATGGTCGCCATCTCCGCAACACGCCGCGCGATTTCCTCACGAGCGATACCACGCAGCTTCAGGCCGTAGCCGATATTCTGCGCCACCGTCATGTGCGGCCACAATGCGTAGGACTGGAACACCAGCGCCATGCCGCGCTTGTCCGGCTGATGGCGGGTGATGTCGCGACCATTGACGGTGACCTGCCCGTCGGACGGTTCGATGAAGCCGGCGATGACGCGCAGAAGCGTGGTCTTGCCGCAACCGGAAGAGCCCAGCAGCGCCACGAACTCACCCTTGCCGATCGACAGATCGATGTCCTTCAGGACCCGCGTCTGGCCATAACGGCTGGCCACGCCACGCAGTTGAAGAAACCCGTCATCACTCATATTCGCCCCCGTTGCACAGGCGTGCAATCACTATGGAAGCTTCTTTAGAGTGTGATTTTTACAGCCGGATGACAGTGGAGCGGGATAGAGCGTGAAGGCACAGAGCGGAGTGGCGGTACACCCTGTTCAAACCGAGACTGAACCCGACACTTCGGCGTGATCGCCCCGTCTTTCAGCCGAACGGACTGATGCGGATTGGCCACAGCATTCCTACATAACCCTTGAGAAGCCGGGCAATCGGGAACCGCGATCAGGCAATCGTCGTTTTCCGCTTACCCACAAGGAGTTTTCGCATGCGCATTGTATTCGTGATCATGGTCGTATCGGTACTGGGCATTCTCGGTCTGAAATATGCCGACAACACGCTGGGTAACGACATCATGGCAACACCGGAACAGATGGCCGGCGTTGACGACTGATACGTGAGAAAATTTGCCCCATGAAAAAGGCCGCAGCGGTTTCCCGCGCGGCCTTTTTGTTGGATAGCCCCGCTGAGCGCTATCCGATCGACATCAGGCTGGCATTACCGCCGGCCGCTGCCGTGTTGGTGGAGATTGATACCTCTTCCAGAAGCCAGTTCAGGCAATAGGCCTGCGGATCGGCGATCAGCGTTTCCGTGGTTGCCGACTGCACCAGAACCAGCGGCCCCGGCATGGCGGCAATCGCCTTGTTCACCGTCTTCAGCCGTTCGCCGTCACCTTCCACCAGCGCACCGGCATAAGGCCCCTGCTCCGACCAGTCCTTTGCCCAGCTGATCCGTGCCGAAACGGACACAGGAAGACCAGCAAGCACATCGCGCAGACCGCTCGTCTCGTCGACCACGACCGTATTGCCGGTCGCAAGCGCTGCCCCGAGCTGCCAGAACAACCCACCCTTGGTCTGCGGCAGAAGCAGGATGCGGCCGCGCGGATGCAGGCCGTAGAGATTGCGCTCGCCCACCGGACCCGGCAGTTCCTGCTCCAGCCCCAGCGCCGACGTGCTTGCCAGCGTACGCACCACTTCAGCCGCATCGGCCTCGCCGCTCTCATCGAGGAAGCGGGCGAAATCGGCGGTCGCCTCGTCGCGATGCACCGAACTCAGCTGCGGCGGTTCCGGCTGCACGCCAACCAGACGGCCGAGATAAAGCGGCCCGCCCGCCTTCGGGCCCGTACCGGACAAGCCGCGCCCGCCAAAAGGCTGCACACCGACGACGGCACCGATGACGTTGCGGTTGACATAGAGATTACCGGCCTTCACGCGGCTCGTCACATGCGCGATGGTTTCATCGAGACGTGTGTGCAGGCCAAAGGTCAGGCCGTAACCGGTGCCGTTGATCTGGTCGATCAGCTTGTCGAGATCGGCGCGGCGATAGCGGATCACATGCAGGACGGGTCCAAAAACTTCGCGTGTGAGATCGGCGAGTGACGGCAGTTCGATGATCGTCGGCGCGACAAAGGTACCGACGGAAGCGTTGTCGCCAAGATCGATCTGCTCCACCTTGCGGCCGAGCTTGCGCATCGCCTCGATATGGCCTTCGATATTGCCCTTGGCTTCCGCCGTGATGACCGGGCCGATATCGGCCGACAGCACATCGGTACGGCCGATCGTCAATTCATGCAGTGCGCCCTTGAGCATATGCAGAATACGGTCGGCGACATCCTCCTGCAGGCACAGAACCCGGAGAGCCGAGCAACGCTGGCCGGCACTGTCGAAGGCGGATGCGATGACATCGGCGACCACCTGCTCGGCCAGCGCCGAAGAGTCGACGATCATGGCATTCTGGCCACCGGTCTCGGCGATCAGCGGGATCGGACGGCCGGAAGCAGACACACGGTCGGCCAGCTGTTTCTGGATCAGCCGCGCCACTTCCGTCGAACCGGTGAACATCACACCGGCGACGTCCGGCGCACCAACAAGGGCTGCGCCGATCCGTCCGTCACCCGGCAGGAATTGCAGCGCCTCCAGCGGAATGCCGGCTTCGCGCAGAATGCGCACGCCTTCAGCGGCGATCAGCGGCGTTTCTTCGGCAGGTTTTGCCAGAACCGGATTGCCGGCAACGAGGGCCGCCGCCACCTGACCGGTAAAGATCGCCAGCGGAAAATTCCAAGGGCTGATGCAGACGATCGGCCCGAGTGCGGTGTGCGCCGGCCCCAGCGTGCGGCGGGTCTGCTGCGCGTAATAGCGCAGGAAATCGATCGCCTCGCGCACTTCGGCAATCGCGTTCGGCATGGATTTGCCGGCCTCGCGCATGACGAGACCGAGCAGACCCGGCATTTCCGCCTGCATCAGGTCGGCGGCGCGCTCAAGGCACTCGGCACGCTCGACCGGAGAAACGGCAGCCCAGCTTGCGGCTGATGCGGCAGCGCGAGCAACAGTATTGCGCGCCTCCTCTTCCGTCGCCTCGGTGACAGTGCCAACGGTGTCGCGATGATCGCCCGGATTAAGAACCGGCTGCGACGAGCCGGCGGCCTCTGCGCCAATCAGTTGCGGCACGGCGCGCCATTCCATCCCTGCGCCCTGTTTGACGGCAACGGATACGGCAGCCAGCACATCCTCGTTGGAAAGGTCGATACCCGCCGAATTTTTCCGGGCAGAGCCGAAAAGATCTTCCGGCAGCGCGATGCGGTCATGCCCCGCCCCCGGTTCCACCATCGCCTTCACCACATCCACCGGATCGGCAATCAGGTCGTCGACCGACACAAGCGGATCGCCGATACGGTTGACGAAGGAGGAATTGGCACCGTTTTCGAGAAGGCGGCGCACCAGATAGGCGAGCAGCGTTTCATGCGTGCCGACCGGTGCATAGATGCGGGCCGGACGGCCAAGATTTTTCGCGCCAACGACTTCCTCGTACAGCGGTTCGCCCATGCCATGCAGGCACTGGAATTCGTATTTGCCGACATAAAAGTCAGGGCCGGCGAGATGATAGATCGTCGCCAGCGACTGGGCATTGTGGGTTGCAAACTGCGGAAACACATGCTCCGTCGCCGCCAGCAGCTTTTTGGCGCAGGCGATATAGGACACGTCGGTGTGCACCTTGCGGGTAAACACCGGAAAACCGTCGAGACCATCGAGCTGCGCCCGCTTGATCTCGGCATCCCAATAGGCGCCTTTTACCAGACGCACCATGATCCGGTGCTTGGAGCGACGGGCGAGATCGATGATGAAATCGAGCACGTATGGGCAGCGCTTGCCATAGGCCTGCACCACGAAGCCGATACCATCCCAACCGGAAAGATCCGCATCGAGGCAAAGCCCTTCCAAGAGGTCGAGCGAAAGCTCCAGCCGGTCCATTTCCTCGGCATCGATATTGAGGCCGATATTGTAGGACTTTGCGATCGCCGCCAGCGCCTTCACTTTCGGCAGCAGCTCATCCATGACGCGCGCGGCCTGGGCGCGAACGTAACGCGGATGCAACGCCGAAAGCTTGATCGAGATGCCCGGACCTTCATAGATTCCGCGTCCGGCAGACGCCTTGCCAATCGCATGGATGGCATTTTCGTAGTCGCGGTAATAACGCTGGGCATCCGCAGCAGTGGTCGCGGCCTCTCCCAGCATGTCGTAGGAATAACCAAAACCCTTGTCTTCCATATCCTTTGCGCGCTTCAGCGCCTCGGTTATGGTTTCGCCGGTCACGAACTGCTCTCCCATCATGCGCATCGCCATGTCGACGCCGCGGCGGATCACCGGTTCGCCGCAACGGGCGATCAGACGGGTGAGCGCGGCGGTCAGGCTGCGGTCATTGACGGTGGCGGTCAGCTTGCCGGTGACGACGAGGCCCCAGGTGGCGGCATTGACGAACAGCGAACGCCCGCCGCCCACATGCGATTTCCAGTCGCCATCGGAAATCTTGTCGCGGATCAGCGCATCGCGGGTGGCGGTATCGGGGATGCGAAGCAGCGCTTCGGCAAGGCACATCAGCGCCACGCCTTCCTGGCTGGACAACGAATATTCCTGCACCAGCCCCTCGACGCCGGAACCGCGATGTTTTGCCCGCAGCGAGGTGATCAGCTTGCGCGCGGTATTTTTTGCCTTGGCGCTCAGCTCTTCCGAAACGGTCGCGGCCTCCAGAAGCGGCGCAACACAATCCGGCTCCGGCCGGCGATAAGCGGCCGTGATGGCAGCGCGCAACGGCGTCTTTTCGCTCAAGGGCGGTGCGAAATTTTCGAAAACCGGGCGAAAGGGCAGATCCATCTGCGTCGTCGAAACCGGGCCTGGTGCTGCTGGCTGTTCCACTCTGTCTGCCATTTGCGATGTCCTCATCTGGGCTGCGGCGTTGATGTCGCCGCTTTGCTTGCTGAATATCATCTTCTCACTTGAGAGCACGGACTTGAATACGGGCAGTTTCTGGTGTTTTTCTCTTTTATAACGCCGCTTGAAAGTCAAAACACATGGCAAAAGCCACGATCACTGGTGAACTTGACGCCTTCGACCGAAAAATCGTCGATGCTCTGGCCGATGACGGCCGCATGTCTATTACCGATCTGTCCCAGAAGGTCGGCCTTTCCAAGACCCCCTGCCAGATTCGCCTGAAGCGGCTGGTCGATGAAGGTTATATCACCGGTTTTCGCGCCACGCTCAATCCGCAGAAATTCGGGCTGGATCATATCGCCTTTACGGAAGTGAAATTGTCGGACACCCGCGAGGCGGCGCTGGGCGAGTTCAACGCTGCGGTAAAGAAGCTGCGGGAAGTGGAAGAATGCCACATGATCGCCGGCTCTTTCGACTATCTTTTGAAAGTGCGCACCGCCGATATCCGCCGATACCGTATCGTGCTCGGCGAAAAGATTTCAGCCCTGCCGCATGTGGCGAGCACGTCCACGTTTGTGGTCATGCAGTCTGTAAAGGACAAGGGGTTCTGAGCCTCTCACGGCAAAAGCCGCCATCGCGAGCGATGACGGCTTCTTTATTCACGTCGCCACCGAGATCATCCGAGATCAGAAGATCGCGCTGCCGGCCATCAGCGCCAGCACGAGGAAGATCAGGAAGATCACCAGCGCGATGTAGAAGAGCAGCTTGGCGATACCGGCCGTCGCCGCGGAAATCCCCGAAAAACCGAGAAAACCGGAGACGAGGGAGATGACGAGGAAGATGAGAGCCCATTTCAGCATGGATTTCGTCCTTGGTGATCAATGCGCTGACAACGAATAACCCGCCTCCACAGTTCCATCGTGGCGTCTGCCGATCGAAAGAAAAAACAAAGGCAAAACACTGAGCCGCGACCATGGTCGCGCGCTGCCATATGTTTACCGGCCATAAACCACGCCATCGCGCCGGACTTGATCATTCCCCCTCTCAACGAACATAATGCTATACTAATATAAAAAGACTGCAGCGACCTGAGGGATGAAAACGATCGAAAACCACCCCCAAACCATTGCGAAACCGCCGTTATCCCCACCGGACATCTCGCTCGTAGAACGGGCGTTTCTACGCGCCCTGACGATATTGGGATTATCGACGCGCGAACCCGAAGCCGTTCGTCTGGCAGCACTGGCCATCCATCTGTTCCAGACCGGCCTGCATGACGAGGATCTCTTGCGCCGGGCGATCCTCAGCGCCGGCGAACCTCATGATGCGCACTGACGGGCAAACGTCCGGAATCCGACCGTGCATCTCCCCCATGACGTGTCCAGCGTCGCGAATATGACGCTATAAGTGAATTTACAACGAAAGGTAGCCGAAACACTCTCGCACAAGCTTCGAATATTAGTGATAGTTAAGACGCGAATCTGTTCGTTTTGATGGACGGACTGGCAGTGGCGACAATCGGAATGCCTCGATCACGTTCGAAGGCGGGGAAAAACATGAAGCGGCCGGCTTTCCCATCGCCGGTCGAAACGATCCGCGCATGACGCGCGCGACGGAGGGTGAATGTACAGACGGCTCTGGGGAAAGCCGACTGCTCTTGTATTGCTTGGATGTTGGACTTTGACTTCGTGTACGACCCCGACCACGTCCGAGGACGCGGCAAAGGGGGCAAATCTTAACCCGGGCTCCGTTCAACGCGGATCCCTTTCGCCTTTGCAGCAAAAGGAGGAAGCACTGCGCACCTCTCAGGAGCAGAGCCAGTCTCTGCCATCGCCGCAAACAACAGCCGATTATTCGTCACCGCTTTCCGTCAAGAAGGGATCGCTGGAAGAAGCCGTGCTGCGCGCCGTGTCCTGGCATCCGGCGATCACCGCATCGGCCGGACGCGTCAATCAGAGTTCGCAGGAAATCGACGTCGCGCGCGCCGGTTATTATCCAAAGGTCCAAGGCGGCCTCAATTCCGGTTATGGCAACGGTTCCGACGGCGGCTTTCGCCCGCGCGCCACCCTGCAGGTGTCGCAGATGGTCTATGATTTCGGCAAGGTTTCCAATTCCGTCGAGGCGGAAAAGGCCGGCGAAGCCGTCAGCCGCGCCCGGATGCTGGAAAGCATCGATACCATTGTGCGCGATACCACATATGCCGTCATCGAAGTGCAGCGTTACCGCGCCATGATGAAGGTCGCGAAAGACCAGCTTGCCGGCGTCGGCGAGATCGCAAAACTCGTCACCCAGCGCACCGATAGCGGCGCCAGCACCAGATCGGACAAGGTGCAGGCAGAGGCCCGCGTGCAGGCGGCCCAGTCGCAGGTCATGGAAGTTTCGTCCAGCCTCAGCCGCTGGGAAAGCACGCTTTCGGCGCTTGCCGGTGTCAGCGGCCGTGTTGCCCTGTCCTCCGGGCGCTCGCCGACCCTATCCAAAGCCTGCGAGGTGCTGGAACCGGACTGGCAACAGGTGCCGACGCTGTTGCAGGCCGAAGCCGGCAAACGCGAGGCGGCAGCAAAACTGGCTCTCAGCCGCTCGGAAATCTTTCCGACGATCCAGCTTCAGGCGGATGGCAGTTACGATATGGCCGGCTCCTCCAGCTATTCGCGCGTCGACAATCCCGATTTCACCGTTGGCCTCAATCTCGTCGGCAATCTTTATGAAGGCGGCGCCAGCGCTGCCCGTCGCGATGCCGCTGATTATGCGTTGAAGGCAGCCGAAGCCGAAATGCAGGCAGCCCGGTTCGAGACCGGCCGCAGCCTCAACGAGGCGCGCGGCCAAGTGACGGGCCTCAAACAGCTGCTCGCTTCGCTTGCCTCACGCAACGGCATGATGATCGAGACCCGCGACCTCTACCGCGAGCAATATGTGCAGCTCGGCACCCGCACCCTGCTCGATCTTCTCAACGCCGAACAGGAACTGCACGCCGCCCGCTTCGATGCCGTCAATACCGAACATGACCTGAGAAAGCTGGATGCCGATTGCCTCTTCAACTCCGGCATGGCGCGCAAGGCCTTTCGTCTGAACGGAACCGTGGTTCGTGGAGTGAGTTTGTGAGAAATACGCAGGCATCGCCACAGCATTCCGATGCTCCGGCGGAAAAAGTCGCAGACGGACGGGAGGCTGACGCGCTGAAATCGCTGGGCAGCCTGCATTTCGAACCTTGGCTCGAAGCCCTGCAGCACGTCGCCCAGCATTACCGTATGCCCACATCCGTCGAACGCGTTCGCCACGCCGCCGAATGGGACGAACTCAGCGACGAGCCGGAAATGATCCGCAGCATCGCCCGCCAGATGGGCCTGCAGGTCAAGTTCGGCAATGCCGGCTCGACCGGGCTTTCAAGCTGGAACCTGCCGGTCGTGCTGCAGCTTTCCGATGGCAGGATCGGCGTCCTGACGGCACTCGGCAAGGAGTTCGCAAGCTTTGCCTTCAGTGGTGATCGCGGGCTGGAAACCCCGGTTCCGCTGGAAACACTGAAGGACAATGTCGACAGGCTGCTCATTCCGCGTCCGGCCCGCGCCGTGCCCGACCAGCGTGTCGATGCCTATATCAAACCCTACCAGAAGAATTGGCTGCGCCGCATCGTTCTGCGTGACCTGCGGCCTTATGGCCATGTGATGCTGGCATCCTTCGTCGCCAACGTTCTGGGCATGACCGGCATCCTGTTTTCCATGCAGGTCTATGACCGCGTCGTGCCGGCGCAATCCTATCCGACACTGTACGTGCTGTTCAGCGGCGTCATGCTTGCCATTGGCTTCGATTTCCTCATGCGTCGCCTGCGAACGGGCGTTGTCGATCTGCTCGGCAAACGCGCCGACCTGCGCATGTCGGACACTGTTTTCGGCCATGCCCTGCGGGTCAAGAACAGCGCCCGCCCCGCCTCCACCGGCACGTTCATCGCGCAGTTGCGTGATCTCGAACAGGTGCGAGAGCTTTTGACCTCCACCACGGTCACTGCCGTTGCCGATCTGCCCTTCGTGCTGCTTTTCCTTGTTCTGTTCTGGTTTATCGGCGGCATCATCGTGCTGGTGCCGATCGCTGCAATCTTCGCCATGCTCATTCCCGGCATTCTTGCGCAGCGAAAGATCCGCATCCATGCCAGCGAAGCCATGCGCGAAGCCTCTCTTCGCAACGCCATGCTGGTCGAGGCCGTACAGGGTATCGAGGATATAAAGACACTGCAGGCGGAAGAGCGTTTCCAGCAGCAATGGAACCACTTCAACCTCGTCACCGGCGAGGCACAGATCCGCTCGCGCGATATCGCCAACACGCTCAACACCTGGACCGGCAGCGTCCAGACCGGCGTTTATGCGGTGATCATCTTTGTCGGCGCACCGATGGTGATCGCCGGCGACATGACGACCGGCGCGCTTGTCGGCGCATCCATGCTCGGCTCGCGGATGATCGCGCCGATGGCGCAGATCGCCCAGGTGTTGACCCGCCTGCAGCATGCCAAGGTGGCAATGCACAGCCTCAACGAGCTGATGCGCCTGCCGGTCGATCACCCGGATGAAGAATCGCGTGTGCATCTCACCCGCATTCGTGGCGATTATCGCCTCAAGTCGGCCGTTTTCCGTTACAGCCCGGAAGCCGGCGTCCCTGCCCTTTCGGTGCGGGATCTGTCCATCCGGCCGGGCGAGCATATCGCCGTGCTCGGCAAGAACGGCGCCGGCAAATCCACGCTTCTGCAAGCGCTTTCCGGCCTGCTCGAAGCCTCTGCCGGCCAAGTGCTGCTCGAATCCGTATCGCTGCCGCAGATCGACCCTGCCGACGTGCGCCGCGATGTCGGCCTGCTCACCCAGAACTCGCGGCTGTTCTACGGCACGATCCGCGAAAATATCACGCTCGGCGCACCACACGCCTCGGCCGACGAGATACTCGGCGCACTGAACATGGTTGGCGCCGACGAGTTCATCCGCAAGCTGCCGAAAGGTCTGGAACATGTGCTGCTCGAAGGCGGAATCGGCCTCTCGGGCGGCCAGCGGCAGGCGCTTCTGCTCGCCCGCCTGATCATCCGCCAGCCTTCCGTCATCCTGCTCGATGAACCCACGGCCTCGATCGACGAGGCGACGGAGCGCAATTTCATCCGCCAGTTCGGCGAATGGAGTCATGGCCGCACGGTGGTGATTGCCACCCACCGGATGCGCGTACTGGAAATGGCCGGCCGCATCATCGTCGTCGAAAACGGCGCGATTGCCCTCGACGACAGCAAGGATAACGCCATGCGCCGGCTGGCCGGTACGCCGCCGGTGGCGCAGCCGGCCGTGATCAAACCGGCACAGCCGTCAGCTACGCCTGCTCCGCCGGTCGCCACCATCACGAAAGAGACAGCAGAACTCCAGCAAACGACGGCAGCAAAAGTCGAGCAGGAAGCGACACCGACCGCCGCCAAACCTCAGACGACCAAAACCAGGCGCATGCGAAAGCCACGGCATGAAACATGAAAAACGAGATGGCGTGACCATTCACCGGCATGGCGGTGAAGAGGAACGCTCATGGATCTACGGGGAAGCGGATGATGCCCGCCTCGTCCGCTCCACGCGTATCATCGTGCTGGCCTTCGTGCTCGTCATCGCGGCCGGCGTCTGGGCTTATTTTGCCATGCTCGACGAGGTCTCCAGCGGCACCGGCCGCGTGGTGCCGACCAGCCGCGAACAGGTCATCCAGTCTCTCGAAGGCGGCATTCTCGCGGAACTCAACGTACGTCAGGACATGGTCGTCTGGCCGGGTCAGGTCATTGCCCGCCTCGATCCGACGGTTACGGAATCAGAAGTCGGCGAAAGTGCTGCCAAATACCGCGCGGCCCTTGCAAGCAGCGCCCGCCTGCGTGCGGAGGTCAACCAGACCGCCCTGACCTTCCCGGCGGAACTGGACAGTTTTCCCGACCTCATCCGGGCTGAAACCGATCTCTACAATGCCCGTCGCGAAAGCGTCGAGCAGACGGAGAAATGGATCGCGGAATCGCTCGTCCTGCTGAATGACGAACTGTCGATCAATACCGGCCTGATCGCCATGGGCGCCGCCAGCAATGTCGAGGTTCTGCGGCTGAAACGGCAGGTCGTCGAACTGGAGATGAAAAAGGTCGACACGAAAGCCCAATATGTGGTGCAGGCGCGCGAGGAACTGGCAAAGGCCAGCGCCGAGGTGGAATCGCTCTCCTCGGTCATTCGTGGCCAACGGGATGCGCTCACCCGCCTAACCCTGCGCTCGCCGGTGCGCGGTATCGTCAAGGACATCGAGGTCTCCACCATCGGCGGCGTCATTCCACCCAATGGCAAGCTGATGGCGATCGTGCCGCTCGACGACAAGCTGCTGATCGAAGCCCGTATCGCCCCGCGCGATATTGCCTTCATCCACCCGGATCAGGATGCCAGCGTCAAGATCACCGCTTATGACTATGCCGTCTACGGCGACCTGAAAGGCAAGGTCACCACCATTTCGCCCGATACGATGCGCGATGAGGCCGACCCGGAAGTCTATTATTACCGCGTCTTCATCCAGACCGATGCCGATGCCCTGATCAACGCCACGGGAAAACGTTTTCCCATCGTGCCGGGCATGGTGGCAACGGTCGACATCCATACCGGCGCCAAGACAGTGTTCGATTATCTGGTAAAGCCGTTCAACAAGGCGAGCGAAGCGCTGCGCGAACGGTAAGCCACGGCTGAGCCAATCAGACGCCTTGTCCCGCCGATATGCGCGCTCTGCCATGCGCGACGACGAGATCGTGAAATTCCTCACTGCTGGCGAGATGCCGCAGATAGGCGACATATCCCGACAGGTAATGCTCGACATCGTCAATCCGCACCCGAAAGGCCTGATGGCGGATGAAAAAGGAACCGGCAATGCGCGCCGGGTTGCCGAAGAACATCGCCATTTCCGGCCAGAAAAAGCCGTTGAGCAGATGGCGTGCGCGCGCCTCCAGCGCCCGCTCGAATTTTTCGAGGTCGATACTGCCGAAAAGATGATGCAGATCGGGCATCGCCCGCATGCGCACCAGCATGTCGCGCGCCGCCATCATAATTTCCAGAAGCGTCGGAAAGGTGGTGATACGCTCGGTGAGGAAATCGAGATAACCGGCGACATTCTGCAGGCCGAAACGGAAATAGCGCTCTTCCGGCCGGTAGCGCGTCAACTCGTTGACGCAATAACCCAGCCAATGGTCGTGGTGACGCCAGTGTTCCTCGCGGATGAAATAATCGAATGCCCGCTCGACAATGGCAAGCCAGCGCGGATCTCGCGTCAGGCCGTAAAGCCGCATCAGGCCGAAAGCCGCCTCGCCGTCGTAATAGATCGTGCGGAAAGCCTGCTTGACCTTTAGCCCCGGAAAATCCAGCACATGCACGAAACCGCCCGAGGCCGTGTCCTGCATGGCAGAAATGCCGATCGCCAGCTTCTCCATCAGCTGCCAGTGCCGGCGATCGCCGGTCACCTCGCAATGTTTAACCAGCGCCAGAATGGCCACAGCATTGCCGCCGAGCTTGATTTCGCCGCCGGTATCGACAAGGAAAGCCCCCTCCCGCCCGTCGTCAAGAGTTACGCTGCGGATCATCTGCCCCGTCAGATGCGAGAGCGATCTTTCAATCGCCACCTTAAGTCCGGGATCCCGCGTCACCTCGAACGCCTCGACCATGGAATAGGTCGTGCTGGCATGGCGAAGCGTGTTGTAGGCGGCGATCTGCCGGTCGAAACACGGATGATAGCCATAAACGAAGCGGCCATCGCCACCCACCTGGCGTGCCAGAAAATCCGACCCCGATCGGATCATCCCTTTGACTATTGGAGCATCAAGCGCCCCAACGACGCGTCGCCCGGTTTCCAGACCACGGCTATGCAGGGCATGGAGTTCCTCGCCGTCGCAGAATATTGCGGAGGTGGAAAACACCAGCACCTCGGCATCGTCCGCCGGAAGCGCCGGTTCCGCGCCAAACCGCAGGCGCCCGTAAATGGCCAGATTGTCGGGATTGAACCGGGCGTTCGTAACCGTACTGCCGGCATAAAGCACGGCATTGGCGTTCAACTCCTGCTCCGTGAGCGCATGCCGAAAGTCCGGATCGAAAGCGATGCCATAACGGAAATAGTTGCGCTTGGTATCACCGAGCGCCGATTGAAGCCGCGCCCAGTGGGTCGCCTCCACCGAATCGACCCAATCGACACGCAGCCAGCCGGCGGCTTGGCCCCCGGCCTCACCGGTCAGCCCACGAATCAGATCCGCCCCTTGTCGCCAAACGGCGTCGAATTCGCCGCCGGTGACGTGCACGACACCGGCGCGTTGGTTGCCGTCGGTAAAGGCGAAGAAAAGGCAGAAACGCGGATATGGCTGCGCAAGCGCACGGCATTGCTGCAACACGGCGGGTCGGGCCAGATCGAGCATTCCGGAAAGCGTCAGCCTTGCCTGCCCGTCCTGAACCGCGTCTACCGTCACATCAGCCGCGCCATGATGTCGGCAGCCGGTGTGGGTAACAGGCCGACCGCCGGCCGGGCGAAAAGATAGCCCTGCATCAGCGCAATCCCGATGGATTGCAGCATGCGCGCCTGCGACAGCGTTTCAACACCCTCGGCCACGACGATGATGTCGAGCCGGCTGCAGGCTTCCGCAAGACTTGAGATCAGCGTCTGCTGCATCTCGCAGGTATCGATGCGGTTGATCAGCCCCATGTCGAACTTTACCACATCGGGCTTCAGCTCCATCAAGGTCTGGATGCCATTGTAACCGGCACCGAAATCATCGAGCGCCACCATCATGCCGCGCTTGCGGAACGGCACGATCAGGTCGCGGATCGCGCGAATATCGCCGACCTTTTCCTTCTCGGTGAATTCCAGAAGCAATTGGCGTTCATGCAGACCAAGGCTGCGCGCCACACGGATGGTCTCGCAAATTCCGAATTCGGTATCGAGAACCGCTTCGGGAGAAACATTGAGACTGATCCGCGTATCGTCGAGGCCGATTTCCTTGACCGCTTCCAGCGCCCGCTGGCGGCAAAGGGCTTCAAACAAGTGAAGCGCAGATTGCGGCACCTTGTCGAAGACCGAGGCAGCACCTTCGCCGTCGTGTCCGCGGGCAAGCGCTTCCTGTGCAAAAACGCCACCCGTCATCGTATCCACGATCGGTTGGAACGCCATCGCAAATCGGGGGAGCACTTTTATGATTTCGCTGGACAAGCCAGCTCGCCGCGGAACGGTATCGGAGCGTAGCGGTCTCTGCCCGAAAACGGACGACAAATCCGTATTCAGGTGCGTGGGAACACGAAGGGATAAATGTCGAAATCCGGCTTTATCAGGCACTACCGTTTCTCGTTCTGGGCTTCGTGTGGATGCATCCGCTGCGGGAAAATCAACGCAATGCAAATTCAGTGAGATGATGTAAACACAGCCATAACGTGCAGTCCAGCACAAAAATTGATGACATAGCGCAAAAGACGATATTGCCTCATTTAGCACCAACTAATGCGTCAGCATGGTCAATAAAGCGTAAAAATCAGCCGAAATCACCCACGGCGCCGCGCTTGGCAATGATACGAGGCTCGCCTATTTCGCCGATCGCCGGGAGTGATTCCCGCCGCCATGCCACGGCTCCGGCGTGGCGAGCCCCCAGTATTTCTACGGCATTTACTGCCTCAGCCTCGTCCGTTGCCTGCCTTGGCGTAAAAGCCGGAATGGTCTCGCCGCGCGCATTGCGATCAAAAGCGACGAACATGACGATGTCGTTGGTTCCCGGCATGACAGCCTCCTCAAAATTGCCTGGCATCCCTTTTCCAACCGCGAACGCCCGCAGGATGTTCCGCAGAGACGGAAAACCGAGTGATAGAAAGATTTTGCCGATACAAACACTACGTTAATAAGCAAGCCCTACTATATTCTCGAAATTCGAGGACAGCAGTGGCAAAATCTCCATCGACAACGCGCGAGTATCGCGATCTCTTCCGCAGGCTTGAACTTGCGCTCGACGCATCTCAGATGGGCGTCTGGGAGCACAATCTCGCACGCGACGAACTGCTATGGGATGCCCAGATGCACCGGATATATCGCACCGGGCGCACCGAAAGACGGGTCTCTGCAGACGCATGGCAGAATGCCATTCATCCCGATGACATGCTGCGCGCCAACGCCGATTTCGACAAAGCCATAGCCAGCCACGGACATTATGACTCGCAGTTCCGCATCGTGCTGCCCGGCGGCGAGGTCCGGCACCTGCGATCACGCGGCCATTATTACCTCACCGACGAAGGCGAACCCTCGGTGATCGGCGCTGAATGGGATGTGACCGACGATGTCGTGCTACACCACGCGCTGCAAAGCCAGAAGGTGCAGTTGGAAGAGCGCGCCCGCGAACTCGCCGACAGCTATGCCGAGATCGAACACGCAGCCCAGCATGATTATCTGACCGGCCTGCCAAATCGGAATTTCTTTGACGCCCGACTGCGCGCCTTGCAGGCAGACGGCCGCTATCGGTCGCTTGCCGTGCTGCATCTGGACCTCGACCGTTTCAAGCAGATCAACGACAGCCACGGCCATGGTGCCGGCGACCACGTGTTGCGCGTGGCATCGTCACGCATCATCGGTGCCGCGCCTGCCAATGCCGTGGCGGCCCGCACCGGCGGTGATGAATTCGTCATCGTGCTGACCGATTTCGCCACGACGCAGGAGCTTGAGCAGATCGCAAGACGCATGCAGAAGGCACTTGGAGAGCCAATTACCTTTGGCAACGACATCTTGCGTTCGGGCGTCTCGATCGGCATCGGCTATACGCTGGACGCCCGCCCCGGCGCCAACCTTCTCACCGAATCCGATGTTGCACTTTATCAGGCGAAACGGCTCGGCCGAAACCGCATCGCGTTTTTTGATCCCGCTCTCAAGGACGAACTTCTGGCCCGGCGCACCTTGGCCGCAGAGCTTCAGGGCGGGCTGGAGCGGCGGGAAGTCGTGCCGCATTATCAAGTCCAGATCGATGCCCGAACCGGTGCCATCACCGGACTGGAAGCGCTGGTGCGTTGGAACCATCCGACACGCGGTCTATTGTCACCTTTCGAATTCCTGCCCATTGCGCAGGAGGCGGGTCTTGCCAACAGCATCGACGCCACTGTTCTCGACCGGGTTCTGGAAGACCGTGAACGCTGGCAGACCGAAGGATTTTCCGTACCACGTATTGCCGTCAACGTATCTGCAACCCGGCTTCACGACGCCGAACTGCTGGCCGAACTGGAGCGGCGACGTGCGGATTTCCACGGCATCGCGTTCGAACTGGTCGAAACCATCTTCCTCGACGAATCCTCCGACGAGATCCTCGACCGTATCCGGGCGTTGCGTACGCTCGGCATCGATATCGAAATCGACGATTTCGGCTCCGGCCACGCCTCCCTGCTCGGCCTTGTGAAAATCCGCCCGGATCGGCTGAAGATCGACCGCAATCTCGTCAAGGACGTCGTCGTTTCCGTCGAACAGCGCCGTATCCTGAAATCGATCATCCAGATCGCGCAGGCGCTGAAAGTCGGCGTCATCGCCGAGGGTATCGAAACCAAACAACACGCCGAGGCCCTGCGCCGCCTCGGCTGTGACGTTTTCCAGGGCTATCATTTCGGCCGACCCGAACCCGCCGAGATGGTGGCAAGACGCCTGTCGCCGCAACAGACGGACACGGAAAAGTCGGCCGGGCGCCGATAACTCGGCACAGACGCACCCCAGAAGATCGAGCCTTCCAGCGCCGCAAGGCCTTCGCCGAGGGTCTCCGACGCCTCTCGCAACTCATCAGTTGACAACTGACATGTTAGTCACCTACCACTAAGAAATCAGTGGAGGAGACACTCATGAGCCGCTTCGGTCTTTCCGTCGCTTTGACAACCCCTTTTGACGAAAACGGTGACATCGTGCTCGACATGATGATCGCCCAGGCCAAGCGCAGTCTTGCCGCCGGCTGCACCAGCTGCACCCTGTTCGGCACCACAGGCGAAGGTTCTTCAATCGGCACGAAGGAACGCGAGCGCGCGCTTTCGGCGATCCTTAGCGCCGGCGTGGCGCCTGAGCAGATCGTCGTCGGCGTGCTGGTGGATTCGGCAGAAGACGCAGCCGAGCAGGCCGGACAGGCGCTCGACCGCGGCGTGCGCAACATCCTTCTCGCCCCGCCCTCCTATTTCAAGAATGTCAGCGACGAAGGCCTGTTCCGCTGGTTCTCGCGGGTGTTCTCGTTGCTTGGCAGCAAGGCCCGCGACATCCTCGTCTACAACATCCCATCCGTCACCATGGTAACGTTGAGCGTGCCGCTGGTGGCGCGGCTGCGCGAGGCGTTTCCGGGCATCGTCACGGGCGTCAAGGATTCGGGCGGCGACTGGCCGCACACACAGGCGCTCTTGAAGGATCATTCAGACCTGATCATCCTGATCGGCGACGAACGCCATCTGGCTCAGGGTGTGCGCTTGGGCGGACAAGGCGCCATTTCCGGCGTTGCCAATTTCGCCGCACCGGAAGTTGCCGCCATGGCCAATGAAGGCCGTGAGGACGCCCGTGTCGTGGAACTCGTGGTGGAACTCCTGAAACATCCGGTCACGCCCGCCGTAAAGGCCATGGTGGCGCGCGAACTTGGCGATGAAAAGTGGCTTGCGGTGCGTGCGCCCCTGCTTTCTATATCGACCGACGTTCAAAAACAGCTCGGCAATGTCTTCGACGGACTTTTTCGCACCAAGGCGGCCTGAGCAGAAACAAGGAAAACCGGAACAGCAATGGCCACGCGGCATGACGACCAGCAGGTTGAAGAACCCACGCTTCGGGAAAAGGCTTACGAGAGCTTTACCCGGCACCTGCTGGCGCGTGACGTTCGGCCTGGCCAGTTCGTGTCGCAGCGCCGGCTTGTCGAACTGACCGGCCTGCCGCTCGGTGCCATCCGTGAACTGATCCCGCGGTTGGAGGCCGAGGGACTGATCAAGACGGTGCCGCAGCGAGGATTGCAGATCGCCCATATCGATCTGCATCTGATCCGGGAAGCCTTTCAGCTGCGCCTGTTTCTGGAGAAGGAGGCGGTCGCGCTGTTCGTGGCTTCGGCATCCGACGAACTGGTCGGCAGGATGATCGCCAAGCACCGCGAGCTTGCCGCAGCCGTTGCTGCCGGAAACGAGACGCCGGAACTGGAGGCGGAAGCGCAGGCGGTCGATTGGGGCATGCATGACGCTTTCATCGATGCGCTCGGCAACCGCATCATCTCGAATGTCTACCGCGTCAACTCGATCAAGATGCGGCTGATCAACCAGGAACGCTTTCGCATCAACGGCCGCGTCGCCTCGGTCATGGGCGAGCATATGACCGTTCTGGAAGCCATCGAGCGTCGTTCCGCCGAGGATGCGGTCGCAGCACTCGTCAAGCATATCGGACATGCGAGGGACCGCGCCCTCAGGATCTAGGACAAGCAGAATTTCAACGTTCATGAGCCGGGATGAGGAGATCCCGGTAAACCTTGGAGGAGGACATCATGACATCATCACTCTGGACCCCGACCCGCCGCAATTTTCTGGCAGGTTCCGCAGCGCTTAGTGCCGCAGGCCTTGTCGGCGCCCGCCCGGCATCTGCCGCAGTCGACTGGAAACGCTTTGCCGGCACAACGCTGGAAGTGAACCTCGTCAAAAGCCCGCGCGGCGAAATTCTCTTGAAATACCTGAAGGATTTCGAGGCGCTGACCGGCATCAAGGTCAACGCCGAAGCCACGCCCGAACAGCAGCAGCGCCAGAAGACCACGATCGAACTGTCATCCGGCCGCCCCAGCTTCGACGTCGTGCACCTGAGCTACCATGTGCAGAAACGCCAGTATGAAAAGGGCAAATGGCTGGCCGACCTTTCCGGTTTCTTCAAGGATCCGAGCCTCACCGACCCATCCATGGTCGAGGGCGACTTTGCCGAAGCCGGGCTGAAATTCGCCAAGGATGCCGATGGCACTTTGCGCTCCCTGCCCTTCTCCGTCGATTACTGGATCGTCTACTGGAACAAGGAACTGTTCGACGCCAAGGGCCTGAAATATCCGCAGAGTTTCGAGGAACTTGTTTCCACGGCGGAAGCACTGACGGACAAATCCACCAATACGTTCGGTTTCGTCGCGCGTGGGCTAAAAAATGCCAACACGCCGGTCTGGACCTCGCTGATGCTGGGTTACGGTGCGACCCCGATCGTCGATGGCAAGATCGCCAGCGATAGCAAGGAAGCCGTCGAAGCCGCAAAAATGTACCAGACGCTGATGACCAAGGCCGCCCCGGTCGGTGTCTCCGGCTTCAACTGGGCCGAGGCACAATCCGCCTTCCTGCAGGGCAAGGTCGGCATGTGGTTCGATGGCGTCGGTTTTGCCCCGCCGATCGAAAACCCGGAAAAATCCCGCGTCGTCGGCAAGACCGGCTACAGCGTCATCCCGAAGGGTCCGGCAGCGCAGGCCGCCGGCACGTTCGGCGATGGCCTCGGCGTCACCGCCGCCAGCACCAAGAAGGAAGCCGCCTACCTCTTCTGCCAATGGGCGATCTCCCATGAAATGGGGGCGCATCTGCTGCAGGCCGGCGCCGGCGTGCCGTATCGTCAGTCGATCCTCGACGACGCCAAGGTGCGCGAAGGCGTCACCATGCCGGGAGAATGGGTGGATGCCGTGGTTGCCTCCGGCAAGGTTTCGCAGCTGGCGCTGCCGGTCATCATCCCCGTCACCGAGTTCCGCGACATCTATGGCGTGGCGCTCACCAACATGATCGGCGGCGCAGATCCGGCAGCCGAGCTGAAAAAGGCCGGCGAACAGTTCGCACCGGTTCTGGCACGCAGCGAGGGATAATGGCTTCCGTGACCGTTGATACGACCGCGGCAGACGCCGTGACAGAAAAAGGGGTGAAGCCGCCAAGGCTTGCCCCCAATTACTGGCCCTTCGTCGTCCCGGCCCTGGTGGTCATCGGCGCAGTCATCGTTTTTCCCTGGGTGTTCACCCTCTGGATGAGCGTCAATTCCTGGACCTTGGGACAGGAGCAGACCTTCATCGGGCTGGACAACTATGTCCGGCTCGCGGGCGACATGCGGTTCTGGGAAAGCATGTGGCATACGGCGATCTACACCGTTCTATCGGTCGTGGCGCCGCTGTTTCTCGGAACGCTTGCCGCCCTCGTTTTCGACGGCCAGTTCCCGCTGCGCGGTTTTTTGCGCGGCGTGTTCGTCATGCCGATGATGGCGACCCCGGTCGCCATCGCGCTGGTCTGGACGATGATGTTCCACCCGCAGCTCGGCGTTCTCAACTATCTTCTGTCGCTGGTCGGCATCGGCGCGCAGGAATGGATCTATAACCAGTCGACGGTCATCCCGTCTCTGGTTCTGGTCGAGACCTGGCAATGGACACCGCTGATCATGCTGATCGTGCTCGGCGGTCTCGCCGCGGTTCCACGCGAACCTTACGAAAGTGCCGAAATCGACGGCGCCAATGCCTGGCAGAAGTTTCGGTACCTGACACTGCCGATGATCGCGCCCTTCCTGATGATCGCCGTCATCATTCGCTCCATCGATGCGGTCAAAAGCTTCGACATCATCTACGCGATGACGCAAGGGGGGCCCGGCACGGCGTCGGAAACCATCAACATCTACCTCTACAACACCGCCTTTGCCTATTACGACATCGGTTACGGATCGGCCATGGCCGTCGTGTTCTTCGTCGTCATCGTGGCGCTGTCCTTCGTGCTGATGATGGTTCGCGCCCGCACCAACTGGTCCGACATGGAGGACCGCTGATGACCTATCGTGTATGGAACCGTATCGGCCTGTTCTTCGCCGCTTTCATCATGATCTCGCCTGTCATCCTGTTCTTCATCTGGATGATCTCGCTATCGCTGAAATTCGAGATCGACAACGGCGCCTATCCGCCAATCCTGATCCCCGAACGCGTCGCCTGGTCGAATTACGCAAAGGTCTTCGAGGAGAACAACTTTCTTCTCTATTTCTGGAATTCGGTCCTCGTCACCGGAGCCGCCACGCTGCTCGCGTTGATCATCGGTGTGCCGGCCGGCTACGGCATCGCGCGGCTGAAGGCGGAGCGCGCCGCGATGGTCATCATGATCGCCCGCATGACGCCCGGCCTATCCTTCCTCATTCCGCTATTCCTGCTGTTCCAATGGATGAACCTGCTCGGGACGCTGCTGCCGCAGATCATCATCCATCTCGTCGTCACCGTGCCGATCGTCGTGTGGATCATGATAGGTTATTTCGAGACGACACCAAAGGAACTGGAAGAAGCCGCCAGCATAGACGGCGCCACCTCTTGGCAGGTTTTTCGCCTCGTGGCGCTGCCGATCGCCAAACCCGGCATCGTCGTCGCCTTCATCCTGGCGGTGATCTTCTCGTGGAACAATTTTGTCTTCGGCATCGTGCTCGCCAGCCGCGAGACCCGCACGCTACCGGTCGCCGTCTACAACATGCTGTCCTTCGAACAGGTCAGCTGGGGGCCGCTCGCCGCCGCCGCATTGATCGTCACCCTGCCGGTTCTGGTGCTGACCATGTTCGCACAGAAACAGATCGTCGCGGGCCTCACCGCCGGCGCGGTCAAGGGCGGCTGAAAACTCAATTGGAAATCGGGAGGATTTTCACCCATGGCTACAGTCAACATCCAGAACATCGAAAAGCGTTTTGGCGCCGTCGAAGTCATCAACGGTCTTAGCGTCGATATTGCCGATGGCGAATTCGTCGTCCTCGTTGGCCCATCCGGCTGCGGAAAATCCACGCTGCTGCGTATGGTCGCCGGTCTTGAGGAAATCTCGGGTGGTGCCATCCGCATCGGCCCGCGCGAGGTCTCGCACCTGCCGGCCCGCGACCGCGACATCGCCATGGTGTTTCAGAACTATGCGCTCTATCCGCACATGACGGTGGCCGACAACATGGCCTTCGCCTTGAAACTCAAGAAGGCCGATGCCACCGAGACCCGCCGCAAGGTGGAAAGCGCCGCCGCCATTCTCGGCCTCGAAAAACTGCTCGACCGTTACCCCCGTCAGCTTTCCGGCGGCCAGCGCCAGCGCGTCGCCATGGGCCGCGCGCTGGTGCGCGATCCGCAGGTGTTTCTGTTCGACGAACCGCTCTCCAACCTCGACGCCAAACTGCGCGTGCAGATGCGCGCCGAAATCAAGGCACTGCATCAGCGTATCGGCACGACGATCATCTACGTAACCCACGACCAGATCGAGGCGATGACCATGGCCGACAAGATCGTCGTGCTGCAGGATGGCCGTATCGAACAGGTCGGCGCGCCACTCGACCTCTACGACCGCCCCGCCAACCTCTTTGTCGCCGGCTTCATCGGCTCGCCGGCCATGAACTTCATCGATGGCAAGATCGAGGAAGGCGTGTTCCGCAGCGACAAGGGCCTCGTCCTGCCACTGCCGCCCGGCGCTGACACCGCCAAACTCGGCGGCCGCAAGCTGGTCTACGGCATCCGCCCGGAACATATCCGCGCCGATGCAAACGGCATTGCCGGCCGCGTCGATATCGTCGAAGGCACCGGCTCGGAAATCTTTGCCCGCGTGCTGAGCCACGACGAGCAGATCTCCTGCCTGTTCCGCGAACGCCTCGACATCCGCTTCGGCGACGATATCGGTGTTACGGTCGATGCCGGCAAGGCGCATCTGTTTGACAAGGCGAGTGGGGCGAGGGTGTGATGCTGGAACGGACAAGGGGCAATTTCCCGTGACCAGCCGCGCGCATTTCGCGCGCGGCCGTCATTGCGAAAGCGCAAAACCCGCTTCCCCCTGAACGCACAGGGGTCTTCCGGGCAGGTCACGAAACAGCATTCCGCTTCGTTTATTGCGCCTTCGCTCCCGTCACGTCTAAAAGTGACTCCACCGCGTGGCTATATGGATGCAGGACGGCCAGCGCCGGGTCTGCAGCATCCGGCTCTCCGTCGAGCATCCCATACGACAGGAGACATGACTTCATGAAAGCGGTAATTTATCACGAACCCGGCCCCCCCGATGTGTTGCACTACGAAGACATTGCCGATCCGGTCCCGGCCGATGACGAGGTTCTCATCAGGGTCGAGGCGATCAGCATCGAAGGTGGTGATCTGGCCGGCCGGCGCGATCTGACGCCGGGGAAAAACGAAGTGCCGGGTTATGCCGCCGCCGGTGAAATCGTCGGGCTCGGAAAGAACGTCACCAACTTTGCCATCGGCCAGAAGGTCACGACCTTCCATTGGAAAGGGTCGCATGCCGCACTGCGGGCAGCCCCGGCCCGTAACACATTTGCCATTCCGGATGGTCTCGACATTGGCGTCGCTTCGACCATTCCGGTCGGTCCCGGTACCGCTGCCTGGGCGCTGCATCTGGCGAAGGCCAAACCCGGTCAGACGGTTCTTGTCCTTGGTGCTGCCGGTGGCGTCGGTCTTGCGACCGTTCAGCTAGCCGCCGGGCTCGGCGCCCGTGTCATCGGCACCGGCACCCGGCCGGAATCGCTGGCACGCATTCGCGAATACGGCCTGAACGACGCAATAGTCGTCGGCGAAAAGACAGCCAGCGAGCAGATCCGAACCCTGCTCGGCGGCAATGAGGTCCATGTCATCATCGATACGATCGGCGGCGACGCCCTGGTCGATGCGCTCGGCGTTTTGAAGGATGGCGGCAATGCCGTGTTGATCGGCGTATTCGGCGGCCGCAACACGATGATCGATGCCGGCGACCTTCTGAAGCATCGAAAGACGGTCATCGGTTGCCTTCTCGGCCCGGAAATGGGCGATGAGGAACCACGCAGGCTGATCACCGAATTGTTCGAAATGGCAAAATCCGGCGATCTGAAAATTCCGATCGACGCCACTTTCCCGCTTACGGAAGCCGCAAAGGCACATCGTCGCGCGGAAGAACGCGGCCGTATCGGCCGTGTATTGATGACGCCCTGATTTTCAGCGGCAAAGGCATCGCGGATTTCGACGCTCGGAAACGATCAGCAGGAACCGCGATGCGCTCAATGTGTATTTGCATCGGGACCAGCGGCAGTTGACGACCAGCCGCCGCGGCCTCACCCCCCGAACACATGCACCTTCCCCGCCACACGCAGCCGCAGCCGATCCCCCTCGCCTAAAATATTCCGGCTCGGCAGGCTCAACCGCATCACAAACGGCTGCGGTCCTTCGGTGGTGATCGTCACATCATAACTCGGCCCACAGAAATCGATCTGCGAAGCAATCCCTGCAACGCCCTCGGCCCCCTCATGGAACGGCAGAACCTCGATCTGCTCCGGCCGCACCATGATTTCCGCTGTGCCCGACCTCGCACCGCCATCGACCGCCACACGGCCCAGCGCACACTCCGCGAAACCATCGGAAATCTCCGCCGGAAGCACGATCGCCTCCCCTAAAAACCGCGCCGTGGCCGTATCCACCGGCCGTGCATAGATGTCGCGTGGGCTGCCCACCTGCGCAAACTTTCCGCCGCGCATCACCGCCACCTGATCGGCGAAGGCCAAGGCTTCTGCCTGATCATGGGTGACGAGAATGGTGGTGATGCCGGCTGCCGCCAGCACCTCCGTCACCGCCCGCCGCGTTTGCGCGCGCAAACCCGTGTCGAGCGCGGAAAACGGCTCGTCCAGCAGCATCAACCGCGGTTTGCGGGCAAGCGCCCGCGCCAGCGCGACGCGCTGCTGCTGGCCGCCGGAAAGCTGTTCCGGCTTGCGCGACAGCATCGAGCGCTCCAGCCCCACCATGTCGATCAGTTCATCGATCAGGGCGTCGCGGCCGGCAAAATTCTTCTCCAGCCCGAAACCGATATTGTCGGACACCGTCAGATGCGGAAACAGGCTGCCATCCTGCGCCACCAGCCCGATGCCGCGTTTATGCGCCGGCACTTGCATCTGTTCATCCGCAAGAAGCACGCCATCCACTGTGATCGAACCACCATCGGGCACATCGAAACCGGCGATCATCCGCAGAAGCGTGGTCTTGCCGCAGCCGGACGGCCCGACGATCGCCGTGCGGCTGCCGGCGGCCACCGTCAGATCGACCCCATCGAGCGCCGCAACGCTGCCAAAATGCCTGCGCAGACCCCGTACCTGCAAAAATGTCATCGGCCTGCGATCTTTCTGGATTGATGATGGAGAAGCCATGTCATCGGCAGTGAAAACACCACCATCAGCAACGCATAAGGCGCGGCACCGGCATAATCGATCTCGCTCGACAGCGCCCAGAAGGCCATGGCGAGCGTGCGCGTGCCGTTCGGTGCCAGCATCTGTGTTGCCGTCAACTCGTTGAGGATACCGAGCGAGGTGAGCGCCATGCCGGCCGCAGCCCCCGGCGCCGCCAGTCGCACCGTGGTCGCCATCAGCGCCCGCGCCGGTGAGCGCCCGAGGCTGGCGGCTGCCTGTTCCAGCTCCACCGGCACCTGCGCGATGCTGGTTCTAAGGCTCACCAGCGCGCGCGGCAGGAACATGATGACATAGGCGAGCGTGATCGTCGCAACGGTCTGGTAAAGCGGCAGCGCCACCCGCACCGTCACGGTTACCAGCGCCAAGGCCACCACGACGCCCGGCATCGCACTCGCCAGATAATAACAGCTCTCCACCAGCCGGCTGGATCTGACCGGCCGGCGTACCGAAAGCCAGGCGATGGGCAACGCCGCCAGCACCGTGAAAAACCCGCCGATCACGCAGATCGTCAGCGTCTGCAAAAGCGCCAGCCCGATCTCGTCCATCCGCCAGATTGTTGCGCCGCCGGCAATCAGCCAGCGTGAGAGCGTATAGGCCGGAATGCCGAGCGCAAAGGCCGCGGTCAGCGCCGGCAGAGCCATCACCGCATAACGCCAGCGTCCCAGCCGCACCACGCCCGCCACCCGCGCCACGCCGGAGCCCAGCCGGGCATAACGGCTGCGTCCACGCAAAATAGCTTCGAACCCGATCAGCGCAAAACAGCACAGAACGAGCACCAGTGCCAGCATATGCGCGGCGACACCGTTATAGGTCGACTGGAACTGCTCAACGATCGCCGTCGTAAACGTGTCGAAGCGGATCATCGCAAACAACCCGTATTCGGCCAGTAGATGCAGACCCACCAGCAGCGCGCCGCCGCACAGCGAAAGCCGCAATTGCGGCAAAACCACCCGACGAAACACGCCAAGTGGCGAAAGCCCCAGTGATGACGCCTGATCCTCCAGCGCCGGATCGAGCAGGCGAAGCGCTGCGGCAACGGGCAGGTAGAGAAGAGGGAAATAGGCGGTGACGGAAATCGCCACGCCGGCGGGCAGGCCATGCAGGCCCGGCCACAGCCCGATCCAGGCATAGGAATGCACGAAGGCCGGCACGGCGAGCGGCGTGATGCACAGCCACGCCCACAGCCGCCTGCCCGGCATGTCGGTTCGCTCGGTCAGAAAAGCAAGCGCCACCGCCAGCACGGCACAGATCGGCACGGTTATCGACACGAGAAGCACGGTGTTGGTGAGTAGCGCGCCGACACGCGGCCGCGCGATCAGCTTATAGGCCATCTCCGGGCCGGTCGCGATGGTCGCCCAGATCACGAAACCGAGCGGCACAAGCGCCAGCAGCGCCACCACGACGGCGATCAAAAACGTCCATGACGACGCACCGAGGCGATGCCTGTGTCGAGCCAGAGGGACTGCGATATCTGAAACGGATGACGTCATGGCCAGCCTGAAAAGGGCGGGAGGGAAAAACGGCTGTCGCGCCTCAAAAAATCCCCGCCTCGGTCATCAGGTCGGTCACTTGCGCATTGTTGAGCGTCGATGGCTCCACTTTTGGCGCGTCGAGCTCGGCCAGCGGCACCAGCGCCTTGTTGGAGGCTTGGCCCTTGCCCACCGCATATTCGAAGAATGTGCCATCGCGCAAAACCCGCTGGCCACCTTCACCGGTCAGCCATTCCAGAAAGGCCTGCGCCTGCTCCTTGTGTTTGGAGGATTTCAAAATGCCGCCGCCGGAAATCGAAACGAAGGCGCCCGGATCCTGCCCCTTGAAATAATGCAGGCCGACATTGTTGCTGTTCTCGCCGGTCTTGGCCTGATCGCCAAAATAATAATAGTGGTAGATCAGCGCGCCCTCCACCTCCCCGGCATTGACTGCCTTCATGGCGATCGAATTACCCTTGTAGGCGGTGTAATTGGCCTGCATGCCCTCCAGCCAGTTTTCCGTCGTGTCCCTGCCCTTCAACTGCAACAAGGCACCGACAATCGCCTGAAAATCGGCCCCCGAAGGTGAGGCCGCCCAGCGCCCCTTCCATTCCGGCGTGGCGAGGTCGAGCATGGATTTCGGCAGCTTGTCTGCGGAAAGTTTCGTCTTGTCATAGGCAAACACGGTCGAGCGCGCCGCCACCCCGATCCAGTGACCGTTAGACGGCCTGAATTGTTCGGGCACCTGCGCCAGCGTATCGGCGGCAACAGGCTCGAAAAGGCCTTTGCCATCCACCAGCGCCATGGCCGGCGAGTTTTCGGTCAGAAAAACGTCTGCCGGAGAGTTTTCCCCCTCCTGCACGATCTGGTTGGCGAATTCCATGTCGGAGCCGTTGCGGATGGTCACGACAATGCCGGTATCCTCCTTGAACGCCTCCGCCCATTCCTTCGTCAGCCCCTCGTGCTGTGCATTGTAGATGGTGATCGCATCGGCCACCTGGGCATGGGCCGGCGGAGCAAAAACGGAAACCGCCAGCGCGCTGGCACCGGCGAGAAGGGCAACGGAATTTCTCAAGAAAACATCCTCCAGGACACCCCGCGAAACAGAGATCGCAGCCGCACTGTTCTATTGAAAGGCGAGGATGGCCGTCAAGTTTTGGATCGCGCCCGCCAAGCTGCACACGAAAAAGGGCCCGCAAGCGGACCCTCTCCCATCATTCACATCCGAGGTAAAAACCTCAGTCGTCCAGACCGGAACCCTGCGGCCCGCGACCATCACCGATGATCTCGCGTTTGCCGACATGGTTGGCCGGGCCAACCAGACCTTCCTGTTCCATGCGTTCCACCAGCGACGCGGCGCGGTTATACCCCACCGACAGACGGCGCTGGATATAGGAGGTCGAGCATTTGCGATCCTTCAGAACGACCTTGACGGCCTTTTCGTAAAGATCGTCGCCGCCGTCCTCGGCACCCATGGCACCTTTGTCGAACACGGCTTCGTCAGTCGCCTCGTCGGCGCCGCCCTCTTCCTCGTCCTCGGTCACGGTGCCGAGATATTCCGGACGGCCCTGAAGCTTCAGGTGCTTGACCACATGTTCGACCTCGGCATCCGAGACGAACGGACCATGCACACGCGAAATGCGTCCACCGCCGGCCATATGCAGCATGTCGCCCTGGCCGAGCAGGTTTTCCGCGCCCTGTTCGCCCAGAATGGTGCGGCTGTCGATCTTCGACGTCACCTGGAAGGAGATGCGCGTCGGGAAGTTTGCCTTGATCGTGCCGGTAATGACATCGACCGAGGGACGCTGCGTCGCCATGATCACATGGATACCGGCGGCACGCGCCATCTGCGCCAGACGCTGAACGGCACCTTCGATTTCCTTGCCAGCCACCATCATCAGGTCGGCCATCTCGTCGATGATGACAACGATATAAGGCATCGGCGCGAGGTCCATCTCCTGTTCCTCGTAGACGATCTCGCCATTGTGGCGGTCGAACCCGACCTGCACGTTGACCTTGATCACCTCGCCGGCCTCACGCGCCGCAGCGGCGCGCTGGTTGTAACCGTCGATATTGCGAACGGCGAGACGCGACATCTTGCGATAACGGTCTTCCATCTCGCGCACAGCCCATTTCAGCGCGAGAACTGCCTTCTTGGGGTCTGTGACGACCGGCGTCAGCAGGTGCGGGATGCCGTCATAAACCGACAGTTCCAGCATTTTGGGATCGATCATGATCAGGCGGCATTCTTCCGGGCGCAGCCGGTAGAGAAGCGACAGGATCATCGTGTTGATGGCAACGGACTTGCCCGAACCGGTCGTGCCGGCCACCAGCAGATGCGGCATCTTTGCGAGTTCGGCGATGACCGGCTCGCCACCGATCGTCTTGCCGAGGCAAAGCGCGAGGCGATGTTTGGTTTCCCAGTAATCCTCGCACTCGATCAGTTCGCGGAAGAACACGGTTTCGCGCACGGCATTCGGCAGTTCGATACCGATGACATTGCGGCCGGGCACGACGGCGACGCGAGCAGACAGTGCCGACATCGAACGGGCGATATCGTCTGCGAGGCCGATGACGCGGGAAGACTTCACACCCGGTGCCGGTTCGAATTCATAAAGCGTGACGACCGGACCGGGACGCACGTCGATGATCTCGCCCTTGACGCCAAAATCTTCGAGAATGCTTTCGAGAAGGCCGGCGCTCTGCTGCAGCGCGTCGGGCTGCATGGCCTGACCACGCTCGCCGCGCGGTTCCTGCAACAGGCTGATCGGCGGAAACTCGTATTCGGCAAGGCTCGGACGCACGGTCTGCGCACGGGCCGGCGTGGCGGCCGGAACGGTGATGGTCACATTGCTCGGCGTCGGAACCGGTGCAGCAACAGCCGCCTGAGCCGTTTCAACCGCAGCCTGGACTGCGGCAACCTCGGTCACCGTCTCCACCACCGGGGCAGCAGGCGTCGGCTCGGCAGCCGGAATGATCGGCGCCGCATAAGCCGGCACACCGAAAGCAGAACCGCCAAAAGCAGAACCGCCAAAAGCATGCGCACCGAAGGAAGGGCCGCCAAACGAAGGTCCACCGAAAGCAGGTGCCGCGCTGAAGGCCGTCACGGCGGGAGCGGCAACCGGTTCGGCGGCAACCGGCGCCGGCTGCACGAAAGCCGTCGTCCGGGTGAGCGGCGAATGCGTTGCCACCGGCGTTGCGACGGCGGAAACCATCGGCTGCAGCATGGCTGCGGCCTGCATAGCACCGGCGCGCATCATCGGATGCGCATTGGCAACAATCGGCGCCACAGGCACGGCCTGCTGGTTGGCGGGCACGGGCATGGGCATCGCTGGCGCAGGTGTGGCCTGCACGGTCGGCTGCGTCGCATGGCTTACCGGGCCTTCGATCGCCGCCTGCAGAAGCGGCGGCAGCGACTGCAGTTCGGCAGCAACTTCGGCGTGCCTGGCAGTCGCCACTTCGTGGTAGAGCGCAACGACCGAACCCGCAGGTGCATAAAAACGCTTGGAGTTCAGCAGCATCAGCATTTCCGGCGCCATCACGGGCTTTGCCGGCTGTGGTGTCTGCACGATCACCGGCAGCGGTGCCGCAGCAACCGGCTTTTCCACCGGCGTGGCGATCTGGTGGCCATGCAACGCATCCGACATCGGCGGGATTTCGGCGACATCGAACGGCATCATTTCCCAGAAGGCGAAATCGGAAACGGCAACTGGCGCCGCCGTCTGTTCCGTTGCAGCTTCAGCCTGCGGTACCGTTACGGCAGCAACGGGCGCGACAGCCATCGGCGCCACATCGTTTGCCACCAGCGAACCGGCCGGGGTCGGCATGCTCTGCACGAGGCCGCGACGCATGGCGGCGGCCAGCTGCTGCAATCCGGCAATCGTATCGACCGAACCGCTGGACGAGAATTTCGGATGCATCGCAGGCGTCTGCGGCGCTACTGCGACATATCCATCAAAACCATCCGGCATCAGGATCGAGGGCGCGGCGACGGGCGCAGTGGTGGCGACCATCTGCTGCACATCGGCCTGCGCCGGACCCTGAGCCGGGACCTGCTGGGACGCAGGGATCTGGGAAACGGGACCACTGATCGGCGTCATCGGCACCGGCGTCGTGACAGCCGCAGCAACGGGACCGGAGACCGCGGGCACACGCCGCGGCACGATCAGCGGTGAACCCGTTCTGGGCAGAGAATTGCGAAACGCTTCCGCCGCGGCAGCCTTTGCGGCCACCTCGGCAGCCAGCCGTTCAGCTTCGCCGTCCACGACCGGAGCGGCAGCGACCTTGCGGGCAGCGTGTTCGCCTGCACCTTCGATCGAAAGCTGGGCATAGGCATCCGGCATCACGGCCGCCGCCGGCTCATGCGCATCGGCATGGCGCAGCGACAGAGCCGTTTCCGGGGTACGGGTAAACCGCACATTCGGCGCCAGACGAAACGCCTGCTGCCAGGCCTCATCCTCCTTGGCGCGTGCGGCATCGGCAGAAGCCGTCGCTGCAGCAGCAGCGGCCTGCCGCGCCTGTGCGGAGAGCTGAACCGGCGCCTGCATGCGGGCCAGAAGATCTTTGCGCGCCTGGGCTGCCGCATAGACCGCCTCCCGCTCCGCCAAGGACGTTGCGGTTTCCACGGGCTGCGATCCGCCGTCCTCGGCGATGTCTTTTTCGTTTTTCTGGGATGGATTTGTACGAGAAAACTGCATGGGCACCGAACGAAGGACAGGAGGGGCACGAACGGATAAGAGATAGAAAATAAAGGTTAACAGGTCCTTTCGGACACCCCTCGTCGTGCCATCCCGGCACCCCTCAAAGCATGAGGAAATCTACCCTATTCGTCACGCATGCATCTGATTTCGTTGACACAAAACAGGTCAAAAAATCATTTTACGAAACTCGGTCAGGTAAACGCCGCCCTCAGCGCTCGGCGTAGTCGGAGCGCACGATGCCATAGCGCTGCAGCTTGTCGTAAAACGTCTTTCGCGGGATCTTCAGGGCCGCAATCGTCTGCTGCACATTGCCGCCGAAAGAGGTCAGCGTGTCGCGGATGATCTCCGCCTCGTGCGCGTCGACCCGTTCGGGCAAGGACATAATTGTGCCCCCTCCCCTCTCCGAACTGGCACCGCCCGAGAGCGGTACCGGCTCCAGCCCCAGCGTGATGCGTTCGGCAAAATGCGAAAGCTCGCGCACATTGCCCGGCCAATGGTGATCGGCAAGATAGCGCGTGACGGCGTCGGACATGGCCGGCACATCGCGCGAAAAGCGCCGCGCCGCTTTCTCGGCAAAATAGTGAAACAGCAGGACGATATCCTCACGCCGCTCCCGCAGCGGCGGGATAGACAAGGACACCACGTTCAGCCGGTAATAAAGATCCTCGCGAAAGCTCGCCCGCTGCCCCGGATCACCGAGATCCACCTTGGCCGCCGCCACCACGCGCAGATCGACCGGCCTTATATCGTTGGTGCCGAGTGGCGCCACCTCGCGCATTTCCAGCACACGCAGCATGCGCACCTGCGTCGACATCGGCATGCTCTCGATCTCGTCGAGGAACAGCGTGCCGCCATCGGCATGCTCGATGCGTCCGACGCGCTTCTTCTGCGCCCCGGTAAAGGCACCCGGCTCGTGGCCAAAAAGCTCGCTCTCGATGATCTGTTCCGGCAAGGCGCCGCAGTTCAGCGCCACAAAATGCCCCTGCGCACGCCTGCCCCATTGATGCAGCAGGCTGGCGACCACTTCCTTGCCGCTGCCGGTTTCTCCCGTCACCAGCACGTCAACATCGGTATCGGCGATCTGCTTCAGCGTCTGGCGCAGCCGCACCATGACGGGCGTCTGGCCCAGCAGCTGCGGCCCCGCCCCACCTTCCGCCGCCACCTGTCGCAGATGGCGATTCTCCATCGTCAGCCGGCGTTTTTCAGCAGCCCGGCGAATACATTGTATCAACCGATCGGTGGCAAACGGTTTGGCGATAAAATCATAGACCCCGTCCTGAATGGCCTTCACCGCCATCGGGATATCACCGTGCCCGGTCATCAGGATCACCGGCAGTTCCGCATCCATATCCCGCACGCGCTCAAAGAGTTCCAGACCATCCAATCCCGGCATGCGGATATCCGAAACGATGACACCTTCGAACCCGGCATCAAGCCGCGACAGCGCGTCGGCAGCGGAGGTAAACAGCGCCGCCTCGAAACCCGCCAGCTCAAGCGTCTGTGCGGTGGCGCGCAACAGATCGGCGTCATCATCGATAAGGAAAACCTTCTCCGTCCTGCTCATGGTTTTTCCTCTTCAATCAAATCGTCCACCACCGCTCGCGCCAGAAACACGGTGAAACAGGTATGGCCCGGCGCGCTTTCCACCTCGATGCGGCCGCCATAATCGGAAACGATATCCTTGGAGATCACCAGCCCGAGCCCCAGACCGCGATCCTTGGAAGAATTGAACGGCTCGAACATCGCCGCCAGAATTTTTTCCGGCACACCCGGCCCATTGTCGGAGACGCGGATCGCCACACGCTCACCCGCGACTTCGGTGGTCACAGTGATATGGGCGTCACCCTGCCCTTCAACTGCTTCAAGCGCATTGAGGATGAGATTGATAAAAACCTGCTCCAGCCGCAGCCGGCTGCCCATCACTGCAAGACCTTGCGGCGGCGGAAAGATCGTCAACGTATCCAGTCGCCCGGTAAAACGACTGCGCACCAGCATCAGCGCACCATCAAAAACGTCCTGCAGCAGAACCGGAACCGCTTCCGAGCGCCCTTTTCGAGAAAGCGCCTTCAAGTCTTCGGTAATCGCACCGATCCGCTCCGTCAGCGCTGCAATCAGGCCAAGATTTTCCACCGCATTTTCAGTTTTCCCACGCGCTAGAAAAACCTTGGAATTGTCCGCATAGGCGCGGATGGTCGCCACTGGCTGGTTGATTTCATGCGCCACGCCAGCCGCCACCTGCCCCAGGATCGCCAGCCGGTTGGCTTGCACCAGATCCTGTTGCACCGCCTGCAATTTGCGATCGGTCGCCTCGTGGTCGGTGATCTCTGCCTGCAGCCGGTCGCGCGCCAGACTGAGATCGATGGTGCGCGCCGCCACCCGCTCTTCCAGCTCCTCGCGCGCCCGCTGTTCACGGGCAATCGTCATCACCGTCACCTGACGGCGCCGCAACAGCAGCCCCGCCAGCGCCACCAGCGCGACCCAGCCCAGAAGCGCCGTCAGCCGCGCCTCGCGCATGGCGTCGGCAAGCGGCAGCCGGATCGGCATCAGGTATTCAAACCGCCACGGCGTCGAGGCGATTGCCGCAGTGATGCGCAAAAAGTCCTGCGGGCCCGCCTCGCCCGGCATCACTGCCCACATGGTCGCGGCCGCGTCGCCCACCATCTTTTCGCGCGAGAATGGCAAAGGCAGAAGCGGCGCATCGCCGAATTGCAGGCTTTCCCTGATAGCGCCGAGATCTTCCGGATGCAGCGGCTGCGTCGTCATGAACCGCCAGGACGGCACGCTCGAAACCAGCACGACATGGTTGGTATCAACCACGTAGGAAGGCCGGCCGGAATTGCGCCACTCAGCCTCCAGCTGGTCGAACTCCATCTTGGCGACCACCACGCCGAGCGGCGCATCAACCGGCCCCACCCGCTGTGATATATAAAGCCCCGGCCGCTTGCTGACGCTGCCGAGTGCAAAATGTTCGGCGGAACCATCCTTCATCGCCCCGGAAAAATAGGCGCGAAACGCATAGTCGTTGCCGACAAAGCTGGTCGGTTCGCGCCAGTTGCTGGAAGCAATCGCAATACCGTCGAGCCCGACCACATAGATGACCGAGGCGTTGGTCTGCACCACCAGATCTTCCAGCTTGGCATCCAGCAACTCGCGCCGCTCCGTCGAACGTGATCCGTTCGGATCGGTCAGAGCATCGCGCACATCGCGGTCACCGGCCAGCAGCAGCGGCAGCGCCCGCGGCCGCTCCAGCGAGGCGCGCAGCAGCGCCACCTTCAGGTCCGCCTCGGTGCGCCCCTGACGCTCCAGACCGGCCAGCGCCGAAACCTTGCTGTAATGCTCGACGACTAGCCCCAACGCGAGACCGAAACACAGAGCGGAAACGGCAAAAATGGCCCATGCCCGGCGGAACTGTCGGCGCAACATGGTCTCGGTCTCGAAGCGGACTTGTTTTGACATGCCGCAAATGAGCATGAATTCGCACAGTCATCAACAGAAAGTGCGGATATCCGCACAAATTCGAGATAAAAAACTGACAGACCGCCATTTGATCACTATCATTTCAATAACTTAATCGATTGAAACGAAAACTGGCACGCCCCTTGCTGCTGTCCTTGCATTCTATCAACTGCTGCCCCGGGTAGGAACCGTGAGCGGGGCAACTGGAGGACATCATGGATATCCAAGCACCCACCGCCGGAAAGGCGGAGGCATTGCCATTCTATCGGCACCTGTATTTTCAGGTCGTCGTCGCCATCATCGCCGGCATGTTGCTCGGCCATTTTTACCCGGAATTCGGTGCCAGCCTGAAGCCTCTCGGTGACGCCTTCATCCGTCTGGTGAAGATGATCATCGCCCCCGTCATCTTCCTCACCGTCGCCACCGGCATTGCCGGCATGTCCGACCTGAAGAAGGTCGGTCGCGTCGCCGGCAAGGCGATGCTCTACTTCCTCTGCTTCTCGACGCTCGCCCTCATCGTCGGCCTGATCGTCGGCAACGTGCTGCAGCCCGGCGCCGGCATGAACATCGATCCGGCCTCGCTCGACGGCAAGGCAGTCGCATCTTACGCCACCAAGGCGCATGAAACGACGATCACCGGCTTCCTGATGAACATCATCCCGGAAACCATTGTCGGCGCGTTTGCACAGGGCGATATCCTGCAGGTCCTGTTCTTCTCGGTCCTGTTCGGTATTTCGCTCGGCATGGTCGGCGAAAAGGGCAAGCCGGTTCTGGACTTCCTGACCGCGCTCACCACCCCGATCTTCCGCCTCGTTGCCATTCTGATGAAGGCCGCCCCGATCGGTGCTTTTGGCGCCATGGCGTTCACCATCGGCAAATACGGCATCGGTTCGGTCGCCAACCTCGCCTACCTCATCCTAACCTTTTACATCACGGCCCTGCTCTTCGTGCTGGTCGTGCTGGGTGCGGTCGCCAAATATAACGGCTTCTCCATCCTGTCGCTGATCCGCTATATCAAGGAAGAGCTGCTGCTGGTTCTCGGCACCTCCTCTTCGGAAGCGGCCCTGCCCAACCTGATGCAGAAGATGGAACGCGCCGGCTGCAAGCGCTCGGTCGTCGGCCTGGTCATCCCGACCGGTTATTCCTTCAACCTCGACGGCACCAACATCTACATGACGCTGGCAGCCCTGTTCATCGCCCAGGCAACCGGCATCGACCTGTCGCTGACCGACCAGATCCTGCTTCTCTTGGTAGCGATGTTGTCGTCAAAGGGTGCCGCCGGCATCACCGGCGCCGGCTTCATCACGCTGGCTGCCACGCTGTCGGTCGTCCCGTCGGTCCCGGTCGCCGGCATGGCACTGATCCTCGGCATCGACCGTTTCATGTCGGAATGCCGCGCACTCACCAACCTCGTCGGCAACGCGGTCGCCACCATCGTGGTTGCCCGCTGGGAAGGCGAACTGGACAAGGACATGCTCGACAAGGCGATGTCCGGCCAGCTCTCCGGCGAACCGGCGCCTGCAGCATTGCAGCCCGCCGAATAATACGGTCCTCCCAAGACCCGCATGAGAAAAGCCCGGAGCAGCGATGCTTCGGGCTTTTCTTATGATTAGACATAGCGCTGCCATTGCCGATGCAGTGCTGTGCTGTTCCGTTCAATCGTTGAGATGCACGCTGTAATGCAGCGTCGTTCCGGCCACGGTGTAAGTCGCCGTGCCTGTGGACCCGGCAACATACGTCACCGATTCATCGCCATCATTTTCCTTGCCCGCGACGGCATGGACCTTGACGTTGACTGGGGCATTGTTGGGAACACCAAGCGTCCCAAGGTCGGGCGTCTCCCTGGTTTGATTGATCGGATAATTTCCGCTGTTCCAGTCAACCGTGAACCAGTGCCCCTTTCCATCACTCCAACGGATCTCGAAGTTCAGGACGAAGCCGGCATTATTGACGACATAGATTTTGGTTATTGGTTGGGCCATGAGGTGCTCTCCGCTTCAGTTATTGATTGTGTATGCGCACAACAAATAATCATAGGTTGCATAAAATATCAACAGCAACCTTAAGAAGAAAAACAGGATCAAACGACGACGAAACCACCTTGCACATCCCGCCTGCCGCCATGTAGCCTCATGCTGCACCGCCGAAGAGAGCGGGAAACAAGGACAGGCCGACCATACGGCCGACGGGAACCAGCCATGACCGAAACCATCACGCTCGACTTCGCGGAACTGTCGCCGCGCGACCGCTACAAGATCATGATCGGCACCATCGTGCCGCGCCCGATTGCCTGGGTCACCACGATCGGCACGGACGGCCGCGTCAACGCGGCACCGTTCAGCTTCTTCAATTGCCTGAGCTCCGATCCGCCGATCGTTGCGCTCGGCGTGGAATATCGTCAGACCGGCGCTTCCAAGGACACCGGCCGTAACATCCGCGACACCGGCATATTTTCCGTCAACATCGTTTCGCACACACTGATGGATGCGATGAACATCACCGCCGTGCCTTTTGATGAAACAGTGGATGAAGTGGCCGAAGCCGGCCTGACATTGCGGCCGGGCTCAAAAATAGCCTGCCCCAGCATTGCCGAGGCCCCGGCAGCCCTCGAATGCCGGCTGCATTCCTATCTCGATGTCGGCAATTCGCGGGAAATCATCGTCGGCGAAATCGTCGCGGCCCATCTGCGCGCCGACATGGTCAACGAGCGCCTGCATATCGATCCGGCCATTCTCGATGCGGTCGGCCGCATGGGCGGACACGGCTACGCCACGACGCGCGACGGTTTTGATCTGGAGACGATGGATGAGGCTCGTTATCGCGGCGCGGCGCATCTGCGGCCGCAGATGCCGCTGGCACCGGTCAGGGAAGCGGGCGAATAGCCCGTTACCCCACCAGCACCTTGGCGATCTCGCTCGCCAAATCTTCCTGCGAATACGGCTTTCCAAGCCGGCCGACATTGATGTCCATGCCATCCGGCAGATCGGTATAACCGCTCGCCAACAGGATCGGCAGGCCGGGAACGATCTGGCGAGCCTGTACGGCAAGTTCTGCGCCATTCATGCCGGGCATGGAAAAATCGGTGATCAACAGGTCGATGCGGTCGCCGCTATCGATGGCCTTGCCGAGCAGTTCAAGCGCCTCGCGGCCGGAATGCGCCTCGATCACCTTGTGACCGAGTTCCTCCAGCATATCGACGGATGTCATGGCGATCAGCACGTCGTCATCGACCATCAGAATCCGTCGTTGCGGCTGCAGGTCGCTCATATCCGATTACCCCCGGGGCTTATCTGTATTCTTTTGGTTATACCGCCCCGCAGTGCACACCGGGCATGAATTCGTAGCACAAGCACGCCACCCGCAGCCTGTCCAGCAGAACAGATAGCGTGGGGTATTATTACGACAAGATTGAGGACATTACAGAATTTTCTTCGTCCGATACCGCACACGGACCACAAAAAACAGACCCGGCAGCATCGCAACCGGGTCGTCATCTGATGGATAAGCCTGAACTCGATGCCGACCGCTATTTCTCGTCGGCGCCACTGCCGGGACGTGTGGCGGAAACCGGATCACTGGCCGGAAACGTGTCTTCCAGACCCTCGTCCAGTTCACTTTCGGGCTTGGTCCGGGCTTGCGCCTTCTTTTCGTCCTTCAGCGATTTCACCGCCGCGGACGGTGCCTCGTTGGAATTGCTGTGTTCCCTCGGCATGATGGCCTCCATTATTGTCTGTGACACGACAACGTTGGGAAAGGATCGTTGTTCCTCAGGCGAAACCGGCTACCAGAGGTCGGCGTGGCGGTTCACATCCTTGTAGAGCAGGTAACGGAAACGTCCCGGTCCGCCGGCATAACAGGCCTGCGGGCAATAGGCGCGCAGCCACATGAAATCGCCGGCTTCCACCTCGACCCAGTCGGAATTCAAACGGTAGACCGCCTTGCCCTCCAGCACGTAAAGTCCGTGCTCCATGATATGGGTTTCCATAAAGGGAATGGTGGCGCCCGGTTCGAAGGTGACGATGTTCAGATGCATGTCGTAACGTACATCGGACGGATCGATGAAGCGCGTCGTCGCCCAACGGCCTTCGGTATCCGGCATGGCGTGCATTTCGCAGTCGTCTTCGTGGGAGAAGATTGCCGGCGGCGCTTCCAGCCCCTCCACCACCTTGAACACCTTTCGCACCCAGTGGAACCGCACGGCCTCGGCACCGTCATTCCTGATCGTCCAGGCGGAACCGGCCGGCAGATAGGCGAACGAACCGGTCTTCAACACATGTCCCGCACCATCGAGCGTGATGGTCACACCGCCGTCCACGACAAAGATCGCAGCCTGCGCACGCGCGTCCGGCTCGGGACGAACACTGCCGCCGCCGGGCTCCACCTCGACGATATATTGCGAAAACGTCTCGGAAAATCCGGTCATCGGCCGCGCCAGAATCCACGCCCGTGTCTTTTCCCAATGCGGCAGAACGCTGGTGACGATGTCGCTCATCACCGTCTTCGGAATGACCGCATAGGCCGTGGTGAACACCGCCTTGCTGGACAGTGTCTGCGTCTGTGGCGGCAGGCCACCCACGGCGGAAAAATAGCTGGAAGATGTCATGCGCTGCACCCGTTATTATCGATGCTCAAGGTGTAAGCACCACATCCGGGTTCGGCAATGGGGAATTGAGCGCAGATCGCGGTTCAGCAGAGGTCCCAGATCGGGCCTTTGACCACGTGCTTGGGCACGTCGCGAGCCGTCTCGCGCGGCTTCGGCATATGGATATCGCCGGCACCGATCATCCTGTAGAACTGGTCGACGCGACGGCGCTGCAGGCTCTCGAGCTCGCTGACACGATAATGGTCGGCCGCAGAGATCAGAAACGTCGCAAATTCCGGCGTGCCGATCCCGTCCGCCTTGCGCATCAGCGCGATCAGCGGGTCATGGACGGCCTGGCATAGCGTAAGATCTCTGGACATCAGGGCAACTCCTATGGCCCGGCCTATACACATGTCATGCGACAGCTTTGTTGCAGTTTCCACATTTTTTCCGAGATGCCCGGATTGCCGGCGAAAACCGCACAAACGCGGTCGTATGACGGTTCCATGACGAAAATGGAAGGAAACTGGAAACCCCTGTAATTTGACTGACAAGCAAGCTCGTTAAGACGCCCCTCAACAGATGCGTGGCGCCATGAAGGCCGCCCGCCGGAATGTTGGAGTTTGCCCTATGAAAGTCATCCAGATCACCGATACGCACTTGAGCCCCATGAAGCCGCATTTCAACGGCAATTGGGCGCCTCTGCTGCAGTGGATCGAGGCGGAAGAGCCGGACCTGATCATCCATACGGGCGACCTTTCCGTCGATGGCGCGGACCACGCCAACGACCTCTCCTTCTCCATGGACCTGATGCGCGAAACCTCGGTTCCGATGCTGATCCTGCCCGGCAATCATGATGTCGGCCACCTGCCCGGCTCGCCGCAGCCCGTCAATGCCGAGCGTCTGAACCGCTGGCGCGACATGGTCGGCCGCGACTACTGGTTCCACGATGCCGACACCGACAATGGCAACTGGCGTTTCATCGGCCTCAATGCCCTCCTGTTCGGCCAGGGCGATGACGCCGACGGTGCGGAAGAAGAAGCCCAGTTCGTCTGGCTGAAGGAAGTGCTGGAAAGCCGTGGCGACCGCCGCGTTGCGATGTTCTCCCACAAGCCGCTATTCGTCGATGAACCGCAGGAAGGTGATACCGGCTACTGGGGCCTGCGCCCTGCCCAGCGCGGCCGCATGTATGACCTGATCGCAGCCCACGACGTTGCCCTCTTCGCCAGCGGCCACCTGCACTGGGCATGGGAAGGCAAGTTCGAAGACACCGCCATCGTCTGGGGTCCGGCCGCCGCCTTCATCATTGATACACTGGAGCGCGAAATGCCGGGCGAACGCCTGATCGGTGCCGTCGTCCACGAATTCGGCGCAACAGTCACCAGCACCATCGTCGCTGTTCCGGGCATGGTCGCGCATGTCATCGATGACGTGATCGAGGAGGTCTATCCGCAGAGCGCAAAGAAGGCCGCGACCCAGGAAACGAACGAGGCCGCCGAATGAGCGCGCTTTCCATCAAGAACGTCACCAAGTCCTTTGGTGAGAACCACATTCTGAAGGGCATCAGCCTGGAGGCGGAAGCCGGCGAGTTCATCGCGCTGGTCGGTCCCTCGGGCTGCGGCAAGAGCACGCTGCTGCGCATCGTCGCCGGTCTTGAAGGCGCCGACAGCGGTGAGATCGTTGCCGGCGGCCGCGACCTGACGCGCCTGGTCGCGGCCGAACGCAACGTCGCCATGGTGTTTCAGTCCTACGCTCTTTATCCGCATCTGACCGCCGGTCAGAACATCGCCGTGCCGCTCGCCATGCGCAACCTGACCTCAATGCAGCGCCTGCCGGTCATCGGCTCGATGCTGCCGGGCCAGCGGGAAATCCGCAAGGATATCATGCGCCAGGTCACCGACATGGCCCGTTCGCTGAAGATAGATCACCTGGTCGACCGCAAACCCGGCCAGATGTCCGGCGGCCAGCGTCAGCGCGTCGCCTTGGCGCGGGCAATGGTGCGCCAGCCCGGCCTGTTCTTGATGGACGAGCCGCTTTCCAACCTGGACGCCAACCTGCGCGTCCATGCCCGCGGCGAAATCGTCGATCTGCACCGCCGCGCCGGCGTACCGACGCTTTACGTTACCCACGATCAGGCGGAAGCCCTGTCGATGGCTGACCGCGTCGCTGTGATGATGTCCGGCAGCCTGCTGCAGCTCGCAGCGCCGGAAGTCATCTATGACGATCCGGCCCATATCGAAGTGGCAAAGTTTGTCGGCCAGCCGCGCATCAACACCATTGCCAGCCGCGTCGATGCCGATGGCGCCGTCACGCTCGGCACATGGCGTCTGCAGCCGCATGAAACGCTGGCGCCCGGTTCCGATATCACCGTCGCAATCCGCTCGGAATTCCTGTCGATCGCCGACATGGGAACGCCCGGCCTGCCGGCCCATATCGAGCGCCTCGAGTTCCTCGGTTCGGAAGTGATCGTCTACACCAAGCTCGACGCCATCGGCGAAAGCATGGTCGTGAAACTCGCGCCTTCGGAAGCCAAGGGCCTTGTCGCCGGCAAGCCGGTGACGATCGTGCCGCAGGGCGAACGCCTGATGGTATTCGGTGCCGATGGCGCCCGTCTGCGCGCCGATCTCAACTTCACCACCCTGCTGGAGCGGGCGCATGGCTGACATGACCGCCATCTCCCTGCCCGTGGAAAAATCACGGCCCATCGTCAACGTCAGCGAACGTCACGAAGCCCGCGTTGCCTGGATGCTGGCGGCGCCTGCGATGATCCTCATCATCCTGTTCATCGTCGCGCCGGTTATCGCCGTCATCACGCTCGGCTTTACCGATTTCGAACTCGGTTACAGCACCTTCAAGTTTGTCGGCTTTGAAAACTACGCCGAACTTTTTGGTGACCGCACGTTCCGCCAGTCGCTTTGGAACACGGCCATCTACACGGCCATCGTCGCCCCGGCCTCGATCCTGCTTGGCCTCGGCGTGGCCTTGCTGATCGAAAGCGAAACGGTCGGCCGTTCCTTCTTCCGCACGGCATACTTCCTGCCGGTCGCCTCGCTGCTGGTCGCCATGGCCACCGTCTGGCAATACCTGCTGCATCCCACCATCGGCCCGGTCAACAACCTGCTCAACCTGATCGGCCTGCCCGGCCCCAACTGGCTCGGCTCCGCCGGCACGGTTCTCTACAGCCTGTCGATGATCGGCGTGTGGCAGACGGTCGGTTTCAACATGATCCTGTTCCTCGCTGGCCTGACCGCCATCCCGCGCGACTTGTATTCCGCCGCCGAAATCGATGGCGCAAAGTCCTCCATCGACCGGTTTTTCCTCGTCACCCTGCCCATGCTCGGCCCCACCACCGTCTTCGTCACCACGATCAGCGTCATCAACGCGGTCAAGGTTTTCGAGACGGTCAAGACACTCACCGAAGGCGGCCCCAACAAGGCCTCCGAAGTCCTGCTCTTCACCATCTATCAGGAGGGCTTTGTCTACCTGCGCGTCGGTTACGCCTCGGCCATGACCGTGGTTTTCCTCGCCGTGCTGGTGGTGATGATGTTCGCGCAATATCGCCTCGTCGACCGGAAGGTACATTACTGATGACCCAGACCTTTACTCTCGGCCGGGCCATCCGCCTCACCCTCCTGTCGCTCGGCGCGCTCATTTTCCTCGCGCCCTACATCTTCATGATCTCCACCGCCGGCAAGGGCCAGAGCGAGATCTTCACCTCGTCGCTGTCGCTCATCCCGACGCAGTTCTTTTACCTGGAAAATTTTGCCAAGGCATTTGGCCGCGTGTCGATGGGCACGCTGCTGTGGAACGGTGTCGTCGTCTGCGGCCTGATCTTCGTCTTTCAGGTCGTGATCGCCATCCCTTGCGCCTATGCCATGGCCAAGCTGAAATTCGGCGCTGCCCGCTTGCTGATGGCGCTGGTCATGCTCGGCCTGCTGGTGCCGATCCACGCCACCTCGCTGCCGCTCTACGTCGCCTTCGACAGCGCCGCCCTGCTCAACAGCTACACGGCTCTCGTCGCACCATTCTCGATCTCTGTCTTCGCGATCTTCCTGTTCCTGCAGTTCTTTCGCGCCATGCCGGACGATCTCATCCATGCCGCCCGTCTGGACGGCATGTCGGAACTCGGCATCGTGATGCGCGTCATCGTGCCCAATGCTTGGCCGGCCATCACCGCCTTTGCGATCTTTTCCGTGGTTGCCCACTGGAACGACCTCTACTGGCCTCTGATCGTCGTCTCCAATCAGGCTTACGCCACACCGCCACTCGGCCTTCTGTTCTTCCGGGCAGCCGAAGCCGGCGACGACTACGGCGCGCTGATGGCCGCCACCTTGATCATCACCCTTCCCCTCGTTGCGGCCTTCCTTCTGGCTCAGAAACGCTTCGTCGAGGGCATCACCATGACCGGTCTGAAGGGATAGCCCGAACAACCGGTCGCCTCACCTCCCCCGCTTTATCCTCCCACGGAGAAATGCAATGAAGCATTTTGCAAAACTTCTCTCGGCCGCCGCCATCACCATGGCAGCCGCTTTCCCGGCACACGCCGAAACCACGCTGACGGTTCACTACCCGATGCCCGGATTCTTCAAGGACGTCATGGACAAGGTGTCCAAGAAGTTCATGGAAGAAAACCCGGACATCAAGATCGAGTTCGCAAACCCGTCGCCGACCTATGAGGAAGGCATCCAGACGATCATGCGCCAGGCAGGCACGTCCGAAATGCCGGACCTGACCTTCATCGGCCTCAACCGTCTGCGCATGGCCGACGAGCGTTCGATCCCGGTCGATCTCGCGCCGTTCATCGCCAAGGACAAGGCCTCGATGGCCGAACAGGGCTTTTCGGACACGATCCTGAAGCTCGCCCAGGTCAACGGCAAGCAGGTCGGTCTCGCTTTCGCAACGTCCAACCCGATCATGTACTACAATGCCGATCTGGTAAAAGCTGCCGGTGGCAATCCTGACCAGCCGCCGAAGACATGGGACGAAGTGATCGCCCTCGGCGCCAAGATCAAGGCGCTCGGCAACGGCGTCGACTCGGTCGATTTCCGTTGGCAGGGTGACGACTGGATGTTCTCGGCGCTGCTGTTCGGCGCTGGCGGCACCATGCTGTCGGAAGACGAAAGCAAGGTCGCTTTCAACGGTCCTGAAGGCCAGAAGGCTTTTGGCGTCCTGTCGCGCCTCGTCAAGGAAGCCGGCATGCCGGTCTTCACCAAGGCTGCCGGTGAGCAGGCCTTCGTTGCCGGCAAGGTCGGCTTTGCCTTCCAGACCACCGGTGCTCTTGCCAACACCATCAAGAACGTTGGCGGCAAGTTCGACCTGCGCACCGCCGAAATCCCGCTTCTCGACCCGGTCAACGGCAAGCTGCCGACCGGCGGCAACGCCGTCGTCATCCTGACCAAGGACGCCGCCAAGCAGGACGCCGCCTGGAAGTTCGCCAAGTTCGCAGCCGGCCCTTACGGCGCATCGGTTGTCGTTCCCGGCACCGGCTACGTTCCGAACAACGAACTGGCCGCCAAGTCGCCGGAATATCTGGGTGATTTCTACGCCAAGAACCCGCTGTTCCAGGCTGGCCTGAAGCAGATGCCGCGCATGGTTCCGTGGTACGCCTTCCCGGGTTCCAACGGCGTGCGCGTCACCCAGACGATCGTCGACAACTCTTCGCGCGTCGTCGACCAGTCGGCCAAGCCGGAAGAAGCTCTGGAAGATGCCGCCAAGGAAGTGAAGCGCCTGCTGCCACGCAGCTAAAACCGGTATCGTGACAAAAAGCCGCCGTGCAGGAGACTGTGCGGCGGTTTTTCTATGAAAGGTCAGATCGCCCGAACCGTTCCGCCCGGTCGCATCGTGAATGGGATATCGAGATGCCGCGCCGGCGCATGATTTTCGGCAATATCCAGCAGCAGCGACGCCGCCGCAGCCCCCATGCTGACATCCGGCATCTCGATCGTCGTCAGCACCGGATCGATCAATCGGCCGATGGCAATGCCATCAAAACCCGCAACCGACACATCACCCGGAACAGAAAGCCCCTCGCGCTTCAATGCGCCAATGACGCCGAGCGCCAAAAGATCGTTTGAAGCGATGATCGCCGTCGGACACTCCGCCCGCAACGCCTCGCTGAGATCCAGCCGGTCGTATTCGATAAATCCGATCTGCAGCGCGGCCTGCACCTCCAGCCCCGCCGCGTGCATGGCCGCCGCGTGACCCTCGTATCGATGCCGCGCTCGGTCGGATGCTGCAAAACTTCCGGACACGAACAGGATCCGGTGATGGCCATGCGCGATCAGATGGCTGGTGATCATCCGGCTTGCGGCAAAATTGTCGGCGGTGACGGCGGCGGCAAAATGCGGCGTCGGCCGATTGTGCATCAGCACTGTCGGCGGCATGTCTGTGACCGGTGGCCGGTAATTCGCCGCATCGCACAGCGTCAGGATCAAGCCCGTCGGCCGCTCGTTGAGAAGCGCCGTGATGGCATTGGCCTCCTGCGCCGGATCGTAATTCGACTGCGCGATCAGCACGCCATGACCTGCCACCAGCATGCGGTTCTGGATGATCGAAACGGACGTGGCAAAGACAGGATTGGTGATGCTGGGAATAAGCAGTCCCACGACAGGCCGTCGCGCTGCCCGGCCCGCCACAACGGTGGAGGTGCGATAACCCAACTCGGCCGCGGCCCGTAAAACCCGTCTTCGGGCAATCTCGCTGACCGCGCCCTTGTCGCTCAATGCACGGCTGGCCGTTGCCACCGAACAGCCGGCGCGTTTCGCGACGTCTTCCAATGTTGCCATGCTCGTCCGCTCCGTCCATCGCCTCAAGGCGCGTGAGGATTATGAAGATTATGCAACAGTTTTACGACAGCACCAAAAGGCTCACTCTTTCGGCATGATCGCATAAAGCCGGAAAAAACGCGCCGCCCGCCGCTTCTCATCGGGATCGCGCATCACGGAATCCCAGGCCATCAGTAGCGCCTCATGCAAGGCCAGGCCGACGAGATGCGCCACGGTACTGCGTTCATCGATGCTGCAAATTTCATCCCGGATCTTTTTCAGTCCGGCCACCACACCTTCGATATCCTGCATGTCAAAGCCCCCGATGTGTTCCCCACAAGCGCGAGATTACATACAATCCAAGGCTGCATTCGGTATAATTAGCTTTAAAGTAAAGCGTTAACGTGAGCATAAGAGAGATGCACCCACCCGCGCAAAGTGGGGATTGGAAATCCAAAAAATCAGCAAAGACAGATGGATAACGGCGCCTTCAAGGAACGCTCACGGTAGATCGTGTGGGTTACGCAGATCTGGGAAAGTCGTCGAAGAGGGTACAGAGCTAACGGGCCGCAGGCTGCGGCCCGTTAGCCGGAAAATCAGTTCTGGTCGATCGAAAGCGTCATCGTCACCGAGATCGAATAGGTGTTCTCGCCGGCGGCGACAGCAACGCCATCGGATTCGGCCTTCATCATCGCCATCCGCGGTGCAGGTGATGGCGGCATGAAACGATCGCCCCCCTCGCTGATATCGACCACCTTGCCAACCTTCACGCCGGCGGCTTCGGCAAGCGTACGGGCTTTCTCCATCGCCTCGGCCACAGCCTTTTTGCGTGCCTCGGTGCGAGCAGCCGACGGGTCATCATTGGTAAAAGTGATCTGGCCGCCCTGATTGACGCCAAGCTTTACCGACTGATCGATAATGCCGCCGAGCGCCTTCAGGTCGCGAATCTTGACGGTGACACCGTTCTGCACCTCGTAACCGATGATTTTTGGCGGATCGACGCGGCCGTTTTTCGGTTCGTTCTGCTGGTATTGCGGATAGATGGAAAAATTGCTGGTCTGCAGATCCTTGTCGGCGATACCCGCCGTTTTCAGCGCCGCCAGAACCTGATTCATGGCGCTGTTATTGTCGGCGAGTGCCTTTTCAGCGGTCTCGGCATTGCGCGCCACGGTGAGGTTGATGATCGCCATATCCGGAGCGATCGAAGCCTCGCCGGTGCCGGAAACACGGATGACCGGCTCGCGCGCTGGCCGCTCCTGCGCAGAAACGGAACTGGTGGCGAACGGCACGACAAACAATGTCGCGGCGGCGAACGCGAGGGAGAGACGGCGGCCTGTCGTTGAGGACATCGGGGCATCAGAAGGGTTGGCAAGTGCGCGCATAAAAACGGTCCTTTCCGGATAAGAAGTCATTGCCTGCAACTCAGTGACGATCGATTGTGAACCTATTGCGGCGATGGCTTGTGACGTGTGCGGAATTAAGTTAGAGCGATTGCCGCGGAAGGCGAACCATTGCGCCACCGCGAGCCGTCCTGACGGCTGGGCCTGTAGCTCAATGGTTAGAGCCGGCGGCTCATAACCGCTTGGTTGGGGGTTCGAGTCCCTCCGGGCCTACCAATTTCCAAAAAAATGCCGCTCTTCGCCAGTCAGGGAGACGGAAACGAAGAGCGGCTGCATTCCATCAACGGGCGACGGAGATGGAATTCTTGAAGACCATCCGGCCGATTGTTATCGGCGCACGACCGGGCAGCCACGCTCATTGGCGAAGACGATCCGGTCACGGCCGCCGCGGTCAAATCCCTCGACCACAACGACACGGCGTGAGGTATCGACAACCCGGGCGCGGCGCAGGCCCATGCGGCTTGCCTTTTCCTCGGCCAGCCACGAATCACAACGATCACGACGCGGAGGCGGGCCACCACGCCAGTCGCGCGGCGGAGGACCATCGCGCCAGTCACGCGGCGGCGGGCCGCGGTCGCGATCATGATACTGAACATAGACACCGTAATCCGGGCCTGCGGCGGCGGCACCCGTCAAGGTCGCGCCAAGCGAAGTCAAGGCGACCATGGCTGCAAGACCAGCCTTCACAAGAACATGGGTCACGTTTCTCTCCAAAAATTGAAAGGATCCGGTTATCCGGAGACGGTCTCAGATTATGAGCCGGGACCTGAACAGGTTCCGAAGGCAACGTTCATCTGGTGTTCAGGATAAAACTTAGGTCATGCCGACAGATGCAGCACCACATCGCGGCGATGCGGACGCTCGCGGTGTTCAAACAGATAAATGCCCTGCCATGTGCCAAGCGCAAGCCGGCCGCCAGAGACCGGGATACCGATCGATATCACCGTCAATGCCGCCTTGATATGGGCCGGCATATCATCCGCTCCCTCTGCCGTGTGGCGCATCCAGCGCATGGTGGGATCGCTGGACGGCGGCGCTATCCGATGGAAAAATTCCTTGAGGTCGTGCTGAACATCGGGATCGGCATTTTCCTGGATGAGCAGCGAGCAGGATGTGTGGCGAACGAAGACCGTCAACAGGCCAACGTCCACTCCACTGCTTGCGACAAAAGCTTCAACGTCACGGGTGAATTCGTAAAGCCCCTGCCCGCGTGTGGAAATGCTGATCGTCGTCTGTGGCATCCGTGCTCGTCTCCTGTTGTGGCTCCCAAATAGGCGAGCGCTGCCATCCGGGAAAGGATGAACGATGATTTGCTGTCGCCAATGTTACACGCTGGAGGAATCGCACAAAACCCGGCCGCAGAAACCTGCCGGCAGATGGCATTTCCAGAAGCGTCGGTGTATGTCGGGTGCCTTAATCTCCGGTTGCTGAACATGATCCTGTCGCCCCTGCGCTTTGCCTCCCTATTCACCCTCGGCCTGCTGACATCGGCGAGCCTTGTTGTCGGCGACGATGGCACAGTTTCGCATACACCGGCAAAACCGCTGCAGATTGCGGTCGCCAAGCCTGCGATTGCCCCGCAAGCGTCTTCGGCACCGCTCAAAGGCCCTTCGCTCGTCGAACCTCAATTGCATGTTGCCCGTTCCGGCGATCCCAAACGGCCGCGCATCGCACTGACTTTTGATGCCTGCATGGGAAAAACGGACGACCGCATCCTATCTGTTCTGGTGTCCGAACGGATACCGGCGACCATGTTCGTCACCGCCCGCTGGCTCAAGACAAACCCTCAGGCGCTGGCGATACTGAAACAACATCCCGACCTGTTCGAGATCGAAAACCACGGTCAGAATCATGTTCCGGCCGTCGATATGCCAGCCTCGATTTACGGCATTGCGGCAGCCGGTTCGAGTGATGCGGTGGATCAGGAAATCGCCGGCGGCGCCGATGCCATACGAGCGGCCGGCCTAACGCAACCACAATGGTTTCGAGGCGCCACCGCCAAATACGACATATCCGCCATCCGTCAGATACGCGGCATGGGCTACAGGATCGCCGGCTACTCGCTGAATGGCGACGGCGGCTCGCTGCTGGGCGCCGCCATGGCTGAGAAGAAGATCGCTGCGGCCAGGGATGGCGATGTGGTGATCGCTCATATCAACCAGCCGACACACGCCGCCGGTGAAGGCGTGGCGCGGGCAATCCTCACCTTGAAGACGCGCGGTGTCGAGTTCGTGCGCCTGCAGGATGTCGATACCAGCGGCGATCATCAATCGACGCGATAGCAGCGCGGCTCAAAACGGTGACGGAAGGCGACGCTTTTTCCATTCGTTTTTTGGAATGGCCGCCCCGACATCATAGGCAAACGAAACAACCTTCATCGCATCCTTGTCGACCTCGCAGCGAAAGCTCACGTCGTACCATTGCGAGCGCGTGCTGAAAGCCGTTTGCACGTCGATAACATTGCCCGTCCTGAGGTGCGGTTTCGGCAAACGGCTTGCGAGATAACGCGGAGCACCGTGTGCCAGCTGCGCACCCAGTTCCGAGTTACAAAGCTCTCCAGCGCGTTCGCCGCGTGACATGGTTCCCAAAGCGATCGTTGCCATCGGATTGTCGGTGACGCTTGTTGAAAAAAGCTTTTTCGCCTTCCGCAATTGAGGCTTGGCGTCGCTGACAGCAGCCTCGGCACCTCCCGAAACCCCACCACCTGCCTTGTCCGTGTCGTTGGGCTTGGCTGGCGCCATATCGGCCTTCACAGCGTCATCAACCACGCTCGCCAGCTTGGGCATTCCCTCCGTCTCGGATGCGGGAAGACCAAGGCCCACATCGGGCAATGCGATATCCTCCGGCACCGGCGGACCGGCAGTTTTTTCCGTCGCCTCTACGTCCGCCTTCTGCTCCGTATCAGGCGGCGACGGAGATGGCTTTTGCTCGGCGAGATCAGGCACACCGCCACTTTTCGTGTCGGACGCGACATCCGCCTCGGCCTGCTCCGATGTCGTATCCTCCGTTGCGGCCTCTTCCTTCGCAGCGGAGCCTTCGACTGATTGTTTCGGCCCTGAATCCTTTTCGCCGAATTGAAAGACCGGTCGAAAATTATCCAGCGGCGGACTGGCTTCCGGCGCCTGTGATGTATCGGCGGCTTCCTGCGGCGGCGCGGGTTGCTCTTCGGCTTTCTGCTGCGGCTCTTCGGCCGCTGGCGGCGGCGGTGGTGGTGGTGGTGGTGGCTCTCCCTGCTCCGCTGGCTTTTCGGGCGGAGGCGCTGCCGCCTTTTCCTGCTCCGGTGCCGGCGGCGTTTCGGCGGGCTTGGGCGCTTCCGCCTCTTGCTCTTCCGGCGGCGGTACGATCTCGACGCTTACCGTCTCCTCGGCTTCCGGTCTGGGCAGATCGAGCGGCAGGCCGACCAGTATGACAAAGGCGATTGCGGCGTGGACGAGGAAGGAGGCGAATATGCCCCAGCCCCACATGCCTTGCCGCTTCTGCTGATTTTCCGTCATGTCACCGATGTAGGATGGAAACCTGGCCCGATCGAGTCCCGGTCTGATCAAAAGCCGATGAGTGTGGCAGTTTTCCAGCAAAGAACGAAAAACGGACGAAGCCGCAATAACTTATACGGATAGGATTTCCAGCAGACACGCGGCAGCTTGATAACAAACCGACCATACGGTATGTTTTCAGAATGTCAAAAGCTCACAGACGCGAAAAACAGCCGGATGCGGTACGCCGCTCCCTTCTCGATCAGGCGGCCCGCCATGCCGCCGAAGACGGTCTCGCCGCGATCACGCTGCAATCCGTCGCCGATGCCGCGCACGTCACCAAGGGTGGCCTGCTGCATCATTTCCCCAACAAGCAGGCTCTGATCGAGGCCGTTTTCGAAGATCTGCTCGGCACGCTCGATGAGGAGATCGATCGCTTGATGGCAGCCGATCCCATCTCCCATGGAAGCTTCACCCGCGCCTATATCGATGCGTTTTTCCAGGTGGCGCGTCAGGGCGACAATGGCCCATGGGCGGCACTTTCCATTTCCTGCATGACCGATACGAAACTGCGCACTCTCTGGTCGAAATGGATGCGGGAACGGCTGGTACGTCATGCGGCAACCGATGACGATCAGAAGCTTGCTCTCGCACGTTACGCCGCCGACGGCATCTGGCTGGCCAATCTGACGGAAATATCCGGTCTCCCGTCGGGCGAGCTCGACAAATTGCATTTTCAACTCAAGACGATGACGGTATCGCCATGAACCCCGCCCTTCTGACCTACGGATCGCTCGCAGTCGCCATAGCACTGGAGGTGGTTGGCACGACATTGCTGCAGCAAAGCCAGCAATTTACCCGCCTTTTGCCGACGCTCGGCATGGCGCTGTGCTACGGCGCCGCCTTCTATCTCCTGTCGATCGCGCTGCGGACAATTCCAGTCGGCATTGCCTATGGCATCTGGAGCGGGCTTGGCATCGTGCTGGTATCTGCCGTCGGTGTTTTTCTGTTCAAACAGACGCTGGATCTTGCAGCCATCATCGGCCTCGGCCTGATCATCGGCGGCGTCGTGGTCGTCAATGTGTTTTCAAACAGCGTTTCGCATTGATTGCGGGAAATCCCGGCTGGGCGTATGATCCGTTGCATGTGAACCCGGAGGGCCCAATGGCAGCCGTCTCTCTTGCAGAAGCCCAGGAAAAACTGGGAGAGTTGATCGACCGCGTCAGCAATGGCGAAACCGTCGAGATCTTGCGCGATGGCGAAACCGTTGCAAGATTGAGCCCGCCTGAGCGCGTAGTTGAACCGGCGCGCAAAAAGGAACCGATAGATTTCGAGCGGCTTGAAGCGCTTTGGAAAGACATGCCGAAGCAAACCGAAGATGCAGGCACCTTCGTGCGCCGAATGCGCGACGAAGATCGCTATTGACGCCCTATCTGGACACCTCCGTCATCGTAGCGCTGCTCACCGGCGAAACATCGGCGGCGAGGATAAGATTGTGGATGACCAACCGCACCTCCTCGACCATCATGATCAGCGATTGGTCGCTGACAGAAGTATCATCCGCCTTGTCACTGAAACAGCGCACAGGACAGATAACGGCGCAGGCAAGCGATGCTGCACGCAAACAGTTTCAAATATTCCTTGAAAGCTCATTCGAGATTCTGCCGGTTTCAGGGCAACACTTTTACAAAGCAGCTCGATATTGCGATCGACATGATCTCGGCCTGCGCGCCGGCGACGCCCTGCATCTGGCAATCGCCGTCGAAGCACATGCTGAACTGATCACCCTCGACAAACGCTTCGCCGCCGCCGCCCAGACATTTGGCGCCCGCTACACACTTCTCTGACCACCCCACGATTAGCCAAAGAAAAACCCGGCAACCTTTCGGCAGCCGGGTCTTTTGATGTTTTCGTTTAGTCAGCAGATCAGCTGTCGAGGAACGAGCGCAGCTTGCGCGAGCGGCTCGGGTGCTTCAGCTTGCGCAGCGCCTTGGCCTCGATCTGACGGATACGTTCGCGGGTAACCGAGAACTGCTGGCCGACTTCTTCGAGCGTATGGTCGGTGTTCATGCCGATGCCGAAACGCATGCGCAGAACGCGTTCTTCGCGCGGTGTCAGCGATGCCAGAACGCGGGTCGTCGTTTCGCGCAGGTTCGCCTGAATGGCGGCGTCGATCGGCAGAAGCGCGTTCTTGTCCTCGATGAAGTCACCCAGATGGCTATCCTCTTCGTCACCCACGGGGGTTTCGAGCGAGATCGGCTCCTTGGCGATCTTCAGGACCTTGCGGACCTTTTCGAGCGGCATGGCCAGCTTTTCGGCCAGCTCTTCCGGGGTCGGTTCGCGGCCGATCTCGTGCAGCATCTGGCGCGAGGTACGAACGATCTTGTTGATCGTTTCGATCATGTGCACCGGAATACGGATCGTGCGGGCCTGGTCGGCGATCGAACGGGTGATCGCCTGACGGATCCACCATGTCGCATAGGTCGAGAACTTGTAACCACGACGGTATTCGAACTTGTCGACCGCCTTCATCAGGCCGATATTGCCTTCCTGAATGAGGTCGAGGAACTGCAGGCCGCGGTTCGTGTACTTCTTGGCGATGGAGATGACGAGACGAAGGTTCGCTTCGACCATTTCCTTCTTGGCGATACGCGCTTCGCGCTCGCCCTTCTGCACCATCGACACGATGCGGCGGAATTCCGAGATCGAGATACCGGTTTCCGTCGCGAGATTCTGGATCTCCTGACGGATGTCACGGATCGTGTTGTTCTCAGCCTTCGCGAATTCCTTCCAGCCACGTGCCACAAGGTTGGCGATCGACTTCATCCAGTGCGGATCAAGCTCGGCACCCTGATACTGTTCCAGGAACGAGTCGCGCTTGACGCCGTAGGATTCGGCCAGACGCAGAAGACGACCTTCGTTCTGCATCAGGCGCTTCGAAATGTCGTAGAGCTGCTCGACAAGGCTGTCGACGCGGTTCTGGTTCAGCGACAGCGACTTGACGGCCGTGATCAGCTGATCCTTGAGTTCCTTGTAACGACGCTCCTGACCGCTCGAAAGCGTACCGGTGCAGGAAAGGCGTGCCTCAACCTGCTGGTCCTGCAGCTTGCGCAGCTTCTTGTAGGTGTCAGCGATGACGTCGAGGGTTTCCATGACCTGCGGGCGCAGTTCGGCTTCCATGGCGGCAAGGGACAGGCTCGACTCGTCGTCGTCCTCTTCCTCTTCTTCGCCCGGCATGTCGCCGCCGACATTGGTCACGTCGTCGTCATTGGCCGGATAACGCGCTTTGCGGGTCTTTTCCTTCTCTTCGGCAGCCTTGCGGTCGGCCTCGATCTTTTCCGGGCTCTGGAACTGCGGAGCAGCCTTGGCTTCGGGACCGGAATAGGTCGTTTCGAGGTCGATGATCTCGCGCAGCAGCGTCGTGCCTTCGTTGAGTTCATCGCGCCAGATGATCAGCGCCTGGAACGTCAACGGGCTCTCACAGAGACCGGAAATCATCGTCTCGCGGCCGGCTTCGATCCGCTTTGCGATGGCGATTTCGCCTTCGCGCGACAGAAGCTCTACCGAACCCATTTCGCGCAAATACATGCGCACCGGATCGTCCGTACGGTCGGTCGGCTCTTTTTTCTTCGCGGTCGCAACGGCAGTGCCGGCGGACGGAGCCAGTTCGCCGCCTTCGCTTTCGGCTTCATCGTCACCGTCGTCGTCCGCTTCCGCCTTCTCTTCGGCTTCCTCGTCCTCGACAACGTTGATGCCCATATCCGAGAGCATCGCCATGACGTCTTCGATCTGCTCGGACGTCACCTCCTCGGAGGGAAGCACCGAGTTGAGTTCGTCCATGGTCACATAGCCCCGCTTTTTCGCGGCCTTGATCATTTTCTTGACCGCGTCATCGGAAAGATCGAGAAGCGGACCATCCGTAGCGCCTTCGCGTTCGGTTTCTGCTTCTTCGTTTTCTTTGACTTTAGTTGCCATTTAATTCGTCGCTTTCCCTGGACGCCATTCCGTCGCGGTTTACGGGTAATGCCTGTTACGGGTGATTTGCCACCCGCCACCGCGAATCGCAATCACTCACCTAACCGACTGACCTTTAATTCGTGCTTAACCACGCCGTCGGCGTTCGCCAAAAAGGATCGAGTTGCCATCGGAGCCCCGCTTATGGTTCCTTGGCCTGTCCGATCCATCAACCTAATTCTGCCTGAGACGGTGATTCCCACAAATTTCCTTCCCGTCAAGCTCTTACAGGTAAATACCCACTGAAATCGGGCCTAAACCATAAAAAGTTGAGAGCGTTGGGTACGCGGGCTCAAGTCCCCCATCACTACGTCCGGCTGATATGTAGGCAGGCGATCATTAAAGACAAGCCTCCCCACCACACAAAACAACCAGCGCTTTTATTCACCCGTGGCCGACAGCCGCACCTTTGATACGACCTGACATGACACCAAAACCGTCGATGATGGCTTCCTGGTTCTCAAGGCGCAGAATTTCGTTGTGAACTTCCGACAATGCCCGCAGGAGCGCGTCACCACGTTCCGGCTCGTCACCGGGGGTTTCCGCAATCTCGCGCTCCAGCTCGATCTTCTGCCAGCGCAACTCCTTGTTGCGCAGATAAAGGGCCAGCGTCTGCATATAGGCCTGCAGTGCATCCTGCATGTCGGCCTCTTCAGTCGCCGTCCACAGGCGCGCATTGCGCACCTGCACGGTCATCGATTTCAGAAGATCGGCAAAACCGTTCTCTTCCAGCTGTTCACGCACATGCGCCGGCGTCGCCCGCGTACCGGCCTTGGTGATGATAGCAAGCACACAGGCCCAGAAACGCTGCAGGTCGCGGTTTTCGAACTCGACCGTCGAAACATCATCATACTGATCCAGCAAAAGCAGCGGATGATTGACGACGGTCAGCGCCAGAACAACTTCCCGCAAGGCCGGCAATTCCAGATGGCCGCGCACCATACCCGATTTTGCCAGCCGGTCGGAAACAGCCATGCTGCCACGAAACTCGCCGCGCCCCTGCTGCTGGCCGCCGCGAAAATTCTGGCGACCACCACCATTACCGCCCCTGCCCGGCTCGAAACCGCCACGACGTTCCGATCCACGAAACAGGGCGTTCAACTGCTCGCGCATGTGCTGCTGATAATAACGACGCACGTTTTCATCGGCGATCACAGACACGATCTGCTTCAGCTTCGCCTCCAATTCCGCCCGCCGCTCCGGCGTATCGAAAGTGGCGCCCACCGATTCGCGCTGCCAGATCATGGTGGCGAGCGGTTTTGCATCGGCCAGCACGCGGTCGAACGGCGCGCGTCCATCCTGCTTCACCAGATCGTCCGGATCCTTGCCATCCGGCAGCATGGCAAACCGCACCGAGCGGCCCGGTTTGATATGCGGCAGCGCCAGATCGGCGGCGCGGTTGGCGGCACGAATACCGGCCCCGTCACCATCGAAGCAGAGGATCGGCTGCGGCGTCATCCGCCACATCAATTCGAGCTGGCTTTCGGTCAGTGCCGTGCCCAGCGGCGCCACAGCATTTTCGACGCCGACCTGATGCAGCGCGATGACGTCCATATAGCCTTCGACGGCAATCACATCGCCTGGCTCGCCACGTCCCGCCTGACGGCCGGCCATCTGCGCAGACTGGCGCGCACGGGCCTGATTATAAAGCACATTGCCCTTGTGAAAGAGCTCGGTCTCCGGCGAGTTCATGTATTTTGCCGGCGCATCCGGCGCCATGGCGCGGCCACCGAAGGCAATCACCTTTTCCCGCACAGACAGGATCGGGAACATGATGCGATCGCGGAAATAATCGTAGGAAACCGAAATGCCTTCACCGTGGCGCACAAGGCCGCAGGCCTCGATCTGGTCTTTCGGCACGCCCTTGTTGGCGAGATGCTCCTTCAGGGCATTGCGGCTATCGGCGGCAAACCCCAAACGAAACGTCTCGATCGTTTTCGCCGTCAGGCCACGGTCGCGCAGATAGGCACGCGCTTTCGCACCGATCGGCGCATGCAGCTGCTCCTGAAAGAACAGCGTCGCCATTTCCATGACGTCCTGCAGACTGGTGCGCTGCTGTTCGCGCTTCTGCGCCTGCGGGTCCGGTGCCGGCATGGAAATGCCGGCCATGTCGGCCACCTGCTGCACGGCCTCGGGAAAGTTGAGACCTTCAAGCTCGGTCATGAAGCGGAAATGATCGCCGGAAACGCCGCAACCGAAGCAGTGATAACGGCCCTTGCGGTCCTCGCAGTGAAAGCTCGGGCTTTTTTCGCCATGAAACGGGCAGCAGGCCCAATAGTCGCCGCGCGACACATTGGTCTTCTTGCGATCCCACGTCACACGTCGTCCGATCACCGAAGAGATCGGCACGCGGTCACGGATTTCATCGAGAAAGGTATCGGAAAAGCGCATTGTCACCTCGGAGCCAGCTTCCATATAAGCGGCAGCACGGCGGAACGCTATTCTATAGCATGAGTCTGGGCAGACAGTGCCCGCTATTCACAGGCCCGATCTTTATTCCGATAGCCGAAGATCAGGCAAATTTGCGGCAACACCCGCCCGACGAAAATTATCTTTTTGTAATTTGAAAAACATCTCGCACGAGATCAATCTCCATTTCAGGTCAGGAAGCATCAGTGGCTCCGCAAAGCGCTGACGATGCACCGCGCAACCGGGTGCAAACTTCCTTCGCTCTTCGGGTGGACACGTTGTTATCAAGACGACGTTGCCGCCTACCTCGTCGGCGGCCAGTCCGCAGCCGGCCGGCGGGACGCATGAAGAGCAAAAAGGCCGGGATCCATGATCGGATCCCGGCCTTTTTCTTTATTATTCGAAGGCGTCGTCTCGTTTAGCCGAGCTGTGCCTTGATCGTGCCCGACGCCTTGCCGAAATCGATCTGGCCGGCATAACCCTCGCGCAAAGCCGCCATCACCTTGCCCATGTCCTTGATGCCGGCAGCACCGATTTCGGCGATGATGCCGGCGATGATTTCCGAAACCTTCTCGTCGGACAGCTGTTCCGGCATGAAGGTCTTGATGACGGCGATTTCCTCGCGCTCCTGCGTGGCAAGTTCGCCGCGGCCGGCATCGTCGTAGATCTTGGCGGATTCTTCGCGCTGCTTGACCAGCTTCTGCAGGATCTGCAGGATTTCGTCCTCGCTCGTCTCGTCCTTGCCCACGCCGCGATTGGCGATGTCACGATCCTTGATGGCGGCCTGGATCAGACGCACCGTCGAAAGACGACGCGTGTCCTTGGCCTTCATCGCTTCCTTCATGGCAGTGGAAAGCGTTTCGCGGATCATGATCTCACTCCTTAACGGCCGTTTTCGGCCTATTATAATAATGTAACGCGTACATAGACGACACGAACCGCCCATTCAATGAAATGATACAGGAATAAATGGCGGATCGGGCACTGCGGTCAGTTGACCGCAAGGCGCGGCTTCGATATTTTCCCGCACCTAGCACATAATTGAACGAAGGTTTTCGCGCGACCCATTCGCGTGCCTTCTCCTGCGACCACATTGATGGCCCTGCACTCTGCTAGAAAACTCTGGCGGACACGGGCGGAGACGAACCGAATGACCGCGACAGCCCCCTCTACCGCGCCCTGGACGACCAGCAAACCCACCGCTCTCCTCGTGCTTGCCGACGGCACCGTGATCGAGGGCACCGGCATCGGCGCCACCGGCAAGGTAACGGCGGAAGTCTGCTTCAACACGGCGCTGACCGGTTACGAGGAAATCCTCACCGACCCGTCCTATCTCGGCCAGATCGTCACCTTCACCTTCCCGCATATCGGCAATGTCGGCACCAATGAGGAAGACATCGAAGATCTGACGCCGGCAGCACGTCGCGGCGCCGTCGGCACCATCTTCAAGGCCGACATCACCGAGCCGTCGAACTACCGCGCCGCCAAACATCTCGACGCATGGCTGAAGGCTCGCGGCGTCATCGGCCTGTCGGGCATCGACACCCGCGCGCTCACCGCCTGGATCCGCGAGAACGGCGCACCCAATGCCGTCATCGCCCATGACCCGAACGGCGTCTTCGACATCGAAGCACTGAAGGCCGAAGCCAAGGCCTGGGGCGGCCTCGTCGGTCTCGACCTTGCCAAGGAAGCAACCTCGGGCCAGTCGTCGCAATGGACGCAGAAGCCCTGGGTTTGGAACGAAGAGTTCTCCGATCTCGACCCGGCAGACGCCAAGTACCACGTCGTCTGCGTCGATTACGGCGTCAAGCGCAACATCCTGCGCCTGTTTGCCGGCCTCGATTGCAAGGTCACGGTCGTTCCGGCCGACACGTCGAGCGAAACCATTCTGGGCCTCAACCCGGATGGCGTCTTCCTGTCCAACGGCCCGGGCGACCCGGCTGCGACAGGTGAATACGCCGTTCCGGTCATTCAGGACATCGTCAAGTCCGGCCTGCCGACCTTTGGCATCTGCCTCGGCCACCAGATGCTGGGCCTCGCGCTCGGCGCCACCACCGAAAAGATGCACCAGGGTCATCACGGCGGCAACCATCCGGTCAAGGATCACACCACCGGCAAGGTCGAGATCGTTTCGATGAACCACGGCTTTGCCGTTTCGTCGAAGTCTCTGCCGGAAGGCGTTGAAGAGACTCATATTTCCCTGTTCGACGGCTCGAACTGCGGCCTGCGTCTGGCCGGTAAGCCGGTCTTCTCCGTGCAGCACCATCCGGAAGCCTCGCCCGGCCCGCAGGACAGCCACTACCTCTTCCGCCGCTTCATCAACATGGTGCGCGAGAACAAGGGCGAAGCGGCACTCGCCGAGCGCTGAGGCAAGCCGACGGCATCCGAAAAATACGCTTGACCTCAACCATTGTTGAGGTTGCACAAATACCCCTGCTCAACAAAAGCGGGGGTATTTTCGTATGGACGAGATTGAAAAGCGGGTTATCCGCGTCAACAGGTTTTCGGTTCCAACAGACAGCCGCGACGCCTTCATGGCGTTCCTGAAGCGAACGCACGACATCATTCGTGCCCAGCCGGGCGTGATCGAAGAGATGATCATCGAGCGTCAGGTGACGGTCGATCATTTCAGCATGCTGGCGATCATCCAGTTCGAGAATGAAAACGTGCTGCAGCCGATCATCGCCGCCATTGCCGAGGCGGACCGCAATGACGGCATAGACCGGCAGGACGTGTCCCGCCGGCTCGGCATCGAAGCCGATACCGGCTTCTACCGTCACGCCCAGCCGGCGTGACGGTTCCACCATAGAGTCATACAGCAACCGTCGGCTTGTTGCGCACCAGCAGCCAGAAACGGCCGCACAGGAAGGCGGCAGCGGCAGCAAGCCCGAGCACGAAACCCAACCAGACGCCTTCCCCGCGCAGACCGAGCGGGAAAGCAAACACCCAGGCGCAGACAAAGCCGATCGGCCAATAGGCAACCAGCGCAAGGATCATCGGGATCGTCGTATCCTTGAGACCACGCAGAATGCCAGCGCCGACCGCCTGCAGGCCATCAACGAGCTGAAAGACGCCGGCGAGCATGATCAGCGGCGCTGCCAGACCCAGCACGGCTTCGGCATCCGGTTGCTTGATGTCGAGAAACAGTCCCCCGAAGAAACGCGGCAACCCCATGAAGAGGATGCTGCCGATGGCGGTGAACACCACACCGATGACCAGAGCCGCCACGGCTGCGCGGCGTACACCGATCGTATCGCGGCGACCATGCGCCAGCCCGACCCGGACAGTCGCGACCTGCGCCAGCCCAAGCGGGATCATGAAGGCGATCGAAGCCAGCTGAAGCGCGATGCCGTGGGCTGCCAGTTCCAGCTTGCCGATCATCCCCATCAACAGGGCCGCTGCCCCAAACAGGCTGGTTTCGGCCAGAATGGTGAAGCTGATCGGCAGGCCGAGCACGAAAACTTCCCTGATCATGCCCCAGTCAGGCCGCCAGAAACGCACGAAAATCTCGTAGGCGCGGGTATCGGGCAGGAATTGTATATAGGCGACGATGATGACGAAGCCGGTCAGGTTGGCACAAACGGCGGCAATCGCTGCGCCATGCAGACCAAGCTGCGGCGCCCCGAAATGACCAAAGATCAGCAGATAGGCTGCGATCAGGTTGATCGCGAACATGCCGAGCGTGACAAACAGAACCATCCCGCCCTTTTCGAGACCGGTCACGAAAGAGCGAAGCGCGAAGAAGCCGAGCGCCGGAAAGATGCCCCACATCGCGATGCGCAGATAACTCTGGGCCGTGGCGGCAACGTCAGGCTCCTGCCCCAGCTTCAGCAACAGCGGCTCGGAAAACCAGAGGATGGGGGAGACAAGCACGCAATAGGCCAGAACGACCCAGAGCCCCATGCGCACCGAACGGCGCACCCCGGTCGTGTCGCCATGGCCGAGGGCCTGCGCCACCATCGGCACGATGGCGCTGGTAAAACCGCTGCCGAAGATGAAGGTGATGAAATAGAGCTGCGTGGCAATGACCACGGAGGCAAGCTCCGTCGTCCCGAGCCAGCCAACCAGGATCACGTCGGTCGTATGGATCGCAACCTGCGCCAACTGCGCGCCGACCAGCGGCACACCGAGCACCAGCGTGGCGCGCATATGCGTGAGCCAGGAATTGTCGACCCCTTTTTCAAGGACCGTTTCAGGGCGCGCCACTGCGACTGACATTTTTGAACCTCCCAAAGGAAAAACGCCGCCTCCAAGTCTGGAGAGCGGCGATGTGCACCCGCCATAGACCAGCGGGCGCAGCACGGCAACCCTGAGCTACAATCGAGCAGGTTTTTTGAAGCGTGCTTCAATTATGGTGATCAATCGCGCGGCAGCGGCGCAACACACCTCGACAAGCGCCCAAGTTTCGTTTCACAAAACGCGAAACAGAACGGGGTGGGGAAAATGCTGGAACTGATTATCAAGGGCGCAGTGATCGGTTTTGGCGCCACCGCATTGATGGATATCTGGGCTTTTGCCCTGCACCTGCTTTTTGCCGAAGCAAAACCCAACTGGGCACCCGGTGGCCGCTGGTTTTACCATCTTGGAAGCGGCAGGATTTTTCACGAGGATATCGGCAAAGCTCAGCCATACGCGCATGAAAAAGCGCTTGGATGGACAGGTCACTACGCCGTCGGCATTCTCTACGGCATCATTCTGGCAGGCCTTGCCGGCCCACAATGGCTTGCCACCCCGACCTTCATTCCCGCCTGGATACTCGGCATCGTCACGATCGGCGCCGGCTGGTTCCTGATGCAACCCGGCATGGGTCTTGGATGGGCCGCATCGAAAACGGCCAATCCGAGAAAAGTCCGGCTGATGAATTTTGCCGCCAACACAGTGTTTGCAATCGGGCTTTACGGCACCGCGCTTCTGCTGGCCTGAAACTCAGACCTCGCCGGAAAACGTATCGCAGCTTTTGATATTGCCGCTGTCAAAACCCTGGCGAAACCATTTCATCCGCTGCGCCGACGTTCCATGATTAAAGCTGTCGGGAACGACATAACCCTGACTGCGCTTCTGCAGCGTATCGTCGCCGATCTGCTGGGCCGCATTCAGAGCCTCTTCCAGATCGCCGCGTTCCAGAACACCCTGCTGCTCGGTATATTTGCCCCACACACCGGCAAAACAATCGGCCTGCAACTCAACCCGCACCGACATGCGATTGGCTTCGACTTCGCTCATGCGCTGACGCGCCTGGTTGAATTTCGGAAGCACGCCAAGCAGGTTCTGCACATGGTGGCCAACTTCATGTGCCACGACATAAGCCTCGGCAAAATCACCGGACGCGCCGAAACGCTGGCCGAGTTCACGGAAAAAGTCGGTATCAAGATAAACCTTGCGGTCGCTCGGGCAATAGAACGGCCCGGTCGCGGATGAGGCAGTGCCACATGCGGAACTCGTTCCGCCACTGAACATCACCAGTGTCGGCGGTTGATAACGCTGCCCGGCCTGCTGGAAAATCTGCGTCCAGGTATCCTCCGTATCGGCAAGAACGGTGCGGACGAACTGGCTCATCTCGTCATCGGCCGGCGTGCGACGCTGGGCGCTCTGCTCATAACCGCCGCCACCTTCGCCGAGAATATCTCCGCCGGAAAGCAGCGTCAGCGGATTGATGCCGGTCAGCCAGCAAATGCCCAGAATAAGCACGAGGCCGCCGATGCCGATACCACCGCCCCCACGACCGCCACCGCCGATCGGGATACGGAAACCGCCGCCACCCGAAGATCCACCACCACGACGATCCTCGACATTATCCGACTGTCGCCGACCTCTCCACTGCATGACATGCTCTCCAACGCAACAGTTTCAGCGAAGCAATATAGGTCAGGTGGAAGGGAAATCCACGACTTCATTGAGAGCGTCCCGCGAAGACGGCTTCGCAACCAAAAATAACATTCAAAAATGCGATACACCGACAAACAAAAGACAACCATAACGACAAAATTTACGTACCTACACAACAAAAACGACTAACAACCATGAATAACTCAAATATACACACCTAGTCATATTTTAAATGATCTACCGATTCACGAAGTAATAACCATGAGAGGATATCTATTCCGCACGACGCATTACTGTTTCAAAAGGGAATATTCCAATGTCGTTTTTCGGTGGCAGACAAAGCGCAAACACCAGACAGATCGAAGAGCGCTTGGCTGCGGTAAGCGAACGCTCTGAACTGCTTGATGAAGCCTGTGGCATCGGCCTGTGGGAAGCCGTTCTTGTTGATGGCGATGCCATGCATCCGCAAAGCCGCTGGACATGGTCGGCGGAATTTCGCCGCATGGTCGGTTATGAGAACACCACGGATTTTCCGAATGTCGTGCAGTCATGGTCCGACAAGCTGCACCCTGACGATGTTCAGCCGACTTTTGCAGCCTTCGCAGGGCATCTGACCGACAAGACTGGCCGCGCTCGCTATCGCGTCAACTATCGCCTCAAGATGCGCGACGGCTCCTATCGCTGGTTCCGCGCCACAGGCGGCTGCCGCCATCAGCCGGACGGCAAGACGATCCGCGCCTGCGGATCCTTGACGGACGTCCACGATCAGATCCTGCTGGAGCAGAAGACGGCACGCGAGGCGGCCGAGGACAAGCTGGCAATCGACAACCTGCTGAAAGGACTGTCGGCGCTCGCCAATGGTGACCTGACCTATCGCGTCACCGCCGAGCTTTCGGAAAAGACCCGCCTGTTGAAAGACGATTACAACCGTGCCGTCCGTACGGTGCAGACCATGGTCGCTTCGGTCGCTCACGCCACGCAGAACATGCAGAACACCGCATCCGAAATCAGCCACGCCTCCGACGATCTCGCCTCGCGCACCGAACGTCAGGCCGCAGCACTCGAGGAAACCGCTTCCGCGATCGACCAGATCACCTCGACCGTCAGCAAGACGGCATCGGGCTCGAAACAGGCCGCATCGCTGACCCTTTCGGCGCGTCAGGTTGCGGAAAAATCCGCATCGGTCGTCGAAAGCACCGTCAATGCAATGTCTCAGATCGAGCAGTCCTCGCAGCAGGTCGGCAAGATCATCGGCGTCATTGACGAAATCGCCTTCCAGACCAACCTGCTGGCCCTCAATGCCGGCGTCGAGGCTGCCCGCGCCGGCGAAGCCGGACGTGGTTTTGCCGTCGTCGCCCAGGAAGTGCGGGAACTGGCACAGCGCTCCGCCAACGCGGCGAAGGAGATCAAGACACTGATCGACACGTCTTCAAGGCAGGTGACGGAGGGCGTCTCGCTCGTCGACCAGACCGGTGAAGTGCTGCGCAACATCTCCACCCAGATCAACGACATCAACACCGTCGTCAGCGACATCGCCTATTCCACCCAGGAACAGTCTACCGGCCTGCAGCAGATCAACACCGCCATCAACCAGATGGACCAGATGACCCAGCAGAACGCCGCGATGGTGGAAGAAACGACGGCAGCAAGCCACGGCCTTGTCAACGAGGCACAGGAACTGTCGCAGATGATCGCAAAATTCAACTTTGCAGACGAAGCGGTCGCCGCCTCGCATCGACCGACGCATCGCCGCGCTGCCTAACGCAAACAATAGAATCTCAACGATACCGGAAGCCCGCCGACAGGTGGGCTTCCGTCATTTTACCGCATGAGATGCCGACAAATGCCTCAGGCTACCCGAAGCGAGGCCTTGCCGGGCAGGAAAATCGTCAGCAGGCCAAGCGCCGGCAAGAAGGCGCAGATGGCATAAACAAAGGCAATACCATGGGCGTCGGCCAGAAGGCCAAGCACCGCCGCAGCAATACCGCCCATGCCGAAAGCAAAACCGAAAAACACACCGGCGATCATGCCGACACGTCCCGGCACCAGTTCCTGCGCCATGACGATGATGGCCGGGAAGGACGAGGCCATGATGAAGCCGACCATCGCCGACAAAAAGATCGTCAGCGGCAGATTGGCGAACGGCATGGCAAGCGTGAACGGCAGCACGCCGAGGATGGAGAACCAGATCACCACCTTGGAGCCGAACTTGTCACCGATCGGCCCGCCGACCACCGTCCCCAGCGCACTGGCACCGAGAAACACGAACAGCATCAGCTGCGACTGCTGCACCGTCACACCGAAACGCTCGATGACGAAGAACGTGTAATAGCTGCCGATGCTGGCCATGTAGATGTTTTTGGAAAACGTCAAAAGCGCCAGAATGACGAGCGCGACGACCACCGTGTTGCGTGGCAGCGAATGCGCATGCACGACTTTCTTCTTGCCGGCATTGGCGGCCATATGAGCCTTGTACCAGGACGCGACGCGGCTCAGCACAATGATGCCGATGATCGCCGCGATGCAGAACCAGGCGACGCTGCCCTGCCCGCGCGGCACGATGATGAAGGCGGCAAGCAATGGACCGATCGCTGTGCCGAGATTGCCGCCAACCTGAAACACCGATTGCGCAAAACCATATCGGCCGCCCGAGGCAAGTCGCGCCACGCGCGAGGATTCCGGATGGAAGATGGCAGAACCGATCCCGACCAGCGACGCTGCCAGAACCAGCATGTTGTAATCATGCGCGGTGGCCAGCAGAACAAGACCCAGCAGGGTCGAAGCCATGCCGACCGGCAGCGAATAGGGATAGGGTTTCTTGTCTGTAACGATGCCGACGAGCGGCTGCAGGAGCGACGCGGTGCACTGGAAGGCGAGCGTGAGAATACCGATCTGCCAGAAATCCAGCTGATAATCCGTCTTCAGCATCGGGTAGATGGCGGCGATCATCGATTGCATGATGTCGTTCAGCATATGACTGAAGCTGACGGCAAAAATGATCGGCAGCACGGTCGCCTCGGCAGCGATTGCCGCCACAGGCTTTGAAGTCGCATCGGCCATTCTGTTTCCTCCGCGCAAGCGGTCGTCGTCTTGGATGGCCGTTGCATTCATTATCGTTGATTTAGCAATTAATGGATTGAGATCAATTTTGTCCATGCCAGCCGCACGTCGATCGGTACGGTTCGCTGTTTTTTTGTCAGCAGTCGCATGACGAGAGCAGTGCACTTTGCAAGCTGTGAGGCCAAAGCTGCTTAGCGATGTGAAAATCCGGCTGCATCACCGCCATCCCGTGACGCGCCATACATTTCCTGTCGATATGCCCATTTATGGGGTTCTCATACCCGCCGCTTTTGCCTATAAGCCGCGTCTAGCCAGAAAAATCATGCGCACGCCACCCGACCGGAGCTATTCATGCCCCGAGCCGGCTTTTTGCGCAGAAAAAAGCGGATAGAGACCATGCCAAAGCGCCAAGATATCAAATCGATCCTCATCATCGGCGCGGGTCCGATCGTCATCGGCCAGGCATGCGAGTTCGACTATTCCGGCACCCAGGCTTGCAAGGCGCTGCGCGAAGAGGGTTACCGGGTCATTCTGGTCAACTCCAATCCGGCAACGATCATGACAGATCCAGGCCTTGCCGACGCCACCTACGTCGAGCCGATCACGCCTGAAGTCGTCGCAAAAATCATCGCCAAGGAACGCCCGGACGCACTTCTGCCGACCATGGGCGGCCAGACCGCCCTCAACACCGCGCTATCGCTGAAGCGCATGGGCGTGCTCGACCGCTACAATGTCGAGATGATCGGCGCCAAGCCCGCTGCGATCGACATGGCCGAAGACCGCGCGCTGTTCCGCGAAGCCATGTCGCGCATCGGCCTCGAAACCCCGAAGTCGATGCTGGCCAACGCCACCGACATCAAGGATGCCGATCGCAAGACGCACGAAGCCGAGCGCAACAAGCTCAAGGAAACGCTTTCGGGCGCCGACCTCGACAAGGCGCTCGACGCGCTGGAAAACACCTGGAACCTCGGCGAGACCGACCGCAAGCAGCGTTACATCAGCCACGCCATGGCGATTGCCGCACAGGCGATCGACGTTGTCGGCCTGCCCGCCATCATCCGCCCGTCCTTCACCATGGGCGGCACCGGCGGCGGCATCGCCTATAACCGCTCGGAGTTTTTTGAAATCATCGGCGGCGGCCTCGATGCCTCGCCGACCACCGAAGTGCTGATCGAAGAATCGGTGCTCGGCTGGAAGGAATACGAGATGGAAGTGGTCCGCGACACCGCGGACAACTGCATCATCATCTGCTCGATCGAAAACATCGACCCGATGGGCGTCCACACCGGCGACTCAATCACGGTTGCCCCTGCCCTGACGCTGACCGACAAAGAATACCAGATGATGCGCAACGCCTCGATCGCGGTCCTGCGCGAAATCGGCGTTGAGACCGGCGGCTCGAACGTTCAGTTCGCCGTCAACCCGAAGGACGGCCGCCTCGTCGTCATCGAAATGAACCCGCGCGTCTCGCGCTCCTCGGCTCTGGCGTCGAAGGCCACCGGCTTCCCGATCGCCAAGGTCGCCGCCAAGCTTGCCGTCGGTTACACACTCGACGAACTCGACAACGACATCACCGGCGGCGCGACGCCGGCCTCGTTCGAACCGTCGATCGACTATGTCGTCACCAAGATCCCGCGTTTCGCCTTTGAAAAATTCCCGGGCGCCTCACCGGTCCTGACCACCGCCATGAAGTCGGTCGGTGAAGTCATGGCGATCGGCCGCACCTTCGCCGAATCGCTGCAGAAGGCGCTGCGCGGTCTCGAAACCGGCCTGACCGGTCTCGACGAGATCGAAATCCCCGGCATGGAAGAGGGCGAAGGCTCCAAGAACGCCATCCGCGCCGCCATCGGCACGCCGACGCCGGACCGCCTGCGCCAGGTTGCCCAGGCGCTGCGTTTCGGCCTCACCGAAGAGGAAGTCCACGAAGCCTGCAAGATCGATCCATGGTTCATCGCCCAGTTCAAGGCGATCATCGACATGGAAGAGCGTGTTCGCGAGCACGGCCTGCCGACCGATGCCGAAAACCTGCGCAAGCTGAAGTCCATGGGCTTCTCCGACGCACGCCTTGCCAGCCTGTCGAAAAAGCGCCCGAAGGAAGTTGCCGAACTGCGCAACGCACTCAACGTGCGCCCCGTCTTCAAGCGCATCGATACCTGCGCTGCGGAATTCGCCTCGCCGACCGCATACATGTACTCGACCTATGAGACGCCTTTCGTTGGCGCGCTGCGCTCGGAAGCGGAAATCTCCGATCGCAAGAAGGTCGTCATTCTCGGCGGCGGCCCGAACCGTATCGGTCAGGGCATCGAGTTCGATTATTGCTGCTGCCACGCCGCCTTCGCACTGAAGGATGCCGGCTATGAAGCGATCATGATCAACTGCAACCCGGAAACGGTTTCCACCGACTACGACACCTCCGACCGCCTCTATTTTGAGCCGCTGACGGCTGAAGACGTCATCGAAATTCTCCGCGCGGAACAGGAAAAGGGCGAAGTCGTCGGCGTCATCGTGCAGTTCGGCGGCCAGACGCCGCTGAAGCTTGCCGAAGCCTTGGAGAAGAACGGCATCCCGATCCTTGGCACAGCGCCCGACATGATCGACCTTGCCGAAGACCGCGACCGCTTCCAGAAGCTTCTTATGAAGCTCGACCTGACGCAGCCGAACAACGGCATCGCCTACTCGGTCGAACAGGCACGCCTCGTCGCCTCCGAAATCGGCTTCCCGCTGGTCGTTCGCCCGTCCTACGTTCTCGGCGGCCGTGCCATGCAGATCCTGCATTCGGAAGGCCAGTTGCAGACCTATCTGCTCGACACCGTTCCGGAACTGGTTCCGGAAGACATCAAGCAGCGTTACCCGAACGACAAGACCGGCCAGATCAACACCCTGCTCGGCAAGAACCCGCTCCTGTTCGACAGCTACCTGTCCAACGCGATCGAAGTCGACGTCGACTGCCTCTGCGACGGCACCGACGTTTATGTCGCCGGCATCATGGAACATATCGAGGAAGCCGGCATTCACTCCGGCGACAGTGCCTGCTCGCTGCCGCCGCGCACGCTTTCGAACGAGATGATCGACGAACTGGAGCGTCAGGCCAAATCGATGGCCAAAGCCCTCAACGTCGTCGGCCTGATGAACGTGCAGTTCGCCATCAAGGACGGCACCGTCTACGTGCTGGAAGTCAACCCGCGCGCTTCGCGTACCGTTCCTTTCGTCGCAAAGACGATCGGCGCACCGATCGCCAAGATCGCTGCCCGCGCCATGGCCGGCGAAAAGCTGGACGCAACGTTTGCCGCCTATGGCTCCAAACCGGATCCGCGCAACCTGAAGCACATCGCCGTCAAGGAAGCCGTATTCCCGTTCGCCCGCTTCCCCGGCGTCGACACCCTGCTTGGCCCGGAAATGCGCTCGACCGGTGAAGTCATCGGCCTCGACACCGATTTTGCGCTCGCCTTTGCCAAGAGCCAGCTCGGCGCCAGCGTCGAACTGCCGCGTGACGGCTCGGTCTTTGTATCTGTCCGCGACAGCGACAAGGAACGCGTCCTGCCGGCGATCCGCCTTCTGGTCGAGATCGGCTTCAAGGTTATCGCCACCGGCGGCACCGCCCGTTTCCTTGCCGAACACGGCATCGAAGCCACCAAGATCAACAAGGTTTTGGAAGGCCGTCCGCATATCGAGGATGCCATCCGCAACCGTCAGGTCCAGCTGGTCATCAACACGACGGACTCGAACAAGGCGATCTCGGATTCGAAGTCGCTGCGCCGCGCCACGCTGATGCAGAAGGTGCCTTACTACACGACGATGGCCGGCGCCGAAGCCGCCGCCATGGCCATCAAGGCCCTCAAGGCCGGCAATCTCGAAGTACGCCCGCTGCAGAGCTATTTCTGAGCTGTCTGAGATCAAATCATGCGACGCGCCGTGCACCCATATGGGCACGGCGCGTTTTTTCTTTTCCGCTTATACGGTATCCCGTCTCAGACGATCCGCGCTTCCATGAATTTCGCGGTTTCCTTGATACCCCATTGATCCTGGAAGGCAGGCCTCGGCCGATCGACAAGCACCAGCTTGCCATCCTGCTTGATACGCGTCGGCAGTGACTGACGGTCGATCGCGCCTTCCAAAGTCATAGCCAGATCGCGTGCGAACACCCGGTTACCGATATACCAGGAATGGGTCCATGAGACCCCTCCGAAGGCAGGATCGGGGGGAAGTTTCTCGAAATACGGCCCACAATCGACATCAACCGCCTTGCGAGGCGCGTCGTCCGGCAACCCCACACGGCCGGCACGCGGAGCAACCCCCAGACGTTTTGCATTGGAGACGGCCAATGCTGCATCGAAGGGATTGGAATAGTTGGTCAGTCGCATGATGCGATCAAACATGGGCCTGCACCAGTCACTGCTGCTGGAAAGGCTTGCAGCCGAAACATCCCCGGCGATGAAGGCAACCTGACCGACACGCCAGGGGCTATTGCGCAAGGGGCCGTCCTTTTCCGCCTGCACGAACGCTTCCATCGTCACATAGGCGCCTGCCGAGTGGGCCAGCAGATGGACATTGGTCAAACAGCCTTTTTTCTGCCCTTCGCTCAACAGGCGGATTGCCTTGGTCACCAGATCGATAGCGACCTGTGCTCCATCCCGGCGATCCTCAAGATAGTTCAGGGTCTGGTTGGCGCTTGGCCAATCGAAGGCAACGATCTGACCACGCCAGCCCTCCGCCCGTAAATCCAAAGTCAGTTGCCGTGTACGGCGCAACACGTCTGCCATTGCATTGTTATAGCCATGAACAAAGACCAGAACATCGCCCACCGGGCCAATGGAGTTCGGGTTCTCATCGCCGTCGGCAAGGCCCTGAACTTCTGCAGCCCATTCTTTCGGGCTTCCAACGATATGACTTGCGTCATAGGCGACATCAGCGCCCGGTACCTTGAGATATCGAATTGGTCCGGGTTCTGCCGTGAATTCGTTTCCCACACGCCGGCGGGCACACATGATGTATGTATCAGTCATATCGTCCCCCACTCTTCTTCATTCAAAACATGATTTAGTATTGGTATTTTTACAACAAATATTGCGCATGTCTCGATGAATACTGACGGAGATCGTGCATCAGACAGCCCATCGGCCGAGCTGGCGTATCTCCTCCCTGAACCGTGCCAACTCCTCAGCCCGCCTGCCTTCATCCGGAATGCGCAGCAGATAGGACGGATGCACAGTCACAAATAACGTCCGCTCGTTATCCATCACGATCGGGCGTCCGCGAACATCCTCCAGCCGATCCTTGGCGTCAGTCAGTGAAAACAATGCCGTAGCCCCCATGGCGACAATCAGCTTCGGCTTCACCAGATCGATCTCCCGCGTCAGCCACCAGCGGCATTGCTGGACCTCGCCCATATTGGGACGCTGATGGATACGGCGTTTTCCACGCGGCTCATATTTAAAATGTTTGACGGCATTGGTGACATAGAGCCGCTGGCGATCGATACCGGCGAGCATCAGCGCCTCGTCGAACACCCTGCCGGCAGGCCCCACAAACGGACGTCCGGCAAGATCCTCCTGATCGCCCGGCTGTTCGCCAACGATCATGATACGGGCATCAACCGCACCCTCGCCAAAAACCGTCTGCGTGGCACGACAATGCAGGTCACAACGGCTGCAATGACGAGCCTCCTGTCGCAACGCTTCGATCGTGCCGACTTCGGCGGCAGGCGCGTCCGGCGGCAAATGAGCGGCGGCCTCCTGAAGACGGTGGTGAAACGGCAGCGGCTCGCTTGCCTGCCGTCGCCCCATATCCAGCACCCTGGCTTCCGCGCCGGCGATAAGGCCGGGGATGAGATCCGCTTCGGGAAGGTTTTTCCAGTATTTCTTCGGCATCTCCGTCATCATCATCTTCACCTTCAGCCGCGCCGGATTGAAGATGGAAGCGTAATAGGTGCGCCAGAGTTCGTCGGTCTCATCGCGGATATCAGGCTTGTCAGCCGGCTCCGTCGTCGTGCGCAATGTCTCGCCGTCCCACGAGGCCGAACCGCGTGGTGTTGCGATGATCCAGTCCATGTCGTTGAAACGGCGCTGGAAAAATGGCGCCACACGAGCGACGATAAAATGATCTGGCTCGAACCACGCAATAAACCGCCGCCTGCCGGCAACACCTTGCGGCAACGGCATTTCCTTGAAACGGACGAAGGCAGTCATCTTGTGATAGTCGCGCCCGACCGACTTGTGCATGCGGTGTGCCGCCACGACATCCGCGTCGGATTTCACCTCCAGCAGATGCCGTTCCTCCCTCAGCCGAAAGAGAAGGCGGTAAAGAAGCGCAAAACGTCCAGGGTCGGCATGGCAGACAACAGCTTCGGCAAGGTGCAGGAAAGCAGGCGGAACACTGATCGGGCGTGCCACCTGCTCGTTTTCACCATGCCCACGCGGAGAATCGCCGGCATCCACACCGCGTGCACCGAACAGCCCCTGCTCCTCGTCACACAAGCGCCAATCTATTTCCCCCGGCTTCACGCCCGCTAGCAGAAAACGTCGCGCAGCATCCCGCCACTCCCCGACGTCCCCGCGCCCTTCAAGGAAACATGTCTGCGTCATAACAGTTGCAGCTGCTCGGGCTTCGGCATGAACATCGATCGCAGATCGGCGCGATCCACCAGCCGGTGCGGCGTCCACCCCTCGGCCGTGATGAAGGTCTGCACCTTCTTGAGCGATACACCGAGGCGACCGACATCCTCCAGCCGCAGCCGGCGAAAACGACGGGCAGACAGAATGGATTTCACAGTCTTCGTGCCGAAACCGGGCACCCGCAAAAGCGCCTCCTTGTCAGCACGGTTCACGTCAACGGGAAACCGATCGCGGTGTCCAAGCGCCCAGGCGAGTTTGGGATCAAGGTCGAGATCGAGCATGCCGTCGGCACGCGATGAAGTGATCTCACCGATATCGAAACCATAAAAGCGATAAAGCCAGTCGGCCTGATAAAGCCGGTGCTCGCGCATCAGCGGAGGCTTTATCAGCGGCAGGTTCTTGGATGAATCGGGGATCGGGCTGAACGCCGAATAATAAACGCGCTTCAGACCGTAGCTGCCGTAAAGCCGCGCGCTGGTGCCAAGAATGGTCGCGTCATCGGCGGCATCGGCCCCCACGATCATCTGCGTGCTCTGCCCCGCCGGCGCAAATTTCCGGCGACGTTTGGTCTGCAGGGTCGGCTCCGCCATCTCTTCGATTTTCAGGCGCAGATTGCCCATCGAACTACGGATATTGTCGGGCCGTTTTTCCGGCGCGAATTTGCCGATGCCCGCATCCGTCGGCAGCTCGATATTGATCGACAAACGGTCGGCGTAAAGCCCTGCTTCCTCGATCAGCGCGGCTGACGCTTCGGGAATGGATTTCAGATGGATATAGCCGCGAAAATTATGGGTGGTGCGAAGCTCGCGGGCAATGCGCACCATTTCTTCCATCGTATGATCGGAGGACCGAATGATGCCCGAGGACAGAAACAGCCCCTCGATATAATTGCGCCGATAAAATTCCAGCGTCAGCCAGATCACCTCCTCCACCGAAAACCGCGCCCGCTCGACGTTGCTGGAGGAGCGATTGATGCAATAGGCGCAGTCATAGATGCAGAAATTCGTCATCAGAATCTTGAGAAGCGAAATGCATCGCCCGTCCGGCGCATAGGCATGGCAGATGCCGGAACCTTCCGTCGAACCCAATCCGCCGGAGGCTGACGAATCTCGTTTCACCGTACCGCTCGATGCGCAGGACGCATCATATTTGGCGGCATCGGAAAGGATGGCGAGGCGTTCTTTGAGCGACTTCTTCATTAGCGCGTTCACTATATGTTCTGCGCCGTAATGTCAAGAAACCTTGCAAAACCAATTCCCCCCCTGTGAAATCGCCCGCACCTGCACTATCTCTGTTTTTATTGGAATTTGCTGTCAGAATTCTGTTATACTGGCGCAAATAGTGATTTTCGGACGGTTCCGGAGTTTATGCTCCGGGACCTGTTTCTTTTTGTGTCCGGACATGCCGGGCACGGGGTCGAGGACTTAGGAAATGGTTGAAAAGGTACCGATGACGCCAGGCGGTTTCACGAAGCTTCAGGAAGAGCTTCGCTGGCGTCAGCAGGAAGAGCGTCCGCGCATCATCGAGGCGATCGCTGAAGCACGCGCCCATGGTGACTTGTCCGAAAACGCCGAATATCATGCTGCCAAGGAAGCCCAGAGCCACAATGAAGGCCGGGTATCCGAGCTTGAAGATCTGACGGCTCGCGCCGAGATCATCGACCTGTCGAAAATGTCGGGTTCGACGATCAAGTTTGGCGCCACCGTCAAGCTGGTCGATGAGGACACCGAGGAAGAGAAGATCTACCAGATCGTTGGCGACCAGGAAGCCGACGTGAAGCAGGGCCGGATCTCGATTTCGTCGCCGATCGCACGTGCGCTGATCGGCAAGGAAGCCGGCGATTCCATCGAAGTCGTCGCGCCGGGCGGTTCGAAAGCCTACGAAATCCTCGCCGTTACCTGGGGCTGATCAGCCCCGAATATCCCGCCGGAGACAGACGTGCCGCTTGCAGACATTCGCAAGGTTCAGGTGATCGCGCCGAACTTCAAGCGGCGCCTTTCCGGCGTGACGTCGACCATCATCCAGCTCCTGCCGGTTCAGAGCCGGCAGGGCCAGCACATAGCCTCGCTCGGCCCCGGCCTGCCAGGCACCCTGCCCTTCATCCGTTTTCGTGATCTTGTGCATCTCTGGTCGGCGCCCGCCGCATGGCCGGTGCGCGTCTGGCATGCCCGCCGCAACATCGAGATGCTGCCGGCGATCTTCATGCGCGATGTGCTGCGGATGAAAATCCGCATCGTCTTCACCTCCGCCTCGCAGCGAAAACATTCCAGCTGGACCAGGTGGCTGGTGTCGAAAATGGATGCGGTCATCGCAACCAGCGCCAAAACCTCCGCCTATCTGGAAGTGCCGAACACGGTCGTGCTGCACGGCATCGACACCCAGCGTTTTTCCCCGCCTGAGGAAAAAACCGCGGCGAAGCGCGCTTGCGGGCTGGATGATACGAAAAAGATCGTCGGCTGCTTCGGTCGCGTGCGCCATCAGAAAGGCACCGACCTTTTCGTCGACGCCATGATCCGGCTATTGCCATCGCGCCCTGACTGGGTCGCGATCATCGCCGGTCGCGCCACGGCACAACACGTTGCATTCGAAAACGAGCTGAAAGCGCGGGTAGCTGCTGCCGGCCTCGTCGATCGCATCCTGTTCGTCGGCGAGCACACCAATATCAACGATTGGTATCGCGCACTCGATCTTTTCGTCGCACCGCAGCGCTGGGAAGGTTTTGGCCTCACCCCGCTCGAAGCCATGGCGACGGCTGTGCCAGTGGTGGCGACAGATGTCGGTGCATTCCCGGAACTGGTGGTGACAGGAGAACATGAAACGGGCGAAATCATCGCCCGTGATGATCTCGATGCCATGGTATCGGCCACAGCCCGTTTCATGGACGATGAACCGCGACGTCTTGCTGCCGCAAAGCGCGCGCTCGCTCACGCCGGGCAGAATTTCAATATCGAGGGCGAAGCGGAAACTCTGGGCCGCATCTATGCGGCCACCGCTTCATAAACGGCTTACCGCTCGATACGATCCTCGATCGGATGTTTTTTCAGTGCATTGCGCTGGTAGATCTTGGCCTGCGTCAGGAACGAATAGGACGCCCCCGTCATCGCCTGAATGAGGCCCGGCACACCACAGCGCCACAAACCGTTGAAGAAATACAGCCGAAGAAAATAGACGGTTGGCGAAAATAGTAATTTCTTCAGCTTCGACTTCTTGCCTTCAGCCAACTTTTGATCGGCTTTCAGGGTGGAGTACTTGTTTTCCTTGAGAATCTGCTCGTCGAGAAGAAGCGGCCTGAAATGCAGAAGGCTGCCGGTTGGCGTGTCCTTCACCCGCCCTTCAGGCGTGATCCCCTCGTGAACCTTCTGGCTGAGGTCGTATTGCCCCTTGCCGCTGCGGATCATGCGCAGGTTCTGGCGTTCACGCACGTTTTCGGGCGTGTAACCATAACCGATCAGATAGGGACGGCGCGCAATCCGCCATCCGACCACATCCGCGGGCGCTTCCACCAGTTTGGGCAGCAGCCCAAGAAACTGATCGTCCAGCCGTTCGTCCGCATCGATATTGAAGCACCATGGCTGGCTGCACTGCTCAAGCGCAAACTGCTTCTGGCCCGCATAACCGCGCCATGGCTCATACATGAACCGGATCGGCCAGCCCTTGTCGATGTAGGATTGAACGAGTTCTGAGGTCTTGTCGGTTGAGCCAGAATCGACGATGACAATCTCGGCAAAACCTTTGAGACTTTCGATACAGCGCCCTAGATAGTTCTCTTCATTGAGGCAGATGATGAAGCCCGATATAGGCAGAAGGCCGGTCATGTCTCGTATCCGTCGACAACAATGTCTCAGGCGCGGAAGACGACTGAGTTTCGGCAGCATCTATACGAGCGACGAGAGGAAAGGTAGCGGGTCATGAAGATTTTCGTCATCAATCTGGCGCGTAATCCCGAACGCCTGGAGCGCATGGAGAGACTTCTTGGTGCGCAAGGGCTGGAATTCGAGCGGCTTGACGCCGTCGATGGCAAGAAGCTGAGTGACGAAGACGTTGCTCGCTGGTCGCAAAGAAAGCCGGATGGCAGCCTCTGTCTGTCTCCAAGCGAGGTCGGCTGCATGCTCAGCCACCGGCACGCCTGGGAAAAGATCGCGGCGATGCCAAGCGGTCACGCGGTTATTCTGGAAGACGACATTCATTTTTCGGCAGAAGCTTCGACATTTCTCAAGTCGGGCGACTGGGTTCCGGCCGACGCCGAAATCGTAAAGATCGAGACGGTGAGGAAATGGAAGACAGCGGTCTCGAAAACACGCGTTCCGCTGGAGCACGGGCACAGCCTGGCAAAACTGCTCGGCCAACATTTTGGCATGGCCGGCTATATTTTGACGCCGAATAGCGCAAGCAGGTTGCTGAACGAAATGGGTAGCGTGCATATGGCCATCGACCAGATTCTGTTCGATCCCGCGTCTTCTCTGTTCAGCCGCATGTCGATCTATCAAATGATGCCTGCACTCTGCATACAAGACCAGTTCATAGGGGAAACGGCAGAGGCATTGTCCAGCGACATTACACGGGCTTGGGAGGTCAACCGCAAACGCAAGACGCTTGGCCAGAAAGTTGCGCGTGAGGCCCGCCGATTTTGGGGCCAATTCAACAGGGCCGTATCGGGAAGCAGGCTTAATCCGTTTTCCTGTCAGGTGAATGTTCGCGTCGATTTTACAAGGCAATCCGACAGACACCGATGACACCGGAACGGCGGAAGTGATTTCTCGGAGCTTTGAATGAAAACTCTTATCTACCAATTCTGGAAAGGGCCGGTTCCGGCCTATGCCGGCTTAAGCGCACGACTATTCAAAGCCTATGCGCAGCGCCATGGCGCAGACTATCGCTTCGATGAAAATCCTGACTTTTTCAAAGGCAAATATTCTGAATATTATCATGCGCTCCGCCCGATCTATGACGACAGCTTTCTGGCATATGACAGGGTCATCTACATCGACGCGGATGTTTATCCGAAGCAGGCGGCGCCTGCCGATATCCTGACCTGCGACGTCGATCATATCGGCATGGTCGAGGAACTGGCAGCCGAAATTCGCGAGGATCGTCCCCGCTGGCTGAACGATCGGAATGACAATCGTTGGGCGATGGTTTGCGGTGGCGTTTTCAGGGCCAGCCCTCCACGCCTGCCAGACGGAAAGACACGCGCCTTCAATTCCGGCGTCATTGTCTACAGCCGCGAGGGGCTTGTCGCAGCGCGCCGGAACTTTCCCAATATCACGGCCTATTCTGCCGCAATGCGTCTGGCATTTCTGCCGCGCTTCTATCGCCTGGACCAGAACTACCTTGGCATGGCGTGCTTCAGACAGGGGATGCAGTTCACCATACTGGAACAGCGTTGGAACCATATTGTAAAGGCTGCGGCACTGGACGAGAACCGTCTCGTTAAAGCGGCACCGGGCGACACGGCATTCGTGCATTGGCAGGTGCGAAACCGAAAAGATTATTCCGAACAGGAAATCATGGATCTGGTCGAGAGCGCATAACAAAGCGGAAGCGCTTTGCCTGCGCGCCCCTCACACCTCCACCAGCCCCGTCTTCTTCACCTGCCGGATCGTCAGCATGGTCCTCACCGTGTCGACATGTTCGTTGGCTGTCAGCACCTCGATGACAAAGTCCTGAAAGCGCGTCAGGTTTTCCGACACACAGTGCAGTAGAAAATCGCTGTCGCCCGACACCATCCAGGCCTGACGCACCATCGGCCATTTTTCGGTCGCGGCGGCGAAGGCTTTGAGGTTGGCTTCGGACTGGTGCTTCAAGCCAACCACGCAGAAGGCGACAAGGTCGAAGCCGAGTTTCGGGCCGCTCAGCATCGCATGATAGCCCTCGATAATGCCGCTTTCTTCAAGCTTGCGCACACGCCGAAGACAGGGCGGCGCCGATATGCCGACTCGCTCCGCCAGTTCGACATTGGTCATACGGCCGTCCGCCTGCAGTTCCCGCAGAATTTTCAGATCGATACTGTCGAGTTCTACGCGGATCACGGCACGGCCTTTCTGTCGGTTTCACGCAAGCATCCTCTATCGAAATCGGCAGATTCCGCAACAAAGTTCCGTCATCGCGACGGATTGTTGCACAGAAGGCTCAAGACCTGTTGGAAACGCATGGCTGCCCTTGAATATCCGCATGGAACAATCATAAATGAACGTTCGCCGGCGGTGGAATGCGGTTTGATACCCATATAGGTATGCGGTTTCCAATCATCACAGGCTTTCCGCCGCGGCACTGAATAAGGATCGTCCCATGTCTGCCCGTCACACTCAGGTTCTCATCATCGGCTCCGGCCCGGCCGGTTACACCGCCGCCATCTATGCGGCGCGCGCAATGCTGAAACCGGTCCTGATCGCTGGCATGGAACAGGGCGGCCAGCTGATGATCACCACCGATGTCGAAAACTATCCGGGTTTTGCCGATCCGATCCAGGGCCCTTGGCTGATGGAACAGATGCTGGGTCAGGCAAAACATGTCGGCGCCGAGATCGTCAATGACCTCGTGACCGAAGTCGACACCAGCAGCCGCCCCTTCACCGTCAGGACGGATAGCGGACAGGTCTGGACCGCGGACACGCTGATCATCGCCACCGGCGCCAAGGCCAAATGGCTCGGCATCGAGAGCGAACAGGTGTTTCAGGGGTTTGGCGTTTCTGCCTGCGCCACCTGCGACGGCTTCTTCTATCGCAACAAGGACGTTATCGTCGTTGGCGGCGGAAATTCCGCCGTCGAGGAAGCGCTCTATCTCTCCAACATCGCCAGGACGGTCACCGTCGTGCATCGCCGCGACAGCTTCCGTTCGGAAAAGATTCTGCAGGAACGCCTGTTCCAGCGCGAGAACGTCAAGATCCTTTGGAACACCGAGATCGCCGAAATTACTGGCACACCGGCAAAGCCGCCGATGCCGCCGTCGGTTTCCGGCGTGCGCCTGCGCGACACCCGCACAGGTGTCGTCAGCGACAGCACGATCGATGGCGTGTTCGTAGCAATCGGCCATGCACCGGCTGTCGAACTGTTCAAGGACAAGCTGAAACTTAAATCCAACGGTTATCTGTGGACGGCTCCGGATTCGACCGCGACCAATGTGCCCGGCATCTTTGCTGCCGGCGATGTTACCGACGACACATTCCGTCAGGCAATTACCGCTGCTGGCATGGGCTGCATGGCAGCCCTTGAAGCAGAACGCTTTATCGCCGGCATCCTGCCGGTCGCAGAAGCTGCCGAATAACAACGAAGAGGACTAAGGCATGGTGGTGCCTCTCGATTGGGACAAACTGCGCATCTTTCACGCTGCGGCGGAGGCTGGGTCCTTCACCCATGCGGCAGACAAGCTGCATCTGTCCCAGTCGGCGATCAGCCGTCAGGTCAGCGCGCTCGAGCAGGATGTCGGCGTAAAACTGTTTCACCGCCATGCCCGTGGCCTCATCCTCACCGAACAGGGCGAGTTGCTGTACCGCACTGCCCATGACGTGCTTCTGAAGCTCGAAACGGTGAAGATGCAGCTGACGGAGACGACCGACAAACCGTCCGGCAAGCTGCGCGTCACCACCACGGTCGGCCTTGGCCAGGGCTGGCTCACCGACAAGGTGCAGGAATTCCTGCAGCTCTATCCGGAAATGTCGATCCAGCTGATCCTCGACAACGAGGAAGTCGACGTCAACATGCGTCACGCCGATTGCGCCATCCGCCTTCGCCAGCCGCAGCAGTCCGACCTCATTCAGCGCAAGCTGTTTACCGTGCACATGCACGTCTATGCGGCGCCCTCCTACATCAACCGGTTCGGCGAGCCGCAGACGGTCGAGGATCTCGACAACCACAGAATCATCAGCTTTGGCCAGCCGGCCCCCAACTATCTGCTGGACGTGAACTGGCTGGAAGACGCCGGTCGATCGTCGGACAACCCGCGCACCCCTCACCTGCAGATCAACAGCCAGACGTCGATCAAGCGCGCCTGCCTGTTGGGAATCGGTATTGCCGTGCTGCCGGATTATATCGTCGGCCGCGATCCGGGCCTGATCCAGCTGGCCATAAATGCCGACATCCCCTCTTTCGACACCTATTTCTGCTATCCCGATGAAATCAAGAACGCGGCAAAGCTCAAAGTTTTCCGTGACTTCATCGTCGCCAAGGCGCGCAACTGGAACTTCTGACCCGGATGACACGAGATGGAGCATTTTCATGCTCCATCCGTCGCGTTTTGCGCAACCTTTGCAAATATGACAGCCACGCGACGGAAGCCTTGCACTCAAGGCATAGCTGGATTGCACAATAAAGCGTTGTGACCTGCACAAAAAACGCCCATATCGCACTCAGTTGATGCACACGGTGGCTTTCCTCCCAGTTCCACCGCATCAGCTGTTCCCCTCTGGAGGTTTTTTGACCTTCATACCTAAAGGGCCCTGGAGCAATCCGGTGGCCCTCTTTTTTTGCCTGGATCCAAGTGGTGAAGGGCAGCGGAACAGATTTTCTGCCGCCTCAACAAAAATGTTTTTTAGCGGCAAACAGCCCTTGCCATCCCGGTTCCGACACCCCATCTCATTGCTTAGCCGGCCCCGTTGGCGACACCCCTCGTCGTCATTGCCGGCTGTTCCCCTCTGGAGGTTTTGAAACCTTCATACCTACGGGCCGCGGTTCTTCCGTCGGCCCATTTTTTTGCCCGCGATTCAGAAAAATCCGGCACCGCCCCTTAAAATCGTATTTTACCGATTTATATATCGGCAATGACCGATATGAACAAAACGCAGATTGAGCCGACGGAAAAGGCAGAGATCCTCAAGGCTCTCTCCCATCCGAAGCGCGTCGAGTTCCTCGAATGGATGCGCGAGCCGGAAAATCATTTCTGCAGCCAGGCGCATCCGGTCGAAATGGGCATTTGCGCCGGCCAGTTCGAAAAGTGCTGCGGCCTGTCGCAGTCTACCGTTTCCCAACATCTTTCCGTGCTGGAAAAGGCAGGCCTGATCACGCTCAAGCGCGTCGGCCAGTGGTCGTTCTACCAGCGCAACGAGGACCGTATCGCAGCCTTCATCGAGGAGCTGCGCAACACTCTCTGATACCCGAAATTCCAAAGGCAGCTAAAAGGAGCCCTCATGGCCAGCCTGTTCGATCCTATCACCGTCGGCTATATCGCCCTTGAAAACCGCGTCGCCATGGCGCCCCTGACCCGCAACCGCTCGCCGCAGGCGATCCCCAACAATCTCAACGCCGTTTATTACGAACAGCGCGCCACCGCAGGCCTGATCATCACAGAAGGCACGCCGGTCACCCAGCAGGGCCAGGGTTACGCCGACGTTCCCGGTCTCTACCTGCCGCAGGCCATCGAGGGCTGGAAGAAGGTGACGGATGCCGTGCACCAGCGCGGCGGCAAGATCGTCACGCAGATGTGGCATGTCGGCCGCATCTCGCACACCTCACTGCAGCCGAATGGCGGCGCGCCGGTTGCGCCGTCTGCCCTGCCGGCCAATGGCAAGACCTATATCGTCAACCCGGATGGCAGCGGCGCCTTCGTCGAAACCTCCGACCCGCGTGCACTCGACCTGTCCGAGATCGCCGGCATCGTCGATGATTTCCGCAAAGGCGCACGCGCAGCCATCGACGCCGGCTTTGATGGTGTCGAAATCCACGGCGCCAACGGCTACCTGATCGACCAGTTCCTGAAGACCGGCGCCAACCAGCGCACCGATGACTATGGTGGCTCGATCGAAAACCGCGCCCGCTTCCTCATTGAAGTCGTCGAAGCCGTGTCTGCCGAAATCGGCGGCGGCCGCACCGGCCTGCGCCTGTCGCCGGTCACGCCTGCCAATAACATCACCGAGGAAGATCCGCAGACCCTGTTCGACTATGTCGCCAAGGAACTCGGCAAGCGCGATCTCGCCTTCATCCATGTCATCGAAGGCGCAACGGGTGGCCCGCGTGATTTCACGCAAGGTGGCAAGCCGTTCGACTACCACGCCCTGAAGGCCGCCTATCGTGATGCCGGTGGCAAGGGCGCCTGGATGGTCAACAACGGTTATGACGGCGAAAGCGCCAAGGCCGCCATCGAAAGCGGTTACGCCGATGTCGTCGCCTTCGGTCGCGCCTTCATCGCCAACCCGGATCTGGTCGAGCGCCTGAAGACCGGTGCGCCGCTCAACGCCCCGGAAGTGGCCACCTTCTACGGTGGCGGTGCCAAGGGCTACACCGACTATCCGTCGCTGGAAGCCGTTGCGGCCGAATAAGGCACGCTACGAACTGATTGGGGGCTCGCCATTGGCGGGCCCTTTTTCCTTAAGACCTGCAGAAACCTGCCTACGCTCGACGCGCCTCGTCATCATCCACGACCTCGGCCTCCGGGCGGTCGCCGCCATCGCTGTATTCGGTGTGCCAGACGCCTTTGGAATCCTGCCAGCTGATCTCTTCCGGTTCGCCGCCGACCTGCTGTTCGGCCGCCACGATGCGGGCTGCAGCGAGCGCATCCTCATGTGTCGGAAAGGCTTCGGAATAGGCTCCATCCAGGCGATACGCCCAGCCGCCATCATGCCTGACGACCTGATAGACAACCTTGGTCATGCTTTCCCTCCTTGCTTTTGGCCTGTCTTTTGGCGCGCAGCCAGCATCAGCCAATAAAAATCCAGCCGGCATTCGCGTGCAGGAGAGAAGCGTCGAGAAGGCCCGAAGTTCCCACCCGTCTGACGTTACTATGGCACCAATACCGCCAAGGCGCAAAATGCGCCCTTGATGGCTGCCATGTCGGCATTAGATCCCAAGGCTTTGACACATGTCTTTGATGGGAATCATGGCGAATATCGCGGCACTACCGAAACAGGAAAAATCGCTCGTTCTGGCAGCAATCGTCGCCATCGCCTGCATCTTTGTGGAACATAGCCTGATCGGCGCCGGCAAAACGGTGTCGCTGATTGCCGCCGCCGTGCTGATCGGTGTGATCGTGCTCGCCTCCACCCGCGTTGCCCACCATGCCGAACTGCTGGCCCACAAGGTCGGCGATCCCTATGGCACGATGATCCTGACGCTGTCAGCCGTGGCCGTCGAGGTGATGATCCTTGCGATCATGCTCGGCAGCAGCACCTCGCCGACCCTGGTGCGCGACACGATCTATTCGGCCGTCATGCTCGACATCAACGGCATTCTGGGCCTCGCCGCGCTGCTCGGCGGCCTGCGTCATGGCGAACAGCCCTATAACGACAATTCGGGCAAAACCTATGGCGTGATGATCCTCACCGCCATGGGCATTTCGATGATCGTGCCGGAATTCGTGCCCGACGATCGCTGGCATTATTATTCCGGCTTCACCATCATTGCGATGATCGCGCTTTACGCCCTGTTCCTGAAAATGCAGGTCGGGCCGCACAGCTATTTCTTCAGCTACAGCTATACGAAAGCACGACCGGCGACTGCGGCCGCGAGCGTCGGCGGCTCGCAACCCTTGTCGCCACAGCCGGCCACCACACCGGCACCGACCAGCGCCCCGGAAGAAGAGACCAGCGCCGCCGTCTCCATCGGCGTCATCCTTTTCGGTGTCGTCGTCATCGGTTTTCTCGCAGAGTTCATGGCCGCCTTCCTCGACACAGGTCTTGAGAGCACATCCGCCCCGCCTGCCCTGATGGCCGTCATCGTCGCGTCGATCTCAGCCGCACCGGAAATCCTCACGGCCCTGCGCGCTGCCCTTCGCAACCGCATGCAATCGGTCATCAACATCGCCATGGGTGCCTCGCTGTCCACCGTCATCCTCACCGTGCCGGTGATGGAGGCGATCGCGCTTTACACCGGCCAGCCTTTTGTCATGGCGATGACACCGGTGCAGACGGTGATGGTTGTCATCACTCTCATCGTCGCCGCCATCAACCTCAATGACGGGGAAACAAACGCCATCGAAGGCATGACGCATTTCGTGCTGTTTGCCACTTTCATCATGCTGACCTTGCTGGGTTTGTGATTGCTAATAAGCCGCCACAAACACGCACTTGCGGCGACAAGCGGATTCAACATCGCAAGTGATTGAATCTGTTTGTCAGCGCGCCGGAACGGGCGCCGAAATCCGATAAAGTTATGTTGAACACTGCGTGTGCGGTTCTGGCGGCATGACGCCCTAGATAGGAGACGTCCACGCACCAGAGACGATCACGATGAAAGGGAGTTCACCATGACGCGCCTCGCCCGTCTTCTCACCGGCACCATGCTGGCCACCGCTGTTCTTGCAGGCCCGGTCCTTGCGCAAACGGCAGGCAAGCCGGCCGAAACCAAGGCCGCCAACGCCCCGGACCAGAAGCCCGCCTTCGCCAACCAGACCCGTGCGCCGCAGCCCGCCCAGATGCCCAAAATCGCCACCGAGACCGTGGCGGAAAACCTGCCGCATCTCTGGTCGATGGAATTCCTTCCCGATGGCCGCATGCTGGTCACCGCCAAGGAAGGCGCAATGCATATCATTTCCGAGGAAGGCGAAGCCGGCCCCGAAATCAAGGGCGTGCCGAAAGTCCTATCCGGCGGACAGGGCGGCCTGCTCGACGTGGCGCTAGCACCCGACTACGAAACCTCCGGCAAGATTTACTTCTCATTTTCCGAACAGCGTGAAGACGGCAACGGCACCTCGGTCGCTTCGGCCAAGCTGGTGCCAGACGATGCCGGCGGCGGTACGCTCGAAGACGTGAAGGTCGTTTTCCAGCAGATGCCGAGCTATGACGGCAACAAGCATTTTGGCTCCCGCCTCGTGTTTGGCCCGCAGGGCGAGCTTTACGTAACGGTAGGCGAGCGCTCGGATGCGGAACCACGCGTGCAGGCGCAGGAGCTTTCGAGCGGCCTCGGCAAGGTTTTCCGGATCGATGCCGAGGGCAAGGCCCTGCCCGATAACCCGTTCGTTTCCACCGAAAACGCAAGGCCGGAAATCTGGAGCCTCGGCCACCGCAACCTGCAGGCCGCCACTCTCGACGGCCAGGGCCGTCTCTGGACGGTGGAACACGGCCCCAAGGGCGGCGACGAACTGAACCGCCCGGAAGCCGGCAAGAATTACGGTTGGCCGGAAGTCACCTATGGCGTCGAATATAGCGGTAAGGCGGTCGGCGACGGCATTACCGCAAAGGCCGAAACCGAACAGCCGGTCTATTACTGGGACCCGGTGATCGCCCCTTCCGGCATGGCCTATTATGATGGCGATGCCATTCCCGAATGGAAAGGCGCCTTCCTCGTCGGCGGTCTCGGATCGCAGGGCGTCGTCGTGCTGCACATGGATGGTGACAAGGTAGCTCATGAAGAACGCGTGCCGCTCGATGCGCGCATCCGCGACGTCAAGGTCGGCCCCGATGGCGCCGTCTATGCCGTTACCGAAAGCCGCGGCGGCAGCTCCACCATCGTCAAGCTGACCAAGGCCTGATACGGCTCTGATAGCAGGCGGCCACCGACAGCCGCCGCCGCCTGCTGACCCGCTCTCCAAAAGAGGGCATCAATAAACATGATGATAAAAATCATATTTGTTGCATTGCCTGTCCATGGCGTCTAAGAGACCGGTGATCCACCGCCACCTCCGGGACTGCCATGACCGCGCATTTCGGCGCCTCCTCCTCCGGCGACTTCACGTCGACCACCAGCCACACAGCCCTGCTGGATAGCGCGTTGCTGGCGCATTACGAGGAACTGTGCACAAGCGTGCGCCGCCGCGGCCATAGCCCTGCAAATTCCCAGGAAATCGTCCACGACGTTTATGTTCGCCTGCGGCAGAAGCAGACGGCGCTGGAAGGCAAGACGTCGCTGAGGGCGTTTCTGATCCGCGCCTGCGTCAATCTCGGCATCGACCGTTTCCGGCGCCAGCGTTTCGAAGCCTGCCTGTTTTCCGGCAGCGAGCAGGAAGCACTGCTGGTCAGCGCACCGATCGCCTCGCCCGATCAGGGACTGGATCTCGAATACCGCATCGCCATTCTCAAGACGGCCATCATGGACATGTCGCTGCAGAGACGCCGCGTCTTCATCGCCAGCCGCGTCGGCAACCTGTCGTCCGATGAAATCGCGCTGCGCATGAAAATCAGCCGCAACATGGTCGACCGTCATCTGCGCAAGGCTTACCTGCATTGCCTCGACAGGCTGGAAGAGACACTCTGACCCCGATGACCAGCAGAGCGGAAAAAGCCGGATCCATGTCAGACGACAAGGCAAACGACCGAAAACTGCGCGAACAGGCGGTCGACTGGCTGCTGCGTCTGCAGGACGAGCCGGATGACCCGATGCTGCAGGCGCAGTTCCAGACCTGGCTTGCCAAGGACCCTGCCCGCGCCGTGGTGTACGAACGCGCCCGCCGCGCCATGGGCGATGCCAGCCATCTCCTGAAAAGCGACCTCGACTTTGCCCAGAAAGCCGCCCACAAGCCGCTGCTGCGCGCCCGCAACGTGGTGGCGGCACTGCTGGTCATCATGGCAGGCTCCGGCGCATTCATGGCCGCTGACGGCCCCATGCGCCTGCGTGCCGACATCATCACCGGCACCGGCCAGCCGCAACACCTGACGCTGGCCGATGGCTCCAGGGTCGAACTCAATGCCGAAACCGCCATCGCGATCCATATGGAGCGCAACGAACGCCGGATTAAACTGCTGCGCGGCCAGGCCTATTTCGAGGTGGCTGCCGACCCTGCCCGGCCTTTCGTGGTCGAGGCCGGCCATGGATCGACGACGGCACTCGGCACAGCCTTCGACATCAACCTCACCGCCGACGCAACGCATGTGACCGTGACCGAACACGCCGTCATGGTGACCTCGCTCTCCGGTGACGGCCGGCAGCGCCTGCCGGAAGGCAACCAGCTCTCCTATGACGACGACGGCCAACTGGGTGCGGTCGAACCGGCCGATATCGGCATGGCGACCGCGTGGCGGCAGGGCCGCATCGTTTTCGAAAACCGTCCGCTTGCGGCGGTCGTCGACGAAATCGCCCGTTATCTTCCGGGCCGTATCGTCATCGCCCAATCCGATCTGGCGACGCGAAAAATCTCCGGAAGCCTCGACCTCACCGATCCGCAGACCGCGCTCGACGGTTTTTCCGAAGCGATCGGCATCAAGGTGACACGCCTCGGCCCCTACCTGACGATCCTGCGCCAATAATTTTTTTCAAAAGACCTGTCCCAAACCCGGCCGCCCATCCGTCCACCCGGCAGAGACATAGCTTGAGAGGACGGGTCCGGGGACCATGACAGTTTCGACCAACACACATTCGACATCCCGCAGCCAGCGACGGCTACAGCATCTTGCCGCCGCACTTCTGGCCGGCTCCGCCATTTTCGCGACAGTTGATGCGCCTCTTGCCCAGCAGGCAACCGCCATCAGCATCAACGTGCCCGGCGGCAATCTTTCCACCGCGCTCAACGCACTGGCCGCACAGGCAAAGCTGCAGATCGTTTATGACGCGGCGATCACGCAAGGTGTGCGCACCTCGGGCGTCTCCGGCAACCTGCCGGTCGATGCGGCACTGTCGCAAATGCTGTCCGGCACCGGCATCAGCTACCGTTACAGCGGCCGGACAGTGACGCTGTCGAAGGCAGCAACAGCGGATGCTGCTGCGGCGACGGATGGTGATGCGACCAATCTGGATACACTTCAGGTCAAGACCAGCCGCTATTATGCTTCCGGCAACCCCAGCTCAGCAGCGATTGATGAAGAACTCATCGCGCGTGTGCAGGCCTCCAGTCTTCCCGAACTGGTAAGGCAGACACCAGGCGTCTCGATGGGTGGCGGTGTTCGACTGCAGGGGCAGAGTATCTCGATCCGAGGTTTCGCAAGACAGTCCGACACCCGAATCCTGCTCGACGGCGCCCCGAAAAACTTCGAGAAGTACGATCAAGGTAATATTTTCGTCGAGCCGGAATTGCTGAAGCGGGTAGAAATCGAAAAAGGTGCAACCTCGGTTCGTTACGGTAACGGCGGGTTTGGCGGCACGGTTCGTATGGAAAGCAAGGACGCGGCAGATATGCTAAGACCCGGCGAAAGCTGGGGGGCATGGGGAAAGACTGCCTATCAGACCGCCAACAAGGAATTTCTGGAAACAGGTGCGCTCTATGGCCGGTCGGATTTCGGCACGCCAATCACCTATGATGGCCTGCTTTCACTGACATGGAGAAAGGGCGGCGATATGCGTGTCGGCGGCGGCGAACATTACGCCTTTTCTGACTCCAAGCTTGCCACCGGCATGGCAAAATTCGGCGCTGAGTTTGACGGGCATGAAATCAATACGTCGGTCATCTACGGCGAAAGCAATAACTGGGGTCCGGTTGCAGCCATTCGCGGACAGCTGGATATCTCGCTCTCCGACATCGCCAGATACGGTTACAAGGAAGCCGCACGTCGGCGCCTTGCGTGGCGCGAACTACAGGATCTCACGACAACATTCGAATACAAATACAAGGGCGACAGCGAGCTTTGGAACCCACGTTTCATGGCCAGCTATTCCTCGACAGGTCAGCTCGCTACCCGCCCGGGCAATCTCAGCCCCGCCGCATCGGTCGGAGGGCTCGAGAACGAAGCAACCTATTCCGACCTGCGGCTGGAGCTGGAGAACACCTCGGAATTCACGCTTGGTGGACTGGATCATAGCCTGAATTACGGCCTCCAATATAACGCCCACAAGCGCGACGTCTGGATGTACGATGTCGCCAACAAGAACTCGGCACAGCACAATTACGGGTATTACGCACCGTGGTTCATGCCCGAAGGCACGCAGGATACCGCCTCCGCCTTCGTTCGTGACACGATAAGCGTAACCGACGACCTGAAAATTACACCCGGCATGCGTTTCGATTTCATTCGATCGGAAGGCGTGCCCAGTAACGCACCGCGCTACAACAATCCGGCGGCCGGTCATGACTTTTCCGCCGTTGATCACACAGGCTTCACACCGGCTATCAGCGTGATCTGGGATGCCACACGAAACCTGCGCCTCTTCGCTGACTGGTCCTACGCGATGCGCGCACCCAATATCGATGAGATCTATTCGAACCAAAGTGCGGCAACGACGGCGGCCAGCACGAGCAGGGGTCTCGAAGCCGAACGCAACAACACCATCAACCTCGGCGCCGAGGTCAATTTCGACGACGTGCTGACATCCGGCGACATGTTCGCTGCAAAGGTTGCCGTCTATAACAACCATGTCACCAATCCCGTGACGCGACGGTTCGGAACGGCCAACCTGTCGGGCATGGGCGTCGTCGGCCCGGTGCCGTTTTACTGGAATACCCCGTCCTATTCCACAAGCGGCCTGGAAATTCAGGCGCACTATGAGAACGAACGGATGTTTGCCGATCTTGGCCTTTCATGGATGACCGGCACCCGACAGGGCGCCATCAACAATGTCTTTGGGCCCCGCACCTATACCAATGACCTGGCACCCTTCACGGCCCAGACGACACTCGGTGTGAAATTCCCCGATCAGGACCTGACCTTTGGATGGTCTGGCACGTTTGTCGATGCTCAGGACAAGACACCCTACAATCAGGATGGCAAGACTTATGCACGTCCGCCAAGTGCGGGTTACGCCGTGCATGGCCTCTTCATGAGCTGGACGCCCAAGGACGGCATCATGAAGGACACCGAACTTCACGCAGCCGTCGAAAACATCTTCGATAAAAACTACGAGCCCTATCTCGCTGACGGTATTACCGCCATGCCGGGCCGCAATTTCAAAGTCTCGCTCAGCCGCAAGTTCTAAAGCCAAAAACACCCCACAAAAACCAGAAGGCCCGCCGTTTCCGGCGGGCCTTCTTCGTTTCAATGTCGGTTCGAACCGTTTAGCGGCAGGCGGCGCAGAAACGCTGGATGCGCTTGCAGGCTTCTTCCAGCAGTTCTTCCGAAGTCGCATAGGAAATGCGGAAGTTCGGGCCGAGGCCGAAGGCCGAGCCGTGCACGACGGCAACGCCTTCGGTTTCCAGAAGCTCGGTAACAAAATCCTCGTCGGTCTCGATGACCTTGCCCGACGGCGCGGTCTTGCCGATCAGGCCGGCGCAGGACGGGTAGACGTAGAACGCACCTTCCGGCTTCGGGCACACAAGGCCCGACGCCTGGTTGAGCATCGACACGACGAGATCACGACGGCCTTCGAAGATCGCCTTGTTCTTGGCAACGAAGTCCTGCGGGCCGTTCAGCGCTTCCACGGCCGCCCACTGGGCGATCGAGGAGGCACCCGAGGTCTGCTGGCCCTGGATCATGTCCATGGCCTTGATCAGCTCGAGCGGGCCGGCAGCGTAGCCGATACGCCAGCCGGTCATCGCATAGGCCTTGGAGACGCCGTTCATGGTCAGCGTGCGGTCGTAAAGTTTTGGCTCGACTTCCACCGGCGTCACGAACTTGAAGTCACCAAAGGTCAGGTGCTCGTACATGTCGTCGGTCAGGACCCACACATGCGGATGCTTGAGCAGAACGTCGGTCAGCGCCTTCAGTTCATCGTGGCTGTAGGCTGCACCGGTCGGGTTGGACGGCGAGTTGAACAGGAACCATTTTGTCTTCGGCGTGATCGCGCTTTCGAGCTCTTCAGCCGTCAGCTTGAAATTGTTTTCCTGCTTGGTCGAGATCGATACCGGCGTACCGCCGCAGATCGCCACCATTTCCGGATAGGAAACCCAGTAAGGCGCCGGGATGATGACCTCATCGCCCGGGTTCATCGTCGCCATGAAGGCGTTGAACAGGATCTGCTTTCCGCCGGTGCCGACGATCGTCTGGGCAGCCGTGTAATCGAGACCGTTCTCGCGCTTGAACTTCTTGGCGATCGCCTCGCGCAGCTGCGGAATACCCGAAACCGGCGTGTACTTCGTCTCGCCGCGATTGATCGCGTCGATAGCAGCCTGCTTGACGTTGTCCGGCGTATCGAAATCCGGTTCGCCGGCGCCGAGACCGATCACATCGCGGCCTTTGGCTTTGAGATCGCGCGCTTTCTGCGAAACGGCGATGGTGGCGGAGGGCTTTACGCGGGAGAGGGCATCGGCAAGAAAGGCCATGATGAAGTCATCCTGAGGGTTTGAGTAGGCGGACAAGACTGTATTTCCGCCGTCAGGTTCTATGTCGAATGTGACAGGCTTATTCAAGCACAAACCGGCCTCAAACGGTTCTTTCGCCAACAAAATCGAGCCTGTCTGACAGCTAGACTTGTTTCGCTGCGGCGACAAATTGGAGCCGACGCCAGTCGGTTTGACGGGTGCTTCTGCACGTGTTGGTGCCACCCGCAAACGACCGTTAACCGCTGCCTTGTTTTGGCCACATCAAAGCCGCGTGAGGCCGCAAATCAGTCTTTATCGGGTCGTTTTCCAAGGCGATCGTCCGCTTGTTCGCAGCACGACGGACGCGCCCGAGAAAGACAAGACGATGGACAACGAAAACACCCCTGCCCCGAAACTGCCTGCCCGAACCGTTTCGGCTTACAGCGGCCGCATCTCGCTCGCCATCGTCACCCTCACCGCCGCGCTGGGCACCACGCTTCTGATGTCCGGCCTCGCTCACGCGGAACCGATGATATCGGCCGCCGGATCGTTGACCCATGGCAGCAGCCTGCAGCAGTCCGGCTTTGCGGATGAACGCTTTTTATTCGGAACGCTGACATTCGGGTTTTCACTTCTGGCAGCCGGCGTCTGGCACCGCAGCTTTCGCGCTGCGGCAAGGCCAAACACCGCAGCAGGCACTAAGCCAAACCGATAGCCTCTCTCGAAGGCATGTTCATGCTCGCAAAAATTGCACGCAAAGCGCCATTCATAAGCCTTGCCTAAAATGCAAGATTAAGCAGGAAAATGCTCGTTAAGCGGGATTTTGTGCCAAAATCGCGCGGCAATTTAGATATTCTTATCGCTAGCGATGGAAATTGGGTAGGGTTTTGCCAGCACATGCCGCAAAGCCTTGCCACCAAAGGCTTTTGCTGCCTTTGGCCACCTCCGAATTTCAACGACTGTTAGAAAACTTTTTCTTGCCAATTTACGATAAACGCAGCAATCTGTGTTCGTTCGGGCAATTTGCGAGCATGGGAAGACCTAATAATCAATGCGATCCGGGGGCGCAAACAACCCCGGGCGGACGACTGGGGGACTGATTTTTGGTGATCTTTCTGCCGGCCTGCCGCGGTAATACGGGGCCCCTTTCCTCAATTTTCGAACTGCCTGCCGCTGCCCTTCGGGGTAAACATCGTAATGCTGTCCGCCCGCTGAACACGGACAGAGGAAAAAGGACCTGATGCATGGCCGAAACTGGCACTGTAAAATTCTTCAACACCGACAAAGGCTTCGGCTTTATCAAGCCAGATAATGGCGGCGCCGATATCTTCGTACACATCTCTGCCGTCCAGGCTTCTGGCCTGTCCGGTCTTTCTGAAAACCAGAAAGTAAGCTTCGACACGGAACCGGATCGTCGTGGCAAAGGCCCCAAGGCTGTCAATCTGCAGATTGCTGGCTAAAGCCCAAACGGCTCTCTATTCGAGTTGAAGCCCGGCAGCGATGCCGGGTTTTTTTATGCCTGTTTCACTGTGGCGCAGTCAAAGCCCTGTCAGGTATGGGTTGGAGCGCCGCTCATCACCGATGCGCCCACCGGGTCCATGGCCACAGAGAAACCCGACCTCGTCTCCCAACGGCAATACCTTGTCGCGGATCGAGGCCAGAAGCTGGGCATGATCGCCGCCGGGCAGATCGGTGCGGCCGATCGAGCCGTTGAACAGCACGTCTCCCAGATGCGCAAAACCTTCCGCGCGATTGAAGAAGATCACATGGCCGGGCGCGTGGCCGGGGCAATGAAAGATCTCGAACACATGGCTGCCGAAGGAAACGCTGTCGCCCTCCGCCAGGTAGCGATCTGGCACCAGATTGCGCAGCGGCATGGCGACACCGAATTTCTGGCCCTGCACCTCGAGATTTTCGAGAAGCGGCTTGTCATCGATATGCGGGCCGATGACGGGCACACCCAGCCGCTCGCGCAGTTCGTCTGCACCGCCGGCATGGTCGAGATGGCCATGGGTGATCCAGATTTCCTTCACCGTGATCCCGTTCTGCGCGATGGTTTCAACGATCGTGTCGACGTCTCCGCCGGGATCGACCACCACGCCTTCCTTGCTATCGGCATCGAAGAAAATGGTGCAGTTCTGCTGGAAAGGAGTGACCGGAATAATGCCGGCCTGAAGCTTGCCCATATCGTTGCCGCCTGATTTCAAGAGAGTGTCCGGGCCGGGTATAACGACAAAACGTGCCGGCGGTCAGCCCCAAAAATCAGTTGGCCGCAGCCAATTGTGCATCGCCGGCAAGATAACGGCTTTCGGCAGACAGCGGCGGCGAAAGCGATACGGAAAGCAGCAGAAAGGCGGCGACTGCCAGCTTCAGCGACAGCACGGTCAACAGGACCGGTCGCAACGAATTGGCCGGGGCATCGGTGAGATCTGCGGACAGTGTCTGGGCGGCGATGGCGGTCGGCATGGATGGCTCCTTGTATCTGGCGGTGAGAACGGGTGACCATCGTGAAGGTTCCGAAACGAAGTCTTACAGTTTGTAACAATCGTGGCGCGTTTCACGGATTGAGAATGACGGGTCATCAAGAGTGACGAAACAACGCCGCCATACGATTATGCAATTGACCTAAAGCCTTGACAGGACAGCCGTGGGCGATATCCAGAAGCTTTAGGGCGAGGCAGTGATGTCCGGAAACACGCCCGGCGAAATGGAGGCCGCGTGATACGCGCAACGACCGGAAAAGCGGTGGCGAAAGTACGACCGCAAATGCCAGCCGTAGATGAGGCAGAGATCGACTTCGAGTGCATCGAGTTGTTCTTCTTCGCTTACCGTGATTTCATTTCCGATCCGGATGCTATCCTCGACAAGCTGGGCATGGGTCGCGCCCATCACCGTGTCGTCTATTTCGTCTGCCGCCAGCCCGGCATGATGGTCGGCGACCTCCTCGATATTCTCAGGATTACCAAGCAGTCGCTGGCGCGCGTCCTCAAGCAGCTGATCGACGAAGGTTATATCCGCCAGATGGCCGGCGCCAAGGATCGTCGCGAACGCCGGCTCTATCCGACGCTGGCCGGCCGCGAACTGGCGCTTGCCCTTTCGCAGCCGCAATCGCAACGTATCGCCCACGCCATGGAGCCGCTTTCACCGGAAGCGCGCGCAGGCGTCATGCAATTCCTTCAGCGCATGCGTCAGCCGATAGCGGCCGACAGTCAAAAGGCGAGTAAGACGACATGAGCAAGGTTCCTCTTTCGGACGATGCCGCCCACCTTCTGGTCGTCGATGACGATACCCGCATTCGCGACCTGTTGAGCCGATATCTCACCGACCAGGGTTTTCGTATAACGGTCGCGGCTGACGCGGCGGAAGCACGCCGCAAGCTGGAAGGGTTAAATTTCGACCTGATCATCCTTGACGTGATGATGCCGGGCGAAAGCGGCCTGTCGCTGACGGAAGCCATGCGTGAAAAACGTGCCATTCCGATCATCCTGCTGACGGCGCGGGCCGAGGCGGAATCGCGCATCGCCGGCCTTGAGGCTGGTGCCGACGATTATCTTCCAAAACCCTTCGATCCGCGTGAACTGGTTTTGCGCGTCAACAACATCCTGCGTCGCAGCACGTCTGCCGACACTCCGAAGATCGACCAGATCATGTTCGGTCCGTTCACGTTCTCGATTGCCCGGCGCGAATTGCGCCGTGCGGCCGAAAACATCCGCCTGACGGATCGCGAGCAGGAAATCATGCTGCTGTTTGCGCTGCGCGCCGGCGACACCATTCCGCGTCACGAACTGATCGGCGATGATGCCGATGTCGGCGAGCGCACGATCGACGTGCAGATCAACCGCCTGCGCCGCAAGATCGAGGACGACCCGGCAAACCCGATCTATCTTCAAACCGTTCGTGGCATCGGTTACCGTCTCAGCATCGATTGAGGTCTTGTGCGGCCGGGTCAGAGACCCTCCACATGAAAACCGGAAGGCAGCATGGCGATATTGGAAAGCTTCAGGCGCACGACCGGACGGCTGCAACCGCCCGGCTGGCGCCTGTTCGGGCGCTGGCTGAAACGGCGCATGCCGACCGGCCTCTACACCCGCACCATGCTGATCGTCATCATCCCGATGCTGCTTCTGCAGACCGTGGTTGCCGCGGTGTTCATGGAGCGCCACTGGCGCATGGTGACGGATCGCCTGTCGCAAGCCGTCACCCGTGATATCGCTGCCATCATCGATGTCATCCGTACCTATCCGCAGGATGGCAATTACAGCGAAATCACCCGCATCGCCGATCAGCAGCTCGATCTGAGCATCCTGATCGAACCGAATGCGCAATTGCCGCCGCCGCGTCCAAAACCGTTCTTCTCGCTGCTGGACGATGTTCTCGCCAGCCAGATCCAAACCAATGTCGGCCTGCCCTTCTGGATCGACACGATCGGTGACAGCGGCCTCGTCGAGATCCGCATCAAGATCGATGATCGCGTGCTGCGTGTCTTTGCCCGCCGCAGCCAGGCCTATGCCTCCAACACCCACATCTTCCTGGTCTGGATGTTCGGCACCTCGCTGGTGCTTCTCGGCATTTCGGTGCTTTTCCTGCGCGGCCAGATCCGGCCTATCCTCGCGCTTGCCGATGCAGCCGAGACGTTCGGCAAGGGCCAGCGCAGCGACGAACCGTTCCAGCCACGCGGCGCCGACGAAATCCGCCGCGCCGGCCTTGCCTTCGTGCTGATGCGCGAACGCATCGAGCGCCAGATGGACCAGCGCACCACCATGCTGAGCGGCATCAGCCATGACTTGCGCACCATCCTCACCCGCTTCAAGCTGCAATTGGCGCTGGCAGGCGACCTTCCCGAACTGCAGGGCATGAGCGCGGATGCAGACGACATGCAGACCATGCTGGAAGGTTATCTGGCTTTTGCCCGCAACGAATCGGAAGAGGATATCGGCGTCCTCAAGCTCAGCGACCTGATGGAAAAGATGCGCGCCGACTTTGCCCTGCACGGCAAGACCATGACCTATTCGATCGACGGCGAAGATGAACTGTCAGTGCGGCCGAACGCTTTCCTGCGGCTTGTCGACAACCTTGCCTCCAACGCCCAGCGTTACGCAAACTCGCTGCATGTGGAAGCGCGCCACAGCGCCAAATGGCTGATGCTGGTATTCGACGACGACGGTCCCGGCATTCCGGAAAATGCCCGCGAGGAAGTGTTCAAGCCCTTCTACCGGCTGGACGAAGCCCGCAATCTCAACGCATCCGGCACCGGCCTTGGCCTTGCCATCGCCCGCGATGTCGCCCGCGCCCATGGCGGCAATGTCACGTTGGGAGAAAGCCCCAAAGGAGGTCTGCGAGCGATCGTCAGAGTGCCTGCCTGATCGGTCAATTCGGGCTGACAAATAGTTCAGTCGCCTGAAGATGACAGCCAGTCGAATATGTGCAATAGCAACAGTTGATAGAGAAACGAGATACAGCCCGCATGACATCAAACGTCCGTGACAATTTCGGTAATCTTCTCAGCCAGGCCGGCCGCAATTGGCGCCGCGCCCTCGACTTGCGCCTTCGGCCGTTTGGCCTGACGGATGCCACATGGCTGCCGCTACTGCAGCTGTCGCGCGCCGAAACACCGATGCGCCAGAAAGATCTCGCCGAAGCGCTTTTTCTGGACAGCTCGTCTGTCGTGCGCCTTCTCGATGCCCTGCAGACCAGCGGCTTCATCGAACGTCGGGAGCACCCTGAAGATCGTCGCGTCAAGACCATCGTGCTGACGGAGGCCGCTCAAGGCGTTCTGGCTCAGGTCAATCAGGTTGCGGCCGAAGTGCGCAAGCAGGTTCTTTCCGGTCTTTCGGACGAAGAGCTGGAAGTCGCATCACGTGTCATGCGCAGTATCAGCGCCTCCATCGACCTGCCCGAGACGGAAGAGACAGCTTAAGCCAGCCCAGCGCATCGGAAAATGGCACGCTGCGCCGGAGATTACATGATCTTCCGGCCGTTCGGTACAGTGCGTTCCGGCGAACCGAGCACGATGGCGCCGGCTTCATCCTCGAAACCCAGCGTCAGCACTTCCGAACGTACCGGGCCGATCTGGCGCGGCGGAAAATTGACGACCGCCATCACCTGTCGGCCGATCAGCGTTTCGGGTGTATAATGCACGGTGATCTGTGCTGACGAACGTTTTATGCCGATCTCCGGGCCAAAATCGATGCGCAGCTTGTAGGCGGGCTTGCGGGCTTCCGGAAATGCTTCCACCTCGATGATCGTGCCGACGCGGATGTCGACCTTCTCGAAGTCGGCATAGGTGATTTCGTCGCTCATGCTCAGCTACCAAGCTCCTGTGCGCGTGTTCTTGCTGCTTCAAGCGCCGTATCGAACAGCGGCTGCATGCCGTCCTCTGCCATCAGCACGGAGAGAGCGGCCGCCGTCGTGCCGCCGGGCGACGTGACGTTCCTGCGCAGCTGCGCGGCTTCATCGGGGGATCGCCGCATCAGCTCGCCCGCCCCCGACACGGTTTCCCGCGCAAGCCGCATGGCAAGGTCCGCCGGCAGGCCGAGCTTGCGCCCCGCTTCCGCCATGCACTCAACGAGATAAAACACGTAGGCCGGGCCGCTGCCGGACACGGCGGTGACGGCATCGATATCGGCTTCGCTCGAAACCCACTCGACGGGACCGCTGACGGCCAGAAGTTCGGTCACTCGGCTGCGCTGCTCATCCGTGACGCGGGCATTGCCGTAAGCGCCGGTAATGCCGCGGCCGATCATGGCAGGCGTGTTCGGCATGGCCCGCACCATGGCGGCTTCACCGAGATGTTTTGAAAGAGAGGAGAGCGTGGTGCCCGCCGCAACCGACACGACGACCGTCTGTGGCCCGACGACGCGTTTCACCAGTGGCAGCACGGTTTCCATCATCTGCGGCTTGACCGCAAGAAACAGGATGCCGGCAATCAGGCCTTCCGGCGCAGCGGGATAAGAGGAAGCCCCCTTCTCCGACAGCTTCGCTCTGATCGCCTCGGATGGCGACGGATCGAGAACAACGATGGAGGCGCCATCCGTGCCGGCATCGAGCCAGCCCGAGAGCATCGCGCCGCCCATATTGCCGGCACCAACGAGAACGATCGGCCCCGCCACCGCTGCAGTCATCAGGCCTCTCCGACGGTTTCGAACAGAACGCATTCCATGGCGGACTTGGCATCCATGCCCGACCACACGACGAACTGGAATGCCTGATAATAGTTTTCGCAGGCATCGAGCGCACTGGAGAGCAGAACCTCCACCTGCTGGTTGGTCGGCTCGGCACCGCCTGCCAGAAGCAGGGACTGACGGAAGATCACCACATCTTCCTGACGCCACAGGTCGAAGTGACCCATCAGCGTCTGGCCGTTGACATGCGACAGCAGGCGGAAAATCTCGTTGACGCGCACTTCCGGCACCTTCAGGTCGAAGGCGCAGGCCAGATGCAGCGCCTCGAACTCTTCCATCCAGGAGAAGGACACGTGGTAATCCGTCCAGTGACCGGCGACCGTCATGGCGATTTCGTCCTCGCCAGAACGCTCGAACGTCCAGTCATTGGAGGCAGCCACAAACTCGATCATATCGACCGGGTTAGACTGTCGTTCAATTTCCATTCCCATGACGTTCATGCGGCACCTTTTAGACCGGGGTTGGATCTTGCGAAATTCACGTGCGAACACACCAAAACGCGACACAACGAACCGGAGACAAAATCTGGAATGATCGCCGACGAACTTGAGCCTAGGCTTCGCAACATGTGCGGAGCTTGCCGGTGTTCATCTCGAATCATCTTGTAAAATCAGTGTATAGGCACAGAGTCCCAACTCCAGCCCCCGGCTTTAGATTTTGCGGGGACGACTCACAAACCATGCTCGGATTTGGATTGAGCGGGAACGATAACTGACTCTGGCAATTGGCTTTTTCGGCAGTGTCCACAGGGTGCGGATTTTTTAACGTACCGTTTACCAATAGGCGGGCGATGCACAACAAAACGGGGCTGCCAAGCCCCTGATTGCCAACGGAATGTCCGTCAGCGGCATTATCAAGAGAAAATTGTGGCTGGAACAAGACCAGCCACAAGCGCTTGTGAATCAGGCCTTGTCGGCGAGCTTGGCTTCAAGAGCTTCGATGCGGGCCTTCAAAGCGTCATTTTCGTCACGCGCCTTGATGGCCATTTCGCGCACGACTTCAAACTCTTCGCGCTTGACCACTTCCATGCTGTTGAGGAAACGCTCGGCCTGCGCCTGGAATGCGGTTTCCACTTCCTTGCGCAGCCCCTGTGCGGTGCCTGCAGCATCCGTCATCAGCCGTGCGAATTCGTCGAAGATGCGGTTCGTTCCGGTTGACATTGTGGTCTCCGTATAAAGGGGCCGCAAAAGGGCCATTGATCTGTGGAAATCAGGTAGGGTCTGGCGTCGCCGCTTGCAAGAAGATTTGGCGTCACACCCGCCGATTCCAAAGATGCCTGAGGATGACGCGAGGTGACACGGAGATTCGTCTTGACCGCGATTTTCCCAAGCCCCATGGTCCGCAAACGCCTGTTTTAGGCCTCTTTTAAGTATGTATCCCGCCGGGAGAGCGTAGAATTTTGGTAACAGCGTCCAGTCTCCTTGCCATAATGCCATTTCCGAACATCGATCCGATCGCTTTTTCCATCGGGCCGCTTTCGGTACATTGGTATGGTCTGGCTTATGTTGCAGGCATTCTTCTCGGCTGGCTTTATGCCCGCAGACTTATCGCCACATCAAAACTATGGCCCAACGACACCCCGCCGATGACGGCGCAGCAACTCGACGATTTCCTCGTCTGGGTCGCAGCCGGCGTCGTGCTTGGTGGCCGTATCGGCTATATCCTGTTCTATGACTTCGCAGCCGTCGCAGCCGATCCGATCCGCGCATTGCAGATCTGGAACGGCGGCATGTCCTTCCATGGCGGCCTCACCGGCACCACGATTGCGATGATCCTGTTTGCCCGCCGGCATTCCATCCCGGTATGGAGCATGTTCGATATCGTTGCCGCCGTCGTGCCGCTGGGCCTGCTGTTCGGCCGGATCGCCAATTTCATCAATGGTGAACTCTGGGGTCGCATCAGCGACGCGCCGTGGGCTGTGGTTTTCCCGACCGGCGGCCCCTTCTCCCGCCATCCGAGCCAGCTCTACGAGGCAGGCCTGGAAGGCATCGTGCTGCTGATCCTGCTCGCCATCACCGTCTACGCCTTCAGAGCGCTGAAGACACCCGGCACCGTCACCGGCCTGTTCGTGATCGGCTACGCCGTGTCGCGCATCTTGGTGGAATTTTTCCGCGAACCGGACGCGCAGCTCGGTTACCTCGCCTTCGGCTGGCTGACCATGGGCATGGTCCTGTCGCTGCCGATGGTGGCGCTCGGCATCTGGTCAATCGTCCGTGCCCGCCTCGCGGCCGGCAAGGCCGCGTAGGACGACGAGGACGCCCATGACCACGCCCCTCGCCGACAAGATCAAGACGATCATCCGCCACAACGGCCCGCTCAGCGTCACCGATTATTTTGCCATATGCCTCGCTGACCCGCAGCACGGCTATTACATGACGCGCGAGCCGTTCGGCCGCACCGGCGATTTCATCACCGCGCCGGAGATCAGTCAGCTTTTCGGCGAAATGCTCGGCATTTTCATGGTACATGCCTGGCAGCAACACGGCAGCCCGACGGAGAATATCCGCCTCGTGGAGATCGGCCCCGGTCGCGGCACGCTGATGCTCGACATGCTGCGGGTCATCTCGAAACTCGCACCGACACTGTTCGAAGCAGCCCACGTGCATCTCGTCGAAACCAGCGAACGCCTGCGCGGCGTGCAACGCATCACGCTCGAATCCTATTCGGCCAAGGTCAGCTGGTTCGGCGATTTTGAGGAGGTGCCGGAAGGTTTTACACTTCTGGTCGCCAACGAACTGTTCGACGCCATCCCGATCCGCCAGTTCGTCAGGACGCCGACCGGATTTCGCGAACGCCTTGTGACGCTGGATGCCAATGACGAACTCGCTTTCGGCGTCGGTATCGCCACGATCGATCCGCAGCTTTTGCCGGTCCCGCATGGCAACGAGCCGGAAGGCACCATCTTTGAACTGGCACCTGCCCGTCAGGCGGTGATGCAGACCCTGTCCGAACGCCTGCGGCATCAGGGCGGCACGGCAGCGATCATCGATTACGGCACCATGGTCACCAGCTATGGCGACACCCTTCAGGCGGTTCTGCGCCACCAGTTCGATGACCCGCTGGCGCATCCAGGCGAGGCCGATCTCACCAGTCACGTCGATTTCGAGGATCTGGCCAAGGTGGCGCGTTCTGCCGGTGTGCAGATCAACGGCTGCCTGCGTCAGGGTGATTTTCTCTACGGCCTCGGCATTGCCGAACGCGCCTCCAAACTGGCCAATGACAAACCATTCGAGCAGCAGAAGCTGATTGCCGCCGCCGTCGATCGCCTCGCTGGCGAAGGTGCGGGCAAGATGGGCGAACTGTTCAAGGTCCTCGCCGTCTCCAGCCCCGATGTGCGCCTTGCACCGTTCCGCAAGATCGACTGATCGCAGCCCACGGAGCGTCGCAAACCGTTCCGTGATCTGCATCGCGATTGACAGACGGCGTTCGGCTGGGCCAACATCCGGCCCAACGAAGCAGCGAACCGGGAAACACCGCACCATCCGCCTGCAACATTGATCCGGTGCCGAGACCTTCATCCATCCATCCCATATCAGAACGAGAAACAGTCCAGCCGATGCAGGAAAACTTGCCGACGCCGATTGAAAGCCCGCTGCTCGCCCAAAACGCCGGCAGCCGCATTCGCCATGGTTTTTTCACGCGCCAGGGCGGCGTTTCGCAAGGCATCTATGCCGGTCTCAATGTCGGCCTCGGTTCGGATGATGTCCGCGAAAATGTCGTCGAGAATCGCCGCCGTGTCGCCGCCTGGTTCGGAGAGCAGGCAGAAAATCTCGCCACCGTGCATCAGGTTCATTCGCCCGATGTCGTTGTCGTCAGCAGCGACAATGCCGGCGAACGCCCACAGGCCGACGCCATGGTCACCCGCGTGCCCGGACTTGTTCTGGGCGTGCTGGCGGCCGATTGCGGGCCGATCCTGTTTGCCGATGCGCAAGCGGGCGTCATCGGCGCGGCCCATGCCGGCTGGAAAGGCGCGCTCGGCGGCGTCGCAGAAAACACCATCACCGCCATGATCGCGCTCGGAGCAACACGCGAAAACATCACCGCCTGCCTCGGTCCATCGATTACTGGCGCCAGCTACGAGGTCGGTCCGGAATTCGTCGAACGGTTTTTGGGTTTCGATCCGGCTTACGACGAATTCTTCGCGCCGTCAGGCAAGCCCAGCCACGCCCTGTTCGATCTGCCCTCGCTCACCCTCAAGCGCTTGAAGGCGGCCGGCGTGCGGGCGGAAAAACTCGATATCGACACCTATCCCGACCCCGACCGTTTCTACTCCTATCGTCGCACCACACATGCCGGTGAACCCGATTATGGCCGGCAGATTTCGGCGATCAGCATCATGAAGAAGGAAGGCTGACATGGCCCTGCATTTCGAGAGACCGGAATATGACGCCCGCCTTGCCCGCCTGACAGAGCGGATGCGGACGGAAAAGCTCGATGCCATGCTGCTGTTTGCTCAGGAAAGCATGTACTGGCTGACCGGCTACGACACGTTCGGCTACTGTTTCTTCCAGTGCCTCGTGGTCAAGGCCGATGGCACGATGTCGCTGATCACCCGCTCTGCCGATCTGCGGCAGGCACGCCATACCTCGACCATCGAAAACATTGTCGTCTGGGTCGATCGCGCCAATGCCGATCCGACCGTCGACCTGAAAAACCTGCTGAGCGAATTCGATCTGCTCGGCACCCGCATCGGCGTCGAATACGACACCCATGGCATGACCGGCCGCGTTGCGAAACTGCTCGACAATCAGTTGAACTCTTTCGCCCAACTTGTTGATAGCTCCTATCTCGTCGGCGAACTGCGGTTGATCAAGAGCCCTGCTGAAATTGCCTATGTGGAAAAGGCAGCCGCCCTTGCAGACGACGCACTCGATGCCGCCCTGCCGCTGATCAAGGCAAGCGGCAATGAGGCCGATATTCTGGCGGCGATGCAGGGCGCCATCTTTGCCGGCGGCGGCGATTACCCCGCCAACGAGTTCATCATCGGTTCCGGCGACGACGCGCTGCTGTGCCGCTACAAGGCCGGCCGCCGCACGCTGTCCGCCTCGGACCAGCTGACACTGGAATGGGCCGGCGTCAGCGCCCATTACCATGCGGCGATGATGCGCACGGTGCTGATAGGCGAGCCGAGCGCCCGCCACCGCGAACTTTACACGGCCTGTCACGAAACCATCCTTGCGATCGAAGAGGTGCTTCGCCCCGGCCACACCTTTGGCGACGTTTTCGACACCCATGCCCGCATCATGGATGAGCGTGGCCTGACACGTCACCGCCTCAACGCCTGCGGTTATTCGCTCGGCGCGCGTTTCTCGCCGTCCTGGATGGAGCAGCAGATGTTCTATCAGGGCAATCCCCAGGAAATCCTGCCCGGCATGTCGCTGTTCGTCCACATGATCATCATGGATTCGGAAAGCGGCGCGGCAATGTCGCTGGGCCATACCTACCTGACGACAGAGGAGGCGCCACGCGCCCTCTCCCGCCACCCGCTCGACCTTATTGCCCTGCCCGCTTTCCCGGCCTGATGGAGAAAGTGCAGACGGCGCCACCGACGGTGGCGCCAGCGGCATTGACAGGCCCGGAAAGGCGCACGTAAATTTACCGCCGGGACTGGTGGTAAAGGAGACGGACATGCGGCACGGCAAAACAATGCCCGCAATTGCCGGCGGCACTCCGTTTCGCGCGATCACCCTTGCTCTCTCCCTAAGCCTCACATTGGCGCTCTGTGCCTGCAACACCACCGATGCCCTGACGCCGCAGGTCGATGTCGGCGGCGGCATGCAGCCGTCGAACCCTGTCACGCAAGCGGATACGGAGCGCATGGCCTCGAGCCAGCAGCCGGCCTATCGCTCGAACGCCTATGCCGGCAGTAGCAACTATGGAAACGATCAGTTTCCGGAGCCTCCATCCAGAAACCGCCGCGGCCCGCAGAATTCGCTGGAAGCGCAGGCACGCGCCATCGAGGCCGGCAACGAATCTCAGGTCGCCTCCGCACCGCTCGATCCGCTTCCGGGCACCGCCCCGGCCTCCACGGAGACCCCTGCGAACAATCCGCCGCAGACCCAAAGCGCGCCGATGCAGGCAAACCTGCCGCCGACGCGCGCGAACACGACCGCGGAAACGATCCGCTTCCTGCCGATCATCGGTGCGCCCGTACAGGCCGTGACGCCGCTGTCGCGCCAGCTCGGCATGCGTGCCCGCGCCGCCGGCCTCACCATCAAGTCCTCCGGTGACAATTCTTCCGAACATATCCTCAAGGGCTATCTTTCCGCCTTTCCTGATGGCGGTGGCATCACCGTGGTTTATGTCTGGGATATTCTCGACAGCGGCGGCAACCGCCTCAACCGCATCCAGGGCCAACAGAAGGTTCCCGGCGGCGGAACAGACCCATGGGCGTCGGTGCCCGCCGCAACGATGGAAACGATCGCCGGCGAGACGATAGATGCGTATATGGAATGGCGGCATGCACAACCGGGCTGAAACGCGTCGCAACACCGCATTGACTGATGCAAAAACAGCGCCTGCGTCATGGAGTCTTCATAAAAAAGTAGGGGCATCGGCCAATCGGACTTGCATTCACAAACTGCGGCGGTAAAAGGCCCCATCCAGCACACAATAGGCGGACCGAAATGAAGGTTTTCGCAGGAAATTCGAACCGGCACCTAGCCGATGCGATCTGCAAGTATCTCAATGTTCCTGTTGGAAAAGCCAGCGTCAGACGGTTTGCGGACCAGGAGATCTTCGTAGAGATCCAGGAAAACGTTCGCGGCGAAGACGTGTTCGTCATTCAATCGACGTCCTTTCCCACCAACGATCATCTCATGGAACTGCTGATCATGATCGATGCGTTCAAGCGGTCTTCCGCCAAGCGCATCACAGCAGTCATTCCCTACTTCGGCTATGCTCGTCAGGACCGCAAGGCCGGGCCGCGCACACCGATTTCGGCAAAGCTCGTCGCCAACCTCATCACCGAGGCCGGCGCCGACCGCGTTCTGACACTCGACCTGCATGCAGGCCAGATTCAGGGCTTCTTCGACATCCCGACCGACAACCTCTACGCCGTGCCGATCCTCGGACGTGACGTCAAGGAACACTATGACCTGAAAAACGTCATGGTCGTTTCCCCTGACGTCGGCGGCGTGGTGCGTGCCCGTTCGCTTGCCAAGCGCCTCGATTGCCAGTTGGCGATCGTCGACAAGCGCCGCGAACGCGCCGGTGAATCGGAAGTCATGAACGTCATCGGTGACGTGACCGGCAAGGACTGTCTGCTTATCGACGACATCGTCGACTCCGGCGGCACGCTTTGCAACGCGGCCGAAGCGCTCCTGAAGAACGGCGCCACCAGCGTGACGGCCTATATCACCCACGGCGTTCTGTCCGGCGGTGCCGTCACCCGTATCGCCTCGTCGATGCTGAAGGAGCTTGTCATCACCGACTCGATCCAGCCGACGACGGCCGTACAGTCCGCACCGAACATCCGCGTGGTCTCGACCGCCAACCTTCTCGGCGAGGCCATCAACCGCACGGCACTGGAAGAATCCGTATCCAGCCTGTTTGACTGATCCAGCGATCATCAAGTATCAAAAAAAGCCGCCCTGCTTCAGCAAGGGCGGCTTTTTTGTTGGCGTTTCTTACCACCTCTTCGGTGGTGAAGGCGGACACGGGAACCGCATCCGCCAATCAATGTTTAGAACGGCAGCAGATTGCCGTTGATCGTCACCTTGCGGTTCTCATCGACACTGACTTCCCAGCGCGCACGACCGTCGGCATCCGTCTTGGCAAGGCCCTTGACCATGGTCATGCCGAGAAACACCTGCATGACCTGCGGATCGGCCTGGCCGAGCTGCTGAACGGCAGCCATGGTCTTGTCGAAGTCACGCGCCAGAATGACCGTATCGACCTTGACGCGATCCGGCGCCATCAGCGAACCGGTCACCTTGCCGCTGATTTCCAGATCATAGGACGGTGCCGTCACGATGGACTTGCCGATATTGACCGTGTAGGCGCCGCCCGGAAACACCGAGAGCCCCATGGCGGCCGATTCCGCATCGCTGAGCGGCTGCTCCTTCGAGTAGTCTGCATTCAGCATGACATCGATGGGTGCCTGCAGGTTCAGGTTCGGCACCGAGAACTGCAGATCGGTCACGGTCGGCACGAACGGCGTGTAGATCGGCGGCACCATGCCGTCAGCCAGCGTCAATTCCTTGGCGCCGAAACCGAAGCCGACTTCGGTCGCGGCAAGCGGGCCGGAAGCCTTCATCATATAGCTGACGGTCTCGGCAGAGACGTCGCCCTGCTCGGTGGAAACCGTGGTATTCTGAAGGTCGATCTTCTCGTCAAAACTGGTGAAGAACGGCAGCGCAGCGCGCACATGACCCTTCAATTCCTCGATTTCCGGCGCATCGAGCTTCTGCTTGTTGGCCTTGTCGGTGATGAATACGAGGAGGTCACGCAGCTTCTGTGCATTGACGCCGGCGGCACCGGCATCGATGTCGACGCTTTCGGCGGTGAACTCGAACGGCGCCTGCGGTGTCATGATCGTCTGCTTGAAATCGGCAATCGAGCCGCTGCCCCGGAAATCCATCGTCGATGCGGCAGCACCGGCTACAGACGACAGGGTGTATTCCATGCCGGAGAAGCTGGCATCGACCTTCTCAGCGCCGGCCGTGGTCGTAATGGTGCCAGCGCCGGAGCTGAAATCGCCCGAGCGGAAATAGCTGATCGCCGGATCGAACAGGCCGTCATAAGCAACCTTGGCGATCGTATAGCTGAAATCCGACTGCTTGCCTTCCGGATCCTTGCCAACGCTGGACATGGCAAAATCGTTCTCACCTTCGACCTGCCACAGGCCACCATCCGCCGGCGTGGCGAACAATGTCATCGGCGTGATCTGCTTGAGCGAGAACAGCGGGTTGTCGTAAACGCCGATCAGTTTCGGCAGATCGAAGAGGATCTGGTACTTGTCGCTCTGCGGAGTAACGGCAACGACACCCTTCTCAACCAGTTTTTCGGGCATCATTTTCGTCAGGCTGCCCTGAAGCTCCTTGGCTCCCTGCTCACTGACGTCGGCGGCCTGTACCGGCTGATGGAACATCGCGGCCGCGATTGCCACGGCGCTGGCCGTGGCGAGGTTGAGACGCATGGATCGACTCCTGTCGTTTTGAATTAATCGTGGGCAAATCTGCAAGCCGAAAGGCGAAAGTCAATGAGTGGGCTTCAAGATAACGTCGCGGCCGCTAAAACAACCACAGCTCATGCAGCGGCAGCACTCTCCGCAACCGTAGAAATACCCTCAGGCGCGACTGCCGGACCGTTGACGATGTCCTCTATGCCGGATCTCGGACCCGGCTTGCCGAAGAGATAACCCTGAACCTGCCCGCATCCTTCTTCCCGCAGGAAAGCGATATGGGCATCGGTTTCGACGCCCTCCGCCAAAACCGGGATATTGAGGCTGGAGGCAAGGATCAGCGTCGAGCGGACAATGGCAGCCGACTGCGCGCTGGTGGGCACGCCATCAACGAAAGCACGGTCGATCTTGATCTTGTCGAACGGAAAGGTCAGCAGCGTCGACAGCGAAGAATAACCGGTGCCGTAATCGTCCATGGCGATCTTCACGCCGATGTCCTTCAGCTGCCGGATGATCACCAGCGCACGCTGCTGGTCGGCAACGATACCTGTTTCGGTGATCTCCAGTTCCAGCCGTTCGGCGGGCAAGCCGCTCGACGCCAGAATGTCGCGAACCTTCATCGGGAACAACATGTCGGCCAGTTGCGGCGCGGCCACGTTGACGGCGATCCGCAAAGGATTTTTCCAGCTTGCCGCTTCCGTGCAGGCCTGCCGCAGCACCCATTCGCCAAGCTCGTTGATAAAGCCGTTGCGTTCGGCGATGGGGATGAACTCGACCGGAGAAATCATGCCTCTGGTATGATGGCGCCAGCGCAAAAGCACTTCGAAAGCGATCACATTGCCGCTGAGCGTATCGTTCTGCTTCTGATAATAAAGTTCGAACTCGCCGCGGCGCAGGCCGGAGCGCATATCCATGGCCAGAATGTTGCGCTCGCGCGCCGCCTGATCCATCGACGGATCGTAGAAGCAGACGGCGTTTTCGCCGGACTGCTTCGCCCGGTACATGGCGACATCCGCCTGCGCAAGAAGATCGTCGATATCGGCCGCATCATCCGGATGGATAGCAATGCCGACGCTCGAACCGACGATGAACGTGTTGCCGTTCCACTCCACCGGTTTGCCGATTTCGCCCATCAGCCGATTGGCCATCGCACTGGCATCGGTGCGCACATAATAATTGCGGGTGAGAGCGATGAACTCGTCACCACCGACGCGCGCCAGAAACTCGCCATCCCGCAATGATGCGGCCAGCCGCGCAGCAATCTCGCGCAGAACGGCGTCACCGGCCGCATGGCCATGCACATCGTTGACTTCCTTGAACCGGTTGAGGTCGAAGGAAAGAACGGCAATGCGCGCCGAGCTGTCATGGTTGCGACGCGGCAGGCTCTCGATTTCCTCGTTGAAGGCGGAGCGGTTCGGCAAACCTGTCAGCGCGTCATGACGCGAGAGATGACGATAACGCTCGACAGCGGCCTCGGTGGTGCGCGCATCGAGCAGGTAGGCGCAAGCGGCAAGAACCAGCAGCACCATCATCACGGAAAGAATGGTGAAACCGAGCAGAACCGGGGAAATGGCTTCTGCCGCGGAGCCGATGGCCGGGTCGAGCGTCACCGCCATTGCTGCCATGCCGGTGAAATGCGTGCTGGCAATCCCGAGAACCATGGCAAGCGGCCCGCCATACCGGCAGAACCGGCTGACAGGACGAACCACGCGGTTCATTGCCAATCCACCGAAAAACGCGGCAAGTACCAGTGAGGCGACGACGTAGGCCTGATCCCAGGCGATCACGCCACGGATCTCATAGGCAGCCATGCCGGTATAATGCATGGCAGCGATACCGAGCCCCATGACAGCGCCGCCAGCCTCAGCCAGCGCGGAGCGACCGGCATATGTGGCGATGGCAATGCCGCAAACTGTCGTCGCCACGGCAATGAACAGCGACAGCAGCGTCAGCTCACCGCCGTAACCAGCAGCCCCGCCGGCGTGATAACCGAGCATCGCCAGGAAATGCGTCGTCCAGATGGACGTGCCGCCGATAAAGCCGGACAGGAAAATCCAGATTGCCCGCTCGAGGCCCGCCGCACGACGGGCGCGCGAAAACAGCCGGATGGTCAGGAATGAACCGACCACGCAGATCATCACGGCGGCGCCCACGTAACGCCAGTCGTGTTCGACGGCGATACAATTCAATATATGCAGCATTTCATATTCCGGCTTGGAGTGTCTCTGCCGTTTTAGAAACAAATGATAATCGAAGCGTTGGCGAGCAAGGTTAAGGATTCGGCAATATCAACAGGGCAAGGTTGCAGCCTGTCTCGAAACGCCGCCGGAGCGCAAACTGCAGGCTGCAAACGCTTTCCTGACACCTTCCCTTGCCATTGCTGAGCCTTTGTATTATGGACCCCTCGTCCGCGTAGACACCCTTGGAGGCAATGCGGATGGGAGAGTATCGCGAGATATCCTCCGGTTTGCCCATCATAGCGTTTTTCGCTGCGGCAGACACTCCAAACAACCTCGAAAGGAAATGCCATGAGCCAGGACAATTACGAGCTCAAGGCCGAGGCGCGCGAACGGGTCGGTAAGGGGTCCTCCCGTGAACTTCGCCGCAATGGTCTCATTCCCGCTGTCATCTATGGTGACAAGCAGGCCCCCATCTCCATCACGTTGTCGACCAACGAAGTCACCAAGCGTATCCACGCCGGCGGTTTCATGACGACGATCGCTACCATCGTTCTCGATGGCAAGAAGATCAACGTGCTGCCGAAGGACTACCAGCTGGACCCGGTCCGCGACTTCACCATGCATGTCGACTTCCTGCGCGTGTCTGCAAAGACCGAAGTCAACGTTGAAGTACCGGTTCACTTCGAAAACGAAGACAAGTCGGCTATCAAGCAGGGCGGCGTACTTAACATCGTTCGCCACACCGTCGAGCTGCATTGCCCGGCCAACCAGATCCCGGAATTCATCACGGTTGATCTGACCGGCGCAAAGATCGGCGACAGCCTGCACATCTCGGCCGTCAAGCTGCCGAAGGGCGTTGTTCCGGTCATCACCGATCGCGACTTCACCATCGCAACGCTCGTCGCTCCGGCTGCCGGCGTTGAAGAAGAAACTGCTGAAGAAACACCTGCTTCGGAATAATACGTTTTCCGACAGTGCTTTGATCGAGGCCCGCCGTTTCCAACGGCGGGCCTCTTTCGTTTTAAGGCTTGTTTAAGCACGTGCGGGCGGCGTCATCTGCCGAGGCTTGAAAAATCAGGCTTATTCAGAAAGTGATAACGGATCGCATTATAATGGAGATCATGTGATCGAACTCTACTCTTCCTAACAACGGCAAAAAAACGATCAAAGGGAAAGAAGAGGCCAAAAATAACTTCAGCAAAGCTTAATCTGTCCGTGACAAAAATTCGGATTAACAAGGCGTCCAAAACGCCACCATAAGAGAACGCTGCGACCCTGAAAGTACGAATGATGACTCATTCTGTAGAAAGCCGTTTTGTCGCCATCATATCAGGCGCGCTGCTTGCTGTCGTCGCACCGTTGTTCACGCTCTTTCTCGCCCTGTCTTCGCAGCAGGCCGCCAAAAGCCTCAACGAACAGATTGAAATCCTTGTTGCCGCCAATGCTCAGGCGCTCAGCAAGCCGCTGTGGGAACTGGACATCGAAAGCGTCCGCCGTATCTCGGGCATGCTCGTGGCCGAACGCGGCGTACGTGTCGTGCGCATCACCGATACGCTCGGCAAGCTCGACGTCACCGATAGCAACCCGCAAAGCGATGGCGATGATGTGGAGCAGCTTTCCAGGCAGATCTTCTTCCAGTCGGCGGACGGGCCGCGCAACGTCGGCAGGCTGACGCTTCAATATGTCAGGATCGGCTGGTTCGCGGCGCTGAACCAGATGGAAATGGCGTTCATCTCGATTTTCGTCATCGCCATCCTCACCGTGTTCGGCGCCGCCATCATCGGCAATCGCATCATGATCATCAAGCCGCTGATGCGGCTGACCGCTGCGATCGAAGCCACGCGTCGGCTAGGCTCCCGCCACCATGTCGACTGGCGCTCCGGCGACGAGATGGGCCGGCTTGCCAAAAGCTTCAACGAAATGCAGATCCAGCTGGACAGGGAGGAGCGCGAACTGAAGCGCGCCCACCAGTTGATGAAGGAGACCTACAACCTCACGCCCGCCATGCTGTTTTCTCTCAATGCCGACGACATGATCTCGGCGGTGAGCGATTACTGGCTGCTGGCAACGGGCTACCGGCGCGAAGACATCCTGGGCCATCCGTTCAGGGACCTCGTCGCCCCCGCAGACCGTGACCGTTATGCTCGGCGCAAAGGCGGCGGCGTCGCCGCCGGCTCGGCGAGCGATGTGACGATCGGATTTGTCTGTGCCGACGGACGCATCATGGACGCCCTGATCGCCGAAACACAGCTGGTATCCTCGGCTGCCGACCTGCCGGCCTCGCTGAGCGTCATGACCGACGTCACAGAACTGAAGCAGTCCGAGTTGCGCAATCACCACCAGGCGATTTCCGACTACCTGACGGGCCTCCTCAACAGGCAGGGTTTCGAGGCCGCTCTCGATGGCCGGATTGCCGAGGCGGACGCGACCGGCAGTGAGGTGGCGTGCCTGTTCATCGACCTCGACCGCTTCAAGGCGATCAACGACAATCTTGGCCATGCCGCAGGCGATTCTGTACTGCGGCAGTTCACCCAGCGTCTGCAGCCGCTGATCGGCAAGGGCGATTCCGTCTCCCGTCTCGGCGGCGATGAATTTGCTATTCTGGTTACGGGTGGTGCAGTACAGGAACGCGCCGCAGCGCTGTGTGACAAGGTTGTCGACATATTCGACCTGCCCTTTCAGGCAGAAGGCCAGCATGTGCGCCTCAGCGCCAGCATGGGCCTCGCCTTCTACCCCCTGCATGCCAACAGCGCCGCCGAGCTTTTGCAAAAATCCGACATAGCGATGTACGAGCGCAAGCGCGAGGGCAAGAACGGCGCCCAGGTCTTCGATCCAAGCATTCTCGACCGCACCCGAGAACGCGCCGAGATCGAAAGCGACATCGAGGCAGCATTGGCGGCCCACTGGTTCGAGGCGCATTTCCAGCAGATCGTCGAGATCGAGAGCGGAAAGATCATCGGCTTCGAAGCGCTTATGCGCATGCGCCATCCGCGCAAGGGACTTCTGCCACCTGCAGCCGTCATCGGCGTTGCCGAAGAAACCGGCTCGATCGGCCGCATCGGCGAGCAGATTTTCGAGGACGCGATCGCCAACCTCGCGCGCGTCTCGCGTCTGCCGGGTCTGGCGGACACCTATGTTGCCGTCAATTTTTCGCCGCTGCAGTTCGACCGGCACCTCGCCCCATATCTTGCCGGCACATTGAACCGCTACGACATCCGCCCATCCCGTCTTGTCGTCGAGATTACCGAAGCTGTGCTGATGCACGACAACCCGGAAATCCGCCAGATCCTTGACGGTATTCACCAATTGGGCTGCCGCATCGCCATCGACGATTTCGGAACCGGTTATTCGTCGCTCAGCTACATGAGCCGTTTCCCGGTAGATATCGTCAAGATCGACCAGTCCTTCATCCGTTCGCTTGGCGGCAATCGCAAGGAAGTCGCCGAAAAGAGCCGGATGCTGGTGGAAGGCATCAGCGCGATCTCGCACAAGATGAAATGCACCGTGATCGCCGAAGGCGTCGAGACGGAGGAACAGCGTACCTTCCTCAGGGAAATTGGTGTAGACTGCGCCCAAGGCTATCTCTACGCCAAGCCGCTTGGCATTGCCGACCTGATGACGGCGCTTTCGCAAAGCGACGACGAACTTGAAACGATGGCGGGTTGATGAAGACACTCCACAGTCGCACCGACAGGGAGAATAAATGAAGGCTCCGGCGCTGACACTCAGCCTGATCTTCGCTGCCGGACACGCTGCGGCAGACGAAACTCTGCTTTTCACCACGGAATCCTATCCGCCTTTCGTCATTGAGGACGCAGCAAGCCCTCCCAGAGGTATCTCGGTCGATCAGATCAGAGGCATCATGGCGGGCAGTGACCTCGATTACCGGATAGAGGTCATGCCGTGGGCGCGCGCCATAGCGCTGGCAGAAACCCAGCCCGCGACCTGCGTTTTTTCAGCGGCACAGACCCCCGAAAGAAAACCGCGCTTCAAATGGGTGATGCCGCTTGCCAAAAGCCGGAGCATTCTCGTCAAGCATCGCAACGCCGGCGTTGCTGCCCAGACGATCGATGAAGCCAAGGCCTTTACCGTGGGCACACACAGGTCCGATTACACGGAAACGGTGCTGCAAAAACTGAAATTTCCGAAAATCGACATCAGTTCGACATTCGACGTGACGCTTGCCAAGCTGCTGCGTGACCGCATCGATCTCATGCCGATGTCGCAGGACGTCTATGAACAACTGCACAAGCGCGGCGTCGAAATCGAAAAGGTCGCGCAACTGACCGAACAGAGCCTGGGCATCGCCTGCAATCGCAACGTCCCGTGGCAGACCATAAAGACATTGCAGACCAAACTCGACCGCATGATTGCCGACGGCACACAAGCCAGAATATATCGCGCCCACGGTCTTGAACCACCGCTACCCTGAAGTGATGAAAACACTCCAGCGAACGCAAGGCGGTTGACATCCGTGCCGTTTCGCGGTGGTGAAGGCCGGACAGATCACCACGAACGGTGCAGACATGCAGATCATCGCAGGGCTGGGCAATCCCGGCACGCAATATGCGGGTAACCGCCACAATATCGGTTTCATGGCGCTGGACGCCATTCAGCGACTGCCCGGCTTTGCGCCGTGGTCGAAAAAGTTCAAGGCGCTGATTTCCGAAGGCGAACTTGGCGGCGAAAAGGTGCTGCTGATGAAACCGCAGACCTTCATGAACCTGTCGGGTGAAGCCGTCGGCGAGGCCATGCGGTTCTACAAGCTCGGCCCCGGTGACATCGTCGCCATCTACGATGAACTCGACCTCGCGCCCGGCCGCGCCCGCATCAAGACCGGCGGCGGCCATGGTGGTCATAACGGGGTCAAGTCACTCGACGCCCATTGCGGCAACGAATATCGCCGCCTGCGGCTCGGCATCGGCCATCCCGGCAACAAGGAACAGGTGCACAACCACGTGCTCGGCGATTTCGCCAAGTCCGACAAGGTCTGGCTGGAACCGCTGCTCGACACACTGGCCGACGATGCCGGCATGCTGGTGAAGCGCGAGGATTCGCAACTGATGAACAAGCTGGCGCTGGCCGTCGGCGCCAAGCCCGAGGCGGAAAAGGCCGAAAAGCCCAAGTCGGAAAAGCTGGCCTCCCCAAAACCGGCCGGCAAATCCCACATTCATCAGGCACGCGGCGGCGGAAAACCCAACCTGCCGACATCAGGACCGATGGCAGAGATGTTGAAAAAGATGTTCGGCAGCAAGGGCGAGTGACATCGATGGCGGAGGAGCTGGTAATCCGCGCTGCTGGCAGCGATGATTTGACCGCCTTGCTCGCTCTCTATCGGCATCTTGGTCACGATGATCCGGTCGTCAGTTCTAAAATTGCTGAGGAGCGATTTTCAACGATCCTTGCTCAACCGGGCATGACTGTGCTTATCGGATTTCAAGGCGACAAGGCCGTGGCAACCATCACGCTTGTCGTTGTGCCAAACCTGACCCGCAACGCCTGCCCATATGCCCTTATCGAAAACGTTGTCACCCATGCCGCGCACCGTCAGCAAGGGCATGGATCGCAGCTGATCCGACACGCGATCGAGATGGCATGGCAGGCCGATTGCTACAAGGTCATGTTATTAACGGGTTCAACAAATCCATCGACGCTGCGCTTCTATGAGGATTGCGGTTTTGAACGTAGCAAGACGGGCTTTCAGATCCGCCGCAGTTGAACAAAAACAGATGATCAATCACAATTCTGGAACAAACGCCCTCTTGAGTGACTTCTGGTCACGAAGGAGTTTGCGATGTTTCATCATTCCACAGCCCTGCCACTGCCCGGTATGCTGCATGACAGGCTGGATCGCGCCGCCACCGACCTGATCGGCAATAGCGGCCTGAAAATCGATTTTTCCGCACCCAGGGGCGAGCCGGCACTGGTACCGGCCGATTCCGTTTCGTGGATCGTCTTCAAGAACCAGATCTCGATGTTCATCGGTGGCATCGCCGCCGTTCTTCTGGAATTCGCCGAACCGAAAGTGCGGGACGGCGTCTGGCAACATAGCAGCTTTCGCGACGACGCATTGACGCGCCTGCAACGCACCGGCCTTGCCGCCATGGTGACGGTCTATGGCGCCCGCAGCCAGGCCGAGGCCATGATCTCCGGTGTCGTGCGCCGCCACGGTCGGGTCGAGGGCCATACAAGCAGTGGTGAATCTTACAACGCCAATGATCAGGACCTGCTCGACTGGGTGCAGGCCACGGCCGGTTTCGGCTTCATGGAAGCCTATCATCACTTCGTGCGGCCGTTGTCCGACGAGGAACGCGACGCCCTTTTTCGCGAAGCAGGGCTTGCCGCCCGGCTTTATGGCGCCTTGGGCGCGCCCAAATCACAGACCGAACTGAACGCTCTTTTCGCCGCCAAACGCGACCGGTTGGAGCCGTCACCGATCGTTGGAGAATTTCTCGCGATCATGCGTGATGTTCCGGCACTCCCGGCCCCGACGCGGCCACTGCAGGGCATGCTGCTCAAGGCTGCGGTCGAAACCCTGCCCCACTGGATAAGACACCGGCTGGAGCTTGGTCCGGAATGGTCGCTCAACCGACTGGAACGCGCGACCGTGCGACTGGCGGCCCGCAGCGCAGACCGCTTGCTGCTGCGCTCCTCGCCACCCGTCCAGGCCTGCCGCCGCCTCGACCTGCCGGACGATTATCTCTACCGGCCGATGAAACGCTGAGGCTGCGTATCATTCCTCGGGTTCGGTGGTGAACATCAACGGAAAACCCGCTTCCTTGGCGAGATCGACGGCTTCGGTCGCCTTCGTCTCGGCAATATCCTTCGCCGCCACCATGACGACGCAACTGCCCATCTTGTGCGCAGTCATCATCACCCGATATCCCGCCTCCTCGCTCATCCGGAAAACCGCCTTGAGCACGAGGGTGACGAAATCGCGTGGCGTATAATCGTCGTTTAGCAACAGCACCTTGTGGAGCTTCGGGCGCTCCGTCTTGGGTTTGGTTTTCGATGTCGGCTTGAGCGTGGTGTCGTCGGCCATCGGCATCTCCTGATGATGACGTTGCCTGATAGGCATGAATTCCAGCGCATAAGCGCGGTTCAATATTTCAGCAATATGACGTTGTTATTTGCTACCCAGCAGCAGGCATTCCCGCCCCTGCCCGCGAATGATCATTGCGGCCCGGCGATCGAAAGTCGCGAAAACCCTGCCACCAAGCCGTCGTCCTTCAAATTCGACAATGCCATCGGCAAAATCGCCGCCCGCATCGAGAAATGACAAACCTGCCGTCACGGCATCCAGCTGCACAATAACACGATCATTGGAAATCAGCGTCCTTATTGCACCGGCAATCTCAACACCTGAAAGGCGATAGATCTGCCGGAGTACCCAGACAAACTCGCAGAAAGCTGGGACGGGCACGTAAATGTGCTGCGCTTTCGCCATGGCATCCTGTGCTTGCGCGGCCTGGATCGCGTCGTCTCCGGCCCAAACACGGACCAGCACATTGGTATCAGCGATCATCGTCGAACCGTACTTTACCGGCCCAACCGCTCTCAATTGCTTCATTGATTTCATCAAGCGAAGGAGCCGGCTGCCGTCTGTTTTTCAGGCCTCCGAAAAACGCCTCCAGTCCACCTTCGGCCTTTTCTCCGGTCGGCGCGGCCTTATCTCGCATGCGTGAAAGAGACAGTCCGCCATCGGCCTGCGGAAGAGCAACCAGCCGGTCGCCCGGCGCAATGTCCAGCGTCTCCAGAAGCTTTCTGTCGAGGATCACTTCGCCCTCGCTGGTGACAGTCAATATGGTCATGACCAACACTCCGTGAGCATTAAAAGTAAGTGATATCGGGCCGGCCCGCAAGGGACGAGGTCCGCCCGCCCCCTTGACCCTCACGGCGCTTTCCCCCATAGCCTGCCCCACGTTTGTTCAAAGATACGGGTTCCCGACCATGGGCTTTAAATGCGGTATCGTGGGCCTGCCGAATGTCGGCAAGTCCACCCTCTTCAACGCACTCACCAAGACGGCTGCCGCGCAGGCCGCCAACTATCCCTTCTGCACGATCGAGCCTAACACCGGCGAAGTCGCCGTGCCCGATGCACGCATGCAGCAGTTGGCAGCGATTGCCGGCTCCAAGGAAATCATCCCGACGCGCATCTCCTTCGTCGATATCGCCGGCCTCGTGCGCGGCGCATCCAAGGGTGAAGGCCTCGGCAACAAGTTTCTGGCCAACATCCGCGAAGTCGATGCTGTCGTGCATGTTCTGCGCTGTTTCGAAGACGACGACATCACCCATGTCGAAGGCAAGATCAATCCGGTCGGCGATGCCGACACGATCGAGACCGAGCTGATGCTCGCCGACCTCGAAAGCCTGGAGCGCCGCGTCGAACAGACCCGCAAGCGCGCCAAGACCAATGACAAGGAATCGGTCGCCCAGCTGCCGGTTATGGAAGCGGTCATCAAGCTTCTCAACGAAGGCAAACCGGCCCGCATCCTCCTGAAGACGCTGGCGGCTGATGATATCGAGATCCTCAAGGGCCTCAACCTCTTGACCTCGCATCCGGTTCTCTACGTCTGCAACGTCGCCGAAGGCGATGCGGTCGACGGCAACGAGCACACCAAGGCCGTGGCCGAAATGGCCAAGGCACAGGGTGCGGAATGCGTCATCATCTCGGCGGCGATCGAATCCGAAGTGGCGCAGCTGCCGGAAGAAGAAGCCAAGGAATTCCTCTCGGCGCTTGGCCTTGAAGAAGCTGGCCTCGACCGCCTGATCCGCGCTGGTTACAACCTGCTCCACCTGATCACCTATTTCACGGTCGGCCCCAAGGAAACCCGCGCCTGGACGATCGTCCGTGGCACCAAGGCACCGGCTGCCGCCGGCGTCATCCACACCGATTTCGAACGCGGCTTCATCCGCGCCTTCACCATCGGTTTTGACGATTACATCGCCTACAAGGGCGAAGTTGGCGCCAAGGAAGCCGGCAAGGGCCGCGACGAAGGCAAGGAATATGTCGTCAACGACGGCGACGTGATCCACTTCCGCTTCAACACGTAAGATAGAAGCACCGGCCATGGGCGTGATCGAGTTCCATTTCGAGGATTTTGAACCGGGACGCATTTTTGCCCTGGCCCATGCCGAAATCACCGCGGAGGCGATCATCGCCTTCGCGTCCGAATTTGATCCGCAGCCCATGCACCTCAGCGAAGAGGCCGGCCGTGCCAGCATTCTGGGCGGCCTTTCGGCCTCAGGCTGGCACACGGCAAGCCTGTTCATGCGCATGATGTATGACGGCTGGTTGTCGCGCTCTTCCTCGCAAGGCTCTCCCGGCATAGATTTCATGGAATGGCGCAAACCGGTCTTGGCCGGTGATACCCTGTCCGGCCGCTCCACCGTCATCGAAGCACGCCCGCTGCGCTCCAAGCCCGGCATCGGCCTTGTCAAATTCCTGCACGAGGTGGAAAACCAGCGCGGCGAAACCGTCATGCGTGGCGAAAACCCGATCATGATGCGCCTGCGCGCCCATACCGAAATCTCGCCCGAGGTTTCCGAATGAGGCTGATAGAGCTTTCTCCACCGGGCGAAAAGGTCGTGACCGGCACGATGCTGTTCACGACGGACGACATCATCCGCTTCGCAAAACAGTTCGATCCGCAGCCCTTCCATGTCGATGTGGAAGTTGCCAGGCACTACGTCTCCGGCGCGCTTTGCGCCTCCGGCTGGCACACCTGCGCCGGCTGGATGAAGACATTTCTGGCCTATTGGGCGCAGGAAAGCGGGCGCCTGATCGCCGAGGGCCAGCAGCCGCCAAAACTCGGACCCTCACCCGGTTTCCAGAAGCTGCAATGGCTGCGCCCGGTCTATGCCGGCGACAGCATCACCTATTCGGTGACGATGGTGGACAGCCGCCCGCTCGCCACCCGTCCGGGCACCTTCATCAACCGCACGCTCAATGAGGGCGTCAATCAGGACGGTCAGCTGGTGATGCGTTACGAAGGCAGCGTGCTGGAATTCGAATAGGCAAAAGCGTTTCAGCGCGACGCTGCCACGGCAACACCCGCCCCGATCATCATTGTGCCCGACGCCCGGTTGACCCGTCGCATCACCACCGGACTGCGCAGCATTTTTCGCGCGCGGCTGGCAGCCAGCACATGGGCACCGATGACGACCACTTCCACAAGCAGGATGGTCAACGCCAGCATGCCGCCCTGCTCAAACGTCAATTGCGGCCCGACCACATGCGGCAGCAGCGCCACGTAGAACAGTGGCATCTTGGGATTTCCGAAATTGAGCGCGATGCCGGTGACGAAGGTTTTCATCAGGTCGCGCCGGTCGGCAGCCGGCAACACGTCCGGCAGAACCGGATCGGCGCTCCACATGCGAAACCCCATCCAGATCAGGTACACCGCGCCGGCATAACGCAGCACCGTCATCACGCCACCCATTTCGGCAGCAAGCACGGAGAGGCCGAGAACGGCCAGAGAAAGACAGACAAGAATGCCCGCCACCATGCCGCTCGCATAAGCGATGCCGAATGCTGCGCCATGCGACAGCGTCCGCGCGATGATGGTCATGTTATCCGGGCCGGGACTTGCGGCGAATACGAAAAAAGCAACGGCAAAAGCCAGAAGCGTCGCCACGTCCATGCAAAATCCCCCATGATGGTGTCCCGGCCCCGTCGGCTCAGGCATGGAGGATAACGCGGGCAAAAACCCGCGCAATCATGGAAAACGAGGGGTCAATGCCCGGAAAATTCCGCCAGTACTCGCACTTCGACGCCCAGCGCCTCGAGCTTCTTGCGGCCTCCGAGCTCCGGCAGATCGATGACGAAACAGGCGGAGACGACTTCCGCGCCGATCTGGCGCAGCAACTGCACTGCACCCACGGCCGTACCGCCTGTCGCAATGAGGTCGTCACAGAGGATCACCTTTTCGCCGGGCTTCACCGCATCGACGTGGATTTCCATTTCGTCGGTGCCGTATTCCAGCGCATAGGCCATGCTCACCGTTCGGTAAGGCAGCTTGCCCTTCTTGCGGATCGGCACGAAGCCGGCGGACAGTTGGTGGGCCATGGCGCCGCCCAGAATGAAACCACGCGCTTCCATGCCGGCGATCTTGTCGACGCCAAGCCCTTCATAGGGTTTCACCAGTTCATCGACCGCCAACCGGAAAGCTGTCGCATCACCGAGCAGCGTGGTGATATCGCGAAAGATGATGCCCGGCTTCGGATAATCCGGGATCGAGCGGATGGCGGCGGAAAGGATGTCTTTGGTGGAGGCAGTCATGGGACCCTAGTCTCTTGTTCTTGAGGCGGCACCTTGGCCCGCAATGACCGCCCTGTAAAGTTCCGCGTTGCCGCGCATACCGCGTTCAAACCACCGTCCCCAGAACAACAGGACGGCGCACATGAAAAAGGCGGCCGCAGCCGCCTTTCACAAACACTCGGAGCTCGTGTCAGTGCTCCTTGCTGGCATAGACCGACTTTTTGGTCAGGTAGATCAGGATCGTGAAGATCGCCAGGAACACCATGACCATGAAGCCGGTGCGCTTGCGTTCTTCCAGATGCGGTTCTGCTGCCCACATCAGGAATGCGGAGACGTCCTGCGAATACTGATCGAGCGTCTGCGGCGTACCGTCCTCATAGGTGACCTGATCGGCCGAGAGCGGCGGCGCCATGGCAAGGGCTGCGGCATTGGCGAAATACGGGTTGTAATGCGTGCCCTCGGCGATCTCGGTGCCTTCCGGCGGCTCCTGATATCCGGTCAGCAGCGCATGGATATAATCCGGGCCACCCTCCTGATACTGGGTGAACATGTCGATGATGAACTGCGGGAAACCGCGGGTGATGCCGCGGGCCTTGGCGATCAGCGAAAAGTCCGGCGGTGCCGCGCCATTGTTGGCGGCAGCGGCCGCCTGTTCGTTCGGGAACGGCGACGGAAAGTAGTCCGAAGGCACGGCCTTGCGGGTAAACATCTCGCCATCTTCGTTCGGGCCGTCCTGCACTTCGTGCGTGGCCGCAAAAGCCTTCACCTGGGCTTCCGAATAACCGAGTTCTTCCAGCGTGCGGAAGGACACGAGCTTCATTGAATGGCAGGCGGAACAGACTTCGTTGTAGATCTTAAGGCCGCGCTGCAACTGCCCCTTGTCGTAATGACCGAACGGGCCGGCAAAACTCCAGTCGACCGCATGTGGATGTTTGATCGGATAATGCGGCGTGGCGCCGGCATGCTCCTCGGCGGCAGCGCCGCCAGCAGCTTTCTCGTGGTTTTCCTGTGCCGAGGCCGGGAGGATGGAGATCCCCACCAGAAGACCGAGCGACAGGAAGCTTATACCAAGCTTTTTCATGATGTTTTCCTCTCGCTGGCTCAGGCGACCGTTCCGGTCTTGGACGCACCGTTCTTCTTTTCCAGAACGGCTTCGGTGATCGAGTTCGGAATGCGCCGCGGCGTCTCGACCAGACCGAGAACCGGCATGATGACGAGGAAGAAGCCGAAGTAATAAAGCGTTCCGAATTGCGAATAACCGACATAGTTTCCGGACAGGTCACCCCTGAACAGCAGGCCCCAGAGGCCGCTGCCTTCCGCCGGCATGGCGCCGAGCCAGCCGAGAATGATGGCGTTGACGACGAACAGCCAGAAGAACAGTTTGTACCAGGGGCGGTAGACCGCCGAGCGAACTTTCGACGTATCGAGCCAGGGCAGGAAAAACAGGATGATTATCGAACCGAACATCACCAGAACGCCGCCGAGCTTGGAATCGATCGGGCCGACATTGAAGGTGATGGCACGCAGCATCGCGTAGAACGGCAGGTAATACCATTCGGGCACGATATGGGCCGGTGTCTTCAGCGCGTTGGCCGGAATGTAGTTGTCCGGGTGGCCGAGATAGTTCGGCATGTAGAACACGAACCAGGCATACACGATCAGGAATACTGACACGCCGAACGCATCCTTGAGCGTCGCGTAAGGCGTGAACGGCACCGTATCGGTCTTGGTTTTCACCTCGACACCGGTCGGGTTGGTCTGGCCGGTCACATGCAGCGCCCAGACGTGCAGCACGACGACGCCGGCAATCATGAACGGTAAGAGGTAATGCAGCGAGAAGAAGCGGTTCAGCGTCGGCTGGTCGACGGCAAAGCCACCGAGCAGAAACTGCTGGATCCACTCACCCACCAGAGGGAAGGCGGTGAAGAAGCCGGTGATGACGGTCGCGCCCCAGAAGGACATCTGGCCCCAGGGCAGAACATAGCCCATGAAACCGGTCGCCATCATCAGCAGGTAGATGACCACACCGAGGATCCAGAGGATTTCGCGCGGCGCCTTGTAGGAACCGTAATAGAGACCGCGGGCGATGTGCAGATAAACGGCGATGAAGAAGAAGGATGCGCCGTTGGCATGCATGTAGCGCAAGAGCCAGCCGTGGTTGACGTCGCGCATGATCTTTTCGACGCTATCGAAGGCGCCGATCGTCGAGGCCGTGTAATGCATGGCCAGCACGACGCCGGTCAGGATCTGCACGATCAGCATGACCGAAAGCATGGCCCCGAACGTGTAGGCATAGTTGAGGTTGCGCGGAACCGGATAGGCAACAAAACTATCATAGACCAGACGCGGCAAGGGAAGCCGCGAGTCGATCCATTTTTCGATGCCGGTGGATGGCTGGTATGACGAATGACCGCTCATTTTGAAAATCCCCCCTTATCCGATCGTGATGACGGTATCGCTGGTGAAAGCGAAGGTCGGAATCGCGAGGTTTTGCGGTGCCGGGCCTTTTCGGATACGGCCCGCCGTATCGTAGTGCGAGCCATGGCAGGGACAGAACCATCCGCCGAATTCGCCGGCCTGGCCGAGCGGAACACAACCAAGGTGGGTGCAGGAGCCGATCATGACGATCCAGTTCTCCTTGCCAGCACCTGCAGAGCGATCGATGCTGCTGGCTGCAGCATCCGCGCCCAGATTGGCGTTGCGGGCAATCGGGTCCTTCAGGTCGGACAGTGCGACGGCATTGGCTTCTTCCACTTCCTTGGGCGTACGGTTGCGAATGAACACGGGCTTGCCGCGCCATTTCACCGTCAGCGACATGCCCGGCTGCAAGGCCGCGACATTGACCTCGATCGAGGCCAGTGCCAGCGTCGATGCATCCGGCCGCATCTGGTCGATGAATGGCCACGCGACAGCAACGGCGCCGACAGCGCCCGCCATGCCGGTGGTCAGATATAAAAAGTCACGGCGAGTCGGCTCGCCGGACGCCTGTCCGTTCGATGTGTTTTCACTCACGGTTTTACCATCCTCTCACGCATCCCGATCAACCGCATAAGCCTCCTCCAGGCTGGGCCGAAACCGCGTCCACCATAGTGCGAACAACGAGTCCCCAGCAAGTCGGCGCAATACTACCTTTGATCGCAGATAAACTCCTGTTTTGGCAAGGGCTGCGACCAGTCAACCGCATGAATTCCGGCTGCTTCGCCCCGCTACACTTCGTGCACGCCATGACAAACCGGTCATGGCGCCGCTCAAGGCGATTTACGCAAAGGAATCAGCTGTTAAATTGATTTGAATCAAGCCCCTGCCCATGCGGGCGGTTGCGCGTGTTGCAACGCACACATGCTTTGTGCTACCCCGTCCGCAGACGTGGCGACTTCCGGGCGGTAGGACATGAAATACACGATCTCCGTCGCCCTCTGCGTCATTGTGTCGCTTGTACTGGGCGCGATTGCCACACGGTATGTGCATCCGCACTGGATGCTGGCCACCCTTCACAGCCTGCAACTTCATGCGGCGATCGCCTGCGCGCTGGTAATGATTGTCGCGTTGCTGCTCAGCCGAAATGCATTTCCGGTCATCTTGCTGCTCGCGTCCATCGGCATTGCCGCGCATGCCGGGTTGATGCCTTACGAATTCGACGCCGATCGGGCGCCGCAATCGGGCAAGACCATCAGGTTGATGCATTTCAATATTCTCGGTGGCAATTACCGCAACGGTGAACGCATCTACCAGACGATCGTCAATTCCGGCGCCGACATCGTCAACATCATGGAAATGCCGCCGCTTGCGCCATATCTGGCGGAACTGGACAAGGTCTATCCCTACCGCATCGGCTGCGGCAAGGAGACGGATATCTGCGACATGATGATGCTGTCGAAACTGCCGCTCACGAACCTCAGCGTCGGGGGCCTCAGCGAACTGCGCAAGGATCGTTTCATGCTGGCGGATGTCGATGTCGGCGGCACCACGGTCCACGTCGTCGCCATGCACCTCAGCAAGCCCTATTTCGACGATTACCACGAGATGGAACTGGCGAACGCCGCCCGCATCATCAACAATCGCAAGGGACCGCTGCTTCTGTCCGGCGATTTCAACTCATCCAGCACGGCACCGGATGTGCAGGATTTCATGCGCTGGACGGGCCTGCGGACGATTGCCCCGGAAATCCCCACCTGGCCGGTGCGCCTCGGCCGCTTCGGCATCGCCATCGATCATGTGATGGTGCGCGCGCCGCTCGGCATGAAATCGGTGGCCCGCATACCCGACGCGATGGGCTCCAACCATTTTGGCCTGACCGCGGAATTCGTGCTGCCCGAATAGAGGCTCAGTCCTCGGCGCCGAGAAAACCGCCGGACTGCCGTTCCCAGAAGGACGCATAAAGCCCGCCGCGGGCGATCAGCTCCGCATGCGTGCCCTGTTCGACGATCCGCCCGCCATCCATGACGATCAATCTGTCGAGTGCCGCAATGGTCGAAAGCCGGTGGGCGATGGCCAGCACCGTCTTGCCCTCCATCAACCGGTCGAGATTGGCCTGGATCGCCGCCTCCACTTCAGAATCGAGCGCCGACGTCGCTTCATCCAGCACGAGGATCGGCGCGTTCTTCAGCATGACGCGGGCAATGGCGATCCGCTGGCGCTGGCCGCCCGACAGCTTGACGCCGCGTTCGCCGACATGGGCATCGAACCCCGTGCGGCCGCGCTGGTCCTCCAGGCGCTCGATAAATCCATCCGCCTCGGCCCGCTCGGTGGCTGCGCGCAAATCCGCGTCACTTGCGGTCTGCCGGCCGAACAGGATGTTGTCGCGGATCGAGCGATGCAAAAGCGCCGTATCCTGCGTCACCATGCCGATCTGTCGGCGCAAGCTGTCCTGCGTCACCTTTGAGATATCTTGCCCGTCGATCAGGATACGGCCGCTCTCGACATCGTAGAAACGCAGCAGCAGATTGACCAGCGTCGACTTGCCGGCGCCGGAGCGTCCGACGACGCCCACCTTCTCGCCCGGCCGGATTTCCAGCGACAGGTTGTCGATGACACCCTTGCTGCGCCCGTAATGAAAACTGACATTGTCGAACACGATGCCCGGCTGCTTCACCGACAGCGTGCCGGCGTTCGGCGCATCGACAAGGCCGATCGGCTGCGAAATCAGCTCGGCGGCATTCTGCACGACACCAAAATTGCGCATGATGCCGTTGAACTGCGTCATCAGCCGTCCGAGCAGAAAATTCAGCCGCAGTACCAGCGCCAGCGTGAAGGCGACGGCACCCGAGGTGATCTTGCCCGACAGCCACAGATCGATGCAGAGCGCCGCCATGCTGGTGATCATGATGCCGGACAGAAGCGCCATCGATGCCCGCACCCCGGTGATGAAACGGGTGAACAGGATGGTGGTTTTCTGGAAGGTCTCGAAACCCTGCAGCATGTAGCGGTCGTTGGCATCGTCATGGCCGAACAGGCGCAGCGTCTGGATATTGCTATAGGCATCGACCATACGGCCGTTCAGCATTGACGAGGCTTCCGCCGTCTCGCGCGAATGGTAGCGGATGCGCGGCACGAAATAACGCGCCAGCAGCCCGAAAATGAACACCCAGACGCAGACGACCACCGCCAGCCGCCAATCGAGGCTACCGACGAGAAACAGCATCGAGACAGAATAGATGCCGACGAACCACACGCTTTCCATCAGCGAGGTGACAAGGTCGCCCGCCGACTGTCCACCCGACCAAACCTTGTTGACGATGCGGCCGGAAAAATCGTTCTGGAAGAAGGACAGCGATTGCCGCGCCACATGCATGTAGGACTGCCAGCGCACCATGTTGTAGAAACCGGGCGTGATGATCTGCTGGTCGGTGAGCGCGGTCAGCAAAGTCACCACGAAGCGCACGACGCCGATCAGCACCAACATGCCGGCAAGCTCCCAGCCATGCGTGGCCAGAAGCCCCGCCCAGCCATCCTCAGGCTTGATGGTGGCAAGAAGGTCGATCAGTCGCCCCACGAACCAGAACAGCGCCGCCTCGATTGCCGCCGTCAGTCCGCCCAGCACCAGCATGGCGATGAACGGCGCCTTGGCCTGATTGAGATAAAACCAGATGAAACCGAGCGTCGTTGCCGGCGGACGAAGATCGTCTTTCCGGGCAAAAGGTGAAATCCAGTTTTCGAAGAAACGGAAGAGACGGGTAATAATGGCCATGAAGCCGATATAGCGGCTGCGCATGAACTGGCAAAGGCCAGTGCGGCTTACATTTCGGTAAGGTGCGAAGATAGAGTCTGTCTGGGCTAGATTGCAGCATTCTGCCGGAGCAGGTTTTCGTCGGGGCAGTGGCGATTGGCGAAGTGCATACCACCGGGTACGTGCGAGCCGATCGCCGCTGATCCCGGCGGAAAGATGCCCGGCCCTTCGGGTTGGCTGAAACGGGCCGGCTGATCGCATGGCCGGCTTGGCCGTATGCTTTGGCTACGACACGCGCCAGCCATGCGACCATCCAGCTCCGTTTGAGCCAACAGAATGCTGCAATCTAGCCCGGACAGACTCTAGCACGGGCCAGACACGAAAACGCCGGCGCGAGGCCGGCGTTTTCTCATTCTCGTGGGACGTTCTCAGAAGTCCGACCATTCCTGCTTGACGGCGGCATTGCCGTTGAAAGCCGAGGCGATGCGGGCGCCGATGGCGCGGGCCGGCGATGCCACCGGGCGTGATGCCGGGTTGGCACTGCGGACATCTGCGCGTCCATCTTCCAGCTTGAACTGCGAGAGCAGCTGCGTCAGTTCGGCGGCCTGCTTGGCGAGGCCGTGGCTGGCGGCCGTGGTCTGCTCCACCATGGCCGCGTTCTTCTGCGTGCCCTGATCCATCTGGTTGACGGCCGTGTTGATCTCGGTGAGGCCAGTCGACTGCTCGCGGGCCGACATGACGATCGTGCCGACATTCTGGTTGATCTTCTGCACGTCGGAAACGATGGCTTCCAGCGCGCTGCCGGTCTGGCCGACCAGATCCACACCGTCTCGCACCTTGTCACCGGATGCACCGATCAACGTCTTGATTTCGCGGGCAGCCGTGGCCGAACGCTGGGCCAGCTCACGCACTTCCTGTGCAACCACGGCAAACCCCTTGCCGGCTTCACCGGCACGCGCCGCTTCGACGCCTGCATTGAGCGCCAGAAGGTTGGTCTGGAAGGCGATGTCGTCGATCACACCGATAATGTTGCCGATCTCGCTGGACGACTGTTCGATCGCCTCCATCGCGGCAACCGCCTGACGGACAACCTCGCCCGAACGCTCGGCACCGACGCGGGTATGTTCGACCAGCTTGCCGGCCTCACCAGCGCGGACAGCGGAATCCTTTACGGCGGTGGTCACCTGTTCCAGCGCTGCGGCGGTTTCCTCGACGGACGACGCCTGCTGTTCGGTGCGCTTCGACAGATCGTCGGCAGCGGCGCGGATTTCGTTGGCGCCGGCATCGATCATACGGGCATTTTCACCGACAGCGCGCAGCGCACCCTGAAGCTTGGAGACGGATTCGTTGAAGTTGACACGCAGCTGATCGAGCTGACCGGTAAACGGCTGCGCCAGACGGAACGTCATGTCGCCATCGGAAAGGCTCTTCAGACCCGACGCCAGACCATCGACCGCGAAGGCGACATCGGCAGCTTCACGCGCCTTCTGCTCTTCACGGGCAATACGCTCGCTTTCGCTCATCGAACGGTTGGCTTCGGTTTCGCGCTCAAGACGCTCGCGCTCCAGTGCATTGTCACGGAACACGGCCACGGCAGCAGCCATTTCGCCGATTTCATCGCTGTTGCCTGCATAGGGAATCTCGGCCTTGTTATTGCCCGAAGCCAAGGTTTTCATCGACGCGGTAATCGCCGAAATCGGGCGGGTGACACGCATCACGCTGAGGATGGCCGCACCGGCCGCAACCAGCACCGACAGAACGATACCGAAGATGGTGGACTTCAACGCGAACTGGCCAGCATCCGCCGCCGCCTGGCGGTCTAAGACGCCGCGCGCCTTGTTGTCATCGATCAATTGCTGAAGCGCCGTACCGGCGATCGTGCCCTTCTGCGCCATTTCCAGAATGAGTGCGCGCGCTTCCGCGGTCCTGCCGGCATCGAGCTGATCGACGAGATTGCCGCCCAGCCGATCGAATTCGGCAACGACACTCATAAGCTCGGCGAACTTTGCCTTGGCGGCAGGGATCGTCATCGACTGGCTGTAGGAATTGAATTCGGTGGTCCGCTGCTGAACCTTTTTCTGAATCTGCGCCAGCATCTCCTGCCTAGAGGCAGCAGAGTCGGTCGTCAACATCGTCAGGTAGAGACGACGGATATCCGACATCAGGCCGTCCATGCCGGCCACCATCAGCGAACGCTCCATGCGCCGGCTGATATTGTCGGCCTGCGTTTCCAGTTCGGAGACGGAACGCGCGCCGAGCACACCTTGCAGCACGATGAGCAGGACGGTCAGGGCAAAAAGAGACGGAAGAAGAATTTTGATTTTGATGGAATTGAACATTTGAGAACCCGCGAGAAAAACCGTCCGACACCTGGACGTCGCATCTGTCTCAACAGGCTCTAAACAAAAAATTACCACAAAAACCAACGAACTAGCTGGTTAACGCGTTATTTCTTTTGTTTTCTTGTTGAAATTCATCAAGTTGAACAAACAAAACCAAGAAATTCATCATCCGAAAAACAATATTAAATAAATATTTAATGCGACAAAGCGCCGCCATTTGAGAATGACGGCGCTCTACTATCGATTAGATATTCATCAAGACGACTTCGAGCAAGTAAAGCGAATCTGTACTTGCATCAAATTTTCCGGATCAAAACTCTGACCAGTCCTCACCACGAGGCGCCGCCCCACCAAAGCTGGCGGCAACCTTCTGGCCAAGTGCACGCGCCGGTGAATGTGTCGGACGCGACGCTGGTGAGGCAGGAACCGGCGCGCGCACCGGCGCATGGTGTGCCGCATCACCCAGACGGAATTGGCCCAGAAGCTCGATCAGGCCGGACGCTTCCCGCGCAAGGCTGTGCGTGGCCGCCGTCGTTTCCTCAACCATGGCCGCATTCTTCTGCGTGCCCTGGTCCATCTGGTTGACGGCGGTGTTGATCTCCTTGAGGCCCGTTGCCTGCTCCTGCGCCGTGGTGACGATCTCCGCCACCAACCGGTTGATGTGCTGGACCTCGGTAACGATTTCCTTCAACGCCGTACCGGTCTCTCCAACCAGCGCGACACCATTGCGTACCTGTTCGCCGGAACGGTTGATCAGCGACTTGATCTCCTTGGCGGCATTGGCGGAGCGCTGTGCCAGTTCGCGGACTTCCTGGGCAACGACGGCAAAACCCTTGCCGGCTTCCCCTGCCCGCGCCGCTTCGACACCGGCATTGAGCGCGAGAAGATTGGTCTGGAAGGCGATATCGTCGATGACGCCGATAATGTTGCCGATTTCGGTCGAGGACTGCTCGATCTGCTCCATTGCGGCGACGGCATCGCGAACGATGGCGCCGGAATGTTCGGCTCCCGTCTTGGTCTTTTCGACCAACTGGCCGGCCTCACGGGCACGTCGGCTGCTGTCGCTGACCGCGGTCGTGACTTCTTCAAGCGCCGCTGCCGTCTGCTCAACCGAGGCAGCCTGCTGTTCGGTGCGGCGCGACAGATCATCGGCGGCACTGCGGATCTCGTTGGTGCCGGCACTGATGGCATGGGCGTTTTCACCCACCGAAACCATTGTCGTCTGTAGTTTGCCCATGGAAGCGTTGAAGTTGGTGCGCAACGTTTCGAGGTCGCCATGGAACGGTGTGGCAATGCGGAAGCCGAGATTGCCGTCGGCAAGGTTCGAAAGCCCGGCAGCCAGACCATCGACGGCGACCTTCACATGGCCGGCCTCGATCATCTTCTGCTGTTCGCGCACGCCGCGTTCATGTTCCATCAGTTCGCGGTTGTCATCGGCCTCATGTTCCAGACGAATACGCTCGAGCGCATTGGCGCGGAAGATTTCGACAGCCGCCGCCATCGAACCGATTTCGTCACGGCGCTCGATAAACGGGATCGGACGTTCATTGTCGCCACTGGCCAAAAGACCCATGGCGCGGGTGATCGCATCGATCGGCCGGGCCACGCGGAAGAAGGAAATGCAGGCGGCACCGATTGCGATGAAGGCTGCGAATGCGAGTGCCGCATACGTGCTGGTCAGCGCCTGGTCGTAAGCTGTATCGGCTGCGACAAGTGCTGCCTCGCTGATCGCCTGGTTGTTGGCGGCGGTCGTGTCGAGCGCTTCGGTCATCGATTTTGCGGCATCGCGCATTGCGCCGCGATAAACGGACTGCGCCTCCTCGTGGCGACCGGCTTCGACCAGTCCGACAAGCGTCTTTGCCGCAGCGTCATAAGCGATCACACCGTTCTGCAACGTCGAAAACAGTTCGCGCGTTTTCGGCAGCGTGATCATGTCTGAATATTGCTTGATGAGCGCATCACGCTCGTTCATGCGCGTCGCGATCGTCTGCTCGTTGGTTCTGATCTCTTCGGCATCATTGGCCAGAAGAAGATCAGCATAGGAGCGACGGATGACGTTGATGGAGTGATCCATCTTGGCGATCAGCGTGTTGCGCGGCAAGCGCTCGCGGCCGATCTCGTGCACCTGCTGCTTCAGCGTCGCAAGTGAAAAAAGCGCCATGCCGCCCTGGGCAAAAGCGATAACGATAACCAGCCCGAACAGAGCCGGAAGAAGAACCCGAATGCGCATCTGAGACAGGTATCGCATGATCATCCCCTGGAAACGCCAAGGGCGCCGATACGTTGGGGGGAAACGTCTCGACGCCCTCTGGCATGCGATTGCAAAAATCAACGAAACAGAACCATGCGTTGATATGAGGATGTTCGAATATAAGGCTTAATGAATGGATAATACTGCACACGAGAAATTGCAGGCAATTTCAATAAAATCCAAGGTAGTAAAATATTGACAATCGATCACATGTATAAAACCAGCGATTTTCCAGGTCCGACAACGAAAAACGGCGACCGAAGCCGCCGTTCCATTCTCACATTTGAGCAGGTGTTCAGAATTCCGACCATTCCTGTTTGACGGCCGCCGATCCTCCACCAAAAGCAGCCGCGATGCGGTTACCGATTGCGCGCGCCGGAGAATTGACCGGACGTGCATCCGCGGGCGCCATGCGCACATCCGCCCTGCCCTCATCCAGCCTGAACTGCGCCAACAACGCGTTGAGTGCCGCAGCCTGCGAAGCGAGACGATGACTTGCCGCTGTCGTCTGCTCCACCATGGCAGCATTCTGCTGCGTGCCCTGATCCATGTGGTTCACCGAGCTATTGATCTCCGTGAGGCCGGTCGACTGTTCTCGGGTCGACACCACGATCGAGGCGACATTGCCGTTGATCCGCTGAACATTGGCAACAATCGTTTCCAGCGCCTCACCGGTCTGATCGACCAGCTTCACACCGTCACGAACCTTCGCGCTGGAAGCGGAGATCAGCGCCTTGATTTCGCGCGCCGCCGTGGCGGAACGCTGTGCCAGTTCACGGACTTCCTGTGCCACGACAGCAAAACCCTTGCCGGCATCACCGGCGCGCGCGGCTTCAACGCCGGCATTGAGGGCCAGAAGATTGGTCTGGAACGCGATCTCGTCGATCACGCCGATGATATTGCCGATCTCGTTGGACGACTTTTCGATCGCCTCCATGGCCGTGACCGCCTGCTTGACGATCTCACCGGAACGTTCCGCATCGGTGCGGGTATGATCGACAAGGCTTCCCGCCTCACCGGCACGCACAGCCGAATCCTTGACAGCGGTCGTCACCTGTTCCAGCGCGGCGGCCGTTTCCTCGACGGAAGAAGCCTGCTGTTCGGTGCGCTTGGAAAGATTGTCGGCCGCAGCACGGATCTCGTTGGCGCCGGCATCGATCATGCGGGCATTTTCGCCGACCGCCTGCAGGGCATCCTGCAGCCTTGAAACGGACTCGTTGAAGTTGAGGCGCAACTGATCGAGCTGACCGGCAAACGGCTGGGCCAAGCGATAGGTCATGTCGCCATCGGAAAGGCTCTTCAAACCATGCGCCAGACCATCGACGGCGAAAGCGACATCGGCCGCTTCGCGTGCCTTCTGTTCCTCGCGCGCAATCCGCTCATTCTCGCTCATCGAGCGATTGGCTTCCGCCTGTCGCTCAAGCTGCTCGCGTTCGAGGGCGTTGTCACGGAACACGGCAACGGCCGCCGCCATTTCGCCGACCTCGTCATGACGGCCTGCATGCGGGATCTGTGCTTCGGTATTGCCGGCGGCCAGCACCTTCATCGCCCTGGTAATGTTGTCGATCGGACGGGCAATCCGGAAAACGCTCAGCGCGGCAGCCACGACGGCCACCACGACCGCGAACACGATACCGATCATGGTCGACATCGAGGCGAATTGCGCGGCAGCATTTGCCGCCTGCCGATCGGTAAGACCGAGAGCATTGTTCTCATCGATCATCTGCGACAGGATCGCGCCCGCCTCGCCACCCTTGGGCACCATCTGCGCGATCAGGGTCTTGGCCTCATAGACGCGGGAGGTGCTGATCAGCTCGATGAACTTCGCGCTCATCACATCGTATTCGCCGACCACCTTCTGCAGGTCGTCAAATTTCGTCTTGGCCGCCGGGTCGGTGATCTTCTCGCCGAATGCGGCAAAGGCTGCGCCCCGCTCCTTGGTCTTTTCCTGAAGCTGGCCCAGCCACTTTTTCTGCTCGCCGGCATTGCTGCCCGAAAGCGCCATCAGCACGAGGCGGCGAACCTCGCCCAGTAACCGGTCCATGTTGGCCATGGCCACGGATTGCTCCATGCGGTGGCCGAGATTGTCCGCCTGCGTGTCCATCTGATTGACCGAACGCATGGCAAGACCGCCCTGAAGAATGGCGACAAGGACGACCGTGCCGAAGAGGATAGGCAAGAGAAGTTTGATCTTTATGGATCTGAACATGTGAAAACCGCAGCGTGAGACACAAATGGAATACACGCTCGTTTTTTCACCATTCCATAAAGAAAGACTTACTTTTTCACATAGCTTTTTGCCGGCAAAACACATTTCGCAAATGCGCCGTAACCATCCTCGGCAGAAGCCCGTCATCCCGACTGAGACCAGCAAAAAGCCCGCGACACCAAGGCGTCACGGGCTATTTTTCAAGTGGAGAGACAGGCAGAAACCTACTCCGCAGCCGCATCCTCTGTGTGATCACCCAGGAAACCGCCGGACTGACGATGCCACAGATCGGCATAGATACCACCGCTGGCGGACAGTTCCTGATGCGTGCCGGTCTCGATGATCTTGCCCTTGTCGAGCACGACCAGTCGGTCCATCTCGGTCAGCGTCGACAGGCGGTGAGCGATGGCGATAACCGTCTTGCCTTCCATCAGCGAGAACAGGTTCTCCTGAATGGCCGCCTCGACTTCGGAATCGAGCGCCGACGTCGCCTCGTCCAGCACAAGGATTGGTGCATCCTTGAGGAACACGCGGGCGATCGCGATACGCTGGCGCTGACCGCCGGACAATTTGACGCCACGCTCGCCGACATGGGCATCGAGACCGGTCCGGCCCTGCATGTCGGCCAGCGTCTCGACAAAATCCCAAGCCGATGCGCGCCTTGCCGCCTCGATGATCTGCTCGTCCGTCGCACCGGGATGACCGTAAGCGATGTTGTCGCGGATCGACCGATGCAGGAGCGAGGTATCCTGCGTCACCACGCCGATCTTGGCGCGCAGGCTCTCCTGCGAGATCGCCGAAATATCCTGACCGTCGATGGTGATGCGCCCGCCTTCCAGATCGTAGAACCGCAGCAGCAGGTTCATCAGCGTCGTCTTGCCGGCACCGGAACGCCCGACCAGACCGACCTTCTCGCCGGCAGCGACATTGAGTGTCAGGTTTTCCACCACACCCTTGTTCTTGCCGTAGTGGAAGCGGATGTTGTCGTAGGCGATAGCACCTTCCGGCACTTTCAGTTTTGGCGCCGCCGGCTTGTCGGTCACGTCATGCGGCTTGGTCATCATTTCCATGCCGTCATAAACCGTGCCGATATTCTCGAACAAGGCCGAGACCTCCCACATGATCCATTGCGACATGCCGTTGATACGCATGGCGAGACCGATGGCGATGGCAATCGCACCGATCGAAATGGCGCTGTCCAGCCAGAACCAGATAGACAGAGCTGCGACCGCAAACAGCGCCGCGCAGTTGTAGAAATAGACCAGCACCTGGAACATCGTCACCTTGCGCATCTGGTCGTGCACGGTGCCCAGGAACATCTGCATGGCATCGCGGGCATAACTCTCTTCGCGACCGGTATGCGAGAAGAGTTTTACGGTGGCGATATTGGTGTAGCTGTCCACCACGCGGCCGGTCATCATCGAACGCGCATCCGCCTGCGCCGCCGAAATCTTGCGCAGACGCGGCACGTAATAAGACACCGTCAGGCCATAGACGATGATCCACACGACCAGCGGAACGGCCAATCGCAGATCCGCCGCCGCAACGACAACGATCATCGAGATGAAATAGACGGCGACATAGACGAAGACGTCGAGAATCTTCATCACCACTTCGCGGATGGCGAGCGATGTCTGCATCAGCTTGGTCGAGACACGGCCGGCAAACTCGTTGGCGAAAAAGGTCATCGAGTGCCGAAGCAGATACCGGTGCATCTGCCAGCGCGCCACCATCGGAAAATTGCCCATCATGATCTGGTGCATGATCAGCGAGTTGAGCGTCGCCACCAGAGGCAACGCGACCAGCACGACCAGCGCCATCATCACCAGCTTCATGCCTTCGCGGGCAAGAAAGGTCTCGCGATCGGCCGTAGACAGCCAGTCGACGATATCGCCGAGAAATCGATAAAGCGCCACTTCGCCGAGCGCGATCAGCGTCGTCAGGATCGACATCAGCACAAGCCAGGGCCAGACCGGCTTGGTATAATGCCAGCAGAAGGCAAACAGCCCCTTCGGCGGCAGGGTCGGGGCGGCATCCGGATACGGATTGATGCGCCGTTCGAACCAGGAAAACATAAAAAGCTCCGTCAGTCGGCGACTGCTCACTCACAGACATCATCGACGCATGCGAAAGCCGGGCAGCCGGAAAACGAGATATCGCGACCTTGTGACGGTCACGCAACGATCAGAATGGGAAAAAGTTCAGTGGAACCGCGAAACGCTCAAGCAGAAAGAACTCGGGCCGGAAGGCGTGTGCGCACGGTCATATCCATGTAGGCCTCCTTGGCTGGCGTTTCGGTTGGAGCGTTTTGTAACGTCAACCAGAAAAATTGGAAAGAGCAAACGCACAGGAGTTGGTCAAAAAACTCCCATCTGCCTGCATTTGAACCGAAAAACCTGCATGGCGAGAATGGTACAGGTCACCCGCCGAAGACAGGACTTGAGCCAAAACACCGTTTTCGCTTAAGGACATCATCCATGACAGACCTGCGCATCGCCCTTTACCAGCCAGACATCCCCGGCAATACCGGCACGATCCTGCGGCTTGCCGCCTGCCTGGGCTTCGGCGTCGACATCATCGAGCCGGCCGGTTTCGACATTTCCGACCGCAACCTGAAACGCGCCGGCATGGATTATCTCGGTTCGGTATCGCTGGTGCGCCACGTCAACTGGCAGGCTTTTGACGCGTGGCGGCAGAGTGAAAACCGCCGTCTCGTGCTCGGCTCCACCAAAGCCGCCCTGCCCTATGTCGATTTCACCTACCAGCCGGGTGACATTCTTCTGTTCGGCCGTGAAAGCGCCGGTGTGCCGGACACTGTCCATGAAGCGGCGGATGCCCGCGTGCTGATCCCCATGCGCGAAGGTCAGCGTTCGATCAATGTCGCCATGTCGGCGGCGATGATCGTCGGCGAGGCCTTGCGGCAGACGGGTTTCTGAAGGTCAGTCGGCGGTCGGCAGACGCCGCATGGTGAACTCGATCTGGTCACCTTCAAGCTGGCGCCAGCTTTCGACTTCGGTCCAGTAAGCGGCCTTGGGAAAGGCATCGAACCATTCCTTGGCCTTTTCGCGCGCTTCCGGCCTCGAGAGGCAAAAAGTCTCGCGCACGAAATGGCCATTTGTCGCGGTCGCCTTTCCAAGGCGATGGCGATCCATCCTGCGCTTCAGGCCGTCGAGCGGCGGGACTTTCGTTATCGTCATGCGCGCTACCTTTCACAAAGCAAGATAATGCGCGGTTGCAGGCTTTGCGAGTCGATTCTGAAAGCGTTATAGGCTGCGCAACGACATTCCCGGACCGCGCCTCACGTGGCAGCATAAAACGGGAAGCCAAACAGGACGACACCGGAAGGAACGACATGGAACGGCCGCAGCTCGCAAAGGGCCTGCCCGAGGGCATCGAGGAAAAGAAGGCAACCGCCAAAGCCTGGTTCGAGAGCCTGCGCGACACGATCTGTTCCACCTTCGAGGCGCTGGAAGACGAAGTCTCCGGTCCTCTGTCCGATCGCACGCCCGGCCGTTTCGTCGGAAAAGACTGGCAGCGCGACGGCGGCGCCGGTGGCGGCGGCCGCATGTCGATGATGGAAGGCCGCGTGTTCGAAAAGGTCGGCGTCCACACCTCCACCGTCCATGGCGAGTTTTCCGAAGACTTTCGCAAGCAGATGCCGGGTGCTGATGAAGACCCGCGTTTCTGGGCGTCGGGCATTTCGCTGATTGCCCACCCGGTCAATCCCAATGTGCCGGCCGTGCACATGAACACCCGCATGGTGGTGACGTCCAGCCAGTGGTTCGGCGGCGGTGCCGACCTGACACCGGTGCTCGACCGTCGCCGCACGCAGGACGACGCCGACAGCCAGTCCTTTCACAAGGTGTTCGAAAACACCTGCAATGCCCATGCTGGCGTCGCCGATTACGATCGCTACAAGAAATGGTGCGACGAATACTTTTTCCTGCCCCACCGCAACGAGGCGCGCGGCATCGGCGGCATCTTCTTCGACTGGCTGACGCCGCAGGCGGACAAGGGGGGCTGGGACGCCAACTTTGCCTTCGTGCAGGATGTCGGTCGTTGCTTCGAAAAGGTCTACCCGCAGATCGTGCGCGGCAATTTCAACTCGGAATTCACGCAGGCCGATCGTGACGAACAGCTGGTTCGCCGTGGCCGTTACGTCGAATTCAACCTGCTTTACGACCGCGGCACGCTGTTTGGCCTGAAGACCGGCGGCAATGTCGAGGCGATCCTGTCGTCACTGCCGCCAATGGTGCGCTGGCCCTGATCATAATTTAGCGATCAGTTAACAAAAGCGATATCCAAATCACATCTCTTGGTGCTAGCTTTCTGACGGCTGTCAAGGCCGGTAGCACAGGGAGGATGTCGCAATGGTCGCATCGCAGAGCATACCGCAGCAGCATAAAAAGCCGGAACGCAACATCGCCACCGAGGAACTGATCGACCGTATGGCGCGCGATCTCAGGGCCAAGGGCGATCCGGATTTTCCGCATTCCTATTACGTCGCGCAGGTGCGCCGCCAATTGGCCGGAAAACCGTCACACCTTCCGGCGGCCAATGACCAGACGGTGGCTCAGCCACCCGGCGCCAAGGAACACAGTTCCGTTTTTCATGCCTGGGCGCTGGCCGAGTAGAGGCGAAACGATATTATTTCCGGTAGTGGAAACTGCATTGCAGGATTTCCAGACGCTGGTCATCACCGCTACCGGCCATGCGATAAACGAACCGGTGCTCGCCTGAGATGCGGCGGGACCAAAAACCGGTGAGATCGCCTTTCAACGGCTCGGGTTTTCCCGGGCCAGCGAACGGCGTGCGTTTGGCGCTCCTGATCAGTTCGTTGATCTTTTCAACGATCTTTGGATCGTTCTTCTGCCAGAACTCGTAATCATCCCAGGCATTGAGCGTCCAGACCAGCTTCATTCTGCGGTCGGGTCTCTTTCGACGACCCGTCCGCCTTGGAGCTGCTCGAGACCGTCGCGCAGGCGATCGGCATTGGCGGGCGTGGAAAGCAGATGCAGCGTTTCCTGCAGGCTCTCATATTCACCTTCGGCAAGAACGACGACGGATTCCTTGCCCTGACGCGTCACCAGAAGCGGTGCGCGCGATTCCAGAACCGTGTCGAAATGCGTGGCGAAATTCTGCCGGAAGTCCGTGAAGCGCACACTTGCCATGCTCAAACCCGCTGTAAAATCTGTACAGATTTATGTACGTAAATCACGATAAAGCGTCAAGATGTCCTCAGCGACCAACATCAGCCCTGAATTGAATTTGCTTTTGCATGGAAACCTCCAGCCACGACGCTAGTTTTCCTCATGGACAGGCTCGCGCGAGACCGCTCGCCTGCCCCATCCAAGGAGGAAACATCATGAGACTGTTCGAATGCGGAACGCTGGTTCCCGGTTGCGAGTGGCATACGCGGGCTGATGAGGATGCCGAGGTGGTGCGGCGTGCCGTCGAGCACATGCGCTCCGCCCATGGCGAAACATTCATCCGCGAAAACATGGTCGACAATATCAAGGCCCGTGTTCGTGATGAGGCGGGCAGCAAGGCGGCCTAATCCGCCTTGCCCACTAGATCGGCCAGCCGGGCAGTCAGCGCTGCCCGGTCGAGGGAAAAATTGCGCTCCACCCAGAGCGTTTCCAGTTCCGCCAGCAGCGCCCCGACCTTTGGTCCCGGCTCCATGCCCGCCGCGATGACATCGCCACCGCTCAATGGGAAGATGGGCTTCTCGAAATTTTCCGCTCGCTTCAACAGCACGGAAAGACGCGCCGCCTTACGCATTGCGATCGGGTAGCCTTCGGCATTGGCGCGTGCCGAAGCCAGCGCCAGCTTCAGTTGCATGATCAGACCATCACGCCCCGAGCGATAAAGAATGCGGTCAAAGCCGACATCCGTCACCTCGTCGGGCAGAGCCGGCGCCGTTGCCCAGCTTTCCAGGCGAGCCGCTTCCGCATTGGCCATGCGCAACCGCTTGGCCATTTCGGCAAGGCGTGGCGCATCGACCGGTACGATGGCCGCAAGCCGCAACAGCGGATCCGGTTTCCAATTGAGCGCAGCTTCGGTGGCGACAACGCCATGAATGGAATCGATGCCCCATTTTTCCGTTTCGGGCAAAATTTCGGTAAGCACGCCGGTCTGGCGCATCCACAAAAGCGCACGCGACGGATCGGTGGCGGTCAGCAGCTTTTTTGTTTCGGCCCAGATGCGCTCGGCCGAAAGCGTCGAGAGCTTGTCCTTGGCGCGGGCAACGGCACGCAAACCGTCGGCATCCGGCCGGCCTGAACCGTAATAGGCAAAAAACCGGAAGAACCGCAGGCTGCGCAGATGATCCTCGGCAATGCGGGTCGCGGCATCGCCGATAAAACGGATCGTCCGCGTCTCGATATCGGCCAAACCTTTGACCAGATCGACGACATTGCCCTCGCGATCGGCATACAGCGCATTGATGGTGAAATCGCGCCGCTCGGCATCGGCCTGCCAGTCGGTCCCGAAGGCGACTTCGGCATGGCGGCCATCGGTCGAAACGTCGCGTCGCAGCGTCGTCACCTCGAATGGCTGGCCATCGACCACCAGCGTCACCGTGCCATGGGCAATGCCGGTCGGCACCGACTTGATGCCGGCAGCTTTCGCCCGCGCCTGCGTATCAGTCGGCAGCAGCGTCGTCGCCAGATCCACATCCTGAATGGCTAAGCCCATCAGCGCGTTGCGCACCGCGCCACCGACGATGCGCGTTTCGCCGCCATCACCGTTCAAAAGATCGAGCACACGTTTCAGCGCCGGATTGTTGAACCAGTCCTCGTCGGCAATGTTCTTGTTGGTGGGACCGGTCATGCATAAAGCCTTTCGTAGAGCGTGCGCAGTATCCCGGCCGTAATGCCCCAGATATTGCGTTCGCCATAGGGCATCAGGAAAAAATGTCGCTCGACGCCGTCAAGAACACGGCTGCCGCGCTGGTGATTGGCCTCGTCCATCAGGAATGGCAAAGGCACTTCAAACACGTCAGCCACCTCGGCCGGATTGAGTTCAAGCTCGAAACCGCGCTTGACGACGGACAGCACCGGCGTAATGCGAAAACCTGTCGGCGTGAAATAGGTCGGCAAACGCCCGACCGGTTCCACGAACAGGCGCGAAAGACCGATCTCCTCCTCCGCCTCGCGCAAGGCCGCCTCTTCCGGTGACCTGTCCTCGGGGTCAATCGAACCGCCCGGAAAGGCGATCTGGCCGGAATGTTTTCGCAGCGTCGTGGTGCGCTGGGTGAGGATCACGCTCGCCTTTTCCCCATCGTCAACGACCGGGACCAGCACGGCGGCATCCCGCAGTTTCAGTTCCTGCGCCCGCGCCACGAACAGCGGATTGAGCGCATGGTCGCCGTGTGCATTCCACGCTTCCTCGAGCGGCAGCCCCATCTGGTCCTGCGCGCGCGCACGAAAATCTCCTGCTGAAAAAAGCGGGTATTGCGTCATGTGACAAGCGCATCCAGTTCGGCCTGCGGCATCACCGGAAACACCGCGCCGCCCGAGCGGATCACGAACATCGACACACCATCAATCTCTTCCGTCTCGCCGAGTTCGGCCAGATCATACATCACGGCGCGCGAAACCAGCGCCTCCAGCCGGCCACGAACGAGCAGATAAGGCTTCAGCTCGCGATTTTCGCCAGCGATCTCGAATCGCAGCGGATTGTCAGGACCCGCCTCGACCACATCACCGACATTTGTCCTGAACGTCAGAACCGTCACGCCATCCCGCTGCGTCACCGTCATCTCAACCGCCACGAAAGGTGCGTCGATAACCCGAATGCCGACCTTTTCCACAGGCGTGACGAGATAGGTTTTGCCGTCGTCTTCCTTGCGCAGAACCGTGGAAAACAGCCGCATTAGCGGCGCCCGGCCGATCGGCGTGCCCATGTAGAACCATGTGCCGTCAGCGCGGATTTCCATGTCGAGATCGCCGCAAAACGGCGGATTCCAGCGCTCTACCGGCGGCAGGCCACGCTTGCCGTCGCCGGTCTGCTCGGAGGCGCGCGAAATCATCGCTGCAAGACCTGCGGCGTCTGCCGCCTGATTTATCCGTTCCGTCGCCATGATTGTGTCCCGGTTCGACCTTTAAGGACAATTGAGTCACGAGATAGTCATTCAGCGTCGGCTTGTCAGCCGTCAAACTGGGAATAAGTTCATTGCGATAGTGCGCATGTGCAGCATTCCCGATATGAATATCGAACCGCCATTGCGCAGAAGCCGCGAAAAAACCGACAGATGGAGAACCCAATGGGTGTGATGACGTCCACAGAAACTCCACTCGATGAGAAAGCCATCATCGCCGCCGCCGAAAAGGCGCTCGCCGATATCGCCGCCATCCGCGAAGAAGTCGGCAAGGTGATCTTTGGTCAGGAGCAGGTGGTCGAAAACACGCTTCTCGCCGTCCTCTCCGGTGGCCATGCGCTGCTGGTTGGCGTACCGGGCCTCGCCAAGACCAAGCTGGTCACCACACTCGGCACCGTCTTGGGCCTCGATGGCAACCGCATCCAGTTCACGCCTGACCTGATGCCATCCGACATTCTCGGCACCGAGGTGATGGATCAGGACGAAACCGGCCGCCGCTCCTTCCGCTTCGTCAAGGGACCGGTTTTCGCCCAGCTGCTGATGGCCGACGAAATCAACCGCGCCTCGCCGCGCACCCAGTCGGCGCTTTTGCAGTCGATGCAGGAATATCACGTCACCGTCGCCGGGCAGCGGTATGATCTGCCCGCCCCCTTCCACGTTCTCGCCACCCAGAACCCGCTGGAACAGGAAGGCACCTATCCGCTGCCGGAAGCCCAGCTCGACCGCTTCCTTCTTCAGGTGGATGTGCTTTACCCGGAACTCGACGCCGAACGGCAGATCCTGCTCGGCACGACTGGCATTTCCGAAGCCAAGGCCCGCGGCGTCATCGATGCCACCCGCCTTCTCGAAATCCAGTCGCTCATCCGCCAGATGCCGGTCAGCGACAAGGTCGTCGATGCTATCCTCTCGCTTGTCCGCTCCGCCCGCCCCGGCCATGGCAACACCATGACCGATCGCCACGTCGCCTGGGGTCCCGGCCCGCGCGCCGGTCAGGCGCTGATGCTGTGCGCCCGCGCCCGCGCCCTTTATGAAGGCCGCCTCGCCCCATCGCTGGACGATGTCGCCGCTCTCGCCGAACCGGTTCTACAGCACCGCATGGCATTGACCTTCTCGGCCCGCGCCGAAGGCATGACCGTGCGTGACGTGGTTTCCGGTCTGGCAAAACAGGTCCGCGGCTAAAACCGTTCGACCGAAAGGAGTACGCGTGGCATCCATCGGTGAGATCGTCGACCAGACGCCGAGCGCAGAAGTTCTCAGCCGTGCCCGGCAGCGGGCCATCCTCGTGCCCGATTGCATGGTCGAGGCCCGCCGCATCGCCAATACGGTGATCGCCGGCTGGCATGGCCGCCGCAAGCGCGGCATCGGCGAAAATTTTTGGCAGTTCCGGCCCTATGCGGATGGCGAAAGCCTCGCCCGCATCGACTGGCGCCGCTCCGCCCGCGATGACCATACCTATATCCGCGACAAGGAATGGGAAGCCGCCCACACCGTCTGGCTGTGGGCCGACATGTCGCCGTCGATGATGTACAAATCCACCTATGCGGCCGTTTCCAAGGAAAGCCGGGCGCTGGTGCTGATGCTGGCGCTCGCCGAAGTGCTGGCTCGGTCGGGCGAACGCATCGGGTGTCCGGGCATCATGGAACCGGTCTCGGCCCGCAACGCCGCCGAACGGCTGGCGACCGCGCTCGTCCACGCTCCGCCATCCACCGGCCTGCCGCAAACGGAGATGATCCGTGGCGCCAGCGATATCGTGCTGATCGGCGATTTTCTCGATGATGCCGACCGCATCATGCAGCGCGTCGCGCCGCTTGCCCGCCGTGGCCTGCGCGGCCATGTCATCGAAGTGGCGGATCCGGCCGAAGAGATTTTCCCCTATAGCGGCCGCACCGAATTCACCGATCCCGAAACCGGCGAAAAGCTGGTCTCTGGCCGAGCCGAATCCGTCCGCGAGATCTATCGCAATGCCTATCTGGCGCGCCGCGAAAATCTCGGCCAGTCGCTGCGCCGCATGGGCTGGAGCTTTATCGTACACCGCACCGATCATCTGGCATCCGAGGCTCTCGGCGCCGTGCACGGTTACCTCTCAGGCAATCCGCCGCGTATCGTGCCGAATGCATCGTCTGGCGTTGGCGCAGGAGCGAATGTATGAGTGGTTTCGCCTTCGCCAGCCCCACCATCCTCTTCGCACTGATCGCCCTGCCCGCCATCTGGTGGCTGTTGCGGCTCACACCACCGCGTCCGCGTTCGGAAGTTTTTCCGCCGCTGCGCATTCTTGCCACCGTCCTGAAACGCGAGGAAACGCCGGCGCAAAGCCCGTGGTGGCTGACGCTGCTGCGCATCCTGCTGGCCGCCGCCGTCATTCTGGCAATTGCCGATCCGGTCATCAACCCGCGCAGCAATCCGCTGGCCTCCGGCGGCCCGCTGGTGCTGATCGTCGACAACAGCTGGGCAAGTGCAGAAGACTGGGAACGCCGCGTGCAGACCGCCGACCTGATGATCAGTGACGCCGCCGAAGCCGAAATACCGGTCTCGCTGGTCTTCACCGCCGAAGCCACCCACGACGCCGTGCCCGCCAGTGCCACCGTTGCCCGCGAACATCTTGCCGCCGCCCGCCCGAAACCGCTGGTGCCGGATCGCCTGCGCGCCGCCCGCGCCGTCACCGAAGCATTGAACGGCACGCAGCCCGGCACGCTCGCCTACCTCTCGGATGGCATAGCCACACCTGCCGATGGCGACATGCTGACGGCGCTGGCAAGCCTGTCACCACGCGACATGCAGCTGATCGAAGGCGACGGCCAGAAATCCCTCGCCGTCACCGGCGCCACCAACAATGCCGCCGCCATGTCGGTCAACGCCACACGCCTGAAGACCGAAGGCGCCCAGAACTTTTCCGTCAATGCGCTCGACCAGCAGGGCCGCTCACTGGCAACGGGAACACTCGATTTCGCAGCCGGCGCCAATACCGCGACGGCCACTATCAACGCCCCGTTCGAACTGCGCAACGATTTCGCCCGCCTGTCGGTCGAGGGCATTGCCACGGCTGGTGCCACGCATCTGCTCGACGACGGTTTCAAGCGCCGCCGCATCGCCCTTCTCTCCGGCGACAGCGGCAATGACTTTCAGCCGCTGCTTTTGCCACTCTATTATATCAGCCGAGCGCTCGAACCCTATGCGGACCTGATACAGCCGCGCGGTGGCGATCTTGCCGCATCGCTGCGCGAAATCTTGACCAGCAATCCGTCGGCCATCGTCATGGCCGATGTCGGTCGCCTGCCCGAGGAAAGTTATGCGCCGCTGCAGCAATGGCTGAACCGTGGCGGCACGCTGATCCGTTTTGCCGGCCCGCGCCTTGCCGCGGCCCCGGCTGACGATCCGCTTGTGCCGGTGCGCCTGCGTCAGGGCGAACGCGCGCTGGGTGGCGCCATGTCCTGGGCCGATCCGCAGCCTCTCGCCGCCTTCCCCAATTTCGGCCCCTTCGCCGGCATGGCCCCGCCAGCCGACATCACCGTGCGCCGTCAGGTTCTGGCGGAACCGACGCCCGATCTCAACGAGCGCACCTGGGCAAGCCTTGCCGATGGCACGCCTCTGGTGACGACGCGTGAGGTCGAGGCCGGCCGCATCATTCTTTTCCATGTCAGCGCCGATGCGACATGGTCGAACCTGCCGATCTCCGGCAATTTCGTCGAAATGCTGCGCCGTCTCGTGCAACTGTCGCGCGCCGGTGGCGCCGCCCCGCCGGAAGCGGGTGCGACGGCCGCAGCCCTGCCGCCTTACCGCCTGCTCACGGCTGACGGCATTCTGTCGACCGAAGTCGGCAGCGCCCGTCCGCTGGCCATCAAGGTCGGCGCCACGCCGATTGCCAGCCTCGACAATCCGCCCGGCCTTTATGGTTCGGAGGAAGGTTTTACCGCCGTGAACCTTTTGGCACCCAACGCAACGCTCTCGCCCTTCGACCCCTCGTCCGCCGTTTTCCCGATCGTCCGGCAGGGGCTTGCCGGTGGTGAAGCGTGGTCGCTGCGCCCTCTCCTGTTTGCCGCTGCCTTCTTCATGCTGCTTGTCGATACGCTGATCGTGCTGTTCATGAATGGCGGTTTCGCCCGCCTGCCGCGCGCCGGTCGTGCCGCTGCCATGCTCGCAGTCTTCGCCGGCGCGATTGCCTTCGCTCAGCCGGGTGATGCCCATGCCCAGACGCCGCCCGCGCCACCGGCACAATCCGCACCCGCCCAGTCCGCGCCCGATCCGAACGCCCCGATCGAACACGCAAAACCCGGCGACGACACCATCCTCGAGCGCCTCGACACCACCCATCTCGCCTATGTCATCACCGGCGAAGGCGATGTCGACCGTATTTCCGAACAGGGCCTGGATGGCCTCAGCCAGTTCATGACCTATCGCACCACGCTGGAGCCCGGAGCGCCGGTGGGCGTCGACATCACCAAGGACGAATTGTCCTTCTACCCGATCATCTACTGGCCGGTCTCCGCCACCGCGCCCATGCCGTCGGCGGCCGCCATTTCCCGCATCGATGCCTATATGCGCAGCGGCGGCACGGTTCTGTTCGACACGCGCGACCAGTTCAGCTCGCTCGATAGCGGCGGCACCAGCCCCAACGGCGAACGCCTGCAGGCGATCCTCGCCAATATCGACATCCCGCCGCTGGAGCCGACCCCGAGCGACCACGTTCTCGCCCGTTCCTTCTATCTGCTCAACAATTTCCCCGGCCGTTACAATGGCAGCCCGCTCTGGGTGGAGGCGCGTCAGGATGCCCGCAATCAGGGCACCGGCCTCTCGTCTTCCGGCGACGGCGTGACGCCGATCCTCATCACCGGCAACGACTTTGCCGGGGCATGGGCGGTGGATGCGCAGGGCAATTCCGTGCTTCCGACGGTGCCGCCGGACGATATGCAGCGCGAGCACGCTTTCAGAAGCGGTGTGAACATCATGATGTACATGCTCACCGGCAATTACAAAGCCGACCAGGTGCATGTCCCCGCCCTGCTCGAACGTCTTGGACAATAAAGGGAGCTGCCGATGACCATCGAATTCTCCCCCTTCTTCGCATGGCCGATCCTTGCCGGCCTCGGCGTGTTTGCCGCCATCCTTGTGGTCTTGAGCCTATTGCGCGGCCTGCGCGGTTCTCTTTTACGCGCTCTTGCGCTCGTCGCACTGCTGCTCGCCATCGCCAATCCGCTTCTGACACAGGAAGACCGCGAACAGCTTTCGACCATCGTCCCGGTCATCGTCGACCGCTCGCAGAGCCAGGAAACAGCCAACCGCACTGAGCAGACAAATCGGGCGCTGGAAGGCCTGAAGGAACGCCTGTCGCGTTTCCCGCGCATCGAACCGCGCATCGTCGAGGTCAACGACAACCCGGATTCAGACTCCCCCTCGACACAACTGTTCGGCGCCCTTTCCGCAGCATTGTCGGATGTCCCCCCTGCCCGCGTCGGCGGCGCCATCTTCCTGTCCGATGGCCAGATCCACGATATGCCCGGCATCAATCAGGATCTCGGTTTCGACGCGCCGATCCACGGCCTGATCACCGGCCAGCCGGACGAATACGATCGTCGCATCGAAGTGGTGAAAGCCCCGCGTTTCGGCATTGTCGGCGAACGTCAGGACATGACGCTGCGCGTCTTCGACGACGGCCGTCAACAGGGTGGCTCGGCCGAGGTGACGGTGCGCATCAACGGCGAACAGGTCGCCATCATTCAAGCGGCTCCCGGTGCGGAAACGCCGTTCAGCTTCACCGTGCCGCGCGGCGGCAACAACGTGATGGAATTTTCCGTCGCCGGCATTCCCGGCGAAGTCACCACCGCCAACAACCGCGCCGTCCACGTCATCGACGGCATCCGCCAGAACCTGCGCGTGCTGCTGGTCTCCGGTGAGCCGCATGCGGGCGAACGCGCTTGGCGCAACCTGTTGAAATCCGACGCCTCTGTCGATCTCGTCCACTTCACCATTCTGCGCCCGCCGGAAAAGCAGGATGGCACGCCGATCAACGAACTGTCGCTGATCGCCTTCCCCACCCGCGAACTGTTCGTCGAAAAGATCAACGATTTCGACCTGATCATCTTTGACCGCTACAAACACCGCGGCGTGCTGCCGATCCTCTATTACGATTACATTTCGCAATATGTCGAAAAGGGCGGCGCCCTGCTGATTGCCGCCGGTCCCGAACATGCCGGCGAGGATTCGATCGCCTCGACGCCGCTGGAACAGGTCCTGCCCGCCTCGCCGACCGGCGAGATGCACAATGCAGGTTTCTACCCGCACCTGTCGGCTGCTGGCCAGAAACACCCGGTCACCCGTGGCCTCGAAGGCTCAACGCAGAACCCGCCGGCCTGGGGCCGCTGGTTTCGCACCGTCGATGTCGCGCCGCCGCGTGGCCAGACGGTGATGGAAGGCGATGGCGACCGCCCCCTCCTCGTCCTCAACCGACAGGGTGAAGGCCGCGTCGCCATGCTGCTCTCCGATCAGGGCTGGCTGTGGGCGCGTGGTTTCGAAGGCGGTGGCCCGCATGTGGATCTCTATCGCCGCATCGCCCACTGGCTGATGAAGGAACCGGAACTGGAAGAAGAGGCACTCACCGCCCGCGCCTCCGGTCGCACGCTGGAAGCCACCCGCCAGACGATCGGTGACGATCCGGGCCCGGCAACAGTCAAATATCCGTCCGGCAAGACCGAAAGCCTGCCCTTCACCCAATCCGGCCCCGGCCTCTACAAGCTCGAAAAACGGATGGATGAAACCGGCCTGTTCGAAGTGTCCAACGGCGAGTTTTCGACGCTGGTACATGTCGGTGCGGTCGATGCGCCGGAGTTCAAGGCGATGGTCTCGACCGAACAGACGCTCGCCCCATACGCGGAAAAAACCCGCGGCCTCGTCACCCGCGTCGCCAGCGAGGACGGCATCCGCCTACCCGACATTCTGCCCGTTCGCGGTGCTGTGCGGGTGGCCGATGCCAATCGCATGACCATCCGCATGACGGACGAAACCGTGCTGCGCGGCATCAACACGCTGCCGCTGTTTGCCGGTTTTGCTGGTCTCGCCGCGCTGTTGATGGCCGTCTCGGCCATGTGGTGGCGTGAAGGCCGCTAACGTTTTACCGGCCTGCCGTCGCGGCGGGCCGGCTTCTCTCTTTTGTCCGTTGAAAGCCACAGCCTTTACGGCCGCCTCACCTCTCTGCTATCGCCCTTCGGCAATCGATGAGGGGAGAGAGCATGACCATCGAACTGACCATCACCGAAGACTGGTTGCCGGAAGAGGAAAAGGCGGTCGAAGCCCCTCTCGTCGCTTATAATCTCGAGCGGTTCGGCCCGTCGGATCTGCAAAAGCTCGGCATCTTCCTGCGCGATGCCGATGGCAATGTAGAAGGTGGCCTCGTTGGCCGCACAGCACGCGGCTGGCTCTATACGCAGCTGATCTTCATCCCCGAAAACCTGCGCGGTCAGGGCCTTGCCGGGCAATTGCTGGCCAAGGCGGAAGAAGAGGCAAAAGCCCGCGGCTGCATCGGCGCCTATATCGACAGCATGAACCCGGATGCCGTCGCCGCCTACCGGAAATACGGTTACGAGATCGCCGGCGAAGTCGGGCCTTTCACCGCCGGCAATGGCGTCACGTGGTTGTCCAAACGCTTCTGACGCGACCGGGTTTCAGGCCGTTTTCAACGCGCGCGTCACAACGGTCGGCACCACGCCGGTCTGCTCATCCTCGCCGCCGATAACCTCGCGGATCTGCTGACGCAGCCAGGCATTGGCAAGGTCGCCATCGGCATGGTTGGCCCAAACCATGCTGACTGCCGGAAAGGTCAGCGGTACCGGCAGCGGGCTGACCTCCAGCCCGAGCAGCGGCGCATAACGCTCGGCAATCCGGCTCGGCACTGTTGCGATCACCGGGCTGACCTGCGCCGCCGACAGAACCGACATGTAACCGGGCGCCGCCGCAACCACGTTCAGCTCGACGCCGGCCAGATCCAGCGCATCCTTGATGCAGCCCTGCAATGTCTCGTTCTGGGTGATGGTGGCATGCTCGGCGGCCAGATAGTCGTCGAGCGCGATCGGGTTCGACAGCGACAGCAAGGCAGGATTGTAGCAGGAGGCGAATTTGACATCGTAAAGCGCCTCGAACGAGCGACGGCTGGTTTTCGTATAGGTGCAGCCGACCGCCAGATCGATGCTGCCATCCTCCAGCGATGGCTCCATCGCCTCATAGGGAAAAACCCGCGCCAAAACCTTGATGCCCGGCGCAAGCCGTCTCAACCGTGCCGTAAGATCGGGGATCAGCAGCAGCTCGATTTCCGGCGACATGGCAATCCGAAACGTCCGCTCCTCGGTCGCCGGATCGAAGGCAAGTCCACCGGTCAGCGCCAGCTGTGCTTGCCGCAGAGCGTGGCGCACCGGCACGGCAAGGCTGCGTGCCCGCGCCGTCGGCTGCATCACCTGACCGACACGAATGAAAAGCTCGTCCTGCAACAGCACTCGCAAGGTCGACAGCGAATGGCTCATCGCCGGCTGCTGGATTTTCAGCCGTTTCGCCGCCTTGGTGACGCTGCCCTCCGCCATCAGTGCATCGAAGGCCACGAGCAGGTTGAGGTCGAAGCAGCGCAGATTGAAATGATCGATAGTTGTCATGAGCCGGATCGATTTGTTTGCTGATGCACCGATACATACGTGCTCTCCAGGTCAGTTCAAGACCGCCTATCAATCGATCTGGAGTTTTCCATGCAGACCCGTCGCTCGCTTCTCACCAACACCGCCGGCCTGGCATTGGCCGCCGGTGCAATCTCCGCCCTGCCCGTCAGCGCCTTCGCCAAGGCTGCCATCATCGGCACACAAGTGCCCAGCTTCTACCGCCTGAAACTCGGCGATTACGAAGTCACAGCACTGTCCGATGGCACCATCAAACTGCCGATGGCGAAGATCTACAAGAACATCAAGGAGGCTGACGCCGAGACCTATCTGGAAGGTCATTTTCAGGCCGGCGACAGCGAGACCTCGGTCAACGCCTTCCTCGTCAATACCAGTGAACGGCTGGTTCTCATCGATGCCGGCACCGGCGACCTGATGGGGCCATCGCTCGGCAAACTCGTCGCCAATATCGAAGCGTCGGGCTACAAGACATCGGAGATCGACGACGTCATCCTCACCCATATCCATGCCGATCATTCCGGCGGTCTCGTCATCAACGGCAAGCGCGTTTTCGAAAACGCCATCCTGCATGTGAACCAGCGCGAAGCCGATTTCTGGCTGAAGGCGGATGCCAAAGCCAAGGCCGACAAGACACTCGGCCCGCAGATCACCCAGGCCGAAAAATCCGTCGGCCCTTATGTCGAAGCCGGAAAGTTCCAGACCTTTGCCGACAATGCCGCACCGATCCCCGGCTTCGGTTCCGTCCTGCATGCCGGTCACACAGCGGGTCACAGCGGCATCATCGTCGAGAGCAAGGGCGAGAATATCATCTTCTGGGGCGACATCGCCCATGGCGACGTGCTGCAATATGATCACCCGGAAATCACCGTGTCCTTCGACGTCGATCAGAAGGCGGCGGCAGCAAGCCGCGCTCTCGCTTTTGCGGATGCGGCAGACAAAAAGTATCTGGTGGCCGGCGCGCACCACGCCTTCCCCGGCATCGGCCATGTCCGCCGCGACGAAACGAATTACGAATGGGTACCGCTGGTCTATAAAGCCAGCTACTGAACGGAAACGGGCACCGTCAGCAGACGGTGCCCGGATCAGATCACGACAGCGAAACATCCTTGGTTTCGGCGTCGATCATCAGCGCCGCTGCAGCGGCCAGTACCAGCAGGCCGGCAAACACGCCGATCGCAAGGCCAAGCCCGTCGGACACGACAAAGGCCATCACCGACGGCGCCAGAAGACCGCCAAGCCGCGCCATAGCCCCCGCCGCCCCCATGCCGGTGGCACGCGAGGCCGTCGGATAGAGTTCCGGCGTGTAGGCGTAAAGCGCACCCCAGGTGCCGAGCAGCGCAAAGCTCATCAGCAGCAGCGCCGCGGCGACCAGAAAACCGCCATCGGCGATCACGAACAGCAGGCAACCGAAAGCCGACAGCAGGCAGAAGGCCACCAAAGTCGGCCGCCGCCCCCAGGCCTCGACGCCATAGGCGGCGAGCGCATAACCCGGCAATTGCGCCAGTGCGACCAGCACGAGAAAACCGTAACCACGCACGAAACCAAAACCATCGGCCGCAAGTTTCGGCGGCATCCATGTGAAGACGCCGTAATAGGAGATCGACACCAGAAACCAGATCGCCAGCATCATGACACTGCGCTGGCGCAGTTTTGGCGAAAATAGGCCGACACTCTTCACCACCGGCGGCTTGACGAGACTGATATCGGCACCGAGTTCAGGCTTGCCGTTGCCGGCGAGGATGCGGTTGATAACCACTTTGGCCTCATCACCGCGTCCATTGCGCAACAGATAGAGCGGCGATTCCGGCACCAGAAAACGCAGGCCGATACCGATGATGGCCGGCACCGCATTGACGGCGAGGATGTAACGCCAGCCATCCTCCAACCCGGCAAGGCTGGTGGCCCAGGCCGTCAGCGCCACGATCAGCGTGCCGACCGCCCAGAAACCTTCGAGCATGACCAGCCAGCGGCCACGGTTTTTCGCCGGCAGGAATTCCGCCATCATCGCATAATCGACCGGCAGCGTGCCGCCGACCGCAAAGCCGGTGAGAAAACGCAGAACGATCAGGCTGGTGAAATCAGGAGAGAAAATCGCCAGCGTACCGAACAGCGCATCGCAGGCGACGGTGAAGATCAGAACCCGGCGGCGGCCATAACGATCGGCCAGCTTGCCGCAGACGGCAGCACCGATCAGCATGCCCAGAAAGAACAATGTGCCCGCCTGCAGTGCCTGCGGTATGGTCAGGCCAAAGCTTGTGGCGATCGAGGCGGCGGTAAAACCGACCGCCAGAACCTGCATTGCATCCGCTGTCCAGACAAGGCCGAATATGCCGAGCAGGCGGCGCTGATAGGCGCCCGTGCCTGCCCGATCCAAAGCCGCATCGATGGAAATTCCCGTCATTCCAAAGCCCCCTCGGCACGCATTCACCGTCGGCGACATTTCGCCCGACCTGATGCCCGGCAAGATTTAGAGGGTTTGATTTACGGGCGCCAGCCGATTTTGCCCTTCAGGCGTTCGGCAATGTCGTCGGCCATCGGCACGATCAGCACGCGGCCGGGATCGACAGGGCCGGGAAATTCGAGCGCGCCATAGGCGACCTTCACGAAACCGAGCGGCATGTAATAAGGCGGGTCGCCAACGAGGATGACACCTTCCGACCCCTTGCGCCGTGCCGCCTCGATGGCGATGCGCACCAGTTCGCGGCCAATCCCGCGGTTCTTGTGCGACGGCCGCACGGCCAGCGGCCCGAGCATATGCGCCTTGACGCCGCCGGCCAGAACCGGCGTCATCCGCACCGAACCGATGGTTTCGCCGTAATCGGTGCAGACGAAAGACAGCGAACGGTCATGCGGCCCCTGCTCACGGATACGCGCTGCCGCCTTGACGAACCGGCCGGGGCCAAAAGCCTCGGCATTGATCAGTTCGATGACGTCGTCGTGAGACGCGTCTTCCGTGAGATAAACGAGGTCGTGCTTTTCGAGAAGTTGCGGAGCCATGGTGAACCGAAGCCGTAGAAATAAGAGCGGACAGGACAAGTGATCTCGTTGACGCCTGTTGAAGCGTCTTGTCGAAGGATCAGCGTCGTCGCAGTGCTCTTGGCTCGGTCATGAATGGATGGTTCCCAGAAATTTGTGAAAACGCGGTTAGCAGGATTTTTTTCGTCCGTCCAACACAAAACTCACTGTTCGCAATTTCGCGCCTCGATATCTGCCTGCGTTGTCGTATCTATGCAGCAGAACACGGAAGGAATTTCATCATGGGTATGCTCGTCGACGGCAAGTGGCAGGACGTCTGGTATGATACGAAAGCCACCAAGGGCCGTTTCGAGCGGTCGCAATCGCAGTTCCGCAACTGGCTGACCGCGGATGGCTCGGCTGGTCCGACCGGCCGCGAAGGTTTCAAGGCCGAAGCCGGGCGTTACCACCTCTATGTCTCGCTCGCCTGTCCCTGGGCTCACCGCACGCTGATTTTTCGCAAGCTGAAGAAGCTGGAAGACCTGATCTCGGTGTCAGTCGTCGATTACCTGATGCTGGAAAACGGCTGGGAGTTCAAAAAGCCCGCAGGCGCCACCGGCGATACCCTTTATGGTCTCGACTATCTTTACCAGATCTATTTGAAAGCCGATCCGCACTATTCCGGCCGGGTCACCGTGCCGGTGCTGTGGGACAAGCGAGAGCAGACCATCGTGTCGAATGAAAGCGCGGAAATCATCCGCATGTTCAACACCGCCTTCGACGGCCTGACCGGCTCGACCGACGATTTTTATCCATCCGAGCTGCGCGATGAGATCGATGCGCTCAATGCGGTGATCTATGCAACGGTCAATAACGGCGTCTACCGCGCCGGTTTCGCCACCACGCAGGAGGCCTATGAAGAGGCCGTCGTCAAACTCTTCGAAACTCTGGATATGCTGGAGACCCGGCTTTCCTCAAGCCGCTACCTGTTCGGAGAAAAAACCACGGAAGCAGACTGGCGGCTGTTCACCACTCTTGTCCGTTTCGATCCGGTCTATGTCGGCCACTTCAAGTGCAATATCCGCCGTATCGCCGATTACCCCAATCTCTCAGGTTATCTGCGCGATCTCTACCAGCAGCCGGGCATCGCCGACACGGTGAACATGGAGCATATCAAGGGCCATTATTACCGCAGCCACAAAACCATCAATCCCACCGGCATCGTGCCGGTCGGTCCCCAAATCGACCTCACCCTGCCGCACACACGCGAAAGTGTCGGCAAGGTGAAGTAGCGGATTGCGAGGTGGTGAATCCTGTCTTTCTGATCAGTTGAGTGCGACGCGCGTCCGGCGACGGCGCACCAACTCCTCCCTTGCTTCTTCCAGTGCAAGCCCGATGAAATAGGCCAGCATCACCTCGTGTTCCTGCACTGCCAACTTGTGCGTCGCCATCAGGTGGTCGATTGCCATCTCGATCTTCGTCATACCCATCTCCCCATTTATTAGGACATGATGATCAACGATACATGCAGTTGCAAGCAACCAGCAGGTGAATGTGTTCTGGCTTAAGTATCCTACCAGTAGTCTTGCAATTTTGATTCGCCGGACAATTCTTTCAGCCGGCTTAAAGTCGACTTTGTCACGCCTTCTGGCAAAGCGTCGAGAGAGTAAAAACCGCTTTCGGCAATCTCCCTGTCAGGTAAACGTACAGACGTTTGCTTGACGTCCACGCGGTAAAAAAGGACATGATCGCGCTTGCTGGCGCCGCGATTGAAATAGCTGGCGAAAAGCTGTGGATAGCCCTGAATTTCCAGATTTCCTTCCTCGCGCAGTTCTTTCGAAAGCGCCGCATTCGCTGTTTCCCCCCGCTCAACCCCACCGCCGGGAAAATACCATCCCGGCACGTAGGTATGGCGCACCAGAAACACCCGGCCCTCCTCGTCGAAGCAGGCAGCGCGCACACCGAGTGTCATGCTGCGCGTCAGCAGAAAATAACGGTGCAGCAACCACACCATCATCCTGGTGCTTTTACGGGAAATTTCCGGGATGCCTTCGTCACTCATAAGCTTGCTCCTTGGACCTCACAGCCCTATGTCATGACCCCATGTACAGGTTCGCGCATATTTCCGATATCCATCTCGGCCCGCTTCCGCAGTTGACGTTGCGCGAGCTATTTTCCAAGCGGATTACCGGCTTCATCAACTGGCACCGCAACCGGCGCAAGCATCTGCTTGTCAATACGCTGGATCTGCTCCTGAGCGATATCCGCGACCATGATCCCGACCATCTGATGATCACCGGCGATCTCGTCAATCTTGCCACCGAGATTGAAATCCGGCTGGCTGGTGAATGGCTGGAAAGCGTTGGTGAACCGCTGGACACGACGGTCGTGCCCGGCAATCACGATGCCTATGTGCCCGGCGCGCACGACAAGTCGGTGAAGCGCTGGTACCCGTTCATCGCCGGTGACGACAGTCCTCAGCAATGGCCGGACGACGACCACGTTTTCCCGACCTATCGCCGCCGCGGGCCGATCGCCATCATCGGCTGTTCCACCTCACTGGCCACACCGCCTTTTTCCGCCACCGGCTTTTTCAGCTCCCGGCAGGCGCGCGAAACAGTGGAACTGTTGAAAAAGGCCGGTGAAGAAGGCCTGTTCCGGGTCGTTCTCATTCACCACCCGCCGATTCGGGGTGCTGCCGCCCGCCACAAACGCATGATCGGCATCCGCCGTTTCAACGCAGCCATGTCCATGGGCGGCGCGGAACTGATTCTGCATGGCCATACCCATCTCGACACGGTCCACTTCCTGAGAACCCATAGCGGTGGCCAGATCCCGGTCGTCGGCATCGCCTCCGCCTCCCAGGGGCCGGGCGGCCACAAGCCGCGCGCCGCCTACAACCTCTTCACGCTGACGGGCGAACCCGGCGCATGGAACCTGATCTGCGAACGCCACGGACTGACCGAGGCGGCTGATGCTATCTCGCTCGACAACACCCGGCTGTTTTACGGTCACGATCCGCGTGAGACGCTGGCAATCAAGCCGCAGGTGGTGCCTGTGCAATCGCCATGACAGCCTGGCGAAAGCCAGAGATGTTTCAATATCGCAAATTCTCCGCATTCGCATGCCAGTACCATCACTCCAACGCATCGGACGGACATGACACTGCAGCCGGATCTGACAGATATCAGACGCGACCTCGTGACCCTTTTACCGAGGCTGCGGCGCTTTGCGCTCGCGTATTGCGGTCAGCCGGATGTGGTCGATGAACTGGTGCGCGAAGCCTGTGCCAGGGCCGTCATGCAGGCACCGCATTTCGATGGCGCCACACGGCTTGAAAGCTGGGTCTTTTCGCTGATTCGCACCGTGTGGATGGAAGACGCCAAAAAGCGTGCGTTGGGCGCAGCGGAGAGCCACGCCAATGGCTTTGCCCAGCATCAGGCCATACTCGGCATGCCCGCAGGCGCCGCGGCAAGTTTCCTGCTCGTTGCCGTCGAAGAACACCGTTATGCCGAAGCCGCCGATATTCTCGCCATTGATGTGGAGGCGGTCACCGCCCAGCTTGCTCTTGCGCGTCAGCATTTTGCCGGCCTGACAATCGACAGCGCAGAGCGGAGAGCCTGACCCATGCCGCATTCGCAGGACGCGACGCTCGATAACCGCCTGTCTTCGGCAATGGACGGCGAACTGAACGAGCTTGAACAGGCCGAGGTCGACGCGCTGCTTGCCGACGACCCACAGGCATGCGCCGCGCAGGACGAATTGCGCCGCGGTTCGGATTTCGGCAGCCAGGCTTTTGCTGAAGTGCTGCGCGAACCGGTTCCGTTGACGCTGGTGCGCAACATCAAGACGGCCACACCGCCGCGCAAGGCCGTGCGCCTGCCGCAGGCACAAAGCCCCACCCTGCCCTTCAAACCAACGCGCCGACAGGCTATTGCCGCCTGTGCTCTGCTTGTACTGGCTGCCGGCGGCATCGGTTACATGATCGGCAGCCGCCCGCAGATGCAGACCTTTGCCGATCTAGCCATGCCCGTCACCAGCGGCTGGCTGGAAGACATCGCCACCCACCACCGCGTCTTTTCGCGTCAGACCGAACATCTCGTCGAAGTACCGGCATCCGATTCGCCGCATCTGGTCGACTGGCTGATGGCAACAACGGGCGTCTCGTTTCGCGTTCCCGACCTGAGTGCCGAAAAGCTGGAATTTCTCGGCGGGCGCCTGTTTTCAGCAGCCGGCAAGCCGGTCGGCCAACTGGTCTATCGTGACGAGGACGGCAGCATCATTTCGATCTGCTTTGCCCGCAACCTGATCGGCAACGACCAGAACCTGGCCGAACAGATCCGTGACGATATCGGCCTGATCGGCTGGCATCGCGACCAGACGGATTATGTGCTCACCGGCCCTTCCGCCGACGCGACGCTTGATTCCATCGCTGCAAAGATCGCCGGACAGATCTGAAACCCGGCAGTTCCTCAAAAAACAAACGGCCCGGAATCGCTTCCGGGCCGTTTCGTTTTCAGACAGGACAGAGACGATCAGCGACCGGCCAGCACACGGTTCGCGGCCGAAACGATGGCTTCCAGCGATGCCGCCACGATGTTCGTGTTGATGCCTGCGCCAAAAAGTTTGCCGCCGGGATGCTGCATCTCGACATAGGCGATAGCCGAAGCATTGGAGCCGTGCTGCAGCGAGTGTTCGGAATAGTCGTTCACCGACAGTTCCATGCCGAGATAGATCGACAAAGCGTTGATGAAGCCATCGATCGGACCGGTGCCCCGGCCCTCGATACGCTTGACCTCGCCACCATCGGTGATCTCGGCTGCCACCACACGAATGCCCTTGTGCTCGACACCGGCCGGATAGGTATTCTGGTCGACGAATTTCAGGCGGCCTTCCGGCTGATCGACATAACGCTCGATGAAACGATCATAGATGCGCTTCGAGGAAAGCTCCTTGCCCTCTTCGTCGGTGATACGCTGGATCTCCTCGCGGAACTCCACCTGCAGGTTGCGTGGCAGGTTGATGCCGTAATCCTGTTGCAGGATATAGGCGATGCCACCCTTGCCCGACTGCGAGTTGATGCGGATGATCGCCTCGTAGGAGCGGCCGACATCCTGCGGGTCGATCGGCAGATACGGCACTTCCCAGACCGGATGGTTGGCGACCTTGATCGCCTTCATGCCCTTGTTGATGGCATCCTGGTGCGAGCCGGAAAACGCCGTATAGACCAGTTCCCCGACGTAAGGATGACGTTCTGGAATGACCATCTCGTTGGAATATTCATAGACGTCCTTGATGCGCTCGATGTCGGAGCAATCCAGTTCCGGATCAACACCTTGCGTAAACATGTTCAAGGCCAATGTCACCACGTCGACATTACCGGTGCGCTCACCATTGCCGAACAGCGTGCCTTCGACGCGGTCGGCGCCAGCCATCAGCCCCAGTTCGGTAGCGGCAATGCCGGTGCCGCGGTCATTGTGCGGATGCAACGAGATGATGACGTTTTCGCGGTTGTCGATATTGCGGCACATCCATTCTATCTGGTCGGCATAGATGTTCGGCGTCGCCATTTCGACGGTGGACGGCAGGTTGAGGATCAGCTTGTTGTCCGGCGTCGGCTTCACGACCTCGATCACCGCGTTGCAGATCTCCAGCGCCACGTCCAGCTCGGTGCCGGTAAAGCTCTCCGGCGAATATTCGAAACGGTAACCGCCGCCGGCCTTTGCCGCCATGTCGGTGATCATCTTGGCCGCATCGACGGCAATCTGCTTGATGCCGCCGACATCCTTGGCAAACACAACGCGGCGCTGCAGTTCGGATGTCGAATTGTAGAAGTGGATGATCGGCTTGTGCGCGCCTTCCAGCGATTCGAACGTGCGGGTGATCAGTTCCGGGCGGCACTGCACCAGCACCTGCAGGGACACATCTTCCGGCACGCCGCCCTCTTCCACGCACCAGCGGGCAAAATCGAAGTCGGTCTGCGAGGCCGACGGGAAACCGATCTCGATTTCCTTGAAGCCCATGTCGAGCAACAGCTTGAACATGCGCGCCTTGCGGTCATGCCCCATCGGGTTGACCAGCGACTGGTTGCCATCACGCAAATCGACGGAACACCAGATCGGCGCCTTGTCTATCACCTTCGAAGGCCATGTGCGGTCGGGAATATTGATCTGCGGATAGGCGCGATATTTTACGCCTGCGGCCTGCATGCCCTTGGCCGATGCGGAAATCTTGCTGTCCATGTCTTCGTCCTTCGCTTGCCCTCCGCAGGAGCCGTTTGGCTCGATGCCGTTCATCGACGGTCATCCGACTGCGGATGCTGGACCTTATGGTCCGTGTTTATTTCAGGGATTTGATGCGAGGAGCTCTTACGCCGGCGGGCTTTGTCGGCCGCCGGGCGCTCCTCAACGGACCCGGCAACCGAGTGTAAGGTCGAGGCTAAGAAGCGAGAGAGGCGCGAAAACCGTCGCCCCGGCTGCGATGCAGCGGGTTGCAAAACGGTCAAACATGATCGCGCCTGTCATGGTCATGTGCGAATCTATAGCTGTCGGGACAAGATGTGGCAAGAACGGCTTTTTGACTTTTGGTACGCCTTCACGAAACCGATCAAGACATCAACGCTTTCCCCAGCCCTTGGTGAAACGTGCAAGCCACAGCACGAAGCCGCCTGCGACAAGCCCCCAGAAAGCCCCGGAGATACCGGCAAACGTCGTGCCCGAAGCCGTCACCAGAAAGGTGATGGCGGCGGCTTCCCGCGCCGACGGATCATGAAACGCGGCATGCGCGGCATTGGACAACGCACCGATCAGCGCCAGCCCCGCCACCGCCTGCAACAGGATCGGCGGCGCCAGCGATACGAAAGCGATAATGCCACCAGCGATCAGCCCGAGCACGATATAGGCGCTGCCGCCCACGACCGCCGCCCAGTATCGCCGTTTCGAATCGGGATGCGCATCCTCGCTGGCGCACATGGCCGCAGTGATGGCAGCAAGATTGACGGGCACGCTGCCGAAGAAGGCAATGATGGTGGAAAACACGCCGGTCGAGGCAAACAGCGGCCCCGGCGGCGGCTCATAACCATGCGCCTTGAGAATGGCGATGCCCGGAATGTTCTGCGACGCCATGGTGACGATGAACAGCGGCAGCGCCACAGAAACGAACCCGTGCCAGGTGAACAGCGGAGTGACGAATTCCAGTTGCGGATGGATCGCACCACCAACCCGCGCCATCGCATCCGGCGGCAGGTCGACACCAAAGATCAGCACCAGAATGAAAGCCGCCAGCGCCGAAGGCACGGCCCAAAGCCGCCAGCGGGTCACCACCAGCATCCATGCCAACACGATCGGCAGGCCAAACCACGGATTGAACGCCACCGCCTTGACAGGCGCGAGGCACAGGCCCAGCAGAATGCCGGCAAGCATGGCATTGGCAAGCGGCGTCGGGATCAGCCGCACGGCCCGGCCGAACGGCGGAAACAGGCCCGTCAGCGTGATCAGCAGGCCGCAGAGCACGAATGCACCGATAGCGGCCGGAAATCCGCCCTCGATCATGCCGGTCGTGGCCAGCAGCGCGCCGCCCGGTGTCGTCCATGCCATCATGATCGGCATGCGATGACGCAGCGAGAAAAACACGGCGAGCACGGCTTGGGCGACGCAAACCGCCAACAGCGCCGACGCCACCTGATCGGACGTGGCACCCATCGCCGTCAGTCCCTGCACGATGACGGCAAACGAACTGACGAAACCGACAAACGCGGTCAGCAGCCCCATCAACAGGGCGGGAACGGAGAAATCTTTCAGCATCGGGAGGATCCGTCTCTAGATGGAGACAGCAAGGAACACAGGAATTTGCGGCAGGCAAGTCCGTGTCGCCCGTGCCGAGTACGGCAGGTCAGCTTTTCGGCAAAAACACATATCCACAGCCAGTTCTGCACAGAACTGCGGCACAACGATTCCTACAAATAAACATCAGACTAAATTAAAGTCTTTTTCTCATACTGACGGCATATTCCATGGGACATTTGGATGAGTATTTTGCCGTCACCACTTACGTTCAGAGATTTCTTCTCTGGTCGGTTTCATCAGCTTGGCTACATTCTGCCTGCCATCCTGGTGATGACAGTGGTGGCCGTCGGCATTGTCCGTGCCGTTCAGGATGAACATGAGCGCCACATGTGGGCGCAGCGGCTTTCCGCATCGGAACAGCTTGCCCAGGTGTCCTCCATGCTCGAAACCAACATCCACGGCAACGTCAACCTAATTCACGGTCTCGTCGCCGCCATCGCCGCCGATCCGTCGATCAATCAGGCGCAGTTCGCCCAACTGGCCGAACACATCTTCGCTCATCCGTCGCAACTGAAAAATGTCGCTGCGGCACCGGACCTCGTGGTGCGAATGATCTATCCGCTGGCGGAAAATCGCGAAATCCTCGGCCAGGACTATACGGCAAATCCCAAGCAATCGGCCTCCGTGATGGAAGCGATCAAGCGGCGCACCACCACGATCGCAGGTCCCGCCAAGCTCGTTCAGGGCGGCAAGGGTCTGTTTGCCCGTTATCCGGTCTTCCTCTCCTCCAACGGCCATTTCTGGGGTGTCGTGTCGACCGTAATCGATATCGACCGCCTGCTGCGCGACAGCAATGTCGATACGGAGCGGCAGCAACTGGAGATCTCGATCGCGCGGCGCCCGGTTCCGAAGGAAAAGGATGTGTTCTTCGGAGATGCCGGCCTTTTCTCGCAGGACGTCGTTCGTACCCGCATCGAACTCGGCTACGACACCTGGTATCTGGCGGCCCGGCCGAAGCTCGGATGGCAGACCACGCCACCGGATATCGCCCGCCTCTATATTTACGCCACGCTGGTGGCTCTTACCGTGTTTCTGCCAACCATCTGGGTCGGCTTCCTGATCCGCCAGCGTCAAGGTCATATCCAGACGCTGCAACAGCGCGAAGAACAGCTTCAGTCGCAGAATGACGAGCTGCGATCGGCGCGCAGGACGCTGGAACACCAGTCCCTGCATGACGCCCTCACCGGCCTTCCCAACCGGCGTTTCCTCGACCAGTTCATGGACGCATCCGCCGCGACTTCCGAAAGCGACCGGCTGGCCTTTGTCCATATCGATCTTGACCGATTCAAGGAGGTCAACGACACGTTCGGGCATGCTGCAGGCGATCAGGTCCTGCGCCAGACGACAACGCGCCTGCAGGCTCTGCTGCACGGTGACGAATTTGCATCCCGTATCGGCGGCGACGAATTCGTTCTCGTCACCAGCGGCACCAAGGCGGCAGACCGCGCCCTTCAATTGGCACGCGCCGTCGTCAAGGCGCTGGCCCGGCCGATCATCGTTGATGGCCATGAATGCCATGTGGGCTGCAGCGCCGGCGTGGCGGCGCAATCCGTTGCCGGCGAAGACCTCAGGCAGTTGCTGATCAATGCCGATATAGCGCTCTACGAGGCAAAAAAACGCGGCCGCAACCGCGCCGAAATCTTCTCTGAAAACCTCCTGCTTGCGGCGATCCACACCAAGCGCAGTTCCGACGAATTGCTGGTGGCGATCGAAAACGATCAGATCGTGCCGTTTTTCCAGCCGCAATTCGATGCACGCACGCTCGGCATCGTCGGCGTCGAAGCACTGGCACGCTGGCAACATCCGACCCGCGGCATCCTGACGCCCGACAAATTTCTCGACATCGCCGAGGGCCTGCACCGCTCCGGCGACATCGACGCCATCATCCTGCAAAAGGCCCTGTTCCAGGCCACCCGCTGGCGCGCCCGCGATCTGAACATACCGCATCTGTCGGTCAACATTTCCGCACAGCGCCTGAAGGACGAAAATCTGCTCGCACAGATTTCCAGCCTCAACATCCCCAAGGGCAGCCTGTCATTCGAACTGCTGGAGTCGATTTCCTTCGATGGTCAGGACAAGGCATTGCGCTCCGTCATCGGCCACCTCAAGGATCTCGGCATCGATATCGAAATCGACGATTTTGGCTCGGGCCACGCCTCGATCGTCAGCCTGCTGGATCTCGATCCAAAACGCCTGAAGATCGACCGCCGCCTGATCATGCCGCTTGAAGCCTCCGGCTCGCAGCACCGGCTGGTCGCCTCGATCATCGAGATCGGCCGCAGCCAAGGCATCGAGATCGTCGCCGAAGGCGTCGAGACGACGGCGCATGTCGAAATCCTGCGCAATCTCGGCTGCCATGTGCTGCAGGGTTATGCCTTCGCAAAACCGATGTCTGCGGAAGCCTTTGTCGAGTTTGCGGAAAACTGGCAGGCAGAGCGTGGCGATCTGTTCTCCCACGCCCGCCAGTCGGCCTGACATCCGCACTCATCAAGACATAAAAAATCCCCCGACAGCAGGCTGCGGGGGATTTTGATGTCTTCGCTCAATAAGCGACGGATCAGATTTCCGACTGGCTCGTAACGATCTTCGAAGCGAGACCATAGGCAACGGCTTCTTCAGCACCGAGCCAGTAGTCGCGATCGATGTCCTTGGCGATCTTTTCTTCCGTCTGGCCGGTGGCCTTCGCGAAGATCGTGATCAGGCGCTTGTTCATCTTGATGATTTCGCGTGCCTGGATCTCGATATCGGATGCCATGCCGCGCGTGCCGCCAGAGGGTTGGTGCAGCAGGAAGCGGGTGTTCGGCAGAGCGATACGGCGTTCCTTCGGAACCGAAACGTAAATCAGCGCGCCGGCGGAAGCGACCCAGCCGGTACCGATGATCCAGACCTTCGGCTTGATGAACTTGATCATGTCATGAATGGAATCGCCCGATTCCACGTGACCGCCGGGCGAGTTCACATAGATGCGGATGTCTTCGTCACTGGCGGCAGCGAGAGCAACCAGCTGGGTGCAGACCTTCTGCGCCAGTTCCTGGGTGATGCCGCCATAGATGAAGATCGAGCGGGACTTGAAGAGATTGGCTTCAGTCTCCTTGCCGAGCGGCAATTCCTTCGTCTTGTCGTCGTCGTTTTCGTCGTTCATCATTGTCTCCAGCATGGACGTGTCGATACCGGACATAATGCGTTCGCGTCGTTAAAACAATGTGCGAATAGGCTTAGAGCCTTTCATTGTTAACCGGAAACGGATCTGTGACGAATTCCGCGTCCCCGGCATTTTGCCCATGGACTGCAAAAAGCACTCTGCCTAATCTTGACCCCATACCGGCGGATCGGTGCACCATCACCACCGTCAGGCATCAAGGGGAACAACCATGTCGATATTCAAACGCCTTTCCATCACCGCCGCCATATTTGCAGCCGCGGCAGCACCCGCCTTTGCGCATCTCGATCCGCAGGAACACGGCTCCTTCATGGCTGGCTTTTCGCATCCGCTGTTCGGCATGGACCATATTCTGGTCATGCTCGCCGTCGGCCTCTGGGCCGCGCAGATAGCGCAGGGCAATAATAACCGTCGCGCATTGTGGCTGGTTCCGGCAGCCTTTGTCGGCACGATGGCGGCAGGCTTCGGCATCGCCGTCTCGGGCATCGATCTTCCCTTCGTCGAACCCGCCATTCTGGCATCCGTGATCGCACTCGGCCTGCTCGTCGCCATGGCTGTCAGGCTGCCGGTTGCTGCATCGGCTGCGATCGTCGGCGTCTTCGCACTCTTCCACGGTCATGCCCATGGCGGTGAACTCGGCGCGGCCGGCGCGTTGCAGTTCGGCGCAGGCTTCGTGATCGCCACCGCCTTCCTGCATGTCGCGGGCATTGCGCTTGGCCTCGGCATCGCGCGTTTCAGCCCTTATATCGCCCGCGTGCTCGGTGTCGTCACAGCCCTTCTCGGCCTGTCTCTCGTCTTCGGCTGAGCAGCCTTCCAGAGCAATTCGAAGGTTACCAAAATGTAAGGGATCGTCGCTTTGAAAAGCCACGATCCCTTCCTAATTCGAGAGTGGATATCACCGCCAAGGAGGCAGATATGTCACCCGAAGAACGCCAGCTTCTCACCGCATTGTTCGACCGCATTCAGACCGCATCCTCCACCCCGCGCGACCGCGACGCGGAAACGCTGATTGATGAACAGACGCGCCGTCAGCCCTACGCCACCTATTACCTCGCACAGGCCGTCATCGTTCAGGAAAAGGGACTGGAAGCGGCATCCCACCGCATTCAGGAACTCGAAGCGCGCGTGGCAGAACTGGAAAATGCCGCCAGCAGCCCGCGGCAGGGCAGCAGCGGCGGTTTTCTCGGATCGATTTTCGGCAGCAGCGAGCAGCCGACACAGAGCGCCACCAGACCGGATCGAATTCCGGCTCCAAGTTCCGCCTATGCCGGCAATCCCGGCTACGACAACAATGATTATCGCCCTCCGCAGCCGACCGGTGGGCCATGGGGCGGTGGTCAGTCCTTTGGCGCCCAAACTTCCGCACCATCGGCAGGCGGCAGTTTTCTGCGTGGTGCGCTCGGGACCGCGGCCGGCGTCGCCGGCGGCATGCTGCTTGCCAATTCACTTTCCAGCGTTTTCAGCAATCACGTGTCCGGTCTGGGCTGGGGCTCGCCGGCCGAAAGCGCAACGGCTGCCAGTAGCGGCCCGGTCGAGGAGACCGTGATCAACAACTATTATGGTGACAGCGCGTCCAAGGATGACAACCAGCAGACATCCGGCAACGATCAAGACGATGGCAATGCCCAGCAGGCTGATTACAACGACGACGACAATGGCGCGTCGGATTACGGCGATGACGATTTCGGCGGCAGCGACGACAGTCTCGACGTTTGATCGTCATCATGCCACGAACGAAAAAAGCGCCGGAGCGATGCGTTCCGGCGCTTTTAGTTTCCGAGAGTGGAGCGACCTATCCCGGCCCCTCTCCAAGGCTCGGTGCGTTCGTCACTGCAATCGATTCACTGGATCGATTGCTCCGGCTTTGCCGGATCGTTCCTCACCCACGTCCGCGATAGGTCGGCACACCCTGATCGGGCAGCCAGACGCCGGCCGGAACGTCGCCGGTCTGCCAGAAGACGTCGATCGGAATGCCGCCGCGCGGGTACCAGTAGGCGCCGATCCGCAGCCATTTCGGCTGCAGCAGATCGACCAGCCGCTTGGCGATATAGACCGAGCAATCCTCGTGAAAAGCGCCGTGATTTCTGAACGATGTCAGGAAAAGCTTCAGCGACTTCGATTCCACCAGATAGGCGTCCGGAATGTAATCGATGACGATATGGGCAAAGTCCGGCTGGCCGGTCATCGGGCAGAGTGAGGTGAATTCCGGCGCGGTGAAACGCGTCACGTAATCCATGCCCTGATTGCTGTTGGGCACACGTTCCAGCACGGCTTCTTCCGGGCTTTTGGGTGCATCCACCTGTTTTCCGAGCTGCGACAGCCCGCTGACATCCGTCATCGTCATTTGCCTGTTCCTTCTATTTCGACGCGCAATCCATGGGCATGCTCGCTTTCGGGCTCCACATGGATCGCCAATGTGGCGCCGGGAATAACCGCTTTGATCGCATCTTCCAAGCGGTCGCAGATCTCATGCGCCTCAACGACCGACATCGAGGCCGGCACGACGAGGTGGAAATCGATGAACGCAGCCGAACCGGCCTGACGCGTTTTCAGATCATGGACATCGAGCGCCCCACCGCAATGGGCAGCAATCGCCTCGCGCACCGCTGCTTCTTCCTCCGGCTCTAGCGCCTTGTCCATCAGCCCGCCCAGCGAATGGGTGATGACCTTGTAACCCTGCCAGAGAATGTTGATGGCGACGAATATCGCCAGCAGCGGATCGAGAATGGCGTAACCGGTCAGAACCGCCAGAACCAGACCGACGAACACGCCGGCAGACGTCACCACGTCCGACATGATGTGCTGACCATCCGCGGTCAGTGCCACAGAGCGATGCGCCCTTCCCGCGCGGATCAGCGTGGTCGCCCAGATGGCGTTGATCACACCGGCAACCGCATTGATGCCGAGACCGAGCCACGGCGCTTCCGGCATGACCGGCGCCATCACCGCAGCCCATGCCTCCTGAATGATCAGCAGCGCCGCAACGACGATCAGCACGCCTTCGAGGACGGCGGAAATATACTCCGCCTTGTGATGACCGAACTGATGGTCATGATCGGCGGGGCGCTGCGCATAACGAATGACGAAATAGGCGATGAAGGCGGCAGCCACATTGACCAGCGATTCAAGACCGTCCGACAAAAGCGCCACCGAACCGGTCACCCACCAGGCACCAAGCTTGAGGCCCAGCACGCCGATCGAGATCGGAATCCCCCACATCGCCAGCCGCTCGACGGTCTTGTCGTCCTTCACCACGTCCAAATTCCCTTTCCTGCGTCTGCGAATGATTTGCAGAACGCCATGCCCAAAACGACGAAACCGCCGCAGCGAGAATGTCTCGCTGCGGCGGTTTCGAATTGACTGGTGATATGGCTCAGGTGACGGATTTTGTCAAAGGGTCAGGCGGCGGCTTCGTAGGCCTCGATATTTTCCAGTTCCCCCTTCAGCTTCTGCATCTCGACCTTCAGATCAAAACTGTTCTGCAGGTTCATCCAGAATTCCGGCGAGGTCTTGAAGAACTTGGCGAGGCGAAGTGCCGTATCCGACGTCACGCCTGTTTTACCAGCCACGATGCGTTCGATTCGCGTGCGCGGAACATGAAGCTTTTTGGCAAGCGCATAGGGCGTCATGTCGAGAGGATCGAGATAAAGCTCTCGCAGGATCTCGCCGGGATGGATCACCGGAAGCTTGCTGACGGTCATGTCTATCTCCTGTGAATGCGACCTAGTGATAATCGGTTATCTCGACATCCTCTGGACCAGCGTCGGTCCAGCGAAAGCAGATGCGCCATTGCTTGTTGATACGGATCGAATGCTGCCCAGCCCGATCACCCGACAATTTTTCAAGTCGGTTCCCCGGCGGAGATCGCAAATCCTCAAGCGAGGTTGCCGCGTCCAGAACAGCAAGGAGCAACTGCGCCCGACGCAAAAGATCGGCGGGAAACCCTTTACGGACGGACCCGTCGTCGATCGCCTGCGTCAACTTATCCTTGAACGACCTGATCATCAGCAAGCCTCCAACAAACGTATCATACAAAGATACCAACCAGAGAGCAAGCAAACGTATCAGATCGCGATACCGATTATTCGAAAATCATCGCCATCAGCACGCTGTCCATATAGCGACCATCGATACGAATGGCATCGCGTGCCAAGCCTTCGTGCCGGAACCCGACCTTCTCGTAGAGAGCGATGGCGCGCAGGTTATCCGCATGGGCGTGCAGCTCCACTCGATGCATGCCGGCAACTCTTGCTGCCTCGATGGTCGCAAGGATCAGCTTGCGACCCAATCCCCTGTCGCGATAATCGGGAATGATACCCATGCCAAGCACGCCGCAATGGGCCTGCGCATCCCGCGCGCCGCGGCGGATATCGCACCAGCCGACAACCTTGCCGTCATCGACAGCCACCATATGCGGATGGCCGGAAGCGATATTGTCTCGAACGAAGGACAACATAACCTCGACCGGCGGCGCTTCCAGAAACACCAGATATTTTCGCTCGCGCGCGACAATATCGAGAGCCTTGCGAAAACCCTCGACATGTTTTTCTTCGATCGGTTCGATGATGATATCGCTCGTCACGTCTGCATTTCTTTCAAGCGAGGAAAAATTCAGCGGTTACTCGACAACAAGTCCAATCCGGGCATCGTCTTTTGATGCGACGACGGCAACGAGACGACCCGTGACGCTATCGGCCGGTACAAAACCATTTTCACCGAGCTGATCGGGATATCGGCTGTCGGCCGAGTTGTGCCTGTTGTCGCCCAGCACGAAATAATGGCCCTCCGGGACATGAAACGGCCCGGCATCGTCCGTTTTGGCTGAAGGTGGTTTCGCCGTCATGCCGATATTGTACCGACGCCCTTCAGGCGTCGTTTCCGTCAGAACACGAACAGCACCGCCGCCCAGCGCCTCGAAGGATTGCTCCGTTGCAGACTGCGACAATGCGCGTCCATCAATGAACACGACGCCACCTTTCAACTCGACCGTCTCTCCCGGCAGGCCGATCAGGCGCTTAACATAGGTGACGGGCTTGTCGGAATAGGCCGTCTTGGTGTCGAACAGAATGATATCGCCGCGTTGCGGTATCTCGTCTGCACGATAGGATTGGCGAGCAATCAGCTCACGCTCACGCACGGTCGGCGCCATCGACGATGATGGCTGCACCAGCATTTTGAGGCCGCAATTGTCCTGCCAGAACCTTGCAGCATCGCAATCCTCCGGCACGACAGCAGCAATGCCGGTTGCCGTTTTCCTGACGAAGATTTCCACCCGTTGAGGATCGGCTTCCCATATCCCGACACTGCCCAGCAAGACCGGGTATAGGGGCCGGAGAACATCGACGAATGCATCGACCCGTTCGGCCATCGGCTCGGCAGCCGCCGGCAGCGGCACAAATGCCAGAGCTGCCAGCAGAATTTTGCGATAAACTCCTGAGCGCATTACAAATCCCCCGTCAAATCTACGAGGGATCTAGGTCAGCGAAAGCGGTTTCCATCCCCGTGAAGGAACAGAAATCGGTCAAGCCGCCTTCGTCTCACGCTTCCTTGCCAGATGCGCCACGACGTTCTCGATCATCCGCATGCCGGCATCGCCGCCGAGCGACATGATCGATTCCGGGTGGAACTGTACCGCCGCGATCGGCTCCTTGGCGTGTTCGATACCCATGATCGTGCCATCCTCGCTTTCGGCGGTGATGATGAAATCACGGTCGAGCGTTGCCGGATCGGCGAAGATCGAGTGGTAACGGCCAACCGTCACCTCCTTGGACAGACCCGAGAACACGATACCCGGCTCCAGCACGCGGATACGCGACGGTTTGCCGTGCATCGGCACGGCCAGATGCCGCAACTCGCCGCCATAGGCTTCGGCGAGTGCCTGCAGGCCGAGGCAGACGCCGAAGATCGGCAGGTTTCTCGCACGTGCCGCCTTGATGGTGGCCTTGCAGTCAAAATCCTTCGGATTGCCCGGACCGGGCGACAGGACAACGAGATCGGGATCGAGACGGTCAAAAATTTCCTGCGGCACCGGCGTGCGCACGGTCGAAACCTCGGCACCAGTCTGGCGGAAATAGTTGGCGAGCGTGTGAACAAAGCTGTCCTCATGATCGACCAGCAGAATCTTTACGCCTTGGCCGACCTTGGCCACATCACGGGAAACCTTGCCGGAATTGCCGGCGCGTGCGTCACGGATGGCGGAAATCATGGCGGATGCCTTCAGTTCGGTTTCGGCCTCTTCCTCTTCCGGGTTTGAATCGTTCAGAAGCGTCGCCCCTGCCCGCACCTCGGCAATGCCGTCCTTGATGCGGATGGTGCGCAGGGTAAGCCCGGTATTCATGTCGCCGTTGAAACCGACCATGCCGATCGCGCCGCCATACCATGCGCGCGGACTGCGTTCGTTCTGCTCGACAAACCGCATCGCCCACAGTTTTGGCGCACCGGTCACGGTTACGGCCCAAGCGTGGGAGAGAAAACCGTCGAAGGCATCCATGTCGGGGCGCAAACGGCCTTCGATATGATCAACCGTGTGGATCAGACGCGAATACATCTCGATCTGGCGGCGGCCGATCACCTTGACCGAGCCCGGCTCGCAGACGCGGCTCTTGTCGTTGCGATCGACATCCGAGCACATGGTCAGCTCGGACTCGTCCTTCTTGGAATTCAGCAGCTTGAGGATCTGTTCCGAGTCGGCAATGGCATCTTCACCACGCTTGATCGTGCCGGAAATCGGGCAGGTCTCGATACGACGGCCCGACACGCGTACGAACATTTCCGGCGAGGCGCCGACCAGATATTCCTGATGGCCGAGATTGATGAAGAAGGAATAGGGCGACGGGTTGATCGCCTTGAGGCGGTTGGAGATCTGCGACGGATTGCTGTCGCAACGCTCCATGAATTTCTGGCCCGGCACGACCTCAAAAAGGTCACCGCGACGAAAACTTTCCTTGGCGCGGGTCACAAGCGCCGCGTATTCGCCCGGCTTGTGATCGCCCTTCGGCGGAATGACATCGGTGCGCACGAACGGATCGGGCGCGATATCCGATGCCTTGCCCTCGGTCGTCACGCCGTCCTTGGAAAAATCATAACGATCAACCCAGGCCTTGGCGGCATGATGGTCGACGACGAGAATTTCGTCGGGCAGGAACAGAACCATGTCGCGCTGGTCTTCCGGGCGCGCCAGCGAGAGCTTGATCGCATCGAACTGGAACGCCAGATCGTAACCGAAGGCGCCAAACAGGCCGATGGCGCTGTCGGCATCCGAATAGAACAGGTCGACGACGGCACGCAGGACCGTAAACACGGTCGGCATTTTCGAGCGCTCTTCCTCGGTGAAGGCGCGGGTCGGCTCGTTGACGGTGAGGTCGAGACGGCGGCTTGAGCGCTCGCCGAGCGTCAGTTCCGGTTCCTTGGCGAGACGCTCGGCAACGAAATCGAGCAGCACTTCGCCACGACCGTTAAAGGCTTCGATCCAGACTTTTCGGCCATTCGAGGAAAAGCCCAGCGGCGGATCGGCGATCGCGGTGTCCCAGCGGGTGTAACGGCCCGGATATTCGTAATTGGAGGAAAACACCGCGCCGCGACGCTCGTCCAGCCTGTCGACATAACTGCTGATCGCCGTCGCATATTCCGCCGGCCGGCGCTGGCGGCGCACACTGATGCCGCCCCGCGTGGAATAACTTTCTGAACCGTCGTCTTCGATAACCGTAACCATATTCCGCCTCTGAATTGGGTTGCCCGATCCGGTCAGCGGCTCAACAAAAAAGCCGCCTCGTGGTTCGGGCGGCTTGTCGTCGTCTTGTCGATGGACATGACTGGTCAAGGCCGCGTTAGCGTGCCCACCACCAGTTAGCAATGTTCATCGAGTTCATCATGGGGCGAATTGTTAGCGTGGCTTTGAAATGCATGCAAGCGGATTCCTGCCGCAATTTTATTGCCGTTTCGATGCGACCAAATCATCGCCGTCTGCGTTCCCTTCCTCGCCGGCCATCCGAAAATGGTTTGCCGCCCAATGAAAGGACCGATGAAGGATGAAGCCTATCCTTTGTGTTTTTGCCTGCCTGCCGCTTGTTCTGGGGGCCGCCATGCCGCCTCACCCGCCGGTTCCGGCCATGGAGCGCACCGACGTCATGCCCGTCAACGCCTTCGACCGTTTCATGAAGGATATCGGTGCGCGAAAACAATCGTCCCGCCCAAAATCCTCCGAACGCCGCCGCGCACGTCCCAACCGCACGAACAGTGCCATACCGGCAGCGCCAGCCCTGGCGATCGTTCCGGTGCCGACCCCGAAGCCGGGCGAAAACGCGGCACCCGCGGTGAAGACCGAGGAAACCAAACCGGCTGAAACACCAGCGGCGCAAACACCGGTAACCACTCCGCCCGCGCCCAACAATGCGGACAAACCCTCCGTCACCACTACCGAGCCACCCGCTTCGGCCCCCGAACAGCCACAGGCGGCAGAGGTTCTCACGCCGCTGCCAAAACCGGAGCCGCCGCCGACAGAAAAGCCCGAGGCCACGGACAAGGCCGAACAGAAACCGGAGAATGCCGAGCCCGCTCCAAAATCGGAGGAGCAGAAGGCAGACCAGCAAAAACCGGGCGATGAGAAGAAGGACGAGGAAAAAGCCGACACCCCGCCGCCTCCGCCGCTCGAAAAGGAAGATCCGGAAGAGCTGAAAGCCTGCCTTGCCGATCTCACCGCGCTTGGCACCAAGTTTGAAACCATTCCGGCCATCACCGGCGAGGAACCCGGCTGCGGCATCGAGCAGCCCATTGCCGTGAAGGAGATCCTGCCGGGCGTAGAGACCGGTGGCGCGCAGATGCGCTGTGAAACGGCCAAGGCGCTCGCCACCTGGATGAAGGACAATGTCCAGCCGGCAATGAATGTCGCCATGCCGGGCCGCAAGGTCACCGGTATCGTGCCCGGCTCCACCTATGCCTGCCGCCTGCGCAACAGTGCCTCGACCGGCAAGGTATCCGAACACGCCCGCGGCAACGCCATCGACGTTGCAGCGTTCAAGCTCGACAATGGTGAAAAATTCGAGATGAAACCGCGCGAGGAAGATTCGACGCTGGAAGGCGCATTCCAGCGCACCGCAACGGCCAGCGCCTGCCTGTATTTTTCCACCGTTCTGTCACCCGGCAGCGATGCGACGCATCAGGATCACCTGCATCTCGATGTGCTGGATCGCAAGAGCGGGTACAGATATTGCCGGTGACGGACAAAGGTCCGGGCGTATGACAAACCGTCCAATGTAATGCTCGTCATCCTCGGGCCTGTCCCGAGGATCTGAGCACACCAGTAATTACAGGCAGTTACAGATCCTCGGCACAAGGCCGAGGATGACGGCGGAGATGTAGAACCTCAGAACAGGCCTTCGATATACCCCTGATCATTCAGCACAATGCGCTCGGCGGCCGGTGAACGCGGCAGGCCGGGCATGGTCATGATATCGCCGGTGATGGCGACGACAAAACCGGCGCCGGCAGACAGGCGCACTTCGCGCACAGTGACCACATGGCCTTCCGGCGCACCGCGCAGGGTCGGATCGGTCGAGAAGGAATATTGCGTCTTCGCCATGCAGACCGGCAGCTTGCCGTAGCCCTGCTCTTCCCAGATTTTCAGCTGGTCGCGCACCGCCTTGGTCGCCGTCACTTCACCGGCATGATAGATCTTTGCGGCAACCGCCTCGATCTTTTCCATCAGCGGGATGTCATCGGGATAGATCGGCTCGAACTTTGCCGTGCCCGACTGCGCCATCTCCACGACCTTCCAGGCCAGTTCCTCGATGCCGGCAGAACCCTCAGCCCAGTGACGGCACAGGATCGCCTCGGCACCAAGATGCGCCACATAATCCTTCACGGCCTGAACTTCCGCATCGGTATCGGAGATGAAGTGGTTTATGGCGACCACGACCGGCACGCCGAATTTGCGGACATTGGCAACATGACGGCCAAGGTTGGAGCAACCACGCGTCAGCGCCTCGACATTTTCTCGGCCCAGATCTTCCTTGGCAATACCGCCATTCATCTTCAGCGCCCGCACCGTGGCAACGATGACGGCGGCGTCAGGCTTCAGCCCCGCCTTGCGGCACTTGATGTCGAAGAATTTTTCAGCGCCGAGATCGGCACCGAAACCGGCTTCCGTCACCACGTAATCGGCGAGTTTCAGCGCCGTCTTGGTGGCGATCACCGAGTTGCAGCCGTGCGCGATATTGGCAAACGGGCCGCCATGCACGAAAGCCGGATTGTTTTCGAGCGTCTGCACCAGGTTCGGCTGCATCGCATCCTTGAGCAGCACGGCCATCGCGCCATCGGCCTTGAGGTCGCGGGCAAAAACCGGCGTCTTATCGGTGCGATAGGCAACGATGATATTGCCAAGACGGCGCTCGAGGTCTTCGAGGTCGGAAGCAAGGCAGAGGATCGCCATCACTTCCGAGGCAACGGTGATGTCAAAACCACCCTCGCGCGGGAAACCGTTGGAGACGCCACCGAGCGAGCCGACGATTTCGCGCAGCGCACGGTCGTTCATGTCCATCACGCGGCGCCAGGTCACCCGGCGCACATCGATATTAAGTGCATTGCCCCAATAGATGTGGTTGTCGATCATCGCGGCAAGCAGATTGTGCGCCGAGGTGATGGCGTGGAAATCGCCGGTGAAGTGGAGGTTGATATCCTCCATCGGCACGACCTGCGCATGGCCACCGCCGGCGGCCCCGCCCTTGACGCCGAAACAGGGGCCGAGCGAAGGCTCGCGCACACAGATCATCGCATTTTTGCCGATGCGGTTGAGACCGTCACCAAGGCCCACGGTTGTCGTGGTCTTGCCCTCGCCGGCGGGTGTCGGGTTGATCGCCGTTACCAGGATGAGCTTGCCGTCGGTTTTTTTTGATTGTGCGTTAATGAATTCCGCACTGACTTTCGCCTTGTCGTGACCATAGGGAACGAGATCCTCGGGTGCGATGCCGAGCCGGGCGCCTATCTCGAAAATCGGTTTCTTGGTCGCGGCGCGCGCGATTTCGATGTCGGAAGCTACGGTCGGCAAATGTCATCTCCTTGGAATGGCGAGCCCGGAAAATCGCTGAAACGGGCTGATACGGCAAGGCTTGTTGCAAGGCCATCCCCATCAATCACAAACAACTATTAATCGATCGAAAAACGCGATCGAAAGAATCGGGGCGCGTTATATTTTCCCGGATATAGAAAAGGCCAAAAAAAACGACGATACGCGTCGATGAAATTGAACATAAAGCGCTGAAATAACGGGAAATTTTGAGCAAAAGCCCAACAAGCTTCTTTTCGGTTCGTTAAATCCGAAAAAATATGCTGGCAACACAGCTTTTTTGGTATAATCGTTGCGTCCCAACATAATTGGGTGTCATGTTTCGGGATCACCATGATCACACTCGAACGGCAAGCGGCTCTGAACAAGGAGATATCCTCGTCAGAATCGCATCCGGACGTCATCTCTGCTCTGAAGAAGGTTGCCGTGGAATTCGGCTTCCGGCATGTCACGTTGCTCGCCTCGCCGGACCCTGATGATATTCTTCTGGCACCGCTTATCGTTGAGACCACTTGGCCGCGCGATTACATCCGTGAATTCGACCGCCGCAGATTGATGCGCCGTTGCCCGCTTGCATCGGTGTTGATCGGCTCTGCGCTTCCGGTCAGTTGGTCGGCCGATCATGACCACAATCACAATCTTGAATTCGATGCCCAGACGATGGAGTTGCTGCGGCGTTATGAAATCATGTCCAGTGCCGCCATGCCGCTGCATTCGGTTGATGGCAACCGCTTCATCATGCGTTTCGACGGCACGCGCGCACCGCTCAACCAGCCGGAACTCAACGAACTGGGGATGATTGCCCTGCATGCTTTCGATGTTTTCGATCGCCTGCGCCGGCATGAGCCTCGCCCCACGGCACCCGCTCTCACAGCCCGCGAGCTTGAAGTGGTCCGCTGGACATCACAGGGCAAGACATCCAACGAGATCGGCAACATTCTCTCGCTGTCTGATCACACCATCAATGCCTATCTCACGAATGCCATCCGCAAACTCGATTGCGTCAACCGCACGCAATTGGTAGCTAAAGCCATCCGGCTAAAGCTAATCGCCTGAGATTTGGCCTCGGAATGCATCAAGGAGTGCTGTCTTGCCGTTTTGGGTCGAGCAGGAACATCGAGACAACGAACAGCACCAGGGCATCGGCATCAAGGATGCGGAAGTCTTGCAACTGGTTACGGCATTCCAGCTGTTCGGCTCCTGGCGGCTGGATCTCGATAGCGGCCATTTGTTCGCCAGTTCCGATTTCAGCGACCTGTTCAGCCTCGAACATACTGACGGCCCGATGAACCTCGCTGCGGTTTCCGCCCAGATCCACCCGGACGACCTCGGCTTCATCATGTCGACCTTCGAACGCGCAAGTGTCGACAAGCGCACCTATCACAGCATCTTTCGTGTCGGTGCCGAGGGTGAAACATATCGTTTCCTGCGCTCGGTCGGCATGTTCCGCAACAAGCCTGGAACCTCTGGCGAAGTTGTCGGCATTACCTATGAATTTTTCCCGCGCCGCAGCGGCACCGCGTTCATGTCTGCCGACGAGCGCTGGCCGCTTGGCAGCCCCGGCCCGCATCAGACCGACAGCGAAGATTGATCGCCTTGGGCCCTGATTCGCGCATGCAATCATGACGGCAGCGCAGCTCTTCTCCCTACCTTTCAGCCGTCAATGACGGTTTTCCACGCTCGCCTTGCAACAGCCGCTGGCTGTATTTTTTGGGTGAAAGCATCGGCAAAGCGTCAAATCACTTGCGCAATCGTATTCAACTCGGCGTGATAACTGCTATAGGTGGTTGAAAAGAAATAAGGGGCTAGACGCATAAGTGGGACCTAGGAAAATCGACCCGGAGCATATTCTCGACGCAGCCGAGCGCGTTATTTCGCGTACAGGTGCCGCAAGTCTGTCAATCGACTCCGTTGCCAGGGAAGCTGGCGTCAGCAAGTCGCAGGTTGTTTACGACCACAAGACGAAATGTGCGCTTCTCGAAGCACTGGTTGAACGCCAGATACTAAGAGACCAGCAAACCACAGATTCTTGCGTAAAAGATTGCTATGATGCCGGGTCGTCTCACGCCGAGCTGTTTGGCCGGTTGATCGCTGCACGCAAACGGCCAAATGAAAGAGACCGCGCGGTGGCGATGGCCGTCAGCGTGTCTTTGGGCCGAGACGAACTTTTGCAGAAGATCATGCGAGACTGGATGAACAAAGAGCTTGCCGCCGTTTCGCATGGCCCCAAGCCAAAGGCGGCGCGTATGGCATATTTCGCACTGACCGGCTTCAGCTGCATCGAGCGCTTCAATTTCCACACATGGACCGATACCGAGCGCACCGAGATCCTCGAAGAGATTGCGGAAGTCTACGCCACCTATACGGCCTGAACGGGACAGCGGCGGACAGCCGCCACGAAGGCGCAGGCGTCATCGTTTTCAAGGCACTCACCACAACGACAAAGCCGCCCTTCCAGGGAAGAAGGACGGCAAAGATCGACGTGGAGGTATTGTGCCGACACTTTCCTTGACCATCACGACAAAGCCCAATCCCTTCGTCGGTCGCAACGACACCGAAGATCAAGGGCCCTGCCCTACGCTGTAAAGCGCAACACACAGACACAATACGAACGATCGTTCAAAACAGCAAGCGCTCTTTGTAGGATCGCGAACGAGCACCGCATATCGGATCCCGGCCTCGAAAACGGGACACCAGATCACATTTAAGCCACGAAATAGCCATTATTGCCGCTTGATCGGCAAATCGTGATTGTGTTTTTTTTATCACGGACGCTGACGGAAACACGCCAGCGACACCCGGATCCGCATTCACCAATTGCGAAAAGAACGATCGTTCGTACATTGGTCAACGTGTGTCGAATACATTTCGACTCGGATCAGATCGGGCGCACCCTGTGCCCAACCCACCATACTGGAGTTCAACTGATGAACATCAAGAGCCTTCTTCTCGGCTCCGCTGCTGCCCTCGCAGCAGTATCTGGCGCCCAGGCTGCCGACGCTATCGTTGCTGCTGAACCTGAGCCCATGGAATACGTTCGCGTTTGCGACGCTTTCGGCACCGGCTACTTCTACATCCCGGGCACCGAAACCTGCCTCAAGATCGGTGGTTACGTCCGCACCCAGGTTGACGGCCGCAGCGACTTCAACATCGACGGCGTTGCCACGACTGCTGGCCGCTCTGCCGGTTACCGCACCAACACCCGCGCCCAGCTGCGCCTCGAAGCCAAGTCCGACACCGATCTCGGCACGCTGGCTTCGCGCGTCACGCTTCGCGCCAACACCAACGACCCCAGCCGCGGTAGCGACTTCTACCTCGAAGAAACCTACATTGAACTTGGCGGCCTCCGCGTCGGTCAGTTCTACAACTACTTCGACACGGGTCTTCCGGGCGAAACCGTTCTTCACGATGCCGGTCCGGCAGCTGGTTATGTAGGCTACCAGGCCACCGACACCCTGAACAACGGCATCCGCTACACCTTCGACGGCGGCGCGTTCAAGGGCTACGTTGGCGTTGACGCATTCAACTCGGAAGCCGGTTGGAAGACCGATTTCGCTGGCAATGACGACGAAATCGGCGTCAACGGTCTTCTCGCAGCCAAGTTCGGCGGCGTTTCGATCGACGTCTTCGGTGGTTATGAATTCGACAACGAAGATGGCGTCATCGCATCCACGCTGACCGCCGAAATCGGCCCCGGCTCGCTCGGCGTCTTCGGCGTCTACTCCACCGGCCCGAACCGCTACTGGGATTACTCCGAGTGGACCATCGGCGCTGAATACGCCATCAAGGTCACCGACAAGCTGACGATTGCTCCCGGCGCACAGTACTGGGACAAGATCGTACCGGTTTCGGGCGATTACGTTGGCGGCAGCGCATGGCGCGTTGGCCTGACGGCTGACTACGCCATCACCGAAAACCTGGCGTTCAAGACCACCGTCAACTACACCGACGTCGACATCGACAACGGCGTTGCCGGCGACGGCGACCGTTGGGACGGCTTCGTTCGTCTGCAGCGTAACTTCTAATCTGATCTTTCAGGTCTGATCGGAAAAGCCCGGCAAGTTTCTTGCCGGGCTTTTCTGTAATTGCAGCACTGCGTATCCGAAGAAGATCAGCGATCCAGAACCGAACGGACTTCCACGAGGTTCGAGCGGACGCGCAGCATGTAAAAGCCCATGGTCGACAGATGCGTCGGCATGATCAATCCATCTTCGCGACCATTGGAAATGATCGAAGGCTGAATTTTCAGCGCCGCCTTGAACTGGCCGAGCGTATCAGTCCAGAGCGGTCCCAGATTACGCTCGCGAATGACCTGACTGAAATCGGCGCCAGCAGCCGAAAGCACGGCATAGTAACCGTAAAGCTGGCCATAGGCGAACCAGAACCGGTCATCGGCACGCGTGTCGAACCAGCCGCCATTATGGTTTTCCGAACGCTCTCGCAGGATCGCCGTCGTGCTACCGAGATCGTTGGCGATGCGATCGACGAATTGCACGAGATTGTCGGCGCGGCTGTCGAAGGTGGTCACGCAGGCGGCCAGATCGACATTGAACTTTTTCAGGCTGGTAATCGCAGCGCGATAATAGCTCGGCGTCGGCGTCTTGGGGCCGAACGGCGTCAGGCCAAAATACCAAGAATATTCATCGAACTGCAGATTGTTGCGGGCATCCTGCAGGTTGTTGTCGATGCCGGATGTGCCGCGCACGCGGGCAAGACTGTCGACAAGCTCGACCGTCGTGCGGCGCAGGGCCTGGTTCACGCCGCGCTGGAACGAAGCCTTGTTGTCGAAGAACGGCGTATGATCCCAGTCGACGCCGAAAAAGCCCAGTCGATAAAGCAGCATGGAGGATATCCATGCATTACTGTTGACGTTGCGGTTGGTCAGATCGGCTGCGACATCGACGATGGCCGATGACTGGCATTGGCGTGGCGGCGTCACCGCACCAGCCGGCGCATCGACGCTGGCGGGCGCCGGTGTCGTCAGCGTCTGGCCGGCCGGCACCGTCCGTTCCGAGAAACGGTAGCTATCCACGAAATCCGGATCGAAATCGGTCCAAAGCTGAGTTTGGTAGAAGAAGTAGCCATAAAAGCCGAACACGATCGCCAGCACCGCGATAATCGTTCCGCGGATCGTCCAGTTGCGCTGACCATACCAGCCTCGCGCCGCCATGAACGGCCAGGCGAGACGCGCAAAAACCAGCCCCAGAACACGGGACAGGCCGGCAAGCAAACGCCGGAAAAAGGCGAGGATCGGTTCAAACATAAGGGGTTATTGCTCCTGTGTCGGCCGGAATATCAGGCTGTCGACTGTTCTGTTTGCGGAATATGCTGTGTCGCTGCGCCACTTTCCCCTTGCCGCACCGGCGCCGGGTTGAAGCGATGCAGAAAACCGGCGTCGACGGCATGCTTGCGCCGCTCGACTTCGCGCATCGACAACATGTTTTTCTCGCAGAGCGTCAACAGCGGCAAAAATGCGCCACGCGCCTCAGCTGAAAACAGGTCCGCAAGCGGCAATGACTGCCCAGCTGTGAGAGCATGCAGGACGACGATACCGCGCTCGGCCTCGATGCTGAGCTTGTGGTACAGGCTGTTGCAGGCCGCTTCATGACGGATGATTGCCTCAGCAAGGTCCTGCCGGCTGGCCAGTCGCTCCGTCGCATCGGAAATGGCCTCGTCGTCGATGGACTTCGTCTGCTCGATCCGTTTGATAAGATCGCCTTCTATCGACACGAGGTGTGATTTCATCACCTGACGGTGCATTTCAAGCGCTGCAATCAGACGTGCCGCACGCTCAAGCGACGTCACAAGACGAGCAGCCAAAACACCATCACGGCGGCGCATGTCGTTCGATGCCGGCCTCAAGCGCAATCGGCGCAGAAGTTTTTCGTGAAGGGAAAGAGCCTCCGTATCGCTCGCCTGCATGATGATCGTGTGGATATCGTGATCCAGGCGGCGTGCGAAATGTACAAGCGGCGATTTTGCTCCAGCGGCAGCATCAATACCAGACACAACGACAGCGACATTGCGTTCGCCCGCTTGCACGGTTTCGGAGATCACGGACAACTCTGCGGCATCGTCGGCAACATCAGACTCAGCCAGCGTCTGCGGCGCTTCGGGCACCCATCCCGCAACAGTTGCTTCGATCTCGGCGAGGATCTTCAGTGCACCGGAAAGTTCGTTGTCAGCAGGATGTCGTTTCGCCATGCGGCAGCCCCTTTATTTGCCCGCTAGACATAAGCACGGACAGGTAAAATACCAGAGGCATTTGGTCGGATGCGGCGGTACATCCCTGCCCCGCCGCATCGATTATGATGTATTACGTCGATCAGAGGCCGAGATTGGCGATTTCCGCATCGAGGCGATCACGGGTCTTTTTCGGCATCTTGGCAGCCTTTATGGCATCGAGATTGGCAGGCGCACCTTCACCGACGACGACCAGCGCCACCATGCCCATGCCGAAATGCGGCGTGCATTTCACGACATAAGCGCCTTCCTTGTCGACGGTGACCACCAGATCGGTGCTGATCTTGCCCTTGAACGGTTCGACACCTTCCGGGATCAGTTCCTTCACCGCCTGCGCATCATGGCCCTTATCGACGGAAACGAAGCGAATCGTGTCCCCCACGGCGGCGCGCACGGAAGCCGGCTCGAACACCATGGCCTGACCGTCGCTGCCCTTGTTCAGCATCTTGATTTCGATGTCCGCCGCCAGCGCCGGAACGGCGAAAAGGCCGATAGCGGCTGCAAAAAGGGCTGGGCGGATGAGTGCGAGACGCATGGGAAACTCCTGTGGCGTTCATGGCTTTTGTCACGCGACACCTACACCCCATGCTCGCCCAGCCACATTGACGGAGATCAATCTTGCTGCAGCGCGCCATTATGTCGCAAATACCCCTGTTAACCTGCCGTTTTTGCGCGCGCTTGCCTGTTGGCGGGATGTATTCATAATAACCGGGAACAAAAAAGAACGGGAGCCCAACATGCGCATTATCAAATCCATGACCGTACTGGCCACCACTGTCTCGGCCCTCCTCCTCGCGCAGACGGCTCAGGCCGCCGATGCCAAGAGCTGTGCCACCGTCCGCATCTCGGATGTCGGCTGGACAGACCTTGCCGCGACCAATGCATCCTTCATCACCGTGCTGGAAGCGCTCGGCTACAAGGCCGACGTCAAGACGCTCGGTGTGCCGGTCACCTACTCCTCGATGAAGAACAAGGATATCGACGTCTTCATCGGCAACTGGATGCCCGCCCAGAACGGCGCCATCAAGGATTACATCGCCGACAAGTCGATCGAGAGCATCACCGTCAACCTCGAAGGCGCGAAATACACGCTCGGCACCAATGCCGCCGGCGCCAAGCTCGGCATCAAGGACTTCAAGGATATTGCCAAGCACAAGGCTGAACTTGGCGGCAAGATCTACGGCATCGAGCCGGGCAATGAAGGCAACGGCATGATCGTGTCGCTGATCGACAAGAACACCTTTGAGCTCAAGGGCTTTCAGGTGGTCGAGTCTTCCGAGCAGGGCATGCTCACCGAGGTCACCCGCGCCGACAAGGAAGACAAGCCGATCGTCTTCCTCGCATGGGCTCCGCATCCGATGAACGTCGCCCACGAGATCACCTATCTCGCCGGCGGTGACGAGACGGTCTTTGGCCCGAACTACGGCGGCGCCACGGTTTATACCGTCGCACGCGGCGGTTATGTCGCTGAATGCCCGAACCTCGGCAAGCTGCTCAAGAACGTAAAGTTCTCGCTCGACATGGAAAACACCATCATGGGCAAGATCCTCGACGACGGCGAAGATGCCGACAAGGCCGCCAAGGCCTGGATCAAGAAAAACCCGACGGTGATCGAGCCGTGGCTGGCCGGTGTTACCACGCTCGACGGCAAGGATGGCCTTGCAGCCGTCAAGAAAGAACTCGGCCTCTGATTTGACATCCATGACCCGTGGCGGCTAGGCCGCCGCGGGCACCCGCCCTTTCTTTTCCTCCGGATGGCAGGTTTCTCGTGGATTGGCTTGAAGAGCATCGTTTTCCCATCGGCGCATGGGCTAAGGCGGTCGTCGACTGGTTGACGACCAATGGTTACTGGTTTTTCAGATGGCTGTCGGCCGTCTTGTCCTCCGTCATCGACGGATTGTTATGGGTGCTGGAAACGCCGCACCCGCTCGTTGTCATGGCGGCCTTCGCCATTCTCTCATACTGTCTCAGGCGCTCGATAGCGCTTGCCCTTTTCACCTTCGGCGGCTTCCTGTTCATCTTCAACCAGGGTTACTGGGAAGAGACGACACAGACGCTGGCACTGGTCAGTGCGGCAACCTTCGTCAGCATGCTGATCGGCATCCCGCTCGGCATCGCCGCTGCGCGCCGCGAATGGCTCTACAACGCTATGCGGCCGATCCTCGACCTGATGCAGACGCTGCCGAGCTTCGTCTACCTCATCCCGGCGCTGATCCTATTCGGCCTCGGCATGGTGCCCGGCCTCATCGCCACCGTGATCTTCGCCATCCCCGCGCCGATCCGCCTCACCCGGCTTGGCATCATCTCGACGCCCGGCGCCCTCACGGAAGCAGCCGTTGCCTTCGGCGCCACACCGTCGCAGGTGCTGCGCAAGGTCGAACTGCCGTTCGCCGCACCGCAGATCATGGCCGGCATGACCCAGACGATCATGCTGTCCCTTTCGATGGTGGTGATCGCCGCCCTCGTCGGCGCCAACGGTCTTGGTGTTCCGGTGCTGCGCGCACTCAACACCGTCAACGTCGCCCGCGGCTTTGATTCCGGCCTCTGCATCGTCATTCTGGCGATCATTCTCGACCGCATGTTCCGTACATCGCAGGGAGGCGCATCATGACCGCCAACACCATGGCCGCCGTCCAGACACCGGTCGAAACAAAGCCAAACGACTGCGTCAGGTTCGACAACGTCGATATAATTTTTGGCGATCGCCCCGAGCGTGCCCTGCCGCTGGTCGATCAGGGCAGGACACGCGACGAAATCGCCGCCGAGACGGGTATCGTGCTCGGTGTCGCCAACGCGTCGCTGTCTATCCACGAAGGCGAGATCCTTGTGCTGATGGGGCTCTCCGGCTCCGGCAAATCGACACTCCTGCGTGCCGTCAACGGGCTTGCCCCGGTGGTGCGCGGCAGCGTCAGCGTCGCCACGCCGAACGGCCCTGTCGATCCTTACAAGGCCGATGCAAAAACGCTGCGCGATCTGCGTATGCATTCGGTTTCGATGGTTTTCCAGCAATTCGGCCTGCTGCCCTGGCGCACGGTCGCGGAAAATGTCGGCTTCGGCCTCGAACTTGCCGACGTGCCGGAAGCCGAGCGCAAGAAACGGGTCGCCGAGCAGCTGGAACTGGTCAGCTTGTCGAAATGGGCCGACCGCAAGGTGGGGGAACTCTCGGGCGGCATGCAGCAGCGTGTCGGCCTTGCCCGCGCCTTTGCCACCGGCGCGCCCATCCTGCTGATGGACGAACCGTTTTCGGCCCTCGACCCGCTGATCCGGACGAAACTGCAGGATGAGTTGCTGGAATTCCAGCGGCGACTGAAAAAGACCATCCTGTTCGTCAGCCACGATCTCGACGAAGCGTTCCGTATCGGCAACCGCATCGCCATCATGGAAGGTGGCCGCATCATCCAGTGCGGCACGCCGCAGCAGATCGTTCAGGCACCGGCTGACCAGTATGTCGCGGATTTCGTGCAGAACATGAACCCGATCTCGATGCTGACGGCAGCCGATGTCATGCGCCCGGGCGTTGCCGACGCTTCCGTGCCCGTCACCGCCACTGCACCGGCAACGACCCCCCTGGTGGACATCCTTGACGCCATGTCCCGCCAGCCGGGTTTGATAGGCATCATTGACAATGGCGCGGTGGTCGGCACGATCACCGCCGATGATGTGATCGCCGGCCTCACCCGGCACCGCCGCCGCTGAGACCAGCATGCTTCGTCGTGCCGGATGACAGTTCGGCACGACGAGGAAATATTATGAAAGACAAGCCCTCCCCCATTCGCGAAACCGACGAGGAAGCCCGCCGCCTCGGCCGCAGGCTGCTGCGTGGCGCGCGTTATGCGTCGCTCGCCGTCATCGATGCACAGACCGGCTTTCCAGCCGTCAGCCGGGCGCTTTTGGGGATGGATCTCGATGGCGTGCCGGTCATTCTCGTCTCGGATCTCGCCAGCCACACCGTCAGCCTCAAAAAGGATCCACGCTGCTCGATCATGACCGGGGAGCCCGGCAAGGGCGATCCACTCGCACACGCCCGCATCACCGCCTTCTGCACGGCCGAACCGGTCGATCGCGATAGCGATGATTACAGCAGAATTCGCGCCCGTTTCGTCGCAAGACACCGCAAGGCGGAGCTGTACGTCGATTTTGCCGATTTCCGTTTCTTCAGACTGGTGCCTTCGTCCGCCGCTTTGAACGGCGGCTTTGGCAAGGCCTATATACTGGCAGGCGAAGAATTGACGATTCGCAATTTCTCGTTTGAGGCAGAATGGTTACACCTCCAAAAATTAGTGGGGGCAATGACCACCGAAGCAGACGCTGCGGCACGTTTCCTGAAAACGCGAGAAACCGGCGATTGGACCATTTCCGGCATAGATATGGCGGGTTTTGATCTGATCAGGGGCGATATCTTGCTCAGATATGAGTTTAATGAACCGATTTCAGGCCCAAATGAGATTTTGGATCGTATTTCAAATTTTTCTAAAACATCATAGACGCTACGCTAAATTTAGGGATATACAATCCATCACAGAGCTTGCTAAATTTTCGGTCTCGAACCGATCAGACTTACTGATACCTGCATCAACTCAGCTGATACCTGCTTTCCTATTTTGAGGGGACGTTTGAACGACATGGACACGATGTCACTTTCCGATCACTCGACGACGGCCGCTGGCCTTCTGTCGGCAATGGCCAACCCGAAACGCCTGATGATTCTCTGCTGCCTGGTAAAGGGCGAAGTGGCCGTCGGCGCGCTCGCGAACCAGGTTGGCCTGAGCCAGTCTGCTCTTTCCCAGCACCTTTCCAAGCTGCGCGCACAGAAGCTGGTCAATACCCGCCGCGACGCACAGACGATCTACTATTCCAGCTCGTCGGAATCGGTCCTCAAGGTTCTCGAAACACTTGAGACAATCTACTGTGCACCTGAGCGGAAAAAGACTGCCGCCTAATGGTAGCGCTGTCAAAAGGTAAAACTACCTTGACGCGCATTTGCTAATATAGGCGACCTTGCCTACGAAATCGAATTCGGCACTAGCGGCACTCCCAACCCGCCATGCCGGGTTTCTGCATTTTACATATGCCTTTACTTCAGATGACGTTGCATGCCACGGCGAAAGCTAGGGCGCCTGCAACGTCATCGTTGCTCTTTGCAAGCTTGCTTCCTCAATCCTGTGCGCCATCTATCCGCGCGAAATCAGGAGTACAGGATGACAAAACAATTCAAGCTGTCGGCAGATGCCATCAAGCCACTCGCCACCGGTCACGGCGGCTGCATCGCCAGCGACATGATCACCGTCGACGGCCATCCGGTCGGATTTTTCTACCGCCAGAAACCCGATAACGACATGGACAGCGGCTGGCGCTTTCTCACCGGTTTTGAAGACGACGCTTATATGGATGACGCGGACAATCACGCCATCTACGACGTCAACACCATCGCCAATTACGACCCGTCCATCATTGCGCTCCTCGATGCTCCGATCGGCAGCGTTTTCGAACGCGACGAGGATACGTCTCGCTTCGTGAGCGTGGATGACTGGGCGACACCGGCCTGACTTAAGCAAATCCGGATATTCCGCACAACGGACTGATGACAGGCCATGTAAGCGCCCCTATAAGGCGACACGTACGATCAGGTTATCGGACGGAGAAGGCATGATGCATGCCGACGGCGCGCGAAGTAAACGCACGCACCATCCTCTATCTCGTCGCACCGTCAGTCCTGCCGCCGGAGTTCCCATGTTACGCCGCTTCTTTTCCTATTACGCACCCTACAAGGGCCTTTTCGCCCTCGATTTCGGATGTGCTGTCCTTGCCGGCCTGCTCGAACTCGGTTTTCCGATTGCGGTGAAATTTTTTGTCGATGACCTTCTGCCCGGCCAGCACTGGGGCTGGATTGCCGCCACCGCCGCCGCCCTCCTCGTCATTTACGTCTTCAACACCGGCCTGATGGCGGTGGTGAACTACTGGGGCCACGCGCTTGGCATCTCGATCGAGACTGACATGCGCCGGCAGGCCTTTGACCATATCCAGAAACTGTCCTTCCGCTATTTCGACAACAACCGCACCGGCCAGTTGATCACCCACGTGACCAAGGATCTGGAAGAGGTCGGCGAAATCGCCCATCACGGCCCGGAAGACCTGTTCATCGCCATCATGACCTTCATCGGCGCCTTCCTGCTGATGTTCACGGTCAACTGGAAGCTGGCGATGATGACCACCGTCATCGTGCCCTTCATGACCTGGCTGGTCAGCCGCTACGGTGCGCGCATGACCACCAACTGGCGCAAGCTTTTCCGTCAGGTCGGCGATTTCAACACCCGCGTTCAGGAAAGCGTCGGCGGCATCCGCGTCGTCAAAGCCTTCGCCAACGAGGATTACGAGCGCCAGCTGTTTGCCGCCAATAACGAAGGCTACAAGACCACCAAGCTGAACGCCTATGCCTATATGACCGCCAGCATCACCATGAGTTATCTCAGCACCCGTCTGGTGCAACTGATGGTGATGATATTCGGCACCTATCTGGTCATCCAGGGCGAGCTCACCTATGGCGGTTTCGTCGGCTTCCTGCTGCTGGTCAACGTGTTCTTCCGGCCGATCGACAAGATCACCTCGGTGATCGAATCCTATCCGAAGGGCATTGCCGGCTTCTCGCGCTTCACGGCGCTGATCGATACCGCCCCCGATATTGCCGACAAGCCGGATGCCCGCGCGGTGACACACCTGGCCGGCGCCATCGAATACCGCGACGTCGCCTTCAGCTACGACGGCAAGTCAAAGGTGTTCGAACACCTGAACCTGAAAATCGCACCGGGCGAAACCATCGCCTTTGTCGGCGCTTCCGGTGCGGGCAAAACGACGCTCTGCTCGCTGCTGCCGCGCTTTTATGAAGTCGATGCAGGCGCGATCATGATCGACGGCATCGACATCCGCGACATGACGCAAGGCTCGTTGCGCAACCAGATCGGCCTCGTACAGCAGGACGTCTTCCTGTTCGGCTCGACCATCCGCGAAAACATCGCCTATGGCCGCCTCGGCGCGACTGACGAGGAAATCATCGATGCGCTGCGCCGTGCAGCACTCGACGAATTCATCCTGTCCCTGCCGGAAGGTCTCGACACGCCGGTGGGCGAGCGCGGCGTCAAACTGTCGGGCGGCCAGAAGCAGCGTCTGGCGATTGCCCGCATTTTCCTGAAGGACCCGCCGATCCTGATCCTAGATGAAGCCACATCGGCGCTCGACTCGGCCACCGAATACGCCATCCAGCAGGCGCTCGGCGAATTGTCGCGCGGCCGCACCACGCTGGTCGTCGCCCATCGCCTCGCCACCATCCGCAATGCTGATCGTATCGTCGTCATGGGTCCGCAAGGCATTCTGGAGGAAGGCTCGCATGCCGGCCTGATCGCCAAACGTGGCGCCTATGCCCGCCTGCACGAGGCCCAGTTCGGCGCGGTTGCCTGAATTTGATGTTTGCGAGGGTCGGCATATGCCGGCCCTTCACTCCCGCGCGATAAGCTTTGAATTAATACGCCGAAACGTCGCAGCTTTCGGTTATCTTCTTGCGTGAATCTACGAATATTCTTAGAAAAATTGCCGACTGCGCCGCGAGCCAAACATGGTCGCGCGCGGAACGGACGCAGCGTCCCCTTTCCCGATGAGATACGGCAAGGCCGAGGGTCGGGTTGGCAGGGCCGCTGCATGATCAAGAAACGGGTTGGGAGGCCCGTGCCCCAAGGAGACGGACATGACATTGAAGACAATCACTGCGGCGCTCGCCGCCACGCTGGCCTTTGCCCCACTCGCGGCAACTGACGCACATGCTGACATCACCATCGGCCTCATGGCGCCGCTCACCGGCCCGGTCGCCGCCATTGGAGCGCAGATCAAAAACGGTGCGGAAACCGCTGTCGAGGAAATCAACAAGAAGGGCGGCATCAACGGCGAAAAGCTCGTCCTGAAGATCGCTGACGATGCCGGCGACCCGAAGCAGGGCGTCTCGGCTGCCAACCAGCTGATCGCCGATGACATCCGCTTCGTCGTCGGTCCCGTCACGTCTGGCGTATCGGTTCCCGCCTCACTCGTCTTCGCCGAAAACGGCGCGCTGATGGTCACCCCGACGGCCACCGCTCCGGAACTGACGGCACAGGGCCTCTCCACCGTTTTCCGCACCTGCGGTCGTGACGATCAGCAGGCGGAAGTTGCCGCAAAATATGTCGTTGAGAAGTTCAAGGACAAGAAGATCGCCATCCTCAACGACAAGGCCCAGTACGGCAAGGGTCTGGCCGACGCCTTCAAGGCATCGCTCAATGCTGCCGGCGTCACCGAAGTCTTCAACGATGCGCTCAATCCGGGCGACAAGGATTTCACCGCGCTCGTCACCCGCATGAAGTCCGAGGGCGTCGAAGTTCTTTATTTCGGCGGCTACCACCCGGAAGCAGGCCTGCTGGTTCGCCAGATGAAGGATGCCGGCATGGCCGTGCAGCTGGTCGCCGGTGACGGCCTGTCGAACAGCGAGTATGTCGCAACCGGCGGCGACGCCGCCAATGGCACGATCTACACCAACGCCGCCGACGCGCTGAAGAACGAAGACAGCAAGGCAGCAGCAGCAGCGCTGATCGCCAAGAACATCCCGGCCGAAGCGTTCACGCTGAACACCTATGCCGCCGTCGAAGTCATCGCCGCCGGCATCGCCAAGGCCGGCAGCACCGACGACGCGGAAGCCGTCGCCGCAGCGCTCAGGGATGGCACCGGCATCAAGACCGCCATCGGCGAACTCACCTATGGCGAAACCGGCGACCTCACCTCGCAGACCTTCTCGGTCTACAAGTGGGAAGGCGGCAAGACCGTCGCTGCCGAGTAATCGGACCTTTTTGGAAATGCAGCGGGCGCCTTTTGGCGCCCGTTCGTTTTAGAGGCGCCGCAACCGGCCGCGATAGTGAACCAGATCACCGATCAGCGGCAGAGCAACCGGCACGTCGAACCAGAAATCCTCGCCCTCGCCCCATTCCCGCGCCACGCTTTTCGGCGCCAGGGATAGCGGCATAGGCACGCGGAATATCGTCCATTTTTTCATGATCATGGTCAGGCCAGACGCATCGGACGGCAGGTCGAAATAGAACCGCATCGGTCCAAAACGCTCGACAAGATGGCGACCGGACTGGCTGAGTTCGCTGACAAACACATGGCCGCCGAAATCGCGCGTCCAGCGTTCCACCCCGCCCTCTTCCTCGAAGGACACGTGCAGGTCGTATTCTCCCGGCGGTGGGAACCGGACAAGATCGGCAATCAGCCCTGCCAGACGTGAGCGCCCGCGCGTCACCGTCGCCTTGCCGGCCGCACCGGCATCGCCGAACACATCATGTATGTCGCGCATCGGCAGCGGCAGCGCGTCATAAGCCTGCCCCATCACACGCCGGTAGAGTGGCAGATAGTCTTGCACCTCCACCTGCCGATGGATCGACATGGCATCCAGCAATGGCGCGAAATCGTCCAACGACAATTCGCCGGCGGCAGACCTTGCACCGGCGGCAAGCCGGCCCTCCGCCAGCCTGCTGGCCAGCCGCTGCGCCGCCATGGTCGGCACCTCCGGCCCATGGCCATCTTCCGCAATCAGCGTCCAGCGCCGGCCGACGAATGCGCCGCTGCATCGCCCCTTCACCTCGACCATCATCGCCGAGCGGTCGCTGCCGAGATTGGCACTCAGGCGCTGCAGCGGTCTCAGCCACCGCGCCAGTGGCGACAGGGAGTTGATCCAGCCCCATTTCACCGGCCAGCTCAACAGCCACAGCATCAGCAGCTGAAACGAAAATTCCGGCCCGGCGCGAAAGACGGTAGCCGGCCGCCCTTTCACTCTCGCGGGTACGATATCGAGGTCAGGCACGTCCGAGAACGCCACCAGCCGGGAAATGGCCGGGCGGCCCGCCAGTTGATAACGAACCCGCTTGAGACCATGCCAGCCGGTCTGATGCCGCCAGCGTTTTCCGCGCCACAGGCGTATCGGCTTGCCGACAAAACTGAGGATCGCCGCCGCCACCGAAGCGCCGGCAGCCGCGCGGCTGGAGGCGCTGATCGCCATCGAAACGGAGCACACCTGGTCCATATCCCGCGCCAGCTCCGCGATGATGGCACCCGACATGGCCGGAACGCTGGAAGCGCCGGAAATCACGACGATACCGGCGGCCCTCGCCCTTTCGTCCAGCGCAGCAATGCCGGACACGAAGGCGCGCGCATCGGCCAGATCGATGTAATGGACGCCGTTTTCGATACAGGCTTCGGCCACCCGGTAATCGCTGCCCTGAAACGGCCCGGCCGCATCGATCAGCAGCAGCGGCATATGCGCCTTCAGGATCGACGTCAGGTCGCCCCCGCGGTCGGCCCGCACGGCCTGCGCATTGGCCATGCCGGCGGCGAACGCACGTGCGGCCTCCAGATTGCGGCCAGCGACCAGAACCCGCCAGCCGTCGCCAGCCAGCCTGCGAGAAAGCCGCGCGCCAAAACCGCCATATCCACCGATCACAAGAACCGTCTTCACAGAAAACGATCCGCATGCTCGGGCGACGGCAGCCAGCAGACCTCGTGCTTTCCGAAAATCCGGTAGCGATTGCGGGCAATCAGTCGATAGAGCGGATCGCGCAGGAAACGCGGCACGAGCCGCGCTACACCGGCAGCTTTCCACGGCCAGCCCAGTTCGCGATAGATCGCCAGAACCGCATCGCTGTCGCGCAAGGCCTTGTCGCCTTCCACCACGATCATCGTCTCGGGATCGGCTGGATCGATACCAAAGCGCCGATAGAGCGCGGCACCGACCTCTCCCTGCATAGAGGCCAGCCGAAACCGGTGGGCATGATCATGACGCAGCACGAACTGCGCATTGGCCGAGCAGAGAATGCATTCGGCATCGAAGACGATGATCGGGCCATCGGGTGTCACTGTAGAAGGCATCTGAGTGGTCATGCCCACACCATATGCCGCCGTCGATCATCCCGACAATGACAATTCCGCGCAGCACCTGACGAACGCTATATTCTTCATCCCCCTCCCCGTTTTGCCGGCAAGCGGCTAAAGAGAGGAATCAATTCAGTATCAGGAGCCCTCCATGAGCCATCGCCTCGAAACCCTCATAGACCAGGGCACCGGCCGCGAGCCTGCGGATATCGTGCTGAAGGGCGGACAATTCTTCGATCTCGTCACCGGCGAACTCGTGGCCTCCGACATCGCCATCTGTAGTGATCGCATCGTCGGCACCTGCGGCGATTACGTCGGCAAGACGGAGATCGACATTTCCGGAAAGATCGTCGTCCCCGGCTTCATCGACACGCATCTGCATATCGAGAGCTCGCTCGTCACCCCGCATGAATTCGACCGCTGCGTTCTGCCCTATGGCGTCACCACGGCCATCTGCGATCCGCACGAGATCGCCAATGTCATCGGCGCGGATGGCATCCGGTTTTTCCTCGACAGCGCCGAACAGACGATCATGGACATCCGCGTCCAGCTGTCGTCCTGCGTGCCCGCCACGCATCTGGAAACCGCCGGTGCCGATCTGCCCATCGAAAAGCTCCTGCCCTTCCGCGATCACCCAAAAGTCATCGGCCTTGCCGAGTTCATGAATTTTCCGGGCGTCATCCACAAGGACCCGACCTGCCTCGCCAAGCTCGACGCCTTCTATGGTGACCACATCGACGGCCACGCGCCGCTGCTGCGCGGGCTCGATCTCAACGGTTACCTGTCGGCCGGCATCCGTACCGAACACGAATGCACGACGGCGGAAGAAGCGCTCGAAAAGATCCGCAAGGGCATGCACATCCTCGTGCGCGAAGGCTCGGTCTCAAAGGATCTACACGCGCTTATGCCGATCCTCACCGAACGCCTGTCGCCCTATCTGGCGCTCTGCACCGACGATCGCAATCCGCTCGACATCGCCGAACAGGGTCATCTCGACTACATGATCCGCACGGCAATCGCCAACGGTGTCGAGCCGCTTGCCGTCTATCGCGCCGCCTCCATCTCCGCCGCCAAGGCATTTGGCCTGCGTGATCGCGGCCTCGTCGCCCCCGGCTGGCGTGCCGATCTCGTCATCATCGACAGTCTCGAAAACTGCAAGGCGGACATCGTTTTTGCAGCCGGTCGCAAGGTCACCGATGAACTGTTTTCCACCCGCAAGCCCGTCGCCCCGGTCGGCCTGGACAGTGTCAAAGCCCGCCCCGTTCAGGCCATGCATTTCGGCGTTCCGGTCGCGGAAGGCGAAACACCGGTCATCGGCGTCATGCCCGGAAAAATCATCACCGAACACCGCCGTTACCGCCTACCGGTCTCCGGCAACCAGACCACCGTCGATCTGGAGCGCGATATCATCAAGGTCGCGGTCATCGAGCGCCACGGCAAAAACGGCAACCATGCCAATGGTTTCGTGCAGGGTTTTGGCCTGAAGAAGGGCGCGATCGCCTCCACCGTCGGCCATGACAGCCACAATATCTGCGTTGTCGGCGTTTCCGAGGACGACATGGCGCTGGCCGCCAACCGGCTCGGCGAAATCCACGGCGGTTTCGTCGTGGTGGAAGACGGCAAGGTCACCGGCGAGATCGCGCTTCCCGTCGCCGGCCTGATGAGCCTTGAGCCATACGAGTGGGTGCGCGACACGCTGCATGACTTGAGAAAGTCCGCCTATGCCCTTGGAACGACTCTTGAAGAGCCGTTCCTGCAGGTGGCTTTTCTGCCGCTGCCGGTCATCCCGCATCTGAAAATATCGGACATGGGCATGGTGGATGTGGACAAGTTCCAGCTGATTTGAACAGGGGCGACAAAGCCTCTCTCGACGTCATCCTCGGGCCTGTCCCGAGGATCCAACCGCGCATGCCAAAACGCCAACGCAGCAGATGCTCGGGACAAGGCCCGAGCATGACGACCACTAAGCAACTACGCCCGGAAAAACGCCAACAAATCTGCATTGACGAGATCGGGATCGGTCGTCGCCACGCCATGCGGCTTGCCGTCATAAACCTTGAGCGTGCCGTTCTTCAGAAGCTTGACGGACAACGGCGCTGAATCCTCGAAGGGCACGATCTGGTCGTCCGTGCCATGCATCACCAGCACCGGCACATCGATCACCTTCAGATCCTCGGTGAAATCCGTTTCGGAAAACGCCTTGATGCAATCGTAATGGGCCTTGGTGCCGCCCATCATGCCCTGTCGCCACCAGTTGCGGATAACGCCCTCGGAGACCTCTGCCCCTGGCCGATTATAGCCGTAGAACGGCCCGGTCGGTATATCGAGAAAGAACTGCGCCCGGTTGGCGGCCTGCGCCTTGCGAAACCCGTCGAACACTTCCAGCGGCAGCCCGCCGGGGTTCTTGTCGCTTTTCACCATCACCGGCGGCACGGCACCAATCAGCACCGCCTTGGCAACCCGTCCCTGCGGTTGGCCGAATTTGGCGACATAACGCGTCACCTCGCCGCCACCGGTGGAGTGGCCGACATGGATGGCGTTTTTCAAGTTCAGATGCGCGGCAAGCTCGGCGACATCGGCGGCATAGGTATCCATCTCATTGCCGGTATCGGTCTGGCTGGAACGGCCATGGCCACGCCGGTCATGCGCGATGACACGAAATCCTTCGTGGAGAAAGAACAGCATCTGCGCATCCCAGTCATCGGCCGAAAGCGGCCAGCCATGATGGAAAACGACCGGCTGCGCATCCTTGGCGCCCCAGTCCTTGTAAAAAATCTGCGTGCCGTCCTTGGTCGTAATGAAATTGCTGCTCATGATTTTCCCTCGGTTGATCTGGCAAAATGCATGCGACGTTTTCGAATGCGCCTGAGGAAGTTCCGGTGGGCGGCGCGGCGCCACGATATGATGAACTGTCAATTTTGCAAATCGCAATAAAAAGCTGAACTTCAACAGAACTGGGTATTCTGCTATATCGCCCACAGCCGCCTGATTTAGAGTTCCGACATGACCAAGCTCGAACAGATCGAAAAATCCGTATCCGAACTGAACAGCGAGGAGCTGGAAGCCTTTTCCGCCTGGTTTGAGGCCTTTCAGGCCGCTCAATGGGATAGACGGATCGAAAACGACAGCGCGGGCGGAAAGCTCGATAGGCTCGCCGAGGGCGCCCTTGCCGAATTTCGGGCCGGAAGGACACGGCCTCTGTGAACCATCACGCGACGGCCGGATTTTGGGACACCTACCACCGGCTGCCGCGACAGGTGCAAAACCTCGCCGACGCGAATTTCGAACTGCTGAAAACTGACCCGAAGCACCCGTCGCTGCATTTCAAATCGCTGGGCAAATTCTGGTCCGCCCGCGTGGGGAAATCCTGGCGCGCACTCGCCATCAAGGAGGGTGACAACGTCATCTGGTTCTGGATCGGATCCCACGCCGATTACGACAAGCTCGTGAACTAGTACCTTTTCGGGCAAACAATCGCGTGTTGGGTCTTGAAGATGTCATCTGCGTCAGGCAATAGGCCCCCTTACGTTTTAGAATAACCGTAAGAAGGCCACCCGACAAAAATGCTGCAGACACCTTACTACCTCATCGACAAGTCCAAACTGCTCCAGAACATGGAACGGATTGCCGCTGTGCGTGAGAAGTCGGGCGCCAAGGCATTGCTGGCACTGAAATGTTTCGCCACATGGTCCGTCTTCGATTTCATGCGCGATTACATGGACGGCACCACCTCGTCCTCGCTGAATGAAGTCCGTCTCGGCCACGAACGTTTCGGCAAGGAAACCCACGCCTATTCCGTGGCTTATGCCGATTACGAGATCGACGAGGTCGTGTCGCACGCCGACAAGATCATCTTCAACTCGATCGGCCAGCTGCAGCGTTTCGAAGGCCAGTCTTCCGGTATCACCCGCGGCCTGCGCCTCAACCCCGGCGTCTCGTCGTCGAGCTTCGATCTGGCAGACCCAGCCCGCCCCTTCTCGCGGCTGGGCGAATGGGATCTGAAACAGGTCGAGCCGGTCATGGACATGATCACCGGCTTCATGATCCACAACAACTGCGAGAACAAGGATTTTGCCCTGTTCGACCGCATGCTGGGCGACATCGAAGAAAAATTCGCGCCGCTGCTGAAGAAGGCCGAATGGGTTTCGCTTGGCGGCGGCATCCATTTCACCGGCGATGATTACCCGGTCGACCAGTTTGCCGAGCGCTTGAAGCGCTTCTCCGGCGAATATGGCGTGCAGGTCTATCTCGAGCCGGGCGAAGCCTCGATCACCAGATCGACGACGCTGGAAACCACCGTCCTCGACACCCTTTACAACGGCAAGAACCTTGTCGTGGTGGATAGTTCCATCGAAGCACACATGCTGGATCTCCTGATCTATCGTGAGAATGCCAAGGTTCACCCGAACCAGGGACCCCATCGTGCGATGGTCTGCGGCAAGTCATGCCTTGCCGGAGACATTTTTGGGGAATTCGACTTCCCCGAAGAGGTAAAGGTCGGCGACCGCATCTCGTTCCAGGATGCTGCCGGCTACACGATGGTCAAGAAAAACTGGTTTAACGGCGTGAAAATGCCGGCAATCGCCATTCGGGAACTGGATGGCAGCCTCAGGACGGTCCGTGAGTTTGACTACACGGACTACGAACAGAGCCTTTCCTGATCAGAAAGGGCCAAAGGCCCACAGGACAAGACTTTCTGACGATTGGACGCAAGGAGTGGTCCCCAGAATGAAAAAGAACGTGCTCATCATCGGCGCCGGCGGCGTCGCACAGGTCGTTGCCCACAAGTGTGCGCAGAACAACGATGTCCTCGGTGATATAAATATCGCATCGCGCACCAAGTCGAAATGCGACGCCATCATCGCCTCGGTCCACGAGAAGAAGGCGATGAAGCAGGAAGGCGTGCTCGAAGGTCACGCGCTCGACGCGCTGGACATCGAAGCCACCAAGGCCCTGATCGTAAAGACCGGCAGCCAGATCGTTATCAATGTCGGCACCGCTTTCTTGAACATGTCGGTGCTGCGCGCCTGCATGGATACCGGCGTCGCCTATATCGACACCGCCATCCACGAAGAGCCGAACAAGATCTGCGAAACGCCGCCGTGGTACGGTAACTACGAGTGGAAGCGCGCTGCAGAATGCGAGGAAAAGGGCATCACCGCCATCCTCGGCGCCGGTTTTGATCCGGGCGTCGTCAACGCCTATGCGCGTCTGGCCAAGGACGAATATCTCGATACCGTCACGGACGTCGATATCGTCGACATCAATGCCGGCAGCCATGGCAAATATTTCGCCACCAATTTTGACCCGGAAATCAACTTCCGCGAGTTCACCGGTGTTGTCTATTCGTGGCAGGGCGGCGAATGGAACGTCAACAAGATGTTCGAAATCGGCAAGGACTACGACCTGCCGGTCGTCGGCACCCGCCGCGCCTATCTCTGCGGCCATGACGAAGTGCATTCGCTGGCCAAGAACATGGACGGCGCCGACGTGCGCTTCTGGATGGGCTTTGGTGATCACTACATCAACGTCTTCACCGTCCTCAAAAACATCGGCCTTCTGTCCGAACAGCCCGTAAAACTCGCTGACGGCTCGGAAGTCGTGCCGCTCAAGGTCGTAAAGGCCTGCCTGCCCGACCCTTCGTCGCTGGCGCCGGAATATGAAGGCAAGACCTGCATCGGTGACTTCGTCAAGGGCACGAAGGACGGCAAGGAACGCACGGTGTTCATCTACAACGTCGCCGACCACAAGGAAGCCTTCAACGAAGTCGGCAGCCAGGGCATCTCCTACACGGCAGGCGTTCCGCCTGTCGCGGCAGCGATGCTGGTCGCCACCGGCGAATGGGACGTCAAGAAGATGGCCAACGTCGAAGAGCTGGCACCCCGCCCGTTCCTCAACATTCTGAACAAGATCGGCCTGCAGACCTGCATCCGCGACGAACAGGGCGAGCGCGAGCTGCATTTCGATTGAGATGCGGGCACTGCCTGAATGCTGAAATGACGAAAGGCCCGCGAGCGATCGCGGGCCTTTTCCGTTGGGTGCACCGATATACAGATCAGCCGTTCAAGTAACGGCGCGGCTTGGCGGCACGCCGTTCGGCGATCTGCCGCTCGACGAAGCGGACAAGATTGCCCACCATCAGGCGAGCGGTGTGCAATAGCTGTGTCAATCCGGTCATGACCGTCTCCTCTGTTGGTTTGTGGTGATGGGTGGCACCGGCTTGCGCCATCCGATGGCCACCATATGCGCCCTTCGCCGCCGAACACGGTAGACCAGACCTCCGCGATGATTGCACAATTCTACGAAAGCCTGTTTTGGCCTCTGGCAAAAAACCATTTCCAATTGTAGAAGGGATCATCGAATACGGCTGTAAAATGGCCGTTTTCAACATACGGCCTGGAGAAGACGTGATGGATCACCTCGCAACACTTGTCACAAAAATTGCACAACACACCGATTGCGACGGCGTTCATCCGACAAAAATTCCCAATCTGTCGCTGATCCGCATGTCCAACCCCACCGAACCGGTGCGCGGCGTCACCCAGCCGTCGCTCTGCATCGTCGTGCAGGGCACCAAACATGTGACGCTTGCCGACCACACCTATGAATACGGCGCCGGCCGCCATCTCGTGGTCTCGGTCGAACTGCCGGTCATCAACCGCATCGTCGAGGCCAGCCCGGAAAAGCCCTATATGTCGCTGCTTCTGGCGCTCGACATGGCGGCGCTTGGCTCGATGCTGATGGAAATGCCGCGCCCGGCCACCGAACTGCCCTCGGCCCGCTGCGGCAAGGGCCTGTGCGTCAGCGAAGCCTCGCCGAGTTTTCTCGATGCCGCTCTGCGCCTGACCCACCTGCTCGACACGCCGGAGGATATCGATTTCCTCGCACCGCTGGCCGAACGCGAATTGCTCTACCGGCTGATGCGCGGCGAACAGGCCCACAAGGTGCGCCACATGCTGATGCCGGAAAGCCGCCTGCAGCAGGTCAACCGCGCGATTTCCTGGATCCGCGACAATTACGCAAAACCGTTTTCCATCGATCGCGTCGCCAGCGAAGCCAACATGAGTTCATCTTCGCTGCACGAACATTTTCGCGAAGTGACGGCCATGAGCCCGCTGCAATACCAGAAACAGCTGCGCCTGCAGGAAGCCCGCCGGATGATATTGGCCGAAGCACTGGACGCCGCCACCGCAGCGCACCGGGTCGGCTACGACAGCCCCTCGCAGTTCAGCCGCGAATATCGCCGCCTGTTCGGCGCCCCGCCAATCCGCGATATTTCGCGGGTACGGGGTGAGCCGAACAGTTACGCCGAAGCATGAGCCAAAAGCTCACACCCGCGCGCAAAACACATCGATGGCATCGAGCTTGACGACACCGCCCTCAAGCGTCGACACGAAGCCCGGCAGGTTGACCGGCATTACACCCGCCAACCGCTTCGGCAGCGTAAAATTCTGCGGCTCGCGGGTGAGATTGTAGACGAACAGCAGCTTTTCGCCGCCCTTCTCACGCTCGAAGGCCAGCAGATCCTGATTGGTCTCGATAAACGTCATGTCGCCGTCGATCAGCGCCGCATGCGATTTGCGGAAAGCGATCGTCGCGCGGTAATGCGCCAGCACCGAAACCGCCAGTTTTTCCTGCGCATCGACGGCGCGCACGGCATGTTCGGCTGGCACCGGCAGCCATGTCTTGCTGCCATCGGTGAAGCCCGCATGCGGCTTGGCGCTGTCCCACACCATCGGCGTGCGGCATCCGTCGCGGCCCTTGAAGGCCGGCCAGAAGCGGATGCCATAGGGGTCGCGCAGATCCTCGAAGGAAAGTTCGGCTTCCGTCAGGCCCAGTTCCTCGCCCTGATAAAGGCAGATCGAACCGCGCAGCGTGGCAATCAGCGTCGCGGAAATCTTTGCAACGCGGTCCTGCTCCTCCGGTGTCTCGATAAAACGGGTGACGTGACGGATAACATCGTGGTTGGAAAACGCCCAGCAGACCCAGCCGTTGACCACCGTGTCGAGCACCGTCTGCATAACCTTGCGGATATAACTTGCCGAAAACGCCGGTCCCAGCAGGTCGAACGTGTAGCACATGTGCAGCTTGTCATTGCCGGTCGTGTAGAGCGCCAGCGTGTTCAGCGAACGCGGCCCGTCGCCCACCTCACCGACACTCGCCCTGCCCTCGTAACTGTCCAGCAGCGCGCGAAAACGCTTTAGGAAATCAATGTTTTCCGGCTGCGTCTTGTCATAGAGGTGGTTCTGCATCGAATAGGGATTGGTGTCGGTCTCCATCCCGGCGCCGTCTGTGTCATAGACCATCGGCGGATTGTTGCGCAGCTGTTTGTCGTGGAAATAATAGTTCACGGTGTCGAGGCGAAAGCCGTCGACGCCGCGGTCGAGCCAGAATTTGACCGTGTCCAGCATGGCATCCTGCACATCCGGATTGTGAAAATTGAGATCCGGCTGCGAGATGAGAAAGTTGTGCATGTAATATTGCTTGCGCACGCCATCCCATTCCCAGCCCGGCCCGCCGAAGATGGAGAGCCAGTTGGTCGGCGCCGTGCCGTCCGGCTTGGGATCGGCCCAGACGAACCAGTCGGCCTTCGCATTGGTGCGGCTCGACCGGCTTTCGATGAACCACGGGTGCTGGTCGGATGTGTGGGAAATCACCTGATCGATAATGACCTTCAGGCCGAGCCGATGCGCCTCCGTCATCATCTCGTCGAAATCGGCAAGCGTGCCGAACATCGGATCGACATTGCAATAGTCCGAAACGTCATAGCCCATGTCGGCCATCGGCGAAGTGAAAAACGGGGACAGCCAGATGGCGTCGACGCCGAGCGAGGCAATATGCCCCAGCCTTCCGGTAATGCCCTTGATGTCGCCCAGCCCGTCACCCGTGGTGTCCTGGAAGGAGCGCGGATAGACCTGATAGATCACGGCCCCGCGCCACCAATCGGATCGGATTCCTGCCTGCGAAATCATAAGCATATACCTCTCGTAGAGTTCGGTTCCTGCCAAACTAAGCCCCGTGAGACAAAAGGCAACCGAGAGCAGCCAGACCGTTCGTAACAGAGTTTTGAACGGTATTTTGATCGCGATAGGTGCAATCTCGATGACATGCTCATAGTTGGTGACGCACAACCCCCAAAAATTCGGGGGGTTACAATGTCCCAATTGCGGCACTAGTCTGCCGCCTTTCCGCATGTCGGAAAACGGGAACATGAATGAAAAAGAGGCTTAGAAGCCTTAGAAAGGTGGGGGTTTCCCATGTATCACTTCAGCAAGAAGTTTTTGGCGACGGCAATGTTTGGCGCATTGCTGGCCTGTTCCGCCCAGGCAGCGACGATCAATATCCACAATGGCGGCGATCCGCAGTCGCTCGATCCACAGAAATTGTCCGGTGACTGGGAAAACCGCATCGCCGGCGACATCTTTGAAGGCCTCGTGACCGAAGATGCCAAGGTCAACCCGATCCCGGGTCAGGCCGAAAGCTGGACCATCTCCGACGACGGCCTCGTCTACACTTTCAAGCTGCGCGACGGCATCAAGTGGTCCGACGGCAAGCCGGTCACCGCCGGCGACTTCGTTTTCGCCTTCCAGCGCCTGATGGACCCGAAGGCCGCTGCCGACTACGCCTACCTGCAATACACGATCAAGAACGCTGAAAAGATCAACAAGGGCGAAATCGCCGATGCCAGCCAACTCGGCGTGAAGGCGATCGACGACAAGACGCTCGAAATCACCCTTGAAAACCCCACTCCCTATTTCATCAACGCCCTGATGCATTACACGGCCTATCCGCTGCCCAAGCACGTCGTGGAAGCCAAGGGCGCAGACTGGGTGAAGATCGGCACGATCGTCACCAACGGCCCATACAAGCCGGTCGAATGGGTTCCGGGTTCCCACGTCACCACCACCAAGAACGACCAGTATTACGGCGCAGCCGACATCAAGATCGACGGCGCAAAGTTCTTCGTTCTGGAAGATCAGGAAGCCGCACTGAAGCGTTACCGCGCCGGTGAATTCGACATCCTCACCGACTTCCCGACCGACCAGTACGAGTGGATGAAGAAGAACCTGCCGGGCCAGGCGCATGTCGCCCCGTTCTCCGGTCTCTATTATTACGTCATCAACTCGCAGAAAGGCCCGACCGCCGACAAGCGCGTCCGTCAGGCGCTCTCCATGGCGATCAACCGCGAAGTGATCGGCCCGCAGATTCTGGGCACCGGCGAACTGCCGGCCTATTCCTGGGTTCCGCCGGGCACTGCCAACTATGGCGAGCCGGCTTACGTTTCGTGGAAGGACGAGCCCTACAAGCAGAAGGTCGAGGAAGCCAAGAAGCTTTTGACCGAAGCAGGTTTCGGCCCGGACAAGCCGCTGTCGCTGGAACTGAAGTACAACACCAACGACAACCACAAGCGCATCGCTGTTGCGATCGCCGCCATGTGGAAGCCGCTCGGCGTCAACGTTCAGCTCGTCAATGCCGAAACCAAGGTGCATTACGACCAGTTGCAGCGTGGTGACGTGCAGGTCGGTCGCGCAGGCTGGCTCGCCGACTACAACGACCCGGACAATTTTCTCAACCTGCTGATGACCGGCGTTCCGAACAACTATGGTCGCTGGACAAACGCCGAATACGACAAGCTGATCCGCGATGGCAATGCCAACAAGGATCTGAAGAAGCGCGCAGAGCTCTTCAAGCAGGCCGAACAGATCGCACTCGACGATTCAGCCGCGCTGCCGATCTACTACTACGTTTCCAAAAACGTGGTTTCTCCGAAAATCTCGGGTTTCGAAGACAACGTGCAGGATACACACCGCACGCGCTGGCTCTCGATCAAAGAATAACAGGGAGTCTAGGCTCTTTTGTCTGGCAGCGTCGTGCGCGTTCATCGTGCACGACGCTGTAGCGCTTTAGGGCGCTTCATCACGCCGAGGTAAAAAGACCCGATCCGAACCAATATGCTCAGTTATGCCTTCCGTCGATTGCTGTCGACGATCCCGGTCTTGTGGATCGCCGTGACAGCCTGCTTTTTCGTCCTTCGCCTCGCACCCGGCGGCCCGTTCGATGGCGAACGCTCGCTGCCCCCGGCGATCCTCCAGAACCTCGCGGCCCACTACAATCTGGATAAGCCGCTGATCCAGCAATATTTCTATTACGTCGGCGATCTGCTGCGCGGCGACCTTGGTCCTTCCTTCTCCAGCGAGGACTTCAACGTCGCCCAGCAGATCATGATCGGCCTGCCCTACACGTTCACGCTCGGCATGACGGCCTTCGCACTTGCCATCATCATCGGCGTCGCCGTCGGCTGTCTTGGGGCGCTCTATCAGAACAAGATGCCGGACTACGTCCTCGGCGCGATGATTCTGGTGGGCGTCGTGTTCCCGAACTTTCTCATCGCCCCCATCCTCCAACTTGTGTTCGGCATCCAGCTTGCGTGGCTGCCCGTCGGCGGCTGGGGGGATGGCTCGCTGAAATTCCTTGTTCTGCCGGTCGTCGTCATGGCGCTGCCGCATGCGGGGCGCATCTCGCGTATCACCCGCGGTTCGATGATCGAGGTGATGAACCAGAACTTTATCCGCACCGCCAAGGCCAAGGGCATCGGCCCGCGCCTAACGGTCATGCGCCATGCGCTCAAACCCGCCATGATGCCGGTGGTTTCCTATCTCGGCCCCGCGGCAAGTTACCTTCTCACCGGCTCGCTGGTCGTCGAAAGCATTTTTGGGCTTCCCGGCATCGGCCGCTACTTCATCAACGCCGCACTCAACCGCGATTACGGCATGGTTCTCGGCACGGTCATTTTCTACATGGTGCTGATCGTCTTCCTGAACCTCATCGTCGACATCGCCTATGCCTGGCTTGACCCGAAAGTGAGAAACAGATGATCCTCAATCCCGCAAAAAGAGAGCTGCTCGCAGCCGAACTGCTGGAAGCGGAAGGTCTTTCCCCGGAAGGTCGTTCGCTGACAAAAGACGCCATGCGCAGGCTCTGTCGCAACAAGGCGGCGGTCGTATCGATCGTTGTCCTGGCGCTGCTCATCCTCGCCGCCTTCCTCGGCCCCTACTTTATCCCGCACGGTTACGAAGACCCGGACTGGGCCGCCTTCCGCGCCCCGCCCTCCTGGGAAGACGGCCACTATTTTGGCACCGACCCAAACGGCCGCGACCTCTTGGCCCGCGTGCTCTACGGCACCCGCGTCTCGCTCGCCGTCGCCTTCGTCGCCACGCTGGTCTCGGTGGTGATCGGCGTGCTTTACGGCGCGATTTCCGGTTATTTCGGCGGACGTCTGGATTCGATCATGATGCGCTTCGTCGACATCATGTACGCGCTTCCCTACATCCTGTTCGTCATCCTGCTGATGGTCATCTTTGGCCGCAACGTCTACCTGCTCTTCGCAGCGATCGGCGCACTGGAATGGCTGACCATGGCCCGCATCGTGCGCGGCCAGACACTGTCGCTGAAACACCGCGAATTCGTCGAGGCCGCCCGCGCTTCCGGCCAGAAGCCGCTGAAGATCATCACAAAACACATCATCCCGAACCTCGTCGGGCCGGTGGTCATTTTTGCGGCCCTCACCGTGCCGGAAATCATCGCGACCGAGAGCTTTCTTTCCTATCTCGGTTTCGGCGTTCAGGAACCGCTGACCTCGCTCGGCACGCTGATTGCCGAAGGCACCGATGCCATGGAAAGCATGCCGTGGCTTCTGGCCTTCCCGGCCGTCTTCCTCGTCTCGCTTCTGCTTAGCCTGCTGTTCATCGGCGACGGCCTGCGCGATGCGTTCGACCCGAAGGATCGCTGACATGACAGACACAATTAAAAACGACGTCCTTCTCGAGTTGAAGGACTATTCGATCACCTTCAAGACGCCGGATGGCGACGTGAAGGCCGTGTCGGGCATGAACCTCACCGTCAAGCGCGGCGAGCGCATCGCCATCGTCGGCGAGAGCGGATCGGGAAAGAGCCAGACATTCCTCGGCCTGATGGGCCTGCTCGCCAAGAACGGCCAGACCTCCGGTCAGGCGCTTCTGGAAGGCCGCGATGTGCTGGCGCTGAAACCGCGCGAACTCGACAAGGTGCGCGGCAAGGACATGGCCATGGTCTTTCAGGACCCGATGACCGCCTTGAATCCATCTCTCAAGATCTCCCGGCAACTGACGGAACAGCTTGAGATTCATCGCGGCTTCACCGCCCGTGCGGCCTCCGTCGAGGCGCTGGATATGTTGAAACGTGTCGGCATCCCTGACCCGACCCGCCGCTTCAATCTCTACCCGCACGAACTGTCGGGCGGCATGCGCCAGCGCATCGTCATCGCCATGGCGCTGCTCACCAAACCGAAACTGCTGATTGCCGACGAACCGACCACAGCACTCGACGTCACCATACAGGCGCAGATCCTCGACCTCTTCAACGATCTGACCGCCGAGATGAACACGGCGCTGTTGATGATCACCCACGATCTCGGCGTCGTTGCCGGCCTCGCCGACCGTGTTGCCGTCATGTATGCCGGACGCATCGTCGAGGAAGCGCCGGTGGACGAGCTGTACGAAAACCCGGCCCATCCCTACACTGCAGCCCTGCATGCGGCGATCCCTCGGCCCGATCAGGATGTCGATGAACTCGTCGTCATTCCCGGCCGCCCGCCCAACCTGCAGCATCTGCCAAAAGGCTGCAATTTCTCGCCGCGCTGTCCCAAGGCGGAAGACGACTGTATCGATGGTCCACCACAGCTCGAAACCGTGGCGCCGCAGCATTGCGCCGCCTGTTTCCACCCCTTCCCGCGTCTCGAGGAGCTGTTGACCCATGCCTAATCAGCAAACATTGGATCAGACATTGTCAGCCCCGACCCTGCTCAAGGTCGAAAACCTCACCACCCAGTTCGAGATCCAGGCAAAGTCCTTCTTCAAGAAGCCGACCATGCTGACGGCCGTCAACGACGTGTCGTTCGAACTGAAGGAAGGCCGCACGCTCGGCATCGTCGGCGAAAGCGGCTGCGGCAAATCCACGCTCGGCCGGTCCATCCTGCAATTGATCCGTGCCCAGAAAGGCCGGGTTGTCTGGCAGGGCAAGAACCTGCTGGACCTTTCGCCGGAACAGATCCGCATGGCGCGCCGCGACATGCAGATCATCTTTCAGGATCCGATCGCCTCGCTCGATCCGCGCATGACGGTGGGCGATATCATCGCCGAACCGCTGACCGTGTTCGAACCAAAGCTCAACCGCGCCCAGCGCACCGAGCGGGTGCGCGAGATCATGAACGCCGTCGGCCTCGTGCCGGAAATGATCAACCGTTATCCGCACGAGTTTTCCGGCGGTCAGGCCCAGCGTATCGGCATCGCCCGCGCCGTCATCACGCGGCCAAAACTGATCGTCTGCGACGAGCCGGTCTCGGCGCTCGACGTGTCGATCCAAGGACAGGTGATCACGCTGTTGCGCAAGCTGCGCAAGGAGTTCGGCCTCATCCTGATCTTCATCAGCCACGACTTGTCCGTCGTGCGGCTGATTTCGGATGATGTTCTGGTGCTGTATCTCGGCCGCATCGTTGAAGCCGGCGACTGCGCCACCGTGTTCAACCACCCGGCGCATCCCTATACGCAGGCCCTCTTTTCGGCGGCCCCGATCCCCGACCCGAAACTTGCCCGCCAACGTAGCCGCATCCGCCTGCAGGGCGATCCGCCCTCGCCGATGAACCCGCCGCCGGGCTGCCCTTTCCAGCCACGCTGCTGGAAGGCGACGGATATCTGTCGCACCAAGATGCCGGTGACCGAACTGGTGCGTCCGGGCCAGTCGGCGGCGTGTTATCATATGGATCGGCCGCCGGAGGCGTAAGGCTTCTGCTCTCGGCCTGTAAACAAAGGTGGCAAACCTCTCCATCGTCATCCTCGGGCTTGTCCCGAGGATCTGCAACGGCCTCATATCATCTGCGTGGTTAGATCCTAGGGACAAGCCCTGGGATGACGAAATCGGAGATTGGAAGGTTTGCCATCAAGCCGAGCCGCCACTCCACCCTTGCCTCCCAAACCATCATCGCGTATCGCCAAATGACGAAAATTGTTGGGAGAACGGTTTTGGGCGGAAAGTTTTTGTCGATCGGCGAATGCATGGTGGAACTGTCGCAGGCGGGTGATGGCCTGTTGCGACGCGGCTTTGCCGGCGACACATTCAACACCGCCTGGTATTCCCGCGCCTGTCTGCCCGCCGATTGGTCCGTCGATTATTTCACCGCCCTCGGTGACGATCCGCTCTCCGGCGAAATGCTGGCGATGATGCAGGGTGCCGGGATCGGCACCAGTCATATCCGCCAGATCGCGGCCAAGACACCCGGCCTCTACCTCATCACCCTGAAGGACGGCGAGCGCACCTTCAGCTACTGGCGCGACACCGCCGCCGCCAAAAAGCTGGCCGACGATGCAGACCACCTGCGCCGCGCCATCGAAGCCTCCGACATCATCTATTTCTCCGGCATCACGCTGGGCATTCTCGCCCCCGACGCCATCGACACGCTGTTTTCCGAACTGCGTCGCGCAAAAGCAGCCGGCAAGACGGTCGCCTTCGACCCCAACATCCGCCCGCGCCTCTGGGCCGGTAAAGACGTCATGCTGAAGACGATCGAGGATGGCGCCCGCGCCTCGACCCTCGTGCTGCCGAGCTTCGACGACGAAAAGGCCCATTTCGGCGACGCGGACGTCGCCGCAACCATTGCCCGTTACCACGCCCTCGGCGTCGCCAATGTCGTGGTCAAGGACGGCCCCAACGGCGTGACGCTGAGTTTTGGCGGTGACGTACAGCATGTGCCGGCCGTGGAGGCAAAGGCCGTGGTCGACACGACCAGCGCCGGCGACAGTTTTAACGGCGGCTTCCTGTCACGCCTGTTGACCGGCGCAACGCCGGCCGAGGCCGCCGCCCATGGCGCCGCCGTCGCAACCACGGTCATCGGCCATCACGGCGCGCTGATCGATCCGTCTCTTCTACCGCGCTGAAAGAAAAAACCAGAAACCGCGCCGTGTTTTTCTCTCGGCCGGCGCCGTTTTCTTACGGATATAAATCACACAATCTCAATGGATTTACGTGATACTTCGCGAACATGGTATTGGCCATCTCCGGAGGAAAACATGCGCGCCGTTTTTGCTACCCTGACCGTTCTGTCCCTGTCGTTTTTACCTTTGGCGACGGCTGCCCACGCCGATGCACTGGAAAACCTCACCAAGGCCGAAACAAAGATGTACGAGGCCTGGGCAAAGGTGCCGTTCAGCGAACGCATCGTCACCTTCGTTGCCCAGAAATCAGGCGGTTATGGCATCTATCAGGAAAAGCAGGGCACCGTCTTCAAGCAGGGTGAACCGGTCATCACCTATGTCGAACCGATCGGTTTCGGCTGGAAGGAACTGCCGGGCGAGATGTACGAGACGAATTTTGTCGCCGACCTGGTGCTGAAGGACGACAAGGGCGCCGTCGTCACCGACCAGAAGGGTTTTGTGAAGAACGTGCTGCAGAGCCACAACGCCATCACAGAATTCTCGATGGACTTCACCCTGACACTCGATGGCGCACCCGCCGGCAATTACGTGGTCACCTATACGATCAACGACATCAGCAGCGGCGAAAAATTCAGCTTCGATCAGGATTTCAGCATCGCAGCCCAGTAAAATACAAAACGGCGGGTCATGCCCGCCGTCTCCCTCAGAAACCGATGGTTTCCTCGAATTTGTCCCAGGACTGCCACATCGCATAGCGGCCGATGCCGGGGATCGGCACATGGCCGTAATAGGGTGACAGCTGCAGCTCGGAAAACAGTTCGCTGCGCTGCGCGACCGCTCCGACATAGATCGCCGAGGCAAGCCCGGTCCGGTTGGCGCCATGTTCACAATGGATCAGGATCGGCTTTTCCGCATCGCGCATGATCTGCGCCAGTTCCTCGCTGCCTTCCACCGGCAGAATTGCTCCCGAGCTGATCGGATAGTCGATCAACCTCACGCCATTGCGCTCGGCTGCAGACTTTTCCTCCGCATACCACTGACCGCGTGTCTCGTTGCGCAGATTGATGATGGTCTTGATGCCATGGCGGCGCACGAGGCTGTCGATCTCCTCACCTCCCGGCTGGGCGGAGCGATAGAGCTCGCCCGCAATCACTTCATGCTCGTTGCCGGTCAGCTGATTGACACCCATGAAAATGCCTATTGCCGCAACACCCGACAGCAGACCAAGGGACAGCGACCGGAAAATACGCATGAACAAATCCATCAACAAACAATCGATCAATACATAAGCGGTGGTTGCGGCGCTCGCAAATCAAACTGTCGGCAGCCTTGCCCACGGCCCGACATTCGCCTGTCACACAGCTCGGCGATAGAACAGCAAGGCTGCAACAACCGCCATGAGTCGGCGAAATTGCGGCAGAGCGACGGGCAAAAGGGGTTTCAAGCCGGTCATGACCAGAATTACCATCGTTTCCGATGCCTGGTATCCGCAGATCAACGGCGTCGTTCGCTCGATCGAAAACACCAATCGCGAACTCACCCGCATGGGCGTGGATGTCGCCATGGTGACGCCGCAGGACTTTTCCAGCGTGCCCTGCCCCACCTATCCGGAAATCCGCCTGTCGGTCGCCACCTACTGGCAGGTCGCCGCCGCCATCAAGGCATCCGGCCCGACGGCGGTGCATATCGCCACCGAAGGACCGCTCGGGCTGATGGCACGCCGCTGGTGCCTGAAGAACCACATGCCCTTCTCCACCAGCTATCACACCCGCTTTCCCGAATATGTGGCCGCCCGCTTCCCCATTCCGCTGCGCTGGCTGAACGCCTTCGTGCGCTGGTTTCACAATGCCGGCAATGGCTGCATGGTGGCGACGGGCAGCCTTGAGCGCGAACTGTCGAAACTTGGCATCAAGAACCTTCTGCGCTGGAGCCGCGGCATCGACCAGACGGTGTTTCACCCGATGGATCAGGACGACCGCCCTTTTGACCTGCCCCGGCCGATCTTCATGACGGTTGGCCGCGTCGCGGTGGAAAAGAACCTGCCGGCCTTTCTTGATCTCGATCTGCCGGGTTCGAAAGTGGTTGTCGGTGATGGCCCGGATCGCGCCGAGCTGCAGCGCAGATACCCGGACGTGCTGTTCACCGGCATCAAGACCGGCGAAGAACTTGCCCGCGCCTATGCCCAGGCCGACGTCTTCGTTTTTCCTTCCAGGACCGACACGTTCGGCAACACGATCCTCGAAGCGCTGGCAAGCGGCGTGCCCGTCGCAGCCTATCCGGTGATGGGACCGGTCGATATCCTTGAGGAAGGCTGCGGCGCCGGTGCGCTGAACGAAGACCTGCGCGAAGCCTGCCTTGCAGCGCTGTCGTGCTCACGCGCAGACGCCCGCGCCCATGCTCGAAAGTTCACGTGGGAAGCGGCCTCGCGGCAGTTCCTGTCCAACGTGCTCAAGGCACAAACACTGAAAGCCCTGCCGGCACCGGCAGAGTGACGCCGGTACAGGCAGGACTGAACAGGATGCAAAGCGCCAAAGGCGGCGGATGAGAGATTCATCCGCACCACAGGCACGTCATCAAACGAAGGAAGCTTCAATCAGCCGGATCAGCCGATGTTTTCATCCCGCCAGTGGAAAAACAACACGCTTCCGATACCCAGACAGATGGCGGCGACGAGACCTGCAATGATCATGGATTCCTCCTCCCATTGATCGAAACGGCTTGCTGTCCCCTCCCAGAGTCACAAGCCATGGTCGCAGTCGAACACAAGCGCAACGAAATAGCAAGCAGAGGCCCGCGCCCTCTGCCACTTCCGTCGCCGGCAGGTGCCTAAACCTGCATGTCAGAAGACGGTGACGGCAACCCGGTCGCGAAACACGGTGAGTTTTTCGCGACCCTTCGTTGTTGCGGTGAACTTGATCCCGCGTGCCGGCACCGCCTTGCCGCACTTGCGGCTCCGCACGATACCAAGCCCACCATCCGAAAACGTGCCGGTGGCAGAGACCGGCAGTTTTGCAACGACCTCGTCCCATTCCGGCGCCGGGTCGTTGCAGTTCTTGCCGCGCACGCCCTTCAGCAGCAATGCCTTGCCGGGCTTGATGGCGACGCTCGGCCGATAATTGAAGGCGATTTCCTCGGCCAGCGCGGCCGGACCGGAAGACACGCCGAGAACGATCGCAAGTGTCATGCGAACCATTTCATTCCCCTCTCTGCTGGCGTAATGCCAGCAGTGGCACACAGCCCTTAACCCTGTGAACCAATTGAACATATCCGTGCCCCGGCGCGTGACTGCACACAGACCAAAGCAAAATTATGAATGTGGAAAAAAAGGCGAATGCCGCCGAACATGGCAGCGGCCGGATCATCGGGATGGATCGCACATGTCGGGCTAGCGTCCTGGAAAACGCCACCCGATATCATAAAGCGACAATCGCAAAGCCACGGCCATGTCGGCTCGGGCATATCAGACGATCAAAAGATATCCGTCACCACCCATACGGGTGACGGATATCATTTTTTACACGCGATCAGCGCTTTCTGCGGCGACCTTCGAACGGGTTTTCACCCGCCTTGAAGTGAATGCGGATCGGCACGCCGGGCATCTGGAAGTCGGTGCGCAACGTGTTGGTCATGTAACGCACATAACTTTCCGGCAGCGCGTCGGGACGTGTGCAGGACACCATGAAAGCCGGCGGACGGGCCTTGACCTGCGTCATGTATTTCAGCTTCAGGCGGCGGCCGGAAACGGCCGGTGGCGGATGCTGAGTCGTGGTCTGGTCGAGCCAGCGGTTCAGCTTGGCGGTCGAGATGCGCTTGTTCCAGACCTTGTCGGTGTCGACGATGCTCTGCATCAGCTTGTCGAGGCCGTAACCGGTCTGGCCGGAAATCGGCACAGCGCGGATGCCGCGGGCCTGCGGCAGCAGCCGTGCGGTCTTTTCATGCAGATCGGTCAGAAACGCCTGCGGATCCTCGATCATGTCCCACTTGTTGAAGGCGAGAACCGCGGCACGGCCTTCGCGCAGTACCAGATCGGCGATCTGCAGGTCCTGCTTTTCGAACGGGATGGTGGCATCGAACACGATGACGACCGTTTCGGCAAAGCGGATGGAGCGCAGCGCATCGGCAACTGACAGCTTTTCCAGCTTTTCCTGCACGCGCGCCTTGCGGCGCATGCCGGCGGTGTCGAACATCTTGATGGTGCGGCCGCGCCAGTCCCATTCGACGGAAATGCTGTCGCGGGTAATGCCGGCTTCCGGGCCGGTCAAAAGCCGGTCTTCACCGAGAAAACGGTTGATCAACGTCGACTTGCCGGCATTCGGACGGCCGACGATTGCTACGCGAAGCGGCAGGGTCTCGTCGTAAAGGCCGTCTGCATCTTCATCCTCGTCGTCGAAATCGCTGTCGCGCACGTCGACATTGGTCTCGGCCTCATCGACCTCTTCCGGGAAAGCAACCTCTTCGCCGATGGCCTCGACGATGGCGTCGCGCAGATCGATCATGCCCTGGCCATGTTCGGCCGAGATCGGCACCGGCTCGCCGAGGCCGAGCGTATAGGCGTCGTAGAAACCGCCATCCGAGCCCTTGGCTTCGGACTTGTTGGCAACCAGCACGACCGGCTTGCCACTGCGGCGCAGCAGTTCGCCAAACGTCTTGTCGAGCGGCGTCAGCCCCGCCTTGGCATCGACGACGAACAGCGTCAGGTCGGCTTCCTCGATCGCCATCTCCGTCTGGGCGCGCATGCGGCCTTCAAGCGTATCGGCACCGGCTTCTTCGAGACCGGCGGTATCGATGATGGTGAAGCGCAGATCGACGAGCTTGGCATCGCCGGGACGACGGTCGCGGGTAACGCCCGGCGTATCATCGACCAGCGCAAGCTTCTTGCCGACCAGCCGGTTGAACAGCGTCGACTTGCCGACATTCGGGCGTCCGACGATGGCGACGGTGAAGCTCATGTGGTTTCTTTCTCTTCTTGGGCACCTTCAGCCGTCTGGCCGAAAATCAGGGCGCCTTGCCGGATGCGGCGATGTTGTCGAGCATGATCTGCGCGCGGCTGGCGACATTGCGCGGCGCGTCGGCAGCATTGGTGATCTGCGTGAACCAGTCCTTGGCCTGCTTCATGTTGTCTGCCTTGTAGGCGGCCAGACCCAACACTTCGCGCGCCGAAAAACGCAGCGCATGGCCGTCGCTGCTCAGCACCTCGGCTTCGGCGGCAACCTGTTCATAGCCGGCCGTATCGACCAGCAGGAAGGCGGCGCGCAGCTTGGCGGTGTCGCGCACCAGCGCCGGCACGGCATTGTCCTTGGAAATGGCCTGGAAGGTGGCAATTGCCGCAGCCTTGTCGCCCTTCTCTGCCTGAAGTGCGGCGGTGCGCAGCTTGGCCAGAACCGGATAGGAACCGGTGCCATCCTTCTCGAGTTCGGAGAAGGCTGCGAGCGCCTCGTCATTCTTCTTGTCGCCGGCAAGGTCGAGTGCCGTCACGAAACGGTCGCCGGAAGCGGACGCGTTGTTGGAATGCCAGTATTCGTAACCGCGATGACCGGCAACACCGACGACGAGAAGCACTGCCGCACCGATGAGGATGCGGCCAAAACGCTTCCACGCCTTGCTCATCTGCTCCGAGCGCAGTTCGTCGTTCACTTCGCGAATGAAGCTGTCGTCGTTATTTGCCATGCCAGTCTCCGGCCGCCGGGCCTCTGAATGCGGAAAGACCGCCTTCTAGCGCATTTTGCCGCGCATGTAAGGCCCTTCGTGCATTTCACGAAAGCTTGTTAACGCCGAACGTGCAGGATGACCACGAGACGCAGCCTAAATTTTGTCATCACGCACAAAGCTTCGCCGCAATCTCGACGCAGAAGCCATTGCCAGGAATTCTATCCGAAAATGATTTTCGACAGGTTTTTATGTCCCGCGTATCGTCTTTGCTCGCCCTCACCCTGTTTGCCGCCATCCCGGCGACGCTCGCTGCACCTGCAGCCATGGCCGCGGAAAAGCCGAAACAGCTGGTGCTGATTTCCTTCGATGGCGCCGGCAGCAACGATCTGTGGCAGCGCAGCCGCGATATCGCCAAACGCACAAACGCCCGCTTCACCTATTTTCTCTCCTGCACCCTCGTCATCGACCGCGCATCGGCGAAAACCTATCAGGGACCGGGCCAGAAGCCGGGCCGCTCCAATATCGGTTTTGCCCAGACGAAAGAGGAAGCCCGCATCCGTTTGGGCCATGTCTGGCAGGCGAAGGAAGAGGGTAACGAGATTGCCAGCCATACATGCGGCCATTTCGATGGTGGCGAATGGACCTCGCAGGAGTGGACGCAGGAACTGAAAACGTTCCGAAACGTGCTCTCCAATGCATGGGTGGCCAATGATGCTGCTGAACAGGAGCCGGCCGGCTGGCAGGATTTCGTCAAAACCGGCATTCGCGGTTTTCGCGCGCCCTATCTCAGCCAGGGTCCGGCGCTGATGCAGGCGGAACGTCAGGCCGGTTTCGTGTATGACGCAAGCCCGGTCACGCGCGGGCCGGAAGTGCCGGAGGAAAAGGACGGCGTTTTCCGTTTCGGCCTGCCGACCATTCCCGAAGGCCCGCAGCAGCGACCGATCATCGCCATGGACTACAATCTGTTCATCCGCCATTCGGCCGGCATCGAAAACCCCAGCCGCTCGGCGGAGTTCGAGGAACGCGCCTATTCCGCCTTCAAGGCCGCCTTCGACAAGCAATATGACGGCAAGCGCATTCCGCTGCAGATCGGCTTTCACTTCGTCGAGATGAATGCCGGCGCCTATTGGCGGGCGATGGAACGGCTGGTGACCGACGTCTGCGGCATGCAGGATGTCGCATGCGTTACCCATTCGCAAGCGATGGCGATGCTGTCCGGCAACGAGACGACGGCGTCGGCAGGCCTGAGGCAGGCCCTTCCCGTTTCAGCGCCCTCATCAGGTCTTTAACGACGCCCGGCGATATGATTTCCCAACGCGCTCCAGCCGGATTATGACAGCTGAATGACAAGAACACTCCTGAAAACCCTGCCCTGGCTGGTGCTCGCCTTTGTGATCTTCGCCACCGTCTCGCCGATCGAGATGCGCCCGCACGACTTTCTGCCGGTCAATGTCGACCGCGCCGGTGCTTTTGCCGTCATGGCCTTCCTGTTCGTGATCACCTATCCACGCCACTGGAAGCTTTGCGCCGTCCTGCTGCTGCTCGGAGCCGGCGGCATCGAACTGCTGCAGTTCATATCCCCCAGCCGCCATGCCAATCCCGACGACGCGCTGATCAAGGCGGCCGGTGCGGCGATCGGCTGTGTGGCCGGATGGGGCGTCAATCTTTTGCGCACCCGCACTGCGGCGCTGTCGTAAGACACCAGTCTAACGCCGCTTTCCGCAGACGTGGACGTTCAGCACCCCGATTATTTTTTTAATCGTTCGAAAACAGCCACTTCGCATTTTTCCTGCGTCCATTTCATCCACGCTCCGGCAGGTGAGCGGATAATCGCGAGGTCATCGGATGGGCACCGGGATCGCGAACCGGCCTCCTCCTCCGGCTTTGTGTCCGGTTCTGGTGATGGTCGTTGCCAAGGCGAAATGCCGAAAGCGCGGTCGGGGCAGGCGGAAGCCTGAAATGCCAAACTTGATACCGATACCGCCTGCCCCAAGCCCAAAACAAAACCGCGCCGGACTTTTCACCCGGCGCGGCCAAAACTGCTGTGTGTTTTATTGAGAAATCAGGTCGGCTTGTTCGCCGCCATCTCGCCGCCTTCGGCTTCACGCTCCAGATAGTTCTGGTCGATCACCGGCAGAGGCTGGTCATCAATGGCGGCCTCGAAGGCAACCAGACGCTTGCGGATCGACAGAAGCTCGATGATCGTCGACCAGGAGCTGACCAGATACTGAAAACTGTCGCTGACCTGGCCGAACGCGGTGGCGATCTGCTGCCAGATCCCCATGGTGATCTTGGCGGCAACGATGGTCGGGATCAGCATGAATGTCAGAATGATCGCATCGAGCTGACCAAACGTGTAGCGGGCGACGTTGAAGTACAGGTAGTGCCAGTACATGCGGAAATAGTTCTTGCGCACATTGGAAAACAGCTCGCGCATGGTCGGCGGCTGCGCCCGATCCTCGTGGTCTTCACCATAGACCAGCTCCTTGCGGAAGGCCGCTTCGACGCGCTGATTGCGGAACTGAAGGCCCGGCAGCTTGATGCCGACGACGGCAAGCAAGACTGTACCAAAAACAGACCACAGGAGCGCCAGCCAGAACAGCGAATGCGGAATGGCTCCGAGCAGTGGGATTTCAGTGACATGCACCGACATCTGGAACAGCAGCGGCAGGAAGACGACCAGCGTCATGATCGAATTGATCAGCACGACGCCAAGACCTTCGACAATGGACGCAAATCGCATCGTATCTTCCTGAACACGCTGCGAGGCACCTTCGATATGGCGAAGCTTGTCCCATTTCGACAGGTAGAAATCGTTCATGGCCGTGCGCCAGCGGAAGACGTAATGGCTGGTGAAGTAGGCAGTAACGACGTTCATCGCCACGCCGACCATGCCGATTTCAAGGAAACGCAGCTGCAGGTCATAAAACTGTCCAGCCGTGATGCCGGGCTGCTTTTCGAGCGCGCGCTGGAAAAGATCGAAGAACGGACCACGCCAGTTGTTCAGCGCCACCGAAATCTGCACGACGAAATAGGCGATGAAGATGATGAAGGCCGATCCCCAGATGGACCAGTTCGACCACGGGTGATCCCGGTCGATCAGCTTCCAGACACCGCCAAAGATCAGCACGAAGATGGTGAAATAGAGATAGAACCAGAGATTGTCCGGGGTGAGGAAATAGGCAAGCCCGAGGGGTGCCTGCTGGCCTGCCTCAAGCGGCGGCATGCCGAGAGCGGCACCCATTTGCGGGCCGACGGCATACCACACGAAGATGCAGACGGCCGTCCACAAGGCAGCGGACAGGAAAAACAGTTTTGGTCGGGGGAAGAAGGAGTGGAACACGGAGCGGCTGCTTTCCTGAGTTCGAATCTAACAATGGTCGGGTGGACCTTTAAGCGCGAAACTAAGGCAAGTCCAAGGGAGCGGCAATGGGGCTTGCCGTTTGTTACCTATTTGTAACCGTGGACATTTTAGCCGCGCTCACGCAGCAGCGGCAGTGACAGTGCAATGGCCGCGACCAGCACTCCGGCGGCCAGCAGCGACGGTGCGGTAAAGCTCCCCGTACGCTCGGCCACAAAACCCGCCACCAGCGGCCCGATTATCTGACCGGTTCCGAAGGCGGCGGTGACCACGGCGATCGCCCGGCGCGGGCTTTGCGGCGCGAAACGGCGGCCGAGTTGCAGACCGAAGGCGGTGATCACCATGAAGGTCGCGCCGAGCAGAAAGCCACCCACCAGCGTGCCGGCCACCGGCGGCAGTTCGACAGACGCGACGACGCCGATCAGAAGCACGACGATGGCCGCGAGATAGGCCCCACCAAGGCCGATCCGGCGCGCGATCGGGTTCCATGCGAACAGCGACACCGCCGCCGCACAGCCGGCCACGAACCACACGAGAAACTCGATCATCGGCCCGGTATTGCCCATGCGCGCAATGGCGACGAGGAAGGTGGCGGTGATGACATAACCGAAACCGTAAAGGCCGTAGGACAAAACCGTCATGATCAGCGGCAGGCGCCAGACAAGCGGCGGCTCGGCCACGCTTTTTGCGTCACCCTGCGGCCTGGGCAGGAAACGCTGAACGAAGACAAAGATGGCAAGGACGACAGCCGCCGAAGCGAACCAGTCGAGACGCCAGCCATGCGCCGCATCCCCCGCCAAGGCATTTACCCCCAGAACCAGCAGCGAGGACAGAGCGATGCCGACACCGACGCCGCCGAAATGCAGCATGCCGATCGTCGGGCGTCCCGCCGCATGCATCATCACGATCGTCGAGGTGAACAGCATGGCAAGCGCGCTGGCCGCACCGGCAAGAAAGCGAATGACGGTGAAGGTGGCGACCGACGTCGTCAGCCCCATGGCCGCCAGAAGCACGACAGACGCCAGCAGACCGGCGAGCGCCACCTTGCGCTCCCGGCCCGCCGCCCAGCCATAGGCCGAGGCGATAGCGCCGAGCAGATAACCGGCAAAATTGCCGGCGGCGATCGTGCCGGCATCAGCCGAGGACAGCGGAATACCGGTGATCATGCCCGGCAGGATCGGCGTGTAGACGAAACGGCCAAACCCCATGGCACCGGCCATGGCGGCAGCGCCGGCAAGGCCGATCCAGAGCGAGGAAGAAGAAGAAGGAGAAGAGGACATGGGCGGCTTATCGCACCCGGCCTACAGCCTGACAAACCACAAATTCTGATCGCTGCGATCAGGCGGATTGAGGCGCCACCGACAGATGGCGCCTTTCGAAAAACCTCAGTTCGGCAGCGTCAGGATGAGCGGGCCGTTGCGGGTAACAACGATCGTATGCTCGTATTGCACGGTTGGCGCGCGCGGATCGCTGTAAAGCGTCCATGGATCACCATTGCCGCCATCTTCCGCCCAGGTACCGCCGAGCGACAGGAAAGGCTCGATGGTGAAGACCAGCCCCTCTTCCATGATCCGGGTTTCATCCGGGTCCGGCCAGGTGGAAACTTCCTTCGGCTCCTCATGCAGCGAGCGGCCGACGCCGTGGCTGGCAAGGTTGGAGATCAGCGTATAGCGGTTCTTGGTGGCGAAGGCGCCGATGGCATTGCCGATACCGGCGATCGGCTTGCCGGTCCTGACCTGCTGCAGACCGGTCCACAACGCGCGACGGCCGTCACGGCAAAGCTTTTCGATCTGTTTGCTGACCGGCGGCACGGCGAAGGACGAACCGGTATCGCCAAAAAAACCGTCCTTGACGGCCGACACGTCGATATTGACGAGATCACCCGCCTCGATGCGGCGATCGCCGGGAATGCCGTGCGCCACTTCCTCGTTGACGCTGATGCAGGTGGCGCCCGGAAATTCATAGCAGAATTCCGGGGCCGATTGCGCGCCATTATCCTCGAGGATCTTGCGGCCGATCAGGTCGAGTTCACGGGTGGTGATGCCCGGCTCCAGAGCCTTTGCCATGGTTTCCACGGCCACGGCGCAGAGGCGCCCGATATCCTTGAGCTTCTGCAGCTCTTCTTCGGTGGAAATCACCATGCGTGCATTCTTCCTATCATCGTGTCTCGCGGCCTTCCCCCAAGGCCGGCTTGTCAGGCAGCCGGTTTCGCGCCATCGGACGATCCGGTCAATTCCTTTCTGACCAGAGGTGCTACTTTCGTGCCGTAAAGTTCGATGCCGCGCATGATCTGCGCATGCGGCATCAGACCGATCGCCATCTGCAGCATGAACCGGTCGTTTTTGAACACCGCGTGCGCCGCGACGATCTTTTCCGCCACCACTTCCGGCTCACCGAGGAAAAGATTGCCCTGGGCCCCACGCGCCGCATCGAAATGCGCACGATTGGTCGGTCCCCAGCCACGTTCGCGGCCAAGCCGGTTCATCACCTCGGCCTGCGGACCATAAAACTGATCGGCAGCGGCTTCAGTCGTATCGGCAATGAAGCCATGCACATTGATGCTGGTCTTCAGCGTCGACGGGTCCTGACCGGCGCGGCGAGCGGCCTCGCGGTAAAGATCGAACATCGGCGCAAACCGGCGATATTCACCGCCGATAATGGCGATGGCCAGCGGCAGGCCCATGGCCCCTGCCCGCGCCACCGATTCCGGCGTGCCGCCAACGGCGATCCAGATCGGCAGCTTTTCCTGCAGCGGGCGCGGATAGACGCCGCGCCCATTGATCGGCGGGCGCAGCTTGCCTTCGTTCCAGCTCACCACTTCCTGATCGCGAATGGCGAGCAGCAGGTCGAGCTTTTCGGAAAACAGCTGGTCGTAATCGGCGAGATCGTAACCGAACAGCGGGAAGGATTCGATGAAGGAACCGCGCCCCGCCATGATTTCCGCACGCCCATCCGACAGCAGGTCGACGGTCGAAAACTGCTGGAACACCCGCACCGGCTCATCCGAAGAGAGAACGGTAACGGCACTGGAAAGGCGAATGTTTTTCGTGCGCACGGCGGCGGCGGCCAGCACGGTCGAGGGAGACGATGCCGCATAATCGACGCGGTGATGTTCGCCCAGCCCAAACACGTCGAGCCCGACCTGATCGGCCAGCTCGATCTCTTCAAGAAGATCCTTCAGCCGCCGATGCGCTTCCGCACCCTTGTTGACCGCGTTCGGATCGACATCCGCAAAAGTATAAAGACCGAGTTCCATGCGCCCAAAATTTCCGTTGTTCGATAGCCTCACATAGATATCGCCGGCAGCCGGCACAAATGTGAAACTTTCGAAGCCATCCTTCGAAGATTTCGATGGGCGAAACGATTCCGATTTCAGAAGGTTGCGGCGACGGGCGAAATCTGCGGGTGAAGCACATATCCTTCAACATGGCGGAGGCGACAGATATATCCGCCGCCTCTCGCTGATTGAATCCAACACGCAAACATGCCTGGCAAACGCCTGAAAAGACTCGCCAAAGCTCAGAACGTCCTGGCGATCTCCGCCATCTGGCCGGCGACGATGCCCCAGCCTTCCTCGAAACCCATCTGCTTGTGGGTTTCCATGTCTTCCTCCGTCCAGTGAAGGGCAGTCGCGGTATAACGCGTGCGGCCGTTGCCGAGGTCCTCGAATTCGATGATACCGGTCATGAACGGCTTGTCTGACGGCTCCCATGCCTTGGTGAAGGCATCGGTGAAAACGATCTTCCTGTTGGGCACGACTTCCAGATAGACGCCGGTATTGGGGATCTTTTCGCCTTCCGGACCTTCCATCAGGATAAAACTGTCGCCACCGGTGCGCAGATCCATGCGCGCCTCGGTCACCTTCCACGGCAGCGGGCAGAACCATTCGCCATAGCGCTCCGGCGTTGCCCAGACCTTGAAGAGCTTTTCGGCTGGCACATCGAATTCGCGAACGAGCTGCAACTGATATTGGGCGGTCATGGCTTTCTCCTCTGGTTTTAACGCATCGCTGTGAATGTGAACCTAGGACGCATGGCGATACGGGAAACCGACAGGGGGCGGAGAATTTTATGTCCCCACCTCCCCCAGCCGGTCGATCTGCATGCGGATATGCGCGGCTTCCGCCGGCGAATTGGCGAGCGATATGGCGCGGTCGAAGGCTTCGCGTGCCTCGGCCTTTTGCCCGGCCTGCATCAGCAACCCTCCGCGCACGCCGTGAAAATAGAAATACCCGTCGAGTGGCGCCGCCACCGTGGCAATCAGCGCCAGAGCCTCCTCCGGGCCTTCCGCCTTCGAGACCGCAACCGCGCGATTGAGGGTAACGACCGGCGACGGCTGCAGGTGTTCCAGCGCCTGATAGAGAAGATCGATCTGCCACCAGTCGGTATCTTCCGGCTTTTCGGCGCGGGCGTGCAGGGCAGCAATCGCCGCCTGCAACTGGTAGGGCCCGCCGCTCCTGTGCCGCACCGCCTTGTCGAGCATGGCGAGCGCTTCGGCGATCAGCTTTTTGTCCCACAGTGAACGATCCTGCTGTTCGAGCAGAATAATCTGCCCGGCCTCGTCGAACCGGGCGCCGGCGCGGGCATGCTGCAGCAGCATCAGGGTTGCCAGCCCCATGATCTCCGGTTCTGCCGGAAAAATCCGCAACAGGATGCGCACCAGCCGGATCGCCTCCTCGCAAAGCGTGAGGCTGTCGGGATTGTTGACGCCGGACGAATATCCTTCGTTGAAGACCAGATAGATCATCGCCGCCACGGTTTTCAGCCGCGCGGCCCGTTCATAGGCATCCGGTGCCTCGAAACCGACGACACCCTTGTCACCCGGCCTCTTCTCGCTCTGGGCTCTGGCAATGCGGGCCTTGGCGCGGGTGATGCGCTGTTCCATCGCCGCATCCGAGACCAGAAAGGCCTTGGCGATCTGCGGCACGGTGAGGCCCGACACGATCCGAAGCGACAGCGCGATCTGCTGGGTGTTGGGCAGTTCCGGATGGCAGCAGATGAACATCAGCCGCAAAATGTCGTCGCGGTAATGGGCATTGTCCAGCCGGTCGGCGATATCCTCTTCGGCATCGGAAAGATCGGAAAACGCCGCCTCTTCCGGCAGCGGCTCGTTCTTGGCGCGTTTGCGGACCTGGTCGACACCGCTGTTGCGTCCGACAAAGATCAGCCATGCGGCGGGATCACGCGGCGGCCCCTTGTCCGGCCAGGTGCGGATGGCGCGCAGGCAGGCTTCCTGAAACGCTTCTTCCGCCGTATCGAGATCACGGAAATAACGCAGGAGTGCGCCCAGTGCCTGCGGCCGCGCCGCCGTCAGCGCCAGTTCGATCCAGCCGAGATCGGTCATGATGCACCACCTGCCCCAACCTGCGCATCGCCGGGATGGAAAACGTAGAACGGCCGGATTTCATAGGAGCTGGAGCCGGGATTGACGGCAGACAGGTCCTTGGCGAAGGTGACGGCCTCATCCAGCGTCTCGAATTCAGCGGTGTAAAAACCGAGCAGCACTTCCTTGGTTTCGGCAAAGGGACCGTCGAGCACCAGCGGCTCGTCGCGGCCCTTGCGCACCGTGGTCGCCGCCGTCGTCGGCATCAGCCGCCCGACCGGGCCAAGCTTGCCGGCTTTCGCCAGCGGCTCCTGCAAGGCGTAAAGTTTTTCCATGACGGCAGCCTCCTCGTCCTTGGACCAGGCGAAAACGGTTTCCTCATGGGCGTAACACAGGATGGCGTAGAGCATGGATTTCTCCCTTCTGCATGGAAGACGCAGAAGTAACGGCAGAACCGACATCATGCACCCGAAAATGCAAGCAGGGCCGGATCGTTCACAGATCCGGCCCCGCAAGTCAGTCATTCAAAACAGCCGATCAGACGGCGCCGCGGGTTTCCACGAACAGCGCGTAGACCGAATGGCTGGACGCCATATAGAGGCGGTTCTTCTTCTTGCCACCGAAAACGAGGTTCGGGCAACGCTCGGGCAGCTTGATGAAGCCGATCGCCTTGCCTTCCTTGTTGAAGATTTTCACGCCGTTGAGGTCTTCCGGCTTGGCACCGGCAGCGCCCGAAGAGCCCCAGCCGCACCACAGGTTGCCGTCAACGTCAACCTTGAAGCCGTCGAGACCGCCATTGTCGTCGGCGGTGATGAAGGCCTTCTTGTTGGAGACGGTCTTGCCGTCCTTCGATACGTCGTAGGACCAGACGATGCGGTAAGGCGCAGCGCGGCCTTCGACAACGTAGAGCTTCTTTTCGTCTTCGGAGAAGGCGATGCCGTTCGGGCCCTTCAGTTCGTCGGTGATGAGCGACAGCTCACCTTCCGCCGAAATGCGGTAAACGGAATGCGGCAGTTCGGCTTCCGCCTTTTCGCCTTCCCATTCGCCGCCGATGCCGAACGGCGGGTCGGTGAACCACAAGGAACCATCAGACTTGCAGACGATATCGTTCGGCGAGTTGAGCTTCTTGCCCTTGAACTTGTCGGCGAGAACAGTGATCGAACCGTCATGCTCGGTGCGGGTGACGCGGCGGGTCAGGTGCTCGCAGGAGATCAGACGGCCCTGCAGGTCGCGGCAATGACCGTTGGCATAGTTCGAATTGGCATCGAACACGCTCCAGGTCTCGTTGGTCTCGTCGAACTTCATGACGCGGTTGTTCGGGATATCGCTGACCAGCAGGTACTTGCCGTCGCCGAAATAGACCGGGCCTTCCAGCCAGCGGGCGCCGGTGGCAACCTGTTCCAGCGAGGCGCTGGCAACGCGGTACTTGGCGAAGCTCGGGTCGAGAACCTGGATGGACGGATCCGGGTAGATCGGCGAGGGCGTGAAGCTGATCGCCTGAGCGGAGGCAATCTTGGTGGTGACGGCAGTCGCGGCGGCGGCAACGCCCAGCGACATGATGTTACGGCGGGAAAGATCCACGGTAAAAGGTCCTTCGAAAACGGATTTTTGATTTCATATCAATTTGCCCCAGCGCATGGGGAAAGCCTGAACATAGCCCGGTCCGGGATTTACCGGCTCAACCTTTCGCACTGCAACAAACAGATGGTTGCCTACTGCGCAGATGGTTACGCGGTTATGAAAATCAGGCAAAAAAGTGGCAAGCCACCGAATTTCGTTCGAAATTGTGATGCACTGCAGCAAGTGTAAGATTTTCTTATGATAATGCCCATAACTTCCGGGACCAAGGACATTGCGATCGATCAGGTCGCCGGGGCGCGCATGATGTGCGCCGTCTTAAAAAGAAGACGATTCCTGCATTTCCCTTTTCCCGCCATGCGCTTCCGTTCCTTCAGCGTGCTCCTGAGGCTATCCGATGCTCAAGAATTTGAAGATCAAGACAAAGTTTTTGATGGCGATCGCCATCCTCGGCGCGATTTCGCTCGCCGGCCTTCTTTTCGTTACCCAGCGCTTCAGCGCTGCCAATCAGTCCTATTCGCACTTCCTCCAGAACGAAAGCACCGCGGCGACCTTCGTTCCTCGCGGTGCAGCCGGCATGTGGACGGCAACCACCTGGCTCAGCCGCGCGCTTGCCCAGGATCCGCAGTCTCCCGCCTTCAAGGATCTTTCCGAACGTTTCGGCAAGGAAATCACAGGCGCCCGCGGCCGTCTGGCACAGGTTCCGGGTCTCGTCCCGAGCCGTCAGGCCGCCACCGACGAACTGCTCGCCGGCGCGGACAAGCTGAAGGCGATCGGCGACGATCTGCTGAAGGCCCATGCCGCCGGCGATACCGCAAAGGTAACGGCCCTCTCGTCCGACCTCGACAAGGCCATCGTTGAACTGTCGCCGAAATTCGGCGCAAGCAACGGCGCCATGGCGGACCTGATCAAGAACGGCGGCGACTCTCTGTCGGCCGAAGTGTCCTCGACCATCCAGTTCGCCATCATCGGCATGCTGATCGGCATCGCCGTTGCCATCGTGCTGGCACTGACGATCGCCCAGAAGGGCATTACCGGTCCGATGGCACGCCTGCGTGAACGCATGGCATCGCTTGCCGCCGGCGAAACCCGCGCCGAGATCGATGGCCTCGACCGCAAGGACGAAATCGGCCAGATGGCCGAAGCCGTCGCAATCTTCCGCGACAACGCGCTGGAGCGTCAGCGTCTGGAGCAGGAAGCCGAAGACAATCGCAGCCTGTCGGAAAGCGACCGGATCGAACGTGAAGCCCAGCGTGCCCGTGAAGCCGCCGACGTCAAGTTCGCCGTCGACAACCTTGCAGAAGCGCTTTCGAACCTGTCCGACGGTAACGTCTCCTACCGGATCGATCGTTCCTTCGCAGCCTCGCTCGATGGTGTCCGCAACGACTTCAACGCCTCGGCCTCCAAGCTGCAGGCAGCTCTTGAAGAAGTCGCCGCAAACGCCCGCAGCATCGAAGCCGGTTCCGGCGAGATCAAGTCGGCCGCTGACGATCTGGCCAAGCGCACCGAACAGCAGGCCGCATCGATCGAAGAAACCGCTGCAGCTCTGGAAGAAATCACCACCACGGTGAAGGACGCCGCACGCCGCGCACAGGACGCCGGTGCACTGGTTGCCCGTACCCGTCAGGGCGCTGAAAAGTCCGGCGAAGTTGTCCAGAACGCCGTCAAGGCGATGGAGCAGATCGAAAAGTCCTCGGGCGAGATCGGCAACATCATCGGCGTCATCGATGACATCGCATTCCAGACCAACCTGCTTGCATTGAACGCAGGCGTCGAAGCCGCACGCGCCGGTGAAGCCGGCAAGGGTTTTGCCGTCGTCGCTCAGGAAGTTCGCGAACTGGCCCAGCGTTCTGCAAACGCCGCCAAGGAAATCAAGACGCTGATCACCGCCTCCAACCAGCAGGTTCAGAACGGTGTTCACCTCGTCGGCGAAACCGGCAAGGCGCTGGAAACCATCGTCTCGGAAGTCCAGGAGATCAACCGCAACGTCAACGCCATCGTTGAAAGCGCGCAGGAACAGTCTTCCGGTCTCCAGCAGATCAACACCGCGGTCAACGCGATGGATCAGGACACCCAGAAGAACGCCGCCATGGTGGAAGAACAGACCGCTGCCAGCCACGGCCTCGCTCGCGATGCCGCCGCGCTGAACGCCCTGCTCGCCCAGTTCAAGCTGTCGCATGTCCGCATGCAGCAGGTTGCCGCCGCCAGCCGCCCGGCTGCTCCCTATGCAGCACAGCAGTCGGCCCGCCCGGTTGCCTCCCCTGCCCGCAAGCTGGCCAACAAGGTCGCGACCGCGTTTTCCGGCAATGCCGCTCTCGCCGTCGACACCCAGGCCAACGACTGGCAGGAATTCTGAGAAACACCGCCTGCGGCCCTGCCGCCGGCAACGGACTGACAACAAAACGGCCGCAGACGAAAGTCTGCGGCCGTTTTGTTTTGATCGCAATTCTTAACAGGCAGCATCCTCACAATTGACGCCTGTCAATTTTAAGTCATTGAAACTGCGACATTTTGTCGAAAACCGCCCAGGAATTTTCAAAGTAAGATTTTATTATAAGACGAAATTCTACGGTTCGCGCCAAGGACACTGGAGACCTCTTCTTCGGTCGCAGCGCGCATGATGTACGCCGTCTCGACGAGACGATCCCTGCTTTTCCCAGACATGAGCCTCCGCTCTTTCCCGAGTTTTTACGAGGTTATCCGATGCTGAAAAATCTGAAGATCAAAACGAAATTCCTGATGGCGATCGCCATCCTCAGCCTGATATCGCTGGCTGGCCTGACATTCGTTACTCACCGGTTCAACGCCGCCAACGAAGCCTATTCGCGCTTCCTGCTGAATGAGAGCATGGCCGCCACCTTTGGCCCGCGCGGTGCGGCCGGCATGTGGACCGCCGTCAACTGGCTGAACCGTGCCGTCAGCCAGGATCCGCATTCCGACGCCTTCACCGAATTTGCCGCCAAGTTCAGCAATGAAATGACCGGCGCCCGCAACCGTCTGGCGCAGATCCCGGACATCGTGCCGAGCCGCAAGGCCGCCATCGACGAATTGCTGGCAGGCTTCGACGAACTCAAGATCGTTGGCGGCGAACTGGTCAAGGCACACGCCACCGGCGACAAGCAACAGTTCGCCGCCGTCTCCGCAAAGCTCGAACAGATCACGCTCGACATGTCCGTCAAATCCGGTGCCAACAATGGCGCCATGGCCGACCTGATCAAGAACGGCGCACAAGAACTGTCGGACGAGGTTTCGACGACGATCCAGCTTGCGCTCGCCGGAATGCTGGCGGGGATCGCCATTGCCGTTGTCTGGGCCATGATCATTGCCCAGAAGGGTGTCGTCACACCGATGATCCGACTGCGGGAACGCATGTCGTCATTGGCATCGGGCGAAACCGAGGCAGCAATCGATGGCCTCGACCGCAAGGATGAAATCGGCCAGATGGCGCAGGCCGTCGCCGTCTTCCGCGACAATTCCCTTGAGCGCGCCCGCCTGCGGCAGGAAGCCGAAGACAATCGCAGCCTGTCGGAACAGGAGCGTATCGACCGCGAAGCCATCACGGCCCGTGATGCCGCCGATGTCAAATTTGCCGTCGACAGCCTTGCCGAAGCACTGTCGAACCTTTCGGACGGCAATGTCTCCTACCGCATCGATCGTTCTTTCGCGGTCTCGCTCGATGGCGTGCGCAACGACTTCAACGCCTCGGCTTCCAAACTGCAGGCAGCGCTTGAACAGGTATCGGAAAACGCCCGCAGCATCGAAGCCGGTTCCGGCGAAATCCGGTCGGCGGCCGACGATCTGGCCAAGCGCACCGAACAGCAGGCCGCCTCCGTCGAAGAGACGGCTGCGGCGCTCGAGGAAATCACCATCACGGTGAAGGATGCCGCCCGCCGCGCGCAAGAAGCCGGCGACCTCGTCGCCCGCACCCGTCAGGGCGCTGAAAAATCCGGCCATGTCGTCGCCAATGCCGTCAAGGCGATGGAAGCAATCGAAAAGTCGTCCGGCGAAATCGGCAACATCATCGGCGTCATCGACGACATTGCCTTTCAGACCAACCTGCTCGCGCTGAATGCCGGTGTCGAGGCGGCCCGTGCCGGTGAAGCCGGCAAGGGTTTCGCGGTCGTCGCCCAGGAAGTCCGCGAACTGGCCCAGCGCTCCGCCAATGCCGCCAAGGAGATCAAGGCACTGATCACCACCTCGAACCATCAGGTGCAGAGCGGTGTGGAACTGGTCGGAGAAACCGGCCGCGCGCTGGAAGAGATCGTTGTCGAGGTTCAGGAGATCAACCGGCACGTCAATGCCATCGTCGAAAGTGCGCAGGAGCAATCGTCCGGTCTCCAGCAGATCAATACTGCCGTCAACACGATGGATCAGGACACCCAGAAGAACGCTGCCATGGTGGAGGAACAGACAGCAGCCAGCCACGGCCTCGCCCGTGACGTGGCTTCGCTGAACACACTCTTGGCACAGTTCGATCTATCGGGCACCCGCCCGACGCTACGCCCGGCCGACCAACGCGAAGCGCCCCCTGCCTCCCCTGCCCGCATGCTGGCCGGCAGGCTGACATCGGCATTTTCCGGCAATGCGGCGCTTGCTTTCGATCGGGACTGATCGCTGCAGCAACACCCGAAACGAGAACGACCGCGGACAAAAAGTTCGCGGCCGTTCTCGTTGCAAGCAAATCGTCATGCCGCGGCCGACTTACGCCTTCAGCACTTCCGCGTCTTCTTTCCGCACGCCGAGGCGATGCTCGCGCCACACCGTAAACAGCCCGGCGCCGACGACGATGACGGCGCCGATCGCCATATTGAGCGTGATCGTTTCGCCGAAAAAGGCGACGGCGACGGCAGCGCCCATGACGAGCTGAAGATAGGTCAGCGGCTGTGCTTCGACGGCACTCAGCAGGCCATAGGCCTTAATCATGAAATAATGGCTGGTGGCACCGCAGATGCAGAGTGCCGCCATGGCCGGCCAGTCCTCCATCGCGATCGGCGTCCAGTAGAACGGCCCGATGACGCTGGCGAGTGCGGCACCCGCAACGCCGGCATAAAGCACGCTCGTCACCGCACTGTCGGTACTGCTCACAGCCCGAGTGGCAATGCTGTAAAGCGCGTACATGAAGCCGGCTGCGAGCGGCAGCAGAAGACGAATATCGAAATGCACATTTGTCGGATTGAGGATGATCAGCACGCCGACAAGACCGACGCCAAGCGCCACGCCGCGACGCCAGCCGACCGTCTCGCCCAGAAGCGGCACGGACAGGAGCGTGATCATCAGCGGTGTCGCCTGAAAGATCGACTGCGTCATGGCAAGGCCGGCAATGGTGAAGGAAATGACGACGACCACCACCTCGCTGACCAGCAGCATGCCACGGATGACCTGCAAAACGGGGCGTTTGGTGACAACGGCGCGACGCAGGCCACCGGGCGAGGTCGCAGCCAGCAGAACCACAAACACCGCAAAGGCCCAGAAGCGGATCATCGTCACCATGATCGGCGGATATTTGTCGCCCAGAAGCTTCGAAAACGCATCCTGGCCCGCAAAAATGGTGATGGCGAGAAGGACGTAGAGATAGCCCAATGTCTTGCTGTTCATGGGGTCTTGCTTTTCATGTCCGGGGTCGTGTGTGGCAGGAGCAACGCTGCGTAATCTTGTTCTTCGGCTCCTATACCGTTTGCGGTTGATACGCCAGTTCGGCCATGCGGCGAACGGTACGCCCGCCTGCAAGCGCCGGTAGATTCATCCGCGACCTGCTCAAAAATGCCGCTTTCTGCACATTTAATCACACAAGCGCGATCGGGATGGCATGGAACCAAACGGCCACCTACGTAGTTTGCGCAACGTGATGGTCCTCCGCGACTTGGCTTGGGAGCCGCGGCTGGAGTGTTCGAACAGCAAGGCATCTGCCTGTCACGATACCCGAGAGGAAAAGTCCATGAAGAAATTCTCCCCCGCAGCCGGCACCGCCCTGGCTGGTATTTTCGCCGCCGCAATCGCGATGACCGCGACCTCGGCAGCACGCGCGGCAGATGCCGTCGAGCAGATCCCGGAAGCGCCGGTTGCGATCGAGGCGACGGCACCGGCCTTTACGTGGAGCGGTCCCTATGTCGGTCTGCACGGCGGTTACGGCTGGGGCAACGGCGATGTCGGTGCGTTTTCGGAAAATTTTGACGGCGGTCGTTTCGGCGGCTTCGTCGGTTATAACTGGCAGATGTCGAATGGTTTTGTCGCCGGTCTCGAAGGTGACGTGAACTACGACTGGAACGAGCAGAGCATTGCTGGCGCTGACGTAAAAAGCGGCTTCTCCGGTTCTGCACGCGCTCGCCTGGGTTATGCCATGGATCGCGCCCTGCCCTATATTGCAGGTGGCTGGACAGCGACCAACGCCAAGGTCAGCGGCCCGGTTAGCGACGACGACACGCTCAGCGGCTGGACGATCGGCGCAGGTGTAGACTACGCATTCACCGACAACATCTTCGGCCGCGCCGAGTATCGTTACAACGATTACGGCAGTGGCAACCTCGCTGGCGCCAACGTCAATTTCGACCAGCATATCGTCAATGTCGGTATCGGCGTGAAATTCTGATCGTCGCAGATCGATTTGAGTTGCCGAGGGCAGCGGGGCACTCCGCTGCCCTTTTTCGTATGCGGGCTTAGCGCGGCAGTTTGACACCGAACGAAAACAGGAAGGCTATGCCGGCCCCGACTGCCGCAAGGCCGTAAAGCCAGAGTGACGGCAGGGCGATAGAGGGGGCAAGTGCGGCATCCGGCACACTGGCTTCCAGCTTGGCGACCAGACCGGTCGCTGTTGCCACCAGTCCGGCAAGACCGGCACCGATCGCGTAGCCCACAGTCGATACGGTTGGTAGCAAGGCCCCTGCCCGGTCGCGCTCCTGCGCAGGCGTGCCGGCCAGCGCTGCGCGATTGACATTGGCCCATGCCAGACCGAAACCGGTTCCGATCAGGATCTGGCTGACAATCACCAGCGCGATCATGTGCGACGTCAGGCCGATCGCGATGATGATGAAGCCCGCCAGCTGAAACAACGGCCCCATGCGGGTGCGCGCATCCTGGAGGCGTGGCGACGGATTGCGGCTGGCAAACACCGCAACAACGCTCCATGTGAGCGGCATCAACAGTACGACCGCGCCGACGGTGATCGGCCGGTAGTGCCAGATCTCCGAGATCGCCAGCGCCAGATAGACCGCACCAACGGAATGGCTGAGCGACATCAGCAGCAGCACCCAAAGTCCGCAGCCGAACACCGAGCGCGAGCCGAATGCCTGCGTCGGCAGCAATTTTGGCCCGATCCGTCCGTCGAACACCATGGCCAGCACGAAAAGAGCGACGCCGGCAATCACCGCAAGCGCCTGTCCCCAACCGGACGAGGCGACCGATGACAGCGACAGGACCAGCGCGCCGACGATCAGCATGCCGATCGCAAACGGGGCTGCGGCCACACGGTCGGCGGTGGATGGCGCGGGCTTGGCAATCGGAGCAAGTACGACAAGCAGGAGAAGGAAAGGCACGATGGCAAGGAAGGACATGCGCCAGGAAAACGCTTCCGTCAGCCAACCACCGACAATCGGGCCGAGCAGAGACGCCACTGCCCAGACCATCGCTTCCGCCGCGAAAACCTTGGAGATCAGACCGGGGCGAAAATTGCCGGGGATCAGGCTGTAGGCGATCGCCACGATCAGCCCGTCGGCAACACCCTGCAGCAGCCGTCCGGCAAGGATGAAACCAAAATTTTGCGCCGCCAGCGCAGCAAAGCCACCCAGCGCGAACAACAGGCACGAGACAAGCAGCGATGTGGAAAGGCCGACACGATCACGAAAGGCAGCAGCCCCCGTTCCGCCGGCAATCGAGCCGATGAAATAAAGGCTGTAGGCCCAGCTGAAAAACGCCGTGCCGCCAAGCTCCGCAGCCGCGAGTGGCATGGCCGCGACGATGGCAAACGAGTTGAAGGCATGCAGCCCTACCCCGGCCGATACCAGCGCCAGCATGACGGCATTGCGACCGGATAAAAGGGCCGACCAGTCGTCTGCGGGATCGGTCTGTGGTCTGTCGGCTGCTGCTTGAGCCTTCGTCTTCAATGTCGCCCCATTCGAACCAACGGCACTTGCGCCCTCTTCCATGCCGGTCTCTTCAGGCTCTCGCACCGCATTTTCCCCTTCGCATCGCTCGGCGAATTTTCCGCCGCGCTCGGAAATGCGCTGCCTGAGATTTTCTTCTACCGTGTCCATCCTCTGCCTTCCAGTTGGGGGACTGCATGGGCACGTTTCAAAAAAGCGCTGCCATTCCCGAAATCATGCTGTACGATCTCAACCTTACTTGAGGTCAAGATGCAAAATGGCAAAATCGAAACCACCGGGCGATGCCGGTGCAAGTGCAGGCTACACCTCTGTCGAGAGCCTAAGTCCACGCATCCGTGCCAGTGATGGCGTCAGTGTCGGTTTCGTGGCGGAGCGATCCGGCGTCGCCGTTTCGGCCCTTCATTTTTACGAGCAGGAGGGGCTGATCCGCAGCTGGCGCAACGGCGCCAACCATCGCCGCTACGATCGTGACGTGTTGCGGCGGGTGGCGGTGATCCGGGTCGCCCAGAAGGCCGGCGTCCCGTTGAAGGAAATCGCCAGGGCCCTCGCCACGCTGCCGCAAAGCCGCACACCGAATGCCCATGACTGGGAAAAACTGTCGACCGGATGGAAAGCCGAACTCGATGCGCGCATCGAACGCCTCACGCGTCTGCGCGACGAACTGAACGGCTGCATCGGCTGTGGCTGCCTGTCGCTAAAAAACTGCCCGCTTCGAAACCCCGACGACCGGCTGGCCGCCGGAGGGCATGGCCCGGTCTTGCTGGAAGAGTTGAAGGCCGATGAGTAAGCGAGCAGGCGTTACCAGCTGCCGGCAAGCGGATTGCCAGACAGGGAAACGGTTCTTGCCTTGCCGTCACGATCGCTGAGTGAGAGCGAAGCCGGCATCTGTCGTGGCGACTTGCGGAACCAGCCGGCGGCAACGGATGCAAGGTCGCCGATTGCGCCATGTTTGTGCCATTCGGCGAAACGGCGAGACATTGCCTCGGCTTCCACCTGATAGAAAAAATCGCCGGACTGGTTGAGCGCGTTGATGCCGGATGCCATCTCGGCGAGCGGCCGCTGGAACATTTTGGACGCCACCGCCAGTTCGGGCACGGTCTGCGGAAAGGCCGGCGCCATGAAATCGATCGCCCAGCCATCGGCCTCCACCCAGCAATGAAAATTCTCGCCGGCACCGGTCACATATCCGTCTTCGCGATGGTCTGCGAACAGCAGCATCGCGCCGCCGAGATTATAGGCCGCCAGCCCGCCCTTCGGCTTCGCCTTTATCTTGAAATGGTGCTCCAGAATGAAGGCGCCAAAGGTGGAGAAATACATGGCGGCCGTTGCCGGATCGGCATTGTTGGCGGTGAGCAGGCTATGGATCACCTTGTAAATCCGATGGTAGTCGCTCTGCTTGATCAACATGGGCCTTCATCCGCAAAATTCTGTTCTGGCGCGGTGACTATGCGAGAGCGGGCGAGATGTAAACGCCGACACAGGAAATCCCTCGCGCAAATCGACCATGCCGGGCACAGGCACAACCGGGAGGAAATATCTTGCGGCACCGCAGCATCAGTTGCTCATCGGATAGATGGCATTGCATCGATTTCGCCCCTGCCAGCCTTGCGAGCTGTCCGAGAACGTGATTACCACGAGGGCGCCCGGGCATAACCCGGCATCCAGCCTTTTGCGGAATACCGGTTGTCTCTGTGCCGCCGGATCCGGTCCGCGCCATTCACGGAGCATGTTTTGACCGAGAGAAATCCAGCAGGCCGCGCCTTCGAGGCAAAGCGACCCGCCACATGGCCCGTTCCGCTGCGCTGGATCGCCCTGCTTCTCGTCTCCGCCGTCATCGTTTTTCTTCTGGAATTGATGCATCTGCCCGCCGCACTGCTGCTGGGGCCGATGGCGACGGCCGTGCTGATGGCGACGATGGGCGGTGGCGTGCGTATCGGCAGCCGCGCGTTCACCTCCGCACAGGGCATTATCGGCATGATGATCGCCAGCAACATGCCACTGTCGCTGTTCAGCGAACTGAAGTCCGACTGGCCGATCTTTATCGTCGGCGTGTTCTCCACCGTGGCCGCGGCAGCATTTCTCGGCTGGTTGATGGCGCGCACAAAACTCTTTCCGGGCACGACAGCCATCTGGGGCTCCTCGCCCGGTGCCGCCTCCGCCATGACGCTGATGTCAGCCGGTTATGGTGCAGACATGCGCCTCGTTGCCTTCATGCAATATGTTCGCGTCGTCTGTGTCGTGCTGGCCGCCACCATCGTCGCCCGCTTCATGGGCGTCACCATCGTCGAGGAACAGGCAACCGTCTGGTTTCCGCCGGTGGATTGGCTGGCCTTCGCCGCAACCATCGCTGCAGCACTTGTCGCGTCCTGGGTCGGCATGCGCTTGAAAGTTCCGGGTGGTCCGCTGCTTCTGCCGCTAGCCGCCGGCATGGTGCTGAAATTTTCCGGCGTTATGCCGATCGTGCTGCCGCCATGGGTTCTGGCCATCAGCTTTGCCGCCATCGGCTGGGGCATCGGCATGCGCTTCACCCGCGAAGTGGTGGCCCACGCCGCCCGCGCCCTGCCCCGCGTGCTGCTCTCGGTGTTTTCGCTCATCGCAATCTGCGGCTGCTTCGCCGCCGGCCTCGTCCATTTCGCCGGCATTGATCCGCTGTCCGCCTATCTTGCCACCAGCCCCGGTGGCGCCGACAGCGTCGCCATCATTGCCGCCTCCACCAATGTCGATGTGCCCTTCGTGATGGCCATGCAAGTAACGCGCTTCATCTTCGTCGTCATCACCGGTCCGGCAACCGCACGCCTGCTTTCGCGTAGCTCACAAATACACAAATAATCTGATATATACTCTCATTCAGTAATTTATTAGATAAATCGAATTTAACGGGACAGCGGAATCCACCCATGATATTTTGGGCAGCGACCTGATTTGCGAGCGCATGGCGCCGGGAGGCTTTGGCTATGGACGCTGTTTTCAGAGTGGATTTCGAGTTGAGATGGAACATGCCGGTTTATGTCCTGCATGACGACGGCTCGGAGCAGCCGATTTTCGGGCCACACGACGCTCTTCGTTACCTGCGCGAATGCCCGACGACAGGACCGAAGGAAAATTACGAACTGGCGATGGACGCCTGCGAACGCTGCATGAACCGAGAAATTGACCGGGCCCTGGCGCGTGCGCTGTTCGTGGTGGCCTATACGAATTTGGCGATGATGCGGATGTGATCCGACAGGCTTAACCCGCCCGCTCCGGCGAATAGCCTGCCTCGCGGATCGCTTCTTCCGCCGTCGCTGCATCGCCCTCCACAGTCACCGTGTGGGTGGAGAGATCGATGCTGACGGCGGCATCCGGAAGCACGTCGGCGAGTGCACCGCGCACGGTCTTTTCGCAATGGCCGCAGGTCATGTCGGAAACGGTGAAAATGGCTGTCATGTCAAAACTCCTTATACGTTATGGGTATGGGCTTGGCTGTCGCCCGCCAGATCATCGAGGATCGGGCAATCCGGGCGATGATCGCCGCCGCAACAATGCGAAAGATGTTTCAGCGTCTTCACCATGCCCTGCATTTCGGCAATGCGGCGCTCGAGGTCATTGATATGGCTCGTCGCGACATCCTTGACGGCGGCGCTGGTGCGGCTTTTGTCCTGCCACAGTTTCAGCAGCGTTTCGGTCTCTTCCAGCGAAAAGCCCAGCGAGCGGGCGCGCTTGATGAACCGCAGCACATGCACCTGATCGGCGCCGTAAACCCGGTAATTGTTGCCGGTGCGCGCGGGCGGCGCGATCAGGCCGATCTCCTCGTAATAACGGATCATTTTTGCGGAAACGCCGGAAGCCTCGGCGGCCTGTCCGATATTCATGTCGCCTCTCCGATTGTCACGGTTTTCAGCCTCAGTGCATTGGCAAGAACAAAGGTGCTCGACAGCGCCATCGCCGCCGCCCCGATCATCGGCGAAAGTGTCAGGCCGAAAGCCGGGTAGAAGACGCCGGCGGCCAGCGGGATCAGCGCCACGTTGTAACCGAACGCCCAGAACAGGTTCTGACGGATGTTCTTTATCGTCGCACGGCTGATGGCAATGGCAGAGACGATGCCGGTCAGCTCGCCGCCGACCAGCACCACGTCGGCACTTTCGATCGCTACATCCGTGCCGGTGCCGATGGCGATGCCGATATCGGCCTCAGCCAGCGCCGGTGCATCGTTGATGCCATCGCCGACAAAGGCGAGTTTCCTGCCGTCACCGCGCAGGTCATGAATGGCGGCGACCTTGCCCTCCGGCAGCACTTCCGCAACGACCTTGGTAATGCCGACCTGTGCGGCAATCGCCTTCGCGGTCAACGCATTGTCACCGGTCACCATCGCGACTTCGATGCCCTGCGCCTGCAATGCCTTGATGGCGACCGCACTCGACGCTTTCAGAGGATCGGCGACGGCGATGATCGCTGCAAGACTGCCGTCGACGGCAGCGTAAAGCGGCGTTTTACCCTCATTGCCGAGACGGGCCGCACTATCGGCAAAAGGCGTGACCGAAAGCCCGAGCTTTTCCATGAATCGATCGGCCCCGACGGCAACCATGTGGCCATTCACCTGAGCGGAAATCCCGTAGCCGGTGGTGGATTCGAATTTTTGCGCCTCCGCCACGCCCAGCCCCCTCGCCTCAGCGGCCTTGACGATCGCCTCGGCAATCGGGTGTTCGGAACGGCTTTCCACCGCCGCCACCAGCGCCAGCACGTCATCGCCGGCAAAACCATCGGCAACCAACAGGTCCGTCAGTTCCGGCCGGCCCTTGGTGACGGTGCCGGTCTTGTCGACCACGACGAGATCGATGCCGGAGAGCGTCTGCAATGCTTCGCCTTTGCGAAACAGCACGCCGAGTTCGGCCGCACGCCCGCCACCCACCACGATCGACACCGGCACCGCCAGCCCCATGGCGCAGGGGCAGGCAATGATGAGCACGGCCACGGCGCTGATCAGCGCATGGGTGAGAACCGGCTGCGGCCCGATCAGCAACCACGCCACAAAAGTCAGCACGGCGAGCACCATAACGGCCGGCACGAACCACGCGGTGACGCGATCCACCAGCGCCTGGATCGGCAGTTTTGCCCCTTGCGCCTGCTCCACCAGCCGGATGATGCCGGACAGAACGGTATCGCGGCCGACTTTTTCGGCGCGGAAACGGAAGGATCCGGTGCGGTTCACCGTGCCGCCGGTCACGGTTGCGCCTGCGGTTTTCTCCACCGGCAGCGGCTCGCCTGAAATCATCGATTCATCGACATTCGACTGACCATCGATGACGGTGCCATCGACAGGCAAGCGTTCACCGGGGCGGATGACGAGAATATCGCCGACCACGACATCCGCCGTGGGGATATCCAGAACCTGCCCACCGCGCTCGACACGCGCGGTCTTCGCCTGCAGGCCGGCCAGTTTGCGGATCGCCTCACCGGTGCGCCCCGTCGCCCGCGCTTCCAGCAGACGGCCGAACAGGATGAGCGTGACGATGACGGTCGCCGCTTCGTAATAGACGTGCTGCGCATCATGGGGCAGCAGATCCGCCGCGAAGGTCGTCACCAGAGAATAACCATAGGCCGCCAGCACGCCGACCGCGACCAGCGAATTCATCTCCGGGTGGCCACGCAGCAGCGCCGGCAGACCGAGCCGCAGGAAGCGCAAACCGGGCCAGAAAATCACCGCCGTCGCCAGCGCGAAATAGAGATAATAAAGGGTCTGCGTGTCGATCACCTCCATCAGCCAGTGATGGAAGGGCTCATAGGCATGGCCGGTCATTTCCAGAACGAACAACGGCAGGGTGAGGACAAAGGCGATGACGAGATCGCGCTTCAGGACGGCTTCCTCGCCTTCATGCATGTGGGCATGGTCATGATCGACGGCGCCTGATGTTTTCCCGCCCCCCGAAACCTCGACATGGCCATCGTGATCAACATGATCGCTGACGGAAGCCGGAATCTCCGGCACGATCCGACCTGAATCGCGCAATGCCTGCAGCATCGCACCCGCCGGGATGTCATAACCCAGCTTGTGGATCGCCTTTTCAAGCGTCAGCGGATCGAACCCCTCACCCGTTTCCACCGTGAGTTTTCGGGTGGCGAAATTGACGATGCTTTTTTCCACCCCCGCCACCTTTGCCGCACCCGTTTCCACACGGCGGACACAGGAAGCGCAGGTCATCCCTTCCACCGGTATGGTCAGCGGCTCGATGGGCATAACGGGTTTGGTGAGCAGTTCGATGGGTGTGTTCATGGCGAAGCGGGATCCTTTCGCAGCACCATGTAGGCCTTCCCATCATGGGAAGGTCAAGGGCGTGGGTGTAGGATTATTTGCTCCGATTGTCGAACCTTGCAGCGTATCCCGGATACGGGTAAACTTTTCACAGAGGAAAAGGCAATGGCAATTCACGACAGGATCAAGCGATATCGTGTAAGCGGCGGCGCGGCAGACCTCGTCCGGGTGGAAGTCCTTGTGCCATCGCACAAACGGCAGGACATTCTGGACAACGCCGCTACCTTGCGCGCGGGACACCGGCAGAAAAAACAACGACTGCAGGAACTGATGGACCGGGCACTGCAACTCTACAGCCTGCGTATTCTCGACAATATCGACCTCGATCGATTGCCAGACATCCACGATCGATCAAGGGTTATCGCAAATGCATTGATGGAACGTGGGGATGCACGTGCCTTTGCCATCGGTCGTCGTCTGCTTGCGGAGATGGAAAGCTGATATGGCCCCCACATCGCTTCAAAAGGCCATCATGGAGATCCTCGCGCAGAACCGCTCGGCATCCAGCTACCTGGCAGGCGGCGTGGTTCTCAATCGGGATTGGCCACGACAATCCGATGACATCGATATTTTTCAAGATACGGACGAGGAAATCGGTTCCGTGGCCACAAGAGATATCGACAACCTGCGACGACACGGCTTCGACGTATCGATCGATGTCTTCATATATGGCTGCGTTGAAGCCTCAGTCGGACGCGATGGTGAAGCGACCCTGATACAATGGATGAGCGAAGCGCGGCAGCGCTTCATGCCGCTGGTTGACGATCCGGGATGTGGCATCCGCCTGCATCAGGCCGATCTTGCCGTCAACAAAGTGCTGGCTGCCTCCACACGCCGCAAGGCACGTGATTATGTCGATCTCCTTTTGATCGAGGAGAATTTCTGCCTGCTCGGCCCCATCATCATGGCCGCAGCGGGCAAACCACCGCATTTTTCGCCTGTGCGGATCATCGACGAAATACGCCACAAAGGGCTGTCCATCGCTTCCGAGGACTACCAGTCGGTAAAAGGGCTTCCAACCGATTATGATCCGGCATCCATTCGTGAAAAGCTTGAGCGCGCCTTACAGAATGCGCAAGCCTATATCCGCATAGCCCCAATCGATCTTGTCGGATTGTTGGCGGTCGATGCCGATGGCAGGCCGATCGAGGTCCATGCAGACACAGCTGCGCCTTACGAAATCAGACGCGCCTCGATCCAGACAGAGATCATGCCGGCATTTGCCGATCAACCCGGCCCTTGGCAGGTACCATCTGACGGATAGTCCTCAAAATCCGCCCGGTCCGCTACCCGGCGCATTCAGCCCGGACAGCAGCAACACCAGTTCGGCCTGCCGCGTCGTGCCGGTCTTGTGCATGATGCGTTTCAGGTGCGAGCGCGCGGTTTCCACCGAAACGCCGAGCGAGGCTGCCACCATTTCCGGCGTATGGGCCATGGCGATGCCGCGGGCGACGCGGGCTTCGGCGGGTGTCAGGTCGAACAGGCCGCAGAGCACGCGCATGTCCGGCGGCCCCACCTGCCCGACTTCGGTGACGGCCAGAACCGCCATGGCGCGGGAAAAGATGTCGCGGGCGGCACGACGGATGGGCAGGAGATGCAGGATCAACGGCGGCACACCGTCATCGCCCAGCATCGGTACCGATTGCACCGTCGGTTCCGCCTGAGCGCGGTAACGGGCAATCGCCTCGTCGAGCAGAACGCGTGCACCCACACTTTCCAGCACCAGCCGGTTTCCCGCGGCCGTGCGGATGCGCGGCGACAGCGCCTCCAGTTCCGGGTTCATCGCCAGCGCCTGACCGGCATCGCCGATCACCACGGCCGGCAATCCGATCATCGACAGCGTCTCGGTCATCGAGCGCGCTTCCCTGAAGGCGAGGCGAGACGCCATATAGGCGGCGCGGGAAATATCCGGCTTCAGCAGGTTGAGATGCTGCAACTGCTCCGGCGAAAAATGATCAAGCCCGAAGGCGCGCATCAGGGTGATGACGACAATATGGCCGGTCGGTTCCTGAAACGCATATCCCGCCTCCCATTCCATGCCGTGCGGATGGATGAAATCGCGGTTGATCGCGTCATTGGCATATTCTTCGGGCGACAGAATGTCCGTGGTGCGGGCAAACGAGAACGGATACCGCTCCATCGCCCGGATAGGCCGCAGATTGTTGAAGCGATGTTCGCTCTCGATGAAACCGGCAAAGGCATCGGCGATATTGGGCGTCGTCACATAACGGTGCTTGCCGATCGTATCGACGGTGAAGATCGATGCCGTCGATGATCCGACCGTATCCGCAAGCGCGGTACAGGCATCGCCCCACAGTTCGGGGATCATCGCCGCCTCGTAAAGACGGTCAGCCAATGTGCTTTCAGCGTTCATCACCCACCCACGATACGCTATCGGACCCAACTTGGCCTTTCGGTTGTATCGCTGCAGACCTTATCAGTACATCAGCAAAATGGCGTAGACATCCGTATGTTCCGACGGGGCAACCGGCGCACTGTCAATTTTCAGGCCTTTTCACCGACATGCATCGGCCAGTCGACGAGATAATCCTCGAAATCATCTACATCGACATCCTTCTCGCTGACGGTGCGATCCTTGGCCGAGATGCCGGCGATATGCACCGTTTCGGGATCGCCCGAGATCAGCGGATGCCACCATTTGAGGTCCTCGCCGTCGCGCACGAGGCGATAACCGCAGGTCGGCGGCAGCCAGCCAATGTCGCGCACCTCTTGCGGCGTCAGCTGAATACAGTCCGGCACAGTCGCCTGCCGGTTGGGATAGTCCGAACAGCGACAGGTCGAACCGTCGAGCAGGCGACAGGCAACCGAGGTGAAGGCCACCGCGCCGGTTTCCCAGTCCTCCAGCTTGTTGAGACAACAGAGACCGCAACCGTCGCAGAGGCTTTCCCACTCGGCGGGCGAAAACTCTTCCAGCTGTTTCGTCTTCCAGAATTGTTCGACCATGATTTGTTTTATTTTCGCAACGCGGATCGCAAATAATTATCCCGAAAGCGAGACCAGCGGCGCGTCATATCTCGCCGGTCAACCTTTTATAAGCTAATGCTTCCTAAGGGAGATGCTGGCAGCTTTTGATCCTTCTGCAAGGAAGCGTCAAGGCTCGGTTGAAAATGAGACGTGGGAGCGCCGGCGTGCACAACGAAAATGGCTCCGAAGAGAGCCGCAAGACGGCACCGGGTAACGGACCTGAAAAGGCTCGTCCGCAGCGCAAACGTCATTTTTTCCTGAAACTCGACAGCTGGATCGATTCAACCGTCTGGAATCTCGGCTTCAAGCTGGCCGAGACATGGGAGGAGATCACCATCTTCTTCCGCCGTTTTCGCGTGCGCGGCTGGAAACGTCTCGGTTTCGAACTGGCCGGCGAAGCGATGACCTTTGGCACCGCCGGCGCGGTCGTGCTTCTGACGCTTGCCCTGCCCGCCTTCGAGGAAACCAAGGAAGACTGGCGCAACCGCGGCGATTTCGCCGTCACCTTCCTCGATCGCTACGGCAACGTGGTCGGCCATCGCGGCATCATCCATGAGGATTCAGTGCCCGTCGACGAATTGCCGGATCACCTGATCAAGGCGGTGCTGGCCACCGAAGACCGGCGTTTCTTCGACCATTACGGCATCGATTTCATCGGCCTTGGCCGCGCCATGAGCGAAAATGCCAAGGCGGGCGGTGTCGTGCAGGGTGGCTCGACGCTGACGCAGCAGCTGGCAAAAAACCTGTTTCTGACCAACGAACGCTCGATCGAACGCAAGATCAAGGAAGCGTTTCTGTCGGTCTGGCTGGAAGTGAACCTGTCGAAGAAGGAAATCCTGTCGCTCTATCTCGACCGCGCCTATATGGGCGGCGGCACATTCGGAGCAGCGGCTGCATCGCAATTCTATTTCGGCAAGAACATCACCGAGGTCAATCTGGCCGAAAGCGCCATGCTGGCCGGCCTGTTCAAGGCGCCGGCCAAATATGCACCGCATGTCAACCTGCCGGCCGCCCGCGCGCGCGCCGCAGAAGTGCTGACCAATCTCGTGCAGAGCGGCATGATGAGCGAAGGCCAGGTCGTGGCCGCGCGCCGCAACCCGGCAACCGCCATCGACCGAGCGGAAGTGACCGCCCCCGATTATTTCCTCGACTGGGCGTTTGACGAAGTGCAGCGGCTCGCGGCAACGGGAAAAATCCATCAGCGCTCCGTCGTGGTGCGCACCACCGTCGACACCGGCCTGCAGCAGGCAGCGGAAGCGGCAATGGAATCCGGCCTTCGCGAATTCGGCGAGAGCTACCGCGTCAAGCAGGGCGCGCTTGTGATGATCGAAAACGGCGGCGCCGTGCGCGCCATGGTCGGCGGTCGTGATTACGGCGAAAGCCAGTTCAACCGCGCCACCAAGGCGCTGCGCCAGCCCGGCTCGTCGTTCAAGCTCTACACCTATACCGCCGCCATGGAGCGCGGTTTTACGCCGGAAACGATGATTTCCGACGCACCGATCACCTGGCGTGGCTGGTCGCCACAGAACTATGCGCGATCCTACAAAGGCAGGGTCAGCCTGCTGACGGCAATGGCACAGTCGCTCAACACCGTGCCGGTTCGCCTTGCCAAGGATGAACTCGGCACCGACCTGATCGCCGACACCGCTATCAAGATGGGCGTGGAAACACCGCTGCGCCGCGACAAGACCATTCCGCTCGGCACCTCGGAAGTGACCGTCATGGATCAGGCAACCGCCTATGCGGTGACGCCGGCCGGTGGCATGCAGTCACGCCGCCATGGCGTCGAGCAGGTGATCAATTACGAAGGCGAAGTTCTCTACGACTTCAACCGTGACGAACCGGCGGCGAAACGCGTGGTGTCCGAACAGGCGACCTCGTCGATGAACCGTATCCTCACGCAAATCCCGGTAATCGGCACGGCAAGGCGCGCGGCCCTTGATGGCGGCGTCGTCACCGGCGGCAAGACCGGCACCTCGCAGAGCTATCGCGACGCCTGGTTCATCGGCTTCACCGGCAATTACACGACCGCCGTCTGGTTCGGAAATGACGACTTCACCTCGATGAACAACATGACCGGCGGTGCGCTTCCGGCCATGACCTTCAAGAAATTGATGGATTACGCCCATCAGGGCATCGAGTTGCGTCCCATCCCCGGCATCGAGAACCCGCTGCCGCATGGCAACCACGCCACCGGCCCGAGCATCGCCGATGCCAGCCACAAGGGCGGCGAACCGATCGCGCCGGCACTGGTGCGTCCGCGCACACTGTCGGCTGAAACGGCACGCGTGCTGCGCGGCATTGCGGAAGGCTTGAAGGGCGCCGGCCCGATTGTCGCCGGCGCTGCTCCCGGCACTGTCTCCGACACCGCCCCTGCCCGCCCTCAGACGGCAAAAGTGACGCCGATCCGGCTGGATGTGAAACCATAAGATCGCAGTCGTCGTCCACGAGCCGACGCTTCAGGCCGCGGACAGCAATTCCGCGGCCCCTATTTCCATCAGGCGTACCGCATCCTCTCGACGCTTTCGACAATGATAACCCGCGCAAGCACGCCATAAACGACAGACAGCAACGCCGCCCGCAGTGGCGATGGCCATACCATCTCATCCGTTGCGTAGGAGGATGACAGCAAGGAAACGACCAAGTTGACCAGCGTTGTGATGATGACCATGCCGATAAGCAGGACCGAACGGTTCTGCGACAGGACACACCGGAATGTCACCGGATCCGGTGCTCCCCCGAGCACCGCATGCGCCTGCCGGCTCATCGAAAGCAGGATGGCAACAACAAAGAAAAGCAATCCGAGAAGATTATCGATTCCATCCGCAGTCGGATTCCAGTCGACCACCTGCGAAAGAATATTGCCCGTGCCGGCGAGCACTGCAAGCAACGCCGAATAGCAAGCTCCAAATATTACAAATACTCTGATTTTAATACCACACCCCTTTGGCGCAGGAGGTATCAGGAGACCTATAACGGGCTTATAAGTCGAGATATAAAAATCTATACATTTTCGAAATACACACAATACTGCCGCGCAACACCCAAGGAAACACCATATGCCCCTGCTGCTGATCCCCGGTTTCATGCTCGATGCCGATCTCTGGCGCGACGTCGAACCGGCGCTGGCGCAATGGGGACCCGTCGTCCACGCCGTGGCGACCGAGGGCGATACACTCGCGGAAATGGCCGGCCACATTCTCCGGGACGCGCCACAGACATTCACCCTGATCGGCTTTTCGATGGGCGGCTATATCGCCCGCGAGATTTTCCGGCAGGCACCGGAACGGGTGGAAGCCCTTATCCTGATCGCCACTTCGGCACGCGGCGATAGCGAGGTGCAGGCCAAGCGCAAGCAGGCACTTTTCAGCCAGCCGGACGGCGTCACCTTTCGCGGCTTGAGCACCGCCGCCGTCGCCTCCTCGCTTCATCCCGACAATACCGGCCGCAGCGATCTCATCAGCCGCATCCAGGAAATGGGCCAGCGCCTCGGCGGACCAGTGTTCCGGCGGCAATCGCTGCTCGAACGTCGCGACGAGCGTCAAGAGCTGCAGATGATCACCTGCCCGACGCTGGTCATCTCGGGTGATGAGGACCGGCTGCGATCACGCGAGGAAGCGCTTGAACTGCATGAGGGAGTTTCCGGCTCGGCTTTTGCGGTGATCGAAGGGACCGGTCACATGATACCGCTGGAAGAACCGGAAAGGCTGGCAGAGGTCGTGAATGGGTGGCTGGGGGAGCGGCAGCGAAAATAGCCCAGGCGGCGGTTTCATCCGTCCGTACCAAGGCCCTGTTGAGTTTCTTCCGCCAGCATCCTCTGCAGATATTCCAGGCGAAACTGGATGCTCGGCTTCGGGTCGCCAGAGAGCTCTTTGAGACATCTGACAATCAACGGCTGGAAACCCGGATCCCGGCGATGCCGGATCACTGCATCAAGGGCTTCCTTGCGAACCGCATTGGCACGGTCACCGAGGGCACACGCGACGACCGAACTCACATCATAGCCGCCGACAGACCGTTCGCCCATGTCGGGGACCATCCGGAACATGCCGGCAGACTTGTCCACCCATTGCCGCGACCACGTCCCCAACGGAAAACGCACGTAAGCGGCACTCAGATAGTTCACGGCAATGGCCCTGATATGCGGTTGGCTTGCATGCACGGCAAGAAAGGGCAAAAGCGGATCGACATGCCGGCTCTGGCAAACGATCCCGAAAACACCGCCCGCTTTGCTGCGTTTTTCCGATACCAGGCGGTTCACCAATGCCTCAACAAGATCGCGACGCTCCATAACTGCTTCGCGAAAATCGTTTGTACCGGCCCAACGAAGCCAGTGCCTCGAATTGATCAGCAAGACCCACACAGCCGGAAGCAAAACCTCTATGGACGTCTTGTCAAAACAGCGCGCGAATGTCTGCCTGGCGGCGGCCCGGACCTCTGGTGACCAGTCATTGAGGCGCGACACAAGCCCGTAAAAGACCACAGGCAGGGTAATCGCACCATCCAGCACCTTGAGCGCCACCTCGCGGACACGCCCGTCGCCGTGAAAGATGAACGCATTGGCCAGTTCGGGACGCCTGGCCAGCGACACAGATCCGGCCTCACGACGATCACCATGATGTCGGCTGCCATCCATCCAGTGGAACAGATGAAAACCATTGCGGATTTCTCTTTCGATTGATGCAAACTGCAAAGGATCGTCCTGCGCTCGCAGAAAGACAATCAGACGATCATCGTCAGCATCCTGGAGCGCCTGCGTATCGCTCGGCGCCTTGCCACGCAATGTGACAAGCCGCTTCAGGAAATCGTACCAGTGCATGAAAATTCCTTGTGCCGCGAAACATGGCGGGCACAGACTTGATAGCCCCGGATCACTGGTTTGGCAAAAGCATCTGCCGCGAGAAAGCAGGATCATTCGGGCATAAGGGCGCATGGCAGCACCCTCCCCGGTTCCTTCCAGCCAGAATCAATGCTAATCCTCGGCCACCGTCCGCGAGGTCCAGAATAAAACGTGCTGCGTGTTCCCCTTCTCATTGCCATTTCGCTTGCCATCGCCTTCGGCGGCGGCATCTGGTCGACGCTGGTGGCGCTTGAGGCCACGATCGGGTTCGGTGCGATCAAGCTCGGCGCCTGGGAGGCTTTTCCACGCGCGCAGACTGCCGATGCCGATCCTTATGCAAAATCGCACCGCGCCAATGCCGGCAAGCTGCTTTACGGCACCGCCGAAGGTCTGACGTTTACCGCAGCTGTCGATGAAACCGGCGCCCGCCTTGATGGCAATTGCACCTATCGGATGACCGGACATACGCCACCGGCGCGGCTGTGGACGCTGTTCACCAACGATGCCAACGGGCGGCCGCCCTCCGAAAGTGCCGAACTGCCGGCAGCGCTCAATTCCCGCACGGTGCTGCGCGGTGCCAATGGTGATTTTTCCGTCGATATCTCCGCATCCGCCCAGCCCGGAAACTGGTTGTCCGTTGCGCCGCATCAGCCTTTCCGGCTGGTCCTGACGCTGTTCGACACCCCGACCGCCGGCAGTTCCGGCCTGATCGACCTGTCCATGCCGAAAGTGCAGAAAATCGGGTGCGGCAATGCTTAAAATCCTGCTTGCCATCGTCGTCGGCCTTGTCGGCGCGGCGCTGCTGCATCTCGTCATCGTGCTGTCGCTGCCGTATTTCAGCGATCGTGACGCCTATAGCCGTGTGATTTCGGAGGGTGAGCCGTTCACCTTCCATATTCTCGAACAGAAACCCGATGATGCCGGTCTGGCGCAGGAGGATCCGTTCCTCGAAACCGCCGTCTGTTCCTTCGATACGGAAGAGCGTCCGGTGCGGTTCAGCGCGGGTTCGGGCGTGCCGTTCTGGTCGCTGGCGGTTTATGATCCGGCATCGAACGAGACGTTTTCGATCAACGACCGAACATCGTCCGGCGGCAAGCTGGATGTGATCGTCGCCACGCCGCTGCAAGCCACGGCCCTGCGCAAGGCGATGCCCGAGGGACTGAACCAGTCCATCCTTATCGAGACCCCGTTGACGCAAGGGTATGCGGTGTTGCGGGCCATGGCACCACAACCGAGCTACCGGCCCATGGCCGCAGCTTTTCTGTCCTCTGCCGGCTGCCTGCCGGCGGAATGGCGTTAAGCGCCCGCGACGGAACTCCGTCGTTTTTTTCTCAGTTCTGCTCGGCCCGAACCGGCGCCAGATCCATGGAGCGATGATCGTTCACTTCGCGCCGCTCATAGCGAACGCCGGTGTAGATCAACACCTTTGCCGGTGCGGTATGCGGCGATCTTGCCGGAACTCTGCCGGGATGCTGTTCACGCCATGCTTTCAGGACAATTACATTGGCCATTACACGTCTCCATTGGGGTTTCGAGACGGATGAAGGACGGACCGATTTCACCCTGCCCTTTTCAGGGGCCGGCGCATCCTCGTTTCCGGGGCATCTGCGCCTTTCTCGTCAGCATGTCCGGTTCTTCCTGAACGGGACTTAGCGACATTCCATCCTGACCTGAAACCGGAAGTTGCCGAATTTTCGGATTTTCCGTTTCAAGAAGCCTCCGCAACTCAAGGGTGCCTGCGATGAAATCGCCAACAACCCTTATATTTCGGGGCATGCACGTCAGTCTCGGCCTGGATGATTAACAATTCGCTAATGCTAATAAGCCACTTTATCCCTATTAAAAGTTGTGCCAGGCTTGCGCTAACGCAAGGCCCGCGAAGAAAACGCATGAGTGCCGCTTCGGTTCGGCTGACGAGAACAAAAATTCGGGAAAGCTGCAGAGAACCATTTGCCTGGTGACACAAACGACATTCCGTCCCGAAACCGGCCAGTCTTCACCGCTCATTAACCGTGATCTGCCTAAGCTTCTGCCTCATGGTGAGACAGGTGTTTGCGGCAGGGCCATGGCCCGCGGTCAAGCGATGTCTAAAGCCAGTCCTCCCGCCACGGGGCGCAAAACCCGGCGGTTTCGGTGTCAAAGTATTGCGTTGTTGGATTTATCCGTGGACCGGTTTCGGGAACTTGAAAGGCCGCAGGCCATGCGTAGGAAGGATGTGGTTCTCATGGCCACCGTGACGAGCTTCGAAGGGCTCGAGCGCCCGTCCAGGTCAGAGCTGCGCCAATTTGCCGAACTGTTCGAACCGCTGTTTGCCAATTCCAGCGAAGAGGCACGCCGCCAGGCAGTCGCCGCGCTGTCGCAGTCGGCCAACGTCCCCGCTGCCGTCGCCTTTTTTATCGCCAGCCAGCCGATCACGATCTCCGCTCCATTCATCGCCACGTCGAAATGTCTGGATGACCAGACCTTGATCACCATCGCCCGTACACAGGGTGCCGCCCATGTTCGCGCCATCGTGCGCCGCGAAAACCTTTCACCGACCGTGATCGATGCACTTGTCGGTTTGCGCCACGCACTCGACGACAGCAAGAGCGCAGCCGAAAAGCCAAAGGCGCCGGAAGCGCAGCGATCGCTGCTCGATGCCGCGCCTTCCGGCGATGACGAAGCCCTGCGCGAGCGTTTGCGCGCCATGGCAGCCCATGTGGTGCGGCCGGAAAGCGACCGGCTTGGCCTGCGCACGCTCACGGCCATGCAGGAAGCACTGCTGGTGCGGTTTGCCCGCAATCGCGAAGCCGAACTTTTTGCGGCCACGCTCGCCGACGCGCTGTCCGCCAGCCGCTGGCTTGCGGAGCGCATCATGCTCGACATTTCCGGACGACAGCTGGGAACCACGTTGAAAGCCATGGGCATGCCGCGCAACGAAGCCCTGCTGATCCTCGAGCGTCTTTACCGCCACCTCGATGAGCTGGAAGGCGACGTGCCGCAGTCAGAGGGGCTGTGGGACGGGCTGGATGCCGATGAATGCGGCCGCCGGGTGGAAGCCTGGGGCCGCGCCGATCGTTACACCTATGAGGATCGTAAGCTCGCTCAGGCGGCACCGGCCGAAGCCGCACCGACAACCGCACGCGCCAGCGGCGGTCGTCGCTAAGCTTCGTCGGGTTTCACGATCTCGAAGAGATCACCGATCTCGTCCAGCTCCAGTTCCACCACCCAGAGATCCGAGTCAAACCGGCTTTCGCGCCCCACAACCGCATCGACGGCGGACGGTTCAGCACGCGCCAACCGCGCCTCGAAGCGACGCATGCCATCGTCATCGCGGGCAAAGGTCTGAGGGGCCGGGCCATAGACGCTTTCCAGCCCATCGCGAAACCGCTGGCGGATGAAAATGGCACCCGCCGCCTCTGCACCCTTTTGCACGACGGCCGCAAATCCACCGGCAGAAAAGCCGCGACGGATCAGGGCGGAAACGAAAATGTCGGAACGGATACGCATCCGGCCTTCTTAACGCATTGCCTGCGCAAGCGGAACCCATTGAGGCAAAACGCGAAATGGAGCCGCCGTCCGCGGCATTTCATCAATTGTCAATATTACGTCCGGCATAGTCAGCCTGTTGCTACCATTCCGGCAGGCAGCAACGGCATGCAAGCATCCGAAAATGCCGGCACACGGGTCTGCAATGGCACAGTTCAAATACCAGAATTTTCTGCGCGAAAGTAACGTTCCGGCTTTCGACCGCGACTGGCAGCCCGGCCAGATCGTGGCCAATGGCGGCATCTATCGCTGCAAGACCTGCGGTGACGAAACCGCCGTTGGCAAGGGCGGCGCTCTGCCGGCAAATCATCATCGACACGATCTTCTCGGTGCCGTCGTCTGGCAGATGATCGTGTTTGCCCAGCAGCGCCCCTGATCGGCGCTCGGTGTAGAGCAAAAAGGCGCGCCTAAAGCGCGCCGATGGATTTCAGCTTCTTCAGAACGATCTCGTTCGGCTCACCGGTTTCCGGCAGCCGGTAATGGCGCTCGAAATGGCGGATTGCCGCCTTTGTCTGCGAGCCCGCCACACCATCCACCGACACATCCGTATAGGCGATATTGGCAAGACCGCGCTGGATCTGCTGCACCATATCCGGCGACGGAAGACCTGTGCCAGTGATCGGCGCGCGGTTATCGGCGGTGCGGATCGCGGCATTTTCAGGACGTGCGGAAGCGGGCGTCACTTTGGCCGGAATGGCGGCGGGCGTTTTGGAGCCGCCCTCGGCGGCGCGAATGGCAGCAGCGACAGGATCCTCGCCCTTGAGGTTTTCCGTCGGGCGCGGTTTGGGGACCGGGCGGCTCGCAAGCTGCGGCGCCACGGGTTCGCTCGGAGACGGCACCGCGTGCTGCGGCTGCGTTTCTGCAATCGGCGGCGTCGCCTGCGGTTCTGCCCGCAAAGCAGTGAGGATTTCAGCAGTCGGCGCACCGCTCTGCGGCAGACCGGCCGTCTGTTCGAAAAACAGGATTGCCGCTTCCGTGCGCGTTCCGATCACGCCATCGGCTGCACCATCATAGAGGCCCCGGCGCGTCAGTTCGCGCTGGATGTCGGCAACGAGCGGGTTCGGCTGTGCGGTTGCGCCAGGTGCTGTCGGCGTTGCCGTGACCAGCTTGCTGTCATCGGCACGCTCGATACGAAACGTGGTGACATCGGCAGGCGGCTGCGGCCGTGCAAGACGATAGCCCGGAATACCGTTCGGATCCTCGACGTCGCGGGTGCGCAGGAAAGGTGACGGATGGCCGCCGGGCTGGTACCAGAGCGCATTGGCGGAAACGAAGCCGAAAATGATGGCAAAGCAGGCGCCGCCACCGATCACGCGTGGATAACGCGCAGCAAAGCTGCCCACCATATAGATGGCCTGAATGAAGAGAGCCGGCTGCCTGCCTTTGGCCTTGGCCGAGCCCTTCTTGCGATCAGGCGATTTTCGCTTCGGCGCGTTCATCCGCAAAGTCCTGTGCCTGAATATCTGTCTGGTCGGTTTTTACCGAATTGATCTTGTCATGAGCAAGGAGACGCTGGTTTTCCACAGCCGAAGTCAGGCGCGGCGGAAATTCGAAGGCGATATCGGCGGCAGCTTCCGCATCGACGACACCGGTGCCATCAGCTGGCAGCACGATCGTCACAACGGTGCCGACGCCCGGATGGCTTGCCATCGCGAACTTGCCGCCATGCAGCGCCACAAGCCCCTTGACCAGAGACAGGCCAAGACCCGTGCCCTCGTGCGAGCGGACATAATGATCCTGCACCTGCACGAAAGGCTGGCCGATCTGGCCGAGCTTGTCGGCGGCGATGCCGATACCGGTATCGCTGACGGTGAGGACGAGATCGTTGCCGGCAAGGGTCGCATCGATGGAGACGACACCATTGGCATCGGTGAACTTGATGGCATTGCTGACCAGATTGATCAGCACCTGCTGCAATGCGCGACGATCGGCTGTGACTTCGCCAAGATCGCGCTGGATGCGGGTCGTCAGCGTCACGCCCTTTTCACGCGCCTGCAGGTCGAGCATGGCGCGGCAGGCCTCGACGGCATCGCCGATGAGGAAGGGTTCGGTCATCAGCTCGTAACGGCCGGCCTCGATCTTGCTCATGTCGAGCATGGTGTTGACCACCGAAAGCAGATGCGCACCCGACTGGCGGATCAGGCCGACATATTCGCGCTGGCGATCATTGGCGAGCTTGCCGAAATATTCGCCGGCCAGCACGTCGGAGAACCCGAGAATGGCGTTGAGCGGCGTGCGCAGCTCATGGCTGACGGCGGCCAGGAAACGCGACTTGGCTTCATGTGCCGAGCGCACTTCTTCGGCACCGAGCCGAATTTCCTCGCGCAGCTTCATCTCTTCGGAAATGTCACGCAGCTGCACGAAGACGGCAGCGAGGTCGCCGAGATCATTGCGCACAGCGCTCATGTCCAGTCGCGACGACATGAACTGGCGACCCGTTTCGGGATCGACCGGGCGTTCGATACGGGCGTCGACGATAGCGCTTTGCGCACCGAGCCTCAGCGCATCGAATGCCTGAACGACAGCGATGCGATCGGATACATGGACGATATCGGAGAGCGTCAGGCCGACCGGCTCGATCAGCATTGATGGCATGCGGCTGCGTTCGCGCCCACCGGCGCGCTGGATGCGACCGGAAGCATCCGCATAAAGCGCAAGACCGGGGCAGGCATCGAACATGATCCTGTCGATATCCATCACCGGCGCATCCATACGGTCGGCACGCGAACGCGGCAGGGCGATGACCGCCGTTGCCAGCGCCAGAAAGAAGGACAGGACGATTGCCACGCCAAGCGGCAGCGCCAGCGACGGCGCCATGACGGTGACGAGCAGAAGCGGCACGATGACAAAGGAAGGCAGTGCCGCAAAGGCAAGGCAACGCAATGCGACAACCTCGCCCGCACGGGCTCCATCCCCCTCGCCGAGATGCTGTAGCCAGCGAACCGCGGTATGGTCGACTGTCGCGACCACCCTCAAGCCGATGTTACTCAATACACGCACGCCCGGACCCAAAAATTCACGGTTTTCATGACACCGACAATAGGCGTCGGCGGCTTAAGGAAAGGATAAAAATGGCCTGCCTGCGCTATCCGGCGAGGCCCAAACATGACTTTCCGACGCTTTTTGAGGGTACTTTTCCCAACATGGTTAACGCGGCGTAAGCGACGGATTTGCCTGAATTTTCCGGTTCGCGTTAATAATTTGGGCAGCGCATTCGCCTGTTAACACTCGTGACTTTGGGCTCGCCCGCCATAAATATGCTTAACAGAGGTCGCTAAAGTTTGACGCAAACAAGCATCGAATGTGTGTCGAATACGCACAGGCATTTGAAAAGATAAAATTCGATACAAATTTTGCGAAAATTCGCGGCTCTGCCATAAGCCGGCATTCGGGGATGGCGCCTAAGGTGAGCGTCAGAACCGGGCAAGAACCGGCAGCCGACAACAGGGCGAAACGGGTAATAATATGTGGTTTTTGATCAAGGGTAGCGCTTATTTCGGTCTCGGCCTCGTTGCCCTGTCCTATTTCAGCGCCCATAGCGACGAGGCAAACGGCCCGCAGCCGTTCGAAATGGGCAGCGCCATTGCCGCCGCAACCGGCGCCTATGACTATGTATCCTCGCTGTGCATCGAAAAGCCGGATGTCTGCGTCAAGGGTGCCGAAACTTTCACGGCACTCGGTTACCGCGCCAAGGAAGGCGCACGCGTCGCTTACGAGCTGCTCGACAAGAGCCTTGCCGACGACGACACCAAGACCGCTGCAAACGATGCCATCATCGCGAACCCTACACCGCAGCCGATGCCGCAGAAAGTCGCCGCTGTCGGCGAAGCGCAGCCGGCCGACCAGATCTTTACCGGCACCGTCATCAACATCCCGGTACCGATGCGACGACCGCAACTCTGAAGAATTTTGCCGCACGATTCCGCGCGGCCTGATGACCGCGTCACGGCCTGCCTTGCCCGTGACACGAAAATACCGACTGCAACCCTGTTGACGCCGCAAGCTCCCTGTCTTGCGGCGTTTTTTTGTGCGTCGTTCAAATGGAAAATGTTTGATCAGGCAATGCACGAGTGATCTTCTGCGCATTACGCGGCAGGACAAAGCGTGAGTCCCGCCGTCTGCGAAGCCAATAACGCATGAGGAAACCCATGGCCGATCTGTCCGCATTTCCAATCACCCGAAAATGGCCCGCGCAGGATCCGAACATCCTGCAACTCTATTCGACACCGACGCCGAACGGCGTGAAAGTGTCGATCATGCTGGAAGAGACGGGCCTGCCCTACGAGCCGCATTTCATCAATATCGGCGCAGATGAAACCTGGGGACCGGAATATCTGGGGCTCAACCCGAACGGCAAGATCCCGGCAATCCTCGATCCCGATGGCCCGAACGGCGCGCCGCTCGCCCTGTTCGAATCGGGCGCCATCCTGATCTATCTCGCCGAAAAGACCGGCAAGCTTCTGCCCGTCGATCCGGCGAAGCGTTACGAGACCATCCAGTGGGTGATGTTCCAGATGGGCGGGCTCGGGCCGATGTTCGGCCAGCTCGGTTTCTTCCACAAATTCGCCGGCAAGGATTTTGAAGACAAACGCCCGCGTGACCGTTACGCCAAGGAAAGCGCCCGCCTGATCCGCGTGCTCGAAACCCGGCTGGAGGGCCGCGACTGGATCATGGGCGACGAATACACCATCGCCGACATTTCCATGCTCGGCTGGGTGCGCAACCTGATTGGCTTCTACGGTGCCGGTGAACTTGTGCAGTATGACGAACTGAAGACCGTGCCCAAATGGCTGGAACGCGGCCTTGCCCGGCCGGCAGTCGAGCGCGGTCTGGATATTCCCAAACGCCCCGCCTGACTTCAGGCAATGAACGCGCTATCTCCCTGATATAGACAAGGGAGATAGCCATGCCGATGCCAAACCTGCCGATCGAAGGGTCCTGCCGCTGTGGCGAGGTGCGCCTGAAGATCAGCGCGCCGCCGATGATTACCATGGCCTGCCATTGCCGCGGCTGCCAGAAGATGAGCGCCAGCGCCTTTTCCTGTTCGGCGGCCATCCCTTCCAGCGGCTTCGAGATCACGGCGGGCGAGCCGGTGATCGGCGGCGCCCATGGCGACGATACCCGCCACTATCATTGTCCGCGCTGCAAGAGCTGGCTTTTCACGAAGCCGGTCGGCATGGACTGGTTCGTCAACATTCGCCCGACCATGCTGGACGATGCCTCCTGGTTCGCACCTTATATCGAAACCTATACCTCGACGAAATTTCCATGGGCCGAGACCGGTGCCGTCCGCAGCTTTGCAGAATTTCCGCCGATGGATGCCTATGAGGCGCTGACGAAGGATTTTGCGCAGTGGGCACCTTAAAAAATGTTGTGCCGACTGTCGGCTTACCGCTTCCCACTGCGTCCTAAAGATATCCCGGCGAAACGGGAGGCCATGGCAAGGAGGATCAGGACATGGAAAACGCAATCGAACAAGGCACAGGCGAACAGCAGCCGGCACCCGTCAAGGGCGGCATCGTTGCCTATCTGCAGGTGGACGGCGCCATGAAGGCGGCCGAAGTCTATGGCAAGGCGCTCGGTGCCGAACTTGCCGGCGCGCATCCGCCGGATGAACAAGGCCGCACCATGCATGTGCATGTCTATATCAACGGCTCATCGCTGATGCTGAGCGATCCTTACCCGGACTATGGCTATGCGCTGGAAAAACCGCAGGCGTTTACGGTCATGCTGCCGGTTCAGGATATCGATTTCTGGTGGAAACGGGCCGTCGATGGCGGCTTTGCCGTCGTCACCGAATTGCAGGTGATGTTCTGGGGCGACCGTTACGGCCAGTTGCGTGACCCGTTCGGCGTGCTCTGGGCCATGAACGAGCCGGTCAAAAAGTGAAAGCCATGCGAGGGAGTGAAGCTGAGAGCTGCTCCCTCCCCGTCAGCCGGCTCCCTGAAGCACGAAACATTCCACCGCATATTGCTGCAGGGCGCTGCAGGCTGCCATTGCGCCCCGGCGATCACCAAAACCCACCAGCTGCGCACGGAACATCGCCGCGCCTGACGTGCTGGTGGCCTCGTTGATCAGAGGCGCAACGGCGCCAAAATGATCGGCGAGGATGGCCTGCGCACGGGTCAGAAGCCGCGATGCCGTGCTGCGGCTGCCGGCAGCGGCAATCTGCACCCGCCAGCCGTTCGGATCGGCAGAGGCAACGGCCGCCCCCGGCGTCGATGGTGCGATGGCCGCGATACCGTCCTGCGCGCTCGAGCGTGCATTCGCTTCCAGAGCCAGAGTCGGCACAGGCGCCGCGCGCGAAACACCCGGCAGGCTTGAGACCGATTTTCCGGCCAGTTTCGTCTGCGCCATAACCTCGGTGGTCGCAGGATCGCGGAACGGTTTTGGCACGTTTGCCGGAGCAGCCGCGACGACACCGGCGCCAGAACGCTTGGCATCCGCACCGGCCACCAGCGTTTCGCGGCCAAGCGCACGGTCAAGCAATGCTTCCATCTGCGCATCGCGGCTACGGGCGGTCTTGCCACCCATCACGACGCCGATGATGCGGCGGCCGTTCTCGTTGACCGCGCTGACGAGGTTGAAACCGGAGGCATCGACATAACCCGTCTTGACGCCATCCATGCCGGCGTAGCGATACATCAGGTTGTTATGTCCACGGATGGTGCGGCCGCGAAAATTGAAAGAGCGCTCGGAAAAGATGCGGTATTCCTGCGGATAGTCACGGATCAGCGCCGCCGCCAGCACGGCCATGTCGCGCGCTGTCGTCACCTGCGCCGCATCGGGCAGGCCCGAGGCATTGCGGAAAACGGTGCTGCGCATGCCGAGCGCCCGTGCCTTCAGCGTCATCATGCGGGCAAAGTTTTCTTCGCTGCCGCCGAGATGATCGCCGATCGCCTGGGCGGAATCGTTGGCGGAGCGGATGGCGGTGGCATAAACGGCTTCACGCACCGTGAGTGGCTTGCCGGCCCCGATCCCCAGTTTGTAAGGGATCTTTTCCGCTGCATTCGGGGTCATGATGATCTGCTGGTCCCAGGAGAGACGCCCCTGCCCGATCGCCTCGAAGGCGAGATAGAGCGTCATCATCTTGGTCAGCGATGCCGGGTGATTGAGGACATCGGCATTTTCCGCCGCAAACACTTCACCGGAATTGGCATCGACGATGAAATGCGCGTAACCGGCGCGCGCGGCATTGGCGGACATGCTGAGCGCCACGAAAAGCAGGCCGGCAACAATATGGAAAAGGCGGCTGCGGGCCACGGAAATCATGCGCATTATCGTCCCATCGATGCGTTCGGGCCGCGCATAATATGCACAACCGACCAGACCCAGCCCATGGCGGGAGACACTATCCTCTCGGCAATGGTGGATGCAATCACCTTTGCCATTTGTCCCCGCCTTAGCATTGCGTGTTTAACGACACGCCTATTGCGATGCCTCTATGGCCAACAAACGGCGGTATTGCGGCGACTTCACGGCTTCGTGAGGCTCCTTGAACAGCAGAAAGATAAGATTTTAACTAATGAGTAACCCGGCCCGCCTTTGATCGGGCCTCGCCGGCCGGTCTGTCCAGACCTTTATGCCAACACCAATCGTCAGGGACATCCGATGCTCGTCAAGTCCATTTCCGCTGCAGTTTCCATCACCCTTCTCGCCGCTGCCGCTGCGCAGGCACAGCCCGCCCGCGTCAAGCAGTTCGACGCATGGGGCGTCTATTCCTATGAGAGCGGCGGCCAGAAACATTGTTACGCACTCAGCGTACCCACCTCCTCGCAGCCCGCCTCCGTCAATCACGGCGACAATTTCTTCATCGTCGCGCCACAGAACGGCGGCGCCGTCATGCCGCAGGCGATCATGGGTTACGATCTGCGCTCGACCTCCGATGTCACCGTCAATATCGACGGCAACAGTTTTGACATGCAGCCCAAGGACAATGCTGCCTGGGTGCGCAACAAGGATCGCGAACCGGCCATGGTCACCGCCATGCGCGGCGGCAGCAGCATGAGCCTCAACGCCACATCGGCGCGCGGCACCAACACGCAATATTCCTATTCGCTCTCCGGCGTCACCGCCGCGCTTAACGAAGCCAACCGCTGCAATTGACGTGACGAACGCGCCGATGCGGCCGCGACACAAACACCCGACCGGAAAAAAACGCGGGAAAGGCCATGGCACACTTGCCGTGGCTTTTTCGGCTGTTCTGGTCGGCGTGGCGCTGGCGGCGGCTTTTATTGCTCCCGCAAGCGTCAGCGATCCCGTGGAGGCGGCTCCCGCATTTAATGCCGGCTGGAAGAAAGGCCGGGAAACCGGTTTTCCGGTGCCGCGATACGTGTCGCTGAAATTCGCCAATTCGCGCATGCGTGTCGGCCCCTCGACCGACTATGGCAGCCGCTGGGTCTACAAGGCGCAAGGCCTGCCGATGGAGATCACCGAGGAATTCGGCAACTGGCGGCAGGTGCGCGATTATGACGGCATAAGCGGCTGGATGTACGCCCCGCTTCTGTCCGGCCGCCGCACGGCAGTCATCGGGCCGTGGATCGAAACGACGGTGCCGCTCCATCGCTCAGCCTCCAGTCGGGCGACGATCCTTGCCGATCTGGAAGCCAAGGTGCGCATGTCAATCAACGAGTGCGATGGCCACTGGTGCGAGGTGTCATTGATCGGGCACAATCTCAAGGGCTATGTCGAACAGGCCTCGCTCTGGGGCGTTTATCCGGGCGAGACGATCAAGTAGTCGGCCCGAACAGCCGCGACTGACCGCTTGCTTCAATACGCCGCAGCCATCTGTCGACAAGGCGATGAAATTCGGCCGGCATTGAGCCTATAGGGACAGGCATTCCTTGACGATTCGCAAGGATACCCATCCTCATGCCATTGCCTGTCGAGCTTTCCGATGATCGTCCGTCCCCGCCCTTCCCTTTTCAAACTGTTCTTCATTGTCAAAGGCTCGATCATCATGCGGATCCTGCCGCAGATGCTGTTCGTCTTTGCCGTCTCAACCATCGTTGTCGCCGGTCATCGTGATCTGCCATGGCTGGTGCCCGGTTCGCTTGGCGCACCGTTCGCGCTGTTCGGCATCGCCATTTCCGTCTTTCTCGGCTTTCGCAACAATGCCTGTTACGACCGCTGGTGGGAGGCGCGCAAATGCTGGGGCCAGCTGATCTATGCGGCCCGAGGGCTCGCCCGGCAGTCGGTCATGCTGGCGGAACTGCATGGCGAGCGCGGCGAGACGGCACGCCGCTCGCTGATCGACCTGACGATCGCGCTGCCGCATGTTCTGGTCGGTTATCTGCGCCCGGATGGGCAGCAGACCGTGACGCCGGTTCTGCCGGAAGACATCCGCACCGCCATCATCGCCTCTAAAATGCCGGCGGAAGTGGTGCTGAACCAGATTTCACGGCAACTGGCCATCCTGCGCCGCGACGACATGCTGACCGATATGCAGCTGAAAATGCTGGATGAAAACGTTCAGCAGATGGGCATCGCGGTCGCCAATTGCGAGCGTATCCGCTTCACGCCGCTGCCCTTCGGTTACACGTTGCTGCTGCACCGCACGGCGCATCTTTTCTGTTTTCTGCTGCCCTTCGGTTTTTCAGACCTGCTGGGCTGGGGCATGCCGTTTGTGACGGTGCTGATCGCCTACACATTCTTCGGCCTCGACGCTCTGGGTGACGAGCTGGAGGAACCGTTCGGGCTTGGACCGAACGACCTGCCGATCACGACGCTTGCCGCCGTCATCGAACACAATCTGCGCGAGGCCCTGGGCGAAACCGACCTGCCGCCTTTGCCGCAGCCGGTCGATTACGTTCTCACCTGAAATCCGAAGCGTCAGGCGCGACTTAAAGTGCGCCTGACGGCATCTTTCCACCCCGCCAGACGCGCCTTGCGGGTCTTCGCATCCATCTCCGGCTCGAACCGCCGTTCACGCGCCCAGGTCTTGGCAAAGGTTTTACGATCCGGCCACAGACCGACGCGACTGGCGGCAAGCCAGGCAGCACCGAGTGCGGTCGTCTCCAGAATGGTCGGCCTGTCCACCGGCGCATCGATGAGATCGGCCAGCCGCTGCATCGTCCAGTCGGAGGCAACCATGCCGCCATCGACGCGCAGAACGGTTTCCTCGCCCGATGCGGAGCGCCAGTCCTTGTGCATGGCATCGAGCAGATCCCGGGTCTGAAAGCAGACGGCTTCGAGTGCTGCGGCGGCAAACTCCGCCGGGCCGGTGCTGCGGGTCAGGCCATACATCGCACCGCGTGCATCCGCATCCCAATGCGGCGCACCAAGACCGGTAAAGGCCGGCACGAGGTAAACCTCCTGCTGCGGATCGGCCTTGGCCGCGAGTTCACCGGTGCGGGACGCCTTGTCGACGATGCCCAGACCATCGCGCAGCCATTGCACGGCGGCGCCGGCGATGAAGATAGACCCTTCCAGCGCATAGATCGTCTTGCCATCGAGGCGATAGGCGATTGTCGTCAGCAGCCGGTTTTTCGAGCGTACCATCTGGGTGCCGGTGTTGAGGACGGCAAAACAACCGGTGCCATAGGTGGATTTGACCATGCCCGGTTCGAAACAGGCCTGACCGATCACCGCCGCCTGCTGATCGCCGGCCACACCGAGGATCGGGATTTCGGCGCCCAGAAGCGCCTCTTCGGTGATGCCGAAATCGGCGGCGCAATCCTTCACCTCCGGCAGCATGACGGCGGGAATTTTCAGGATATCGAGAAGTGTCTTGTCCCAGCGGTTGTCGGCGATGTTGTAGATCAGTGTGCGCGACGCATTGGTGGCATCGGTGACAAAACTTTTAGCCCCGGTCAGCCGCCAGATCAGAAACGTATCGATGGTGCCGAAGCAGAGTTCGCCCTTTTCCGCCTTTGCCCGCGCGCCTTTGACGTTGGACAGCAGCCAGGACAGTTTTGTGCCGGAAAAATAGGGATCGAGAATGAGGCCGGTGCGGCGGACGAATTTCTTCTCCAGCCCCTTGGCCTTCAGCTTTTCGCAATCGCGCGCCGTGCGGCGATCCTGCCAGACGATGGCATTGTGGATCGGCTTGCCGGTTTCCCGGTCCCAGACGACAACGGTTTCACGCTGGTTGGTGATGCCGATGGCGGCGATCTCGCCGGCCTTGATCTTGGCATTGGCGATCGCCCTGCGGATCGTCGACAGCACGCTTGACCAGATGTCTTCAGGATCGTGTTCGACCCAGCCGGATTTCGGAAAGAATTGCGGAAACTCCTCCTGGGCAAAACCGGCGATCTTCATGTCCTTGTCGAACACGATCGCCCGTGTCGACGTCGTGCCCTGGTCGATCGCCAGAACATAACCCTTGGCAGCCGCCATGTCGCTCCTCCTCAAGCCCGAAATGACCGGACATGGTTTGAGCAGAAGCAAATGACGCCTGTCAACCATCGGTCGGCAGGCGTCACAGATCAAATCCGGTGGCGTTACTCGGCGGCGATACGCGGCGGCTCATCGCGACCGGCATCATGGCGCGGAGCAACGTCCGGCGCCGGCTGCGGTACCGGTGGTAACCAGCGCATCGGCAATCGCGGGAACATCACGAACAGGACCGTGACGAGCAGCGAGAAAATCGACATCTTTTTATTGTAAGCGGTATCGCGTGTAAAATCGTCTGCGGTGGCTGCATGGTTCATGTCATCGGCCTCTTTCATGGGCGTTCCTCCAATGGAAAGCACCATAGACGGGCAAACTTGATGGCCGCTGAAAATGATCATTCGAAATTTAACATTCGCAACTGTTGCGCTTAATATTTTCACAACTCGCGCGATTATGACTCATCATCGGCTTCCATCAGAAAGACCTGAACTGATCTCAAAATAATCAATATGCCCAATGAATTAGCATGAAAAATACTTGGACTTCGGGAGCATCGTTAATACTTCTACAATCTTGCAATGCTTAAATGTGCCAAACTGTCACGTTTCATTTTCAGCCACTTTCGGATATTCGCGATGATTCCTGTTGAAGCCCATGCGCATGAGAAGCAGGCCGCCACACCACGTTCGGTCCGTCTGGTGACGGAAGCGATCGGTACGGATCTGGAGCGGTTCAGTGCCGACAATACCCATGTGGTCAGGCAAATCCGGCTTCTGGCCATCAACGCCCTGATCGAAGCGGCTCGCGCCGGCGAAATGGGCAAGGGATTTGCCGTCGTCGCCAACGAAGTGCAGCGACTGGCGCAGGTAGCATCCGACATTGCGGCCAAGTTCGAAAGTAATGTCGTCAGCCGCATCGGCCTCAGTCGCCAGATGGCAGATGCGCTTGTGAACGAAATGGAAGGTGTGCGGCTGACCGATCTGGCACAAACACTGGTGCAGCTGATCGTTCGTAACCTTTTCGAACGCACTGCCGATGTGCGCTGGTGGGCGACCGATACGGCACTCTGGCAGGCGTTGGCGGAACCGACCCCGCAAAGCCTTGCCTTTGCCAGTGAGCGTCTTGGCGTCATCAACCGCTTTTACACCGTCTATCTCGATCTTGTCGTGACCGACCTCTCCGGCAAGGTCATTGCCTCGGCCAATCCGCGCTTCCAGCGCAAGGTGATCAACCGGCCACTCGCGGGCGATCCGTGGTTCGAAGCCGCCCGCCGCACCAAATCCGGCGATGACTACATCGTCGATACCGTCAAGCCGAGCGCCTTGCATGACGAACAGAACGCACTGGTTTATGCGACCGGCATACGCGAGGGCGGCAAGGTGGATGGTGCATTGCTCGGCACACTCGGCGTCTATTTCGACTGGAAAAACCAGGGCCAGGCAATCGTCGAGAAGGAAGCCAACCTGCCGCCGCAGATCGCCTCACGCACGAAGGTGATGCTGCTCGATGGCGAGAGCCGGGTCATCGCCAGCACCGATCCGGCACTGATGTTCACGCACTTCGTTCTGGCTGGCCAGCACGGTCAGGCGTCCGGCAGCTATTACGACAATAGCGGCTCCATCGTCGCCTATGCGAAAACGCTGGGTTACGAGGACTATGACGGCCTCGGCTGGCATGGGGTCGTGGTGCAGCAGACGGAAAACGACGAGGCGATCCGCGAAGCGCTCGACATTCGTTGAGGCCCGACAGACGCGCGAGGCGCCAGTGGCTTCGCAACAATACGCCATCTAAATTCATCTCTCACGCCTTGCGTGCGTGCCAACGCCTCATTAAGTAGGCCGGCAGCGCGCCTCCCTGCTCTTGGCGGTGCCGACGTCGCATGGACGCGGAACCGACGATGAAAGACCGTTTTTAGATGACCAACAATGTTCTGGCTGCTACCTCGGGCACCAAGCAAATAATTTGCATTAACTGGGGCATGACTTACGGGCCTGAATTTATCAATCGCCTTTACGCGATGGTAAAACGCAACATCACACCGCCCTTCACATTCACGTGCTTCAGCGACATCCAGACCGGTCTCAATCCGGAGATCCGCTGCGAAGACCTGCCGCCGCTGCCCATCGAGAAATTGCCTGAGCGCACGCTCGGCATCTGGGGCAAATCCCGGCTTTGGTATCCGCAACTCGGCTCCCTGACCGGGCCTGTCCTCTTCCTGGACCTCGACATCGTCATCGTCGGCTCTCTCGACGTGTTCTTCGAAGTCGGCGATGCCGACGACGTCGTCATGGCACGCAACCAGACGACCCCGTTCGAGCGACTGGGACAATCGTCGGTGCTGCGTTTCCCGATAGGTAAACTGGCGCCACTGCTGGACATATTGCGCGCGGACCCGCAGGGCGTCGCCGACAAATACAGGTTCGAGCAGCGCTTCGTGACCCGCAATGCGCCCGGTGGGGTAAAATTGTTCCCGCGCAACGCCGTCCTGCATTTCCGCCAGGATTGCCGCCGGCCATTTCCTCTGAACTACATCCTGGCGCCAAAACTGCCGCCGAAGGCGCGGGTCGTGCTTTTCCCGCGTGGTCTGCATCCCGAACATGCGGCGGAAGGTCGTTTCGGTGGGGAAAATGCGCCACGCTCGCCGCTAGCGCATCTGCGGGGGCTGTTCGACAGCCGCATTCGCGGCAGCCAGCGCGCGTTTCGTTATCTGCGGCACTACATCTTGCCGACGCCCTGGATCAAGGACCATTGGTACGAATGACCTCGTACCTGATGGCCACTCCGCTCATGCATTGCCTGACGAACTGAAATACGCGTAACCTGCCGGGCAGCATCATGGCTGCTCGGGAGGAAACCGCATGCCAAGAACCGTCGTCGTTACCGGCTCCACCTCCGGCATCGGGCTGGGGATAGCCCGCGCATTCGCCGCCGATGGCGCCAATGTCGTGATCAACGGGTTTGGGCCTTTCGAGACGATCGAAGCAACCCTGCAGGATCTCGGCGCCCTCACCGGCGGACGCATCATCTACCACCCCGCCGACATGACCCGGCCTGACGAGATCGAGGATCTGATCGGCACCGCCGCGAAAGAATTGGGCGGCATCGATGTGCTGGTCAACAATGCCGGCATCCAGCATGTGGCGAGGATCGAAGAATTTCCGCCGGAAAAATGGGACCAGCTGATCGCCATCCTGCTCTCCTCGGCCTTCCATACGATGCGCCACACCATCCCGCTAATGAAAGCGGCCGGCAAAGGCCGCATCATCAACATTGCCTCTGCCCACGGCCTTGTCGCCTCGCCGTTCAAATCGGCCTATGTCGCGGCCAAACACGGCATCATGGGCCTGACCAAGACGGCGGCGCTGGAACTGGCGCAGGAAAACATCACCGTCAACGCCATCTGCCCCGGCTTCGTTCTGACGCCGCTGGTCGAAAAGCAGATCCCCGATCAGGCCCGCGAGAAGGGCATCAGCGAAGCACAGGTGAAGGACGAGGTTCTGCTGCGTCTGCAGGCCACCAAGGAATTCGTCGGCATCGAGGAAGTGGCCGCAACCGCGCTTTATCTGGCCAGCGATGCCGCCCGCAGTATCACCGGCACGCATATTTCCATCGACGGCGGCTGGACTGCGCAATAGGATCGGGATTCGAGGGCCAAAACAGACACCGAAAACGGTGCAAGCCCAAGGGGAACGACATGAATTCTGCAATACGCTTCATTCTGAATTCTGAAGAGATCACGCTGGCCGACTTTTCAGCCACGGAAACCCTTCTCGATTACCTGCGGCTGCGCCGTCGGCTGACCGGCACCAAGGAAGGCTGCGCCGAGGGCGATTGCGGCGCCTGCACCGTGCTGGTCGGACGACTGGTAGAAGGCAGGCTGGTCTATGAAAGCATCAATGCCTGCATCCGCTTTCTTGGATCGCTGCATGCCACCCATGTGGTGACGGTCGAACATCTGGCAGCAAAAGACGGCACGCTGCATCCGGTGCAGCAGGCGATGGTCGACTGTCATGGCTCGCAATGTGGCTTCTGCACGCCCGGTTTTGTCATGTCGCTCTATGGCCTCTGGCTGTCGAACGAGGAGCCGGATCGGTCGGAGATCGAGATCGCGTTGCAAGGCAATCTCTGTCGATGCACCGGATACGAACCGATCATCAAGGCCGCCGAGCAGGTTTCGCTCACCCGCCCGAGCGCCCTGTTCGACCCGCTGGAGCGCGACCGCGCCGACATCATGGCAAAACTCTGGACGCTGAAATCTTCGAGCGACACGATCGCGGTCGAAAAGGACGGCGCGCGGTCGATCATTCCGGGCAGTGTCGAGGCGCTGGCCGGCATTCTGGCCGACGCGCCGCAAGCAACCATCGTTGCCGGCGCCACCGATGTCGGCCTGTGGGTGACGAAACAGATGCGCCGGCTCGATCCCGTCGTCTTCATCAATCACCTCACCGAATTGCAGCGGATCGAGAGCGACGATACCGGCATCACCTTCGGCGCGGGCGTTACCTATGCGCAGGCACTCGAAACCCTGCAGATGGAAATCCCGGCATTCGGCGACCTGATCGACCGGATCGGTGGCGCGCAGGTGCGCAATGCCGGCACGATCGGCGGCAATATCGCCAACGGCTCGCCGATCGGCGACACGCCGCCGCCGCTGATCGCGCTCGGCGCCAGCGTGACGCTGCGGTCTGTCGAAGGTTCGCGCAGGCTGCCGCTGGAAGATTTTTTCATCGCCTATGGCAAACAGGACCGGCGGCCGGGCGAATTCGTCGAAGAGATCCTTGTGCCGCATCCGCACGAGGATGCGTTCTTTTCCGTCTACAAGATCTCCAAGCGCCGCGACGAGGACATTTCGGCGCTCTGCGGCGCGTTTTACCTGATGATCGATGCCGAGGGATGCGTCGGAGACATCCGCATCGCTTTCGGCGGCATGGCGGCAACGCCAAAACGTGCGCAGGCGGTGGAGGCAGCGCTTCTCGGCCAGCCATGGAGCTGGCAAACAGTTGCCGAGGCAAGCCTTGCCTTCGACGAGGATTACCAGCCGCTGACCGACTGGCGGGCGAGCGCGGAATATCGCAGCCTGACCGCAAAAAACCTGCTGACCCGGTTCTTTCTGGAAACGGCCGGTGCGCCGGTGCATCTGCAACGGTTCGAGATGGAGGAGGTGTGAGGATGACAAGACATTCGACGACCACCTGCCCCCTCTGGCCTGCCGGCCATCTCCCCCACAAGGGGGGAGAAGACTTGCCGCAAACGTCTGCCTCAATTGAGCCACAACGGAGCGGCTGGGTTAAGCCCTCCCCCTTGTGGGGAGGGTGGGGAGGGGTCTTTTTCTCCGAAATCGGAGGCACCCTCTGATGGACAAGCTCACCAACGCCCCAAAATCCGTCATCAACGGCCCGATGCACACCTCGCTAAAACATGACTCAGCCCATAAACACGTCACCGGAACCGCCGAATACATCGACGACATCGCCGAACCGGCCGGCACGCTGCACGGTGCGCTTGGCCTATCCGAGCGCGCCCATGCAGAACTCCTGTCGGTCGATCTCGACGCCGTAAAAGCTTCACCCGGCGTCATCGCCGTCCTGACCGAAAAAGACGTGCCCGGCTTCAACGACATCGCCTCCACCGGCCAGCACGACGAACCGCTGCTGGCGACCACCGACGTGCGGTTCCACGGCCAGCCGATCTTTGCCGTCATCGCCGAGACCCGCGATCAGGCGCGGCGGGCGGCAAAGCTGGCAAAAATCGAATATCGCGACCTGCCGCACTGGAGCGACATTCAAGGCGCACTCGAAAACGGCGGCAAGCTGGTCACCCAGCCGATGACGCTCCTTCGCGGCGAGCCGGAAACCGAGATCGACAAACCGCCGCTGCGCATACAGGGCTCGATGGAGATCGGCGGACAGGAGCATTTTTACCTCGAAAGCCAGATCGCCTTTGCCATGCCCGGCGAGGATGAGGATGTGCTGGTCTGGTCCTCCACCCAGCATCCGAGCGAGATCCAGCATATGGTGGCGCATGTGCTCGGCATCGCCAACCATGCGGTGGAGGTGAAGACACGGCGCATGGGCGGCGGTTTCGGCGGCAAGGAAACGCAGGGCAATCTGTTCGCCTGCCTCGCAGCACTGGCCGCCAAGACCCTCAAGCGCCCCGTGAAATTCCGTCCCGACCGCGACGAGGACATGGTCGTCACCGGCAAGCGCCACGACTTCAAGGTCGATTACGACGTCGCCTTCGACGAGGATGGCCGCATCCACGCGGTGGACGCCACCTATGCGGCGCGTTGCGGTTGGTCGGCGGATCTGTCCGGCCCGGTCACCGATCGCGCGCTGTTCCATGCCGATTCCAGCTATTTTTATCCGCATGTGCGGCTGACCTCGAAACCGCTGATGACGCACACCACGTCCAACACCGCCTTTCGCGGTTTCGGCGGGCCGCAGGGCCTGCTCGGCGGCGAACGCATCATCGAGGAAATCGCCTATGCCGTGGGCAAAGATCCGCTCGATATCCGAAAGCTGAATTTTTACGGCCAGCCGGGATCGGGCCGCACCACCACGCCCTATCATCAGGAGGTCGAGGACAACATCATCCTGCGGATCGTCGAGGAACTGGAGGCGTCGAGCGATTACCGCGCCCGCCGCGAAGCGATCGTTGAATTCAACGAACGGAGCCCGGTGATCCGCAAGGGTATTGCGCTGACGCCGGTGAAATTCGGGATTTCCTTCACCATGACCGCCTATAATCAGGCCGGCGCGCTGGTGCATGTTTATCAGGACGGCTCGATCCACCTCAACCACGGCGGCACCGAAATGGGCCAGGGCCTTTACACCAAGGTGGCGCAGGTGGTGGCAGACGCGTTCAACGTCGATATCGAACGGGTAAAGATCACAGCAACGACCACCGGCAAGGTGCCCAACACATCCGCCACCGCCGCCTCTTCCGGTTCCGATCTCAACGGCATGGCAGCTTACGATGCCGCAAGACAGATCCGCGAACGGCTTGTCGATTTCGCCTGCCGCCAGTGGAAGGTGCATAAAGACGACGTCGAATTCCTGCCCAACCGGGTGCGGATCGGCACGGAAGTGGTACCCTTCGACACGCTGGTGCGCGCCGCCTATTACGACCGCGTACAGCTCTCCGCCGCCGGTTTCTACAAGACGCCAAAGATCCATTGGGACCGCGCGGCCGGCCGCGGCCACCCCTTCTATTATTTCTCCTATGGCGCCGCCGTCTCGGAAGTGTCGATCGACACGCTGACTGGCGAATACATGGTGGACCGCACCGACATCCTGCATGACGTCGGCAAGTCACTGAACCCGGCCATCGATATCGGCCAGGTGGAAGGCGCTTTCGTGCAGGGCATGGGCTGGCTGACGACGGAGGAACTATGGTGGGACGACAAGGGACGGCTGCGCACCCATGCGCCCTCCACCTACAAGATCCCGCTCGCTTCCGACCGGCCGCGCATTTTCAACGTGAAGCTTGCGGAATGGGCGGAAAATACTGAACCGACCATCGGCCGCTCCAAGGCCGTCGGCGAGCCGCCCTTCATGCTGGCGATCTCGGTTCTGGAGGCGATTTCCATGGCGGTGGCGAGCATCGCCGATTATGCCGTCTGCCCGAAGCTGGACGCACCGGCTACACCGGAGCGGGTGCTGATGGCAGTGGAGAGGTTGAAGGCGATGTAAACTCAGCGACCGGCCTTGCGCCAACCTGCCGCTCTTGCCTCTGTTTCAGAACAGAACCAGCGCTCGCCGTATTCGGTGCGAATAATCGTATCCGCATAATTTTCCTGGCCGCGAACGTGATAAATCTTGGCTCCGGAGTTGATCGAGATATTGCCCTTGATATCGCAGCTCTGATCATAGGTCTGACGTGGCAAAAGCGTATACCCACCTGTCGCCATGAAGACGGCGCCGGAAATCAGCAGTGTGACGAGTGTGAAATTGCTCATTGCCACAGCATGCACGGCAGTCAATTCATTTCGGTTGATCGTGCTTTTAAAATACAACCAAACTCAGATATTCACGGCACCCCATCCTGATGCGGCAAGGGCACTGCCGCCACCTTGCTCCGCTGCCACGGAAACAAGCCCAGCACCAGCGCGCAGCCGAGAATGATCACCGCAGCGCCGACGATCTGGATGGATGACAGCGGCTCGTCCAGCACGATGGCACCGACGAAAACCGCCACCACGGTCACCGCGAACTCGACGCTGATCGCCTTGGTCGCGCCGATCGAACCGACCAGCTTGAAATAGAGAACATAGGTGGTGGCGCTCATCACGCAGGCGGAAATCAGCAGATATAGAATATCGAGCGCTTCCGGCACACGCGGCACCGGCACGGCAAAAAGAAACGGCGCAGAAATCAGCCCGCCGAACAGGAAGGAGCCGATGGTGACTTCCCAGGATCCGGTATGTTTCAGCTTGTGGGCGGCGTAATTGCTGCCGAAGGCGGCGGAAAAACAGGCGGCGAGCGCCGCGGCACAACCGAACACGAATTCGCTCGTCACCGGCACCGCCGGAAAACCGACCAGAAGCACGATACCGGCCACCCCGAGTGCCAGCCCCGTCAGGCCGCTCGCCTTCATCCGCTCCAGCCCCCAGACCTGGCTGATGACCATGGAAAACAACGGGATGGAGGCGACCAGAATGGCCGCCATGGCGGTGCCGATCATCGGTATCGCGTAGGAAAGGCCGAGAAGCTGACCGGCCACCGTGGTTGCGCCGACCACCAGAAACGGCTGCCAGCCGTCACTGAAATCCAGATGGCGGTGGGTGAGCTTTGCGATCGCAAACAACGTGCCGCAGGCGATGAAGCCGCGGATGGAAGTGGCGGCGACGAACCCGAAGGCATCGACCACCTTGACCACGACAAGGAAGGAAAGGCCCCAGGCAAGGGCGAGAAAGAGATAGATGGCAAGGTCGCGGGGTTTCATGGGCGGCAGGATCACGCGTTGAAGTGGCAATGTGCATAACCGATGCCCGCCCGCTTCGCCATGCCATTCGCGACATGTCCCCGCCTGAATGGTCGGACGCTCAGGAGGCCAGCGCCACCCGTTCCATCTCCACCGACACCAGTCGGTCGCGGCCGCCGCGCTTGGCCTCATAAAGCCCATTGTCGGCACAGGTGACCATATCGTCGAGCCGCGCCTCGCCGGCAAGCGTCGTCACGATACCGGCGCTGACCGTGAGATTGACCGGCTCATGGCCTTCCCAGTGGAATTCGATTTCCGTGAAGCGCGCACGAACCCGCTCCACGACAACAGCGGCCATTTCCGCCGAACCGGGAAGAAACAGGATAAATTCCTCGCCGCCCCAGCGGCCGACAATATCGTCGGCGCGAACGGTGCTGCGCAGAACCTCGGAAAAACGCACGATCACCTCGTCGCCGGCATCATGGCCAAAACGGTCATTGACGCTCTTGAAACCGTCGAGATCGAACAGCGCCACCGACACGGTCTTCGCCGCATCGCGGATCAGGCTGCCCGACACCTGCTCGCGAAAGGCGCGGCGGTTGAGAAGGCCGCTCAGACTATCGGTTTCCGCCAGCCGCTTGAGATCGTTCTGGTAACGGACATGGTCGCTGATATCGCGCACCACGGCGATCATCATCGGCTCACCGGCAGCCTCGGTGCGCAGGATGGTGATGCCGCAATGGATTTCGGAACCATCGGCCCGCCGCCCCACGGTGTTGGCATCACGCTGGCCCATGTAGCGGGCATCCGCCGCGCCATGTTCGAAACCGGAGACCAGCTTGTGGTGGAAGGAATGCAGCCGGTCCGGCAACAATACCTCCAGCGGTTTGTCCAGCAGTTCGCCCGGCTTCCAGCCAAAAATCGCTTCGGCCGCCGGATTGCACAGGCGGATCGTGCCATGCGAATCGATGCCGATAATGCCATCGGCAATCTCGAAGACGATCTTGCGATAGATGTCCTGCGACGCCGGGATCAGCGACGCGATCGATTCTCTTTTTGCCATAGTAGTCGGATGCAACTTTCGCAGACACGCAGTAATGCGGCGCAGCATTTGATAATGCGCAAGATCTATCGGTAAAATACTGATAAATTTCTAACTCGCACTGCTGGTTCACCTTGCAACGACACCAGTATAACGCGTCAAAAACCGATACGGAGACATAAATCCGGATGATGCGAAGGTTTTGCCGCGATGCTACAGTCTCCCCCATGCACCAGTCATCGGCCCTCGATTTCCTTGCTGAACATCATGCCTGCATCCTCATCGAGGTGACGGAGGCAAAAGGCTCGACACCCCGCGATGCCGGCACGTTCATGCTGGTTGCAACGGATGCGATCTGGGGCACGATCGGCGGCGGACAGCTGGAATATATGGCCATCGACAACGCCCGCGACCTGCTGGCCGGCAGCGGCCTTGCCGAAATGAATATCCCGCTTGGCCCGGAAATCGGCCAGTGTTGCGGCGGCCGCACGCGGCTGTCGTTCGACATGATGACGCCGCAGCTTGCGGAGAACCTGCGTCATCGGCTGGAAGCCGAAAAATCCGCCCTGCCGCACATTACCCTGTTCGGCGCCGGCCATGTCGGCCGCGCGCTGATACAGGCACTTTCCCCCCTGCCCTTTACGGTAAGCGTGGTGGAAAGCCGGGCCGAGGAACTGCGCTCCCTGCCGGCTGGCATCAATACCCGGCTGACGGCACTGCCGGAAGCCGAGGTGGAAAAGATGGCGCCAGGCAGTGCAGCGTTGATCCTCACCCATGATCACGCACTGGATTTCCTGATCGCCCGCATCGCCCTTGCCCGGCATGATCTCGCCTATATCGGCATGATCGGCTCAGCCACCAAACGCGCCACCTTTGCGCACTGGCTGGAACGCGAGGGCGAAGACCGGGCTCTGCTGCAACGCCTCGTGCTGCCGATCGGCGGCAGCGTGGTGAAGGACAAGCGCCCGGAAGTGATTGCCGCTCTGGTGGCGGCCGAACTGCTGACCGTTTATGCCGTGCGGCAGGAGAAGCGATCAGAACGGCAGGTCTCGCATCCGTGATCCCTGCCGGGTCTGCCAGAAAACATCCGCCCGGTCGGCCGGCAAGGTCTCGGCAACGCCGACATCCCGTCTGAGGTCATCGGGCAAAACCGCACTCCGCCTTGCTCTTCCCTGCAAAACACAGCCAAGGAGGCCGATCAGCCGGCGCGGCAGTTCATAACCGCGACGCGGTTTCGAAGGCAAAAGGTCAGCGATTGCGGTCAGCATGGTCGCTCCACATCGTTTTTTTAAGGGTTGCATGCGGTGATGGTTGCACCCGATTGTCGGGCAATTCCAATTCGATTACGATCGGCGACGATCAAGAGAGCTTATCGATGAAATTGTCTCGCCGCTTTCCGCTGAATGCGCTCCGGGTTTTCGAAGCGGTCGCACGCCTGGGCAATTTTACCCGCGCGGCGGAAGAGCTTGGCATGACGCAGACGGCCGTCACCTACCAGATCAAGCTTCTGGAGGATTTCGTCGGCGACACCGTGTTCATCCGCAAGCCACGCGATCTGCAACTGACGGAAAGTGGCAAACGCCTGCGGCCCAAGGTGACGGAAGCCTTTGCGCTTCTGTCCGACGCTATGGCGGACGCATTGCAGGCATCCGGCGAAACGCTGGAAATCCAGTCACCACCAACCTTTGCCTCGCACTGGCTGTCAAAACACCTCGGTGATTTCCAGCTGCAGAATCCCGGCATTTCCGTCCGGCTGACACGCACGATGGGTGCGATCGATTGCGATCGTATTCCAACCGATGTCGCCATCCATATTTCCGACAAACCATGGGAGGGTTTGGTTTGCCACCCTCTCATGAAGCTCGATTACACGCCGATGCTGCATCCCCGGCTGGCAGAAAGCATTGGCGGCATCAATGAACCGGCCGACCTGCTGAAACTGCCGTGGATTTCTGACACCAAGGATATCTGGACCGGATGGTTCGAGAATATCGGGCTTGATCCGGGGCAGATACGGCATATCAACCTCAACACTTTTGGCGCACTTGACCTGCAGGCGAACGCTGCGATTGCCGGCCATGGTGTGGCCATGCTCGCCCCGTTTTTCTTCGAGCGTGAGCTGGCATCCGGCCAGTTGATCCAACCCTTCGATATCAGCATCGACGACGGCAAAACCTATTGGCTCGCCTATCCGCCGGCGCGACGCAATGCACCAAAGGTCAGAGCTTTCCACGCCTGGATCAGCGGCATGTTGGCAAGTGCTCCGGCCCTGTCATCCGAGACGCGCAAATCCGTCACAGAGGCCGCTGGGACGTGATCAGGCGAATTGCACCATAAGCACCCTCCTGATCGCGCTCTCCCCGCGCGCTGCGGCCATCCAGAACGCCGAGGTCGCGGCGCAGGTTTTCCGGCAAGGCCTGCAGGTCGATGCTTTCCGGCTTGGGCGTCGCGACGCGGCCGAAGAGACGCGAAAAATCCACATCCGGCCAGAGCCGGGCAAAGGGCTGCTGAAGGATCGATAACATCGTCTTACTCCTGATTTCGGGCGCACGCCGTCATCCCGGAAAACCTTGTTTTCCGGTCGCGCTGCCCTGCGGGAAACCCCGCTTGCATTTGATGTTGGTGAGCGTAAGTTGCGCCGAAAAGTGATGGTAATCCAATCGAATTACCGTCTGTACGGATCAAGAGAACTTATCCATGAAACTGTCGCGCCAATTCCCGATGAATGCATTGCGCGTGTTCGAAGCCGCCGCCCGGCTGCTGAGTTTCACCAAGGCGGGCGAAGAACTGGGGCTGACCCAGACGGCGGTCAGCTATCAGATAAAACTGCTGGAAGACACGATCGGCGAACCGCTGTTTTTGCGCCGGCCGCGGCAGGTATCGCTGACGGATGCGGGGGAGCGGCTGGCGCCAAAAATCTCCGAGGCCTTTGAGACGATCAGCGACGCCATTGCCAGCACGCGCCACCAGTCGGATGGCACGCTGATCATCCACACCACGGCCACGTTCGCATCCCGCTGGCTTGCCCATCACATCGGAACGTTCCAGCTGGAAAATCCGCAGATCGCCGTGCGTATGGAAACCTCGCAGGAAACCATCGATTTTTCCAAGACCGAAGCGGACGTGGCGATCCGCAGCAGCAAGAGCGGGCAATGGCCGGGGCTGCGATCGCATTTCATGATGAAAAGCCATTTCACGCCAATGCTCAATCCGAAACTGGCCGAATCCGTCGGCGGCATCAGGGAGCCGGCGGATCTTCTGAAAGTCAGGATCATCGATGCCAGCGATCCCTGGTGGGTATTGTGGTTCGAAGCAGCCGGCCTGCCGGGCATCGATCTGGAAGGGCGGCCGACCAGCCGTTTCGGCGGCATCCAGGCGTTCGAGGCAGCAGCAGCCATCGCCGGTCATGGTGTGGCGATCCTCAAACCCGAATTTTACGCCGATGACGTGGCGCTCGGCCGCCTCTACCAGCCATTCGACCTGCTCGCCAGTGACGGCTCCGACTACTGGCTCGCCTATCCGGAATCCCGTCGTAATGCGCCAAAAATCCGCGCGTTTCGCGAATTCATGCGCAAGATGATGCCGACGTTTCAGGACTGAGGTACCGCCTCAATAACTCATATCCGGCGCGTAGAAACAGCGCAGCGTATCCTCGTTGGGATAGAGGCAGACATGATATTCGCTGTCCTTCGAGCGCCGTGCCTCGCTCTGCCGCAGCTTGAAATCATGATTGCGGGTAATCAGCCGGTGGTCGCCGGGGCCGAGGATGACCTCATAGCCGCCCTTGACGATCCTGACATTCTTGGTCGGGATCATCTGGCAATCGCCGGTATGATTATCGCCGTTGCAGCAATAGCTTTCGTATTTCCAGCCGGTATGTGCCTCGTGGGCCGCCGCACCGGATGCGTACGCAATCATCACACTCGCCAGAATACTGCGCATAAGCTCATTCTCCGTTGATGAATGCACCTCCGGTGAACTGCAATACTCAACCGCACCGGCTGCCTTGCATGTGGAATATTAGCTGAGTCGGCTTAGCCGGCTAATTGGCAAATCTTGCGATGCACAATTTATATGTGCGCAAATTCTAAAACGTGGATGCCCGATTGTGGTTCCATCGCTATAATGGCTTGAGTTGCAATGTCGCGGCCCTGCTTATCCCCTTCCCTCCGGCGTGTTTTTTCCTCACAGTATCGAGTCGGGGAATAAAAAACGGGGAACCCGAATGTACGAATATGCGATCGCCTGGGAATGGCTGAGCTTTGCGGCTCGCTGGTTCCATGTCATCACCGCCATCGCCTGGATCGGCTCATCCTTCTATTTCATCGCACTCGATCTGGGGCTGGTGAAACGGCCGCATCTGCCGGTCGGCGCCCATGGCGAGGAATGGCAGGTGCATGGCGGCGGATTTTATCACATCCAGAAATATCTGGTGGCGCCGGCGCAGATGCCCGAACACCTGACCTGGTTCAAATACGAGAGCTATTTCACCTGGTTGTCGGGTTTCCTGATGCTCTGCATCGTCTATTACGGCGGCGCCGACCTGTTCCTGATCGACCGCACGGTGATGGAACTGGAGCCCTGGCAGGCGATCTGCCTGTCGCTGGCCTCGCTGTCGATCGGCTGGATCATCTATGACCAGCTCTGCAAATCGCCGCTCGGCAACAACACCTGGGGCTTGATGGTTCTGCTCTACATCGTACTCGTGGCGATGGCCTGGGGTTATACGCAGGTGTTTACCGGCCGCGCCGCCTTTCTGCATCTGGGCGCGTTTACTGCCACCATCATGTCGGCCAACGTGTTTTTCATCATCATTCCCAACCAGAAGATCGTCGTCGCCGACCTGATCGCCGGGCGCACGCCGGATGCCAGATACGGCAAGATCGCCAAGCAGCGCTCTCTCCACAACAACTACCTGACGCTGCCCGTCATCTTCTTCATGCTGTCCAACCATTATCCGCTGGCCTTCGCCACCCAGTTCAACTGGGTGATTGCAGCACTCGTCTTCCTGATGGGCGTGACGATAAGGCACTGGTTCAATACCACCCACGCCCGCAAGGGCAAGCCGACATGGACATGGCTGGTGACGGTGCTGATCTTCATCACCATCATGTGGCTGTCGACCGTGCCCAAGGTGCTGACCGGCGAGACCGAGACGAGCATGACCCCGATGCAACAGACATTCGCCTCGAATGTGCATTTTCCGGCGGCCCGCGATATCGTCACCAGCCGCTGTTCGATGTGCCATGCGGCCGAACCTGTGTGGGACGGCATCACGTTCACGCCGAAGTCGGTGAAGCTGGAAACCGATGGCGAGGTTGCCGCCCATGCCCGCGAGATATACATCCAGGCGGGAAGAAGCCACGCCATGCCGCCCGGCAACGTCACCGACCTCACGCCGGAAGAACGCAAACTGCTGGTTGCATGGTATGAAAGCAGCGTGGCAGCGAAATAGAGTTTTAGATGACAAGCACCCTGATCCGCGGACGCCTCCTGTCCTTCCACCGCGCGCCCCACTCGCTGACCGATAGCGACAGTTATCGTTACGAGCACGATGGCGGCCTGCTGGTGGATGCTGCCGGAAAGATCGCCGCAATCGGCGATTACACGGCGGTGAAGGCCGGGGCGCCCGAAGATGCGGTAGAGATCGACCACCGCCCGCATCTGATCCTGCCGGGCTTCATCGATACGCATGTTCATTTCCCGCAGATGCAGGTGATCGCCTCCTACGCCGCCAACCTGCTGGAATGGCTGAACACCTACACGTTTCCGGAGGAATGCCGCTTCGTCGAAAGCGATCACGCCGCCCGCATCGCCACGCATTTCTACGACGAGTTTCTGCGCCACGGCACCACGACAGCCGTTGCCTATTGTTCCGTCCACAAGACCTCGGCCGACGCCTTTTTCGCCGAAGCGCTGAAGCGCAACATGTGCATGGTCGGCGGCAAGGTGATGATGGACCGCAATGCTCCACAGGGCCTGCTCGACACGCCACAAATGGGCTATGATGAAACCCGCGCCGTCATCGAGCAGTGGCACGGCAAGGGCCGAAACCACGTCGCCATCACCCCACGTTTCGCCATCACCTCGACACCGGGACAGATGCAGGCCGCCCAGGCGCTGGCGAAGGAGTTTCCCGACCTGTTCATCCAGACGCACCTGTCGGAAAACCACGACGAGATCAAATACACCTGCGAACTCTATCCTGAAGCCACCGATTACACCGACATCTATGCGCGCTACGGCCTGCTCGGCCAGAAGACGCTGCTCGGCCACGCCATCCACCTCTCCGAGCGCGAACTGGACGCGCTGTCTGAAGCAGGCAGCATCGCCGTCCACTGCCCGACCTCCAATCTCTTTCTCGGTTCAGGCCTGTTTCCGTTGAAGGCGTTGATGCGGCGGGAAAAACCGCTACGCGTTTCGGTGGCCACCGATATCGGCGGCGGCTCCAGCTATTCCATGCTGAAGACGATGGACGAGGCCTACAAGATCCAGCAGTTGCTCGGCGAACGCCTCAACCCGCTCGAAAGTTTCTATCTGATGACGCGCGGCAATGCCGAAGCGCTGTCGATGGAGGGTGATATCGGCACGCTGGAGATCGGCTCGACGGCGGATCTGGTGGTGCTCGACGCCGCCTCCACGCCGGCCATGCGGCTGCGCATGGAAACGGTAAAGACGCTTCCGGAAGAACTGTTTCTGCTACAGACCATGGGCGACGACCGCGCCGTGGTGGAGACCTATGTGGCGGGCGTGGCGATGAAGAGCGCGATTGTTGCACCCAATTCGGGAGCGTGATAGTTTCATAAGTGGCAACGGTGGAACATGATTGAACTCAAGCCCATCCGCACCGAGGCTGATTATCACGCGGCGACTGCGCTGCTGAAGACCTTGTGGGGAGCAGAGGCCGGCACACCAGAGGCCGACAATCTCGATCGGCTTGTCACGCTGGGCGATGACTATGAGAGCGCCAACGACCCCGTCGACCTGCCTGACCCCATCGACGCCATCATTTTTCGCATGGAGCAACAGGATCTGACGCGCAAGGATCTGGAGCCTCTCCTGGGCAGCCGCGGCAGGGTCGCAGAGATCCTCAATCGCAAGCGTCCGCTTTCGCTGGAAATGATCCGCCGCCTGCATTCTGAGTTGGGCATTCCGGCTGAAATTCTGATCCAGCCCATTCGACCGGCAAAAGACGCGGCCTGAAACACCGTTTGCTTTGGAGATCGCGTTGCAGCTGGTACGGCACTATAAAATGTTGCCACAACATCGAATTCGTCTTCCTTCGTCCGGTCCATATGCTACCTCTCTGACACCATGTCATGGAGGGAGACGTATCATGTCCAAGCCGCTTACCATCGCCGATCTGAAGACAATGGCGCGCCGCCGGGTGCCCAGAATGTTCTTCGATTATGCCGATAGCGGTGCCTGGACCGAAGGTACCTACCGCGCCAATGAAGACGATTTTTCGAAGATAAAACTGCGCCAGCGCGTGCTGGTCGATATGACCAACCGCTCGCTGGCCACCACCATGGTCGGCCAGGATGTGTCCATGCCGGTGGCGCTGGCGCCGACGGGTCTGACCGGCATGCAGCATGCCGATGGCGAAATGCTGGCGGCAAAAGCTGCCGAAGAGGCCGGTGTGCCGTTCACGCTGTCGACCATGAGCATCTGCTCGATCGAGGATGTGCGCTCCGTCACGACGAAACCATTCTGGTTCCAGCTTTACGTGATGAAGGATCGCGGTTTTGTGGAGCGCCTGATCGGCCGCGCCAAGGCGGCGGGCTGCTCGGCGCTCGTTGTCACCGCCGACCTGCAGATCCTCGGTCAACGCCACAAGGACCTGCGCAACGGCCTGTCGGCACCGCCGAAATGGACGCTGAACAGCGCCCTGCAACTGGCGACGAAGCCGTTCTGGTGCCTCGACATGCTGCAGACCAAACGCCGTGGTTTCGGCAATATCGTCGGTCACGCCTCCAACGTGTCGGATCTTTCCTCGCTCAGCGCCTGGACGGCGGAACAGTTCGATCCGCGCCTTTCGTGGGATGATATCCGCTGGATCAAGGATCTGTGGGGCGGCAAGCTGATCATCAAGGGCATTCTCGACGAGGAAGACGCGCGTGCGGCAGCCGACACCGGCGCCGATGCGATCATCGTGTCCAACCATGGTGGCCGCCAGCTCGACGGTGCCTTGTCATCGATCAGCATGCTGCCGAAAATCGTGTCGGCGGTCGGTGATCGTGTCGAGGTGCATATCGATGGCGGCATCCGCTCCGGTCAGGATGTGCTGAAGGCGGTGGCGCTCGGTGCCAAGGGCACGTTCATCGGTCGCCCATTCCTCTATGGCCTTGGCGCCATGGGCAAGCCCGGCGTCACGGCCGCGCTGGAAATCATCCGCAAGGAAATGGACATCACCATGGCCCTGTGCGGCAAGCGCGACATCAAGGATGTCAATTCCAACGTGATTGCGGCAAATCCGTTCTGAAACGCAAAGCGCCCGCTGCATCCACCGTCTTTGTGACGGCAATTGCGGCGGGCGCCTTTCAAATTTTAAGCAGTGGCCTTATCAATCGCGGTCGCGTACGGCGCCCGAAAGAAACAGGCCGATCACGGCGCCGAGTGCAAGCGCGCCGAAAACTGCGCCGGTCGCTGCGGTCGGGTGGCGTTTTGCCGCTTCAGCGAGACCAAATCCCTCGCTCCTCAATTCCTTGGACAGACGGTTCGCGCGCGGCGAGAGGTAGGACGAGGCCTCCGAAGCCTTTTCGCGAGCCTGATGCTGCAGCGTGGAGCGGAGCTGCGAAAGCTGTTCCTGCAGGGCTTCGACGGTGGAATTAAGATCTCGGGCCAAAACGCATTCCTTTTCTATCGTCACTGGGAGCGACTGAGAACGCCGTAAACCCCGCAAAGTTCCATCCCGAAAAACGAATGGGGGATGCACCATCGGCGCATCCCCCATCACGTTCCGGAATATTGAAGCGTCGATCAGTTGCGCGCCATACGCTCCGTCAGTTCCTCGATACCGGCTGCCGCTTCCACCGTCTCGCCACGCAGGCTGAGATAGATGCCGAGCGCAACCGTCAGTGCCGCGATGAACAGCAGATAATAGGCATGTGCCATCGGGTTGACGGCCAGCATGGAGGTGACGGCAATCGGCGTCAGGCCGCCGAAGATGGCATAGGCGACGTTATACGAAAAGGACAGGCCGGAAAAACGCACGCGCGCCGGAAACGCGCGGACCATGACATAAGGCACGGCACCGACCATGCCGACCGCAAGGCCCATGACCGCATAAAGCGCGAACATGACGGTGATCGAGGTACTGGCATAGCTGTAAAACGCCGAGGTCGCGGCGCCGAACAAAACGCCACCAACGGTGAAGAAGCGGCCGGAACCGATACGGTCGACGATCGCACCCGCTGCCGAGGTCGAGAAGATCAGAAACACCGTGCCAAAACTGGTTGCCGCCAGCGACTGCTGCGCCGTGTAACCATAGATCTTCTGCAACAGTGTCGCGGTCATCAACGTGGTGACGACGATGGCAGCCGACAGGACCCAGGTCAGCAGCATGGAGATGATGACACCACGACCATGGTCACGCAGAACGGTCTTGAGCGGCAGTTCCGGCGCCAGCGCGCGGCTGGCCTTCATCTCGGTAAAGATCGGGGTTTCCTGCAACCAGCGACGCAGCCACACGGCCAGAAGGCCGAAGACACCGCCGAGCAGGAAGGGGATGCGCCAGGCATAGGCGGCCACATCTTCAGGCGTGAAAACGGTATTGATGACGGTGGCGATGGACGATCCGAGCAGGATGCCGAGCGACAGGCCGGAAGTCAGAAAGCCGCAGGCGAAACCGACACGGCGCAAAGGCACATGTTCGGCAACAAAGGTCCATGCACCGGGCACTTCACCGCCAATGGCCGCGCCCTGCAGGACGCGCATGAGAACCAGCAGGATCGGCGCCAGAACGCCGATCGTCGCATAGGTCGGCATGATCGCCATGCCGAGCGTCGACAGCGCCATCAGCAGGATCGAAAACGCGAAAACCCGCTTGCGGCCGAAAAGATCGCCGAAATGGGCGAGCACGATGCCACCGAGCGGGCGCACCAGATAACCGGCGGCAAAGATGCCGAAGGTCTGGATCAGCACCAGCCATTCCGGCATGTCGGCCGGAAAAAACAGCTTGCCGATGACGGCCGCGAAAAACACGAAGATGATGAAATCGTAGAATTCCAGCGCACCGCCGAGGGCGGCAAGGCCAAGCGTGCGAAAATCCTGGGCGGTGAGACGGCGCGGTGCGGCGCCGGGAGATGTCGGGGACATGGCAGTATCCGGTTATTGCTGCAGAACAAAGGCTTTTGCATCCGCAAAAGCCGCATGGCCCGGCATTGCGCCATCAACAGGTGTTTTTCAAGCCAAATCGTCGCATAGCCCACAGCGCAGGCAGTTCATCGCATTTGCGCAACACTATTTCGGAAAAACAGGCCGGTTCAGCCCATGCGACCGGTGGCAATCGCCGCCGCCCAGTCTGCTCGGCCGTTATCGGCTGCCAGCCGCGACACCGCCATGTGATCATACGCGACGGTGCGAAATTGCGGTGTCCAGCCGCGCTCAGCCTTTTCCAGAACGACGTAACTCGCCAGCGGATGCCCCGTCTCGACATCGTGCGGCACTGGTTCATCGTCATGATAGGCCGGGCAACCGACACTGCCGGGATTGACGATCATCCGCCCGTCCGAAAGCGAAACGACACGCGGCAGATGGCTGTGAGCGCACAGGATCAGCGATTGCTCCACGCCTTCGGCGAATGATTCGATCTCGGCCTGCGGGCGCAGTACGACATTCCCCTCACCTGACACCTTGTCCAGCCAGTAGACATCATCTTTGCTCGGCGTCGCATGACAGAGAAACACGTCTTCGCGCCAGACCATGCTTGTCGGCAGTTTGCGCAGCCATTCGAAATGCCGTGGTGCAAGTTGTCCATGCGCGTGCGCGTCGGAGCGCCCCATCGCCTCGGGCGGGGTTTCCAGAAGATAACGGTCATGATTGCCGCGCACCGTCTGCACCGCGTTCATATCGAGAAGCAGCAGAAGATCGGCGGTGTGCCCAGCCTCCAGCGGACCACTGAAACAATCGCCGAGATTGACGATGTCGCGAATGCCGAGAGCGGCAATATCCTCCAGCACCGCCTGCAGGGCAGCATGATTGCCATGGATGTCGGCGATCGCAGCAAAACGCATCAGCTCCCCCGATAGGTCGAATAGCCGTAAGGCGAAAGCAGCAAGGGCACGTGATAATGCGCCGTCACGTCGGCGATACCGAAACGGATCGGGATGATATCGAGGAAGGCCGGCTCGGCAAGCGCCACGCCATGGCGGCGCAGATAATCACCGGCATAAAATACCAGTTCGTAAGTGCCGGTGGCAAAGGTGTCGCCGATCAACAGCGGCCCGCCATCGACCCGCCCGTCACTGTTTGTCGTCACCGTTTTCAGCTTTTCGCGCCACTCGCCGTCGATACGGTAGAGATCAATGGCAAGTCCCTCGGCGGGCTTGCCGCTGGCCGTATCGAGCACATGGGTGGTGAGGCCGGTCATAGGTCTGGCTCCGTTATGCGATAGGCGGTTTCGAAGAAATATTCCTCGAGATTTTCCGCCGTATTGTCACGATCGACAACGAGAAAATCGCTGACGTCGGCCAGCACCATCAACGGATGGTGCCAGGTATTGGCAAAATAGTTCACGCCCTGATGCGCCTGCGCCAGAAACACCAGCGGACGCCCAGGCCGACCGCCCTCGTCATCCGAGACGGCGACCAGAAACGGACGGCCCGAGAGCGGCACAAAACTCTGGGTGCCGAACGGGTGCCGTTCCATCATGTCGATTGCATGGGGAAATTTTCGAGGCTGTCCGCGAAAGATGTTGAAGATCAGCCGCTCCGGCTGACCGATCGCGACGGGTTCGGCGAGCGCGTGAAAACGCTCGGTGGTGCCGTTGTTGATCAGCCGCATACGGGAAGGATCAGCCTCAATGACATCGCCGAAACGGTCGAAGCCGGCTTGGGTGAGAGGCAGGATGTCGAGAATGTCAGTCAATGATTGGCCTTTGTCGTCATTCGCCCTGGGCGCGCCAGTTTCGCAGTTCGTCCAGATCATTGATCAATTTTGGCAATTCATCCCTCACTGTCCTCCAGATCACCGGCAATTCGACTTCATGATAATCGTGGACGACGATATTGCGCATGCCCTTGATCTTGGACCATGGAATTTGCGGGTGATCGACGGGGAAATCCGGGTGATGTGTCATTATCCGCGCCGCCGCCTCCCCAATCAGCACGAATGCCATGCCGACCGCCATCTGGGTGCGCTCATCTTCCAGAAAACCGGGTTCAGACATACCCGCCATGAAAGCACGGGCCTGCTCGGCGGCGGCATGCATCCGGTCCAGATACTCACGCAGCCGTTCAGCCGTCATATAGGCATCGCCTCGGCCAGAATACGTTCTCTCATGGCGCTGCGAATACCCTTGGACGTGACGAGATCGACCTTCGCCTCAAGCAACGTCTCCAGCGCATCCTGAAGGCCGCCAAGATCGAGCAGCGTCGTATCGGGCAGTGTATCGACAAGAATGTCGATATCGCTTGAAACGCCATCCTCACCACGCGCAACAGAACCGAATACACGCGGGTTCGCCGCATTGAAGCGTTTTGTCGCTTCGCGGATGGCCTGCCTGTTCTTGTTCAGGACTTCCGATGGCCTCATGGCGGCATATCTCCTTGCCACGACAATATAAGCGGATCACCGCTCCGGCAACAGCGCCTGCAACCGCAGCAACGCGATGCGCTCCACCTGTTCTGCCGCCGTCTCGAACTCCTCGTCAAAACCGTTATCGATGCGGCTCTCGAAGGCGGCAAGGATATCTTGCCTGTTCAGCCCCTTGACGGCAATGATGAAGGGAAAGCCGAATTTTTGCGTATAGGCGCTGTTGAGTTCAGTGAAACGCGCATGCTCCTGCGGGCTCAGCCGGTCGAGACCGGCGCCAGCCTGTTCCTTGCGGCTGTCCTCCGTGAGTTCGCTCGATATCGCCAGCTTGCCGGCGAGATCAGGATGGGCGCGCAGGATGCCGAGCCGCTCCTCGCGCCCGGCATTGCGGAATTCCAGAACCATGCCGTCGTGCAGTCCCTTGGCCGTCAGCGGCACGGTCACGAAGCCGGCATCATAGGCGCGCTCGGCGATGAAGGGGGAGTGTTCGAACACGCCGCCGAATTTTGCGATGAAATCTCCACGCGCCGTCAAAGGGCACCTGCGGGCTGGTGGTGCTGATGCCAATGCCGCGCGATCTCGACACGCCGCGGGATCCATACCTTGTCATGGCCGAGCACGTATTCAACGAAACGCCGCAAGGCTGCCACGCGACCGGGCCGCCCGACAAGCCGGCAATGCAGCCCCACCGACAGCATTTTTGGCGCGCCTTCCTGTCCTTCGCGGTAAAGCGTATCGAAGGCATCCTTGAGATATGCGAAGAACTGGTCGCCGGAATTGAACCCCTGCGGGGTAGCGAACCGCATGTCGTTGGTTTCAAGCGTATAGGGAATGATCAGGAACGGTTTGTCATCCACGCCTTTCACCCAATAGGGCAGATCATCGGCATAACTATCTGATGAATAGAGGAAACCGCCCTCCTCCATAATCAGTTTCAGCGTGTTATCGGATGGCTTTCCCTGATACATTCCATAGGGCCGTTCGCCCGTCAGCTCGGCATGCAGGCGCACCGCTTCGAGAATATGGGCGCGTTCTTCGGCCTCCGAAAAATCCTTGTATTCCAGCCAGCGATAACCATGGCTGGCGATTTCCCAGCCGGCCTCCTTCATCGCCGACACCGCCTCCGGATTGCGGGCCATGGCCAGCGTCACGCCATAAACCGTGGTCTGCACCTTGAGGTCGGTGAAAAGCCGCCACAGCCGCCAGAAGCCGGCGCGCGAACCGTATTCGTAGATCGACTCCATGTTGAGATTGCGCTGGTCCGGCCAGGCGGCGGCGCCGACGATTTCGGACAGCAGATTTTCGGAGGCCTTGTCCTGATCGAGGATCGAGCTTTCGCCGCCCTCCTCGTAATTGATCACGAACTGGACGGCGATATTCGCTCCGCCCGGCCATTTCGGATCAGGCGGATTGCGCCCGTAACCGACAAAATTGCGCGGGCTCTCGATCGGCAGCAGCATGACATCCCCTCGATGCGTTTTTCCGAACGGTAACAGCCGTCTGGCATCAATGTCGAGATGCGATCTGTGAGCGTTCAGGGGATCAGGCGGTGCGACGCGCCGAAACGCGTCCGAGCGGATGCAGCGAATGCACCGTCAGCGGCGCACCCGGCTCCTCCTCCACGAACAGGGCAAGGTTCGTCACCTCGACAGGATCGGTGAGGATGGGGGCGAAATAGCCGCGCAAAGCCGTCTCGAATTTGGCGAGATCGGTCGGCGCCAGCGGGCCGGTCAGCGTCATGTGGAAACGAAACTCGTCCATCAGATAGGGATCGCCCCAGCGCAGCATGTTGGCGAGCTGGCCGGCGGAGAGATTGCCGGGGTCGGCACGTTCCATCTCGTCATCAGGCATCGGCAGGCGAAAACGCTCGAACTCGGTGACGACAGCACCGGCGAGCAGATGCATCGACTGGCAGGGAATGACGGGAGCCAGCGCGAACTGGGTGCCGATACGGACCACTTCCAGCAGCGGCAGCGCAAATGGCCGCTGCTTGCCGGCAAAGCGCATCAGGTCGCGCAGCAGTTCCGCTTCTGTCACGCCGGGTGCCAGCTTGAATGTGGGGCGCAGCGCGCCGTGGAAACCGGAGCGACGCGGCAGCGCCGTGTTGAAGGAAATATCATGGAGGCTCAGGGCACGCATCGCCGGATGATCGAAGGCAGCGCCCGAAAAGGCATGCCGCCCCAGCCATTGGGCTGCGGCAAGCGTCAGCGGATCATGCGCCGGCGGCGTAAAATTGATTGAATAGCGCATGCGTCATCATCCTGATTGCGGTTGTTATTCACGCATTGCTCAAGCTTCCCGAAAACCGGGTTAGGTGATTTGCGTAACAGGATGACGACGATTCGCGGGGTCTATACGGCTGCTCGCGCGACTGTGAGATGATTTTCTAATAAAAAGCTTGGCGGCACGGCCATCGGCCTTCCGGCCAGCGCGTCCAGCGCGGCATCGGCCAGCTTGTGCGCGACCCCGAAGCTGACCTTGAAGCCGCCTGCCAGCGCCAGAATATGCGGATGGTCGGGGTGACGACCGATCATCGGGTCGCGATCAATGGCCTTGGGCCGCAGGCCTGCCCAGCGCTCCACCACCGGCGCATCGGCGAGCATCGGCGAGATTTCGCGCGCACGCGCGATCAACGCGTCGAGCTTGTCGTCCGTGGAAAACGGCTCATCGAACTCCTCTTCGCTGGTGCTGCCGATCGCGACCGTGCCACCCTCATGCGGCACCACGTAAAGACCTTTCAGAAAGATCACCGGCAGGCTGGTATCGACATGGGCCTTCAGCAGCGCCGACTGCCCCTTGACCGGCATTCCGAGCAGACGCGGCGCGCCGAGAGTTTCCAGCAGCGGAAAGGCCTCATATCCATTCGCCACGATGGCGTGGCCGAAGGCGATACGACTGCCGTCAGCAAGGATCGCCTCGCGCCCATCGAACCGGACGACGCCATTGTTCTCGATGATCCGCACATGATGCCCCTGCTTCAAGGCTGCCACCAGTGCCGCGCCGAAGCGACGCGGCGAAGCCCGGCCGGCCAGCGTGTCATGGGCGACACCGGCCTCGCCGATCGAAGCGTTCAGCCATTCGGGATGCGGTGTCTTGTCCAGCACATGCCAATGAAACTGCCGGTCGCCGGTAAGCCACCGGGTTTCGGCATCCAGTGAATGGCGACGGGCGATATCGGCAAGATGCGGTTTCGGCAACGGGATCAACCGACCGCAGCGACGATACCCGCAGGACACGCCTGTTTCGCTCTCCAGCCGGGCAACCTCGTCTTCCAGCGCCACCAGCGCATCGAACTGAAACTGCTTCTTGTCGCTCCACTTGTCGGGCAGATGCGCCATCAGCGCGCCGACCAGACCGTAACTGGCACCCTGCCCCAGACCACCGGAATCGATGAGGATCGTACGCATACCAAGCCGCTGCGCCTTCACCGCCGCCCACAGGCCCATGACGCCACCACCGATGATCAACAGGTCGGTGGACGATTGACCGGACGACGCAGCCGGATTATCGGCATTTCCCATGACAGATCCCAATCAGATTCCGGAAGCCCAGCCTCTCGACTGGCGTGATGGCGACATGCCCTATTCGCCGCAGTTTGGCGATCATTTTTATTGCCAGACCGATGGCCGCCTGGAATGCGGTCATGTCTTTCTGGCCGGCAATGGCCTGCCGGAACGCTGGAACGGTGCCGAAAATTTCGCGATCGGCGAACTCGGCTTCGGCACCGGCCTGAATTTCTGCGAAACCTGGCGACAATGGAAAGAGCTGCGGCATGCAGGCGCAAGCCTGCACTTCACCTCTTTCGAACTTTATCCGATGGACCGCGCCTCGATTGATCGGGCACTTGCGCACTGGCCGGAACTGGATGCCGAACGCGCCGCGCTGACAGCGCTCTGGCCGGACGATCCGCATGGCCGTGTCGAATTGAAGCTGGATGAGCAGACCACGCTAACCGTCGTATGCGGCCCGGCAATGGACAATGTCGCCCGCCACGAAACACCGTTCGACGCATGGTTCCTCGATGGCTTTGCGCCGTCGCGTAATCCCGACATGTGGTCACCGGAGCTGATGTCGGCGGTTTTCGCAAAGACGGTGGAGGGCGGCTCGTTCGCCACCTATGCCGCCGCCGGCTTCGTACGTCGCAACCTGCAGGCAGCCGGTTTTACCGTCGAGCGCCGGCCGGGCTTTGCCGGCAAGCGCGAGATGTTGTGCGGGACAAAAGGCTGAACGTCAGCCAGCCACCTTCGGCCGCGGCGTAAGCCATCGCTGCGGCAACTCCGTATCGATGCCCAGTTTGCGCAGACCGTGCCAGAATTTGCGCTGCGCCGATTGCGACCATTTCGACCAGTTGCTACGGCTCAGCAAAGGATTTTTCTGCTTGCCGTAATTGCTGCGGCCATGCCCGCCGATGTGCCGCACATCCTGTCCCATCACCCAGCACATCGTGCGGCGCTGCGCCTTGTAATACTGGTTCAGCGCATATTCGTTGCCGATCGCATGGTAACCGCCGGCAATCTGGCGATAGTCGGCCGTGCGCTTCAGGCTCGGATTGAAGGTGAATGTGTACCACATGAAATGCAGCTCGGGATAAAGCCGCTTGTAGGAGACGCCGTTCTTCGTGCGGGTGCGGATGCTGCGCACATAACCCTGCATGTCGGATTCCGTGCGCGCCAATGCCAGCAGAGTGTCGGGCTCGGCCACCAGCGCTTCCTTCAGCGCGGCAATGGTGCCGGAATTGGTAAATTCCCAATCGTCCTCGATGTGGAAGATGTAAGGGGTTTCGACTTGCGCGTAGGCTTTGTCGACGGATCGCGACTGGCCAATATTCACCTTGTTGAAGATGATCCGGATCGGCTGATCTGGAAACATGTCGGCTATCTTGAAAATGCCCTCGTCGTCACTGTCCTCGATGACGATGACTTCCTTGAGCGGATAGTCGTTGTAAGAAAAGAAGGACCGGAGAGTTCTTTCAAGAAGATCAAATCGCCGGCAACTGGTTACGACCATCGTGACGTCAGAAGTCATGCTTTGCGGCAGGAGAGATCATCTCCCGGCCCCTTCCTGATTGAGGTATGTGGAGTTGGCGCCGCGTTTAAGCAACGACGCATAACTTCGCAATATCGCGACCATTCAGAAAATGAAAATATTCGAAGCGTTGCACAAACTCGACACCCGGCATGCCGGATGCCGGGTTTCTTTATGATGCGCAGTGTTCAGAGAGCGCTCTCATTACCGCACGGCATTGCTCACCGCGCCTGTTCCCAGCCAGGCATTGATCTTCTGCTCCAGCATCTCCGGACTGATCGGCTTGGACAGGTAGTCGTCCATGCCGGCAGCGATGCAAAGCTCGCGGTCGCTTTCCAGCGCATGCGCCGTCACGCCGATGATCGGCACATGTCCGCCCTGACCGCTTTCGATCTCGCGGATTTTCCGCGTCGCCTGATGGCCGTTCATCACCGGCATCGACACATCCATCAGGATGACCGCCGGATCACGCTCGCGCCAGGCATCCACCGCCTCGGCACCATTCTTGACGATCAGGAAATTGAGGCCGGTCGATTGCAGGATCTGCGTAAAGACGATCTGGTTGACGTCATTGTCTTCCGCGACCAGCACATGCAGCGACGGCTCAAGAATGACCTCGACAGCAGCGACAGCAGGGGCCGGGGCGCTGGCCGCGACGGGCTGACGATGCCGCCGCGCCGCCAGGCCCCCGGAACCGAGTGCCGACACGTCTGCTTCGCCAGCCGCCCGGCGGCGGGTGCGGACACCACGCACCACATCGACGATCGTGCTGCGCAAAAGATTGGCGCGCGCCGGTTTCATCAGGTGCGCCTGCACATTCATGGCGGCAAACACGCTGTCGTCGCCGGCCATGTCCATCGAGGTGAGGAAAACGATGGCTATATCGGCAAAACGAGCATCGCCACGGATATGCGCTGCCACCTCCATACCGTTCATTTCCGGCATGTGATAATCGAGCACGACGGCATCGATGGTGATGCCCAGACGGGCGGCTTCGGCAAGCACTGCCAGCCCCTCCGGCCCGCCATCGGCGGCCACCGTATCAAAACCCCACATGCCGAGCTGTTCTGTCAGAATACGGCGGTTGACGGCATTGTCATCGATGACGAGAATTTTTGCGCCTTCGGTTGCAAGCGGCAGCGCCGGTGCGTTGTTGCGCTCACTCACCACCTCGAACGGCATGCTGACCGTGAAGATCGAACCACGCCCGACCTTGCTCTCGACGCCGATCGAACCGCCGAACAGGTTGACCAGACCGGCGGTAATCGCAAGGCCCAGACCAGTCCCCTCGTGACGACGCGTCGACGACGTATCGACCTGCGAAAATTTCTCGAACACCGTGCGCAGCTTGTCTTCGGGAATACCGATGCCGGTGTCCTCGATGCGGATCGCCAGCAGCAGCTGGTTGTCTGCCGCAGGCGTCGCCGACAGCTCGATGAAGACATGGCCCTTTTCGGTGAATTTGACCGCGTTGCCGACAAGATTGGTGACGATCTGACGGAAACGGCCCGCATCACCCATCACCGTATGCCGCACGGTGACATCACCGCGCACCAAAAGCTCGATATCCTTGTCGGCGGCGGAAGACGACAGCAGCGTCGCCACGTCCTCGATCGCCTCGACCGGATCGAAAGGCGCCTTGCGCAGCTTCATCTGGCCGGCATCGATCTTGGAGAAATCGAGGATGTCGTTGATGATCGTCAGCAGCGCATTGCCGGATTTGACGATGATGTCGATGAAGGTCTTCTGGCGCGGATCGAGCTGCGATTTCGACAGAAGTTCCGCCATGCCCAGCACGCCGTTCATCGGCGTGCGGATTTCGTGGCTCATGTTGGCGAGGAATTCGGATTTGGCGCGGTCGGCGGCTTCGGCGCGCTGCAGCAACCGGGTCAGGTCCTGCTCGCGCTGCTTCAGTTCGGTAATGTCGGTGAAGACCGCCAGCCAGTGATCGTCTCCGGTCAGCTTGGCCTCGATCTGCACCCATTTCTTTTCGGCAATGAGGAAGGTCAGAGCGACCGACTTGCCAAGCTCCATGCTGGTTTCCCAGGAGCGCAGCGCATCCATGGCCTGATCGTGGCTGCCGAGATCGCCCCGTTTCTGGCAAAAACGAAAGATATCCCGCCATGCGGAACCGATACCGGCAAGATCGTCCGGCAGGTCCAGCATCGCGGCAAGCGCGTTGTTGGAAAAGACGATCAGCCCGTCATGCAGGATCAGCAGGCCCTGGCTCATGGCGCTGGTGGCATCGCGCATCAGCGCGCCCTGCCGTTCCAGCGCAGCCCGCGCCTCAAGCACCTCCTCGTCGCGCTTGCGCAGCGCCGAGACATCCATGTAGCTCAACAGCATCTTGCCGCCGGTGAGCGGCGTGCCGGAAATGACGATCGTGCGTCCGTCGCGGCTCGTCACCTCGATCGGCGGTCCATCCTCCTCCCCCGTCAGGCGATGGATTCGCTCGGCATAAATCTCGTCGAACGAACGCGGATCACCGGCATAGATGCCATGGTCGTAATTGACCTTGAGAAAATCCCGGTAGGTGCGGCCCTTGAGTTCGAACTGCTCGCCGGCATCCCAGAAGCCGTAAAAGGCGGAATTGGCATATTCGAAACGCAGATCGGGATCGAGAATGCCGATGCCGACCGGCATGGCATCGAGGATCGTCTGCAGATCCCGATGCATCTTCTCGGCCTTGTCCTGCGCTTGTCTGACCATGGTGATGTCGGTGCGCGAACAGACGAGATGACGTTCGCCATCCGGTGAAATGATGCGGCGAAGGCGGGTGATGACGGGGATGACGTCGCCATCCGGAAAGGTGACTTCCTCGACCTTGTCGATCGGCGTGCCGTCCCGCAGCACGCGGGTATTTTCTTCGACGAAACGCTGGCCGGCAGAGGGAAACATTTCCGCTTCCGTCTTGCCGAGGAAATCCTCGCGTTTGCCACCCAGCATTTCCTCATAGGCGTCGTTGGCGAAGGTCAGGCGACGGTCTGCATCGCGCAAGAACACCGGCACCGGCAGGTCTTCCAGCACGGCGCGGAAAAGCTCGCTCTGCTTGGCCTTTTCGCGCAGCTGGGTTTCCTGCTCCTTGAAATCGGTCACGTCGATGCGCAGCGAAATCACCAGGCCATTGTCGAGGCGTTTATTGACGCTGCGCAGCCAGCGCCCACCCGGCATGCGCTCGATGATGTCGCTATAAGGCTGACCAAAGCGGGCAACCCGTGCGGCGACCCAGATGGCCTTGTCCGGATTTTTTTCCGGCATGCGTTCCGGCTCGCGCTCGCAGGCGCGATCATAGGCAGCACCGAATATGTCGGCGATGGTCATGCCGGGGGCGATATCGATGCCAAGAGGCGCAAAGAAGCGGACAAGCTGCGCATTGCAATAGATCAGCGTCTTGTCGTCGCTGTAATCATCTTCGCCATAGATGCCGACGCCGATATCGAGCAGATCAAGCGCATCGTTGAGCAGCAGTTCCTGCAATTCCGGCCGGCCATCCTCGGCGAACTGGGCAATCCCCTCGCCGGCCTCCTCGATAAATCCGCCTTCCGGCACCGGCATGCGCGACACCATGTCCATGACCGGAGCATCGCCCATGGGTTCGAGAACGCCGTAAACGTAAGCACGATCATCTTCGGTCAGAAAACGTTCGATATGGATCTTGTGGCGGGTGACACCATGCTCGTCGAACGACAGGGCTGTTTCGTCGGTGCCGAACACCAGCGTGCGGCGCTCCTTTTCCTCGCAATCGAACGTATCCAGATGCTCGGCCAGATCGAACGTGCGCTTGCCGTGGAAATCGGTGCGGGAGAAGCCGAACAGCCGCGCATAGGCATCGTTGACCGCGACATAACGCAGGGCGCTGTCCTTGATGAAGGCGGGCGTGCGCAGATCGTTGATCCGCTCGCAGGCCACGCCCAAAAGCTCGCTATCGCTTGTCAACCCGCCCTCGCTGACCGCGCGCGCACTCGCAACGCGTGATTCGATATGTCATCAGATCGCGGGATATCATCATGCGGATGGTTAACAATGGGTTGTCCCCGCAGGCACATTCCAGCAATCTTGGCGAGTATAACACACATGACCGTCGAAAACAGGCGGGATGCCATCCCGGCGGCTGGCGGCACTGCTCTTGACTTTTTGCCAGAAAACAGCCACATGGCGCCAAGCTTTCACCTTCCGGCCGCCGCGTGAGCTGGCCCCGCGACGAATTATGCATTCGCGAAGAAGGAACAAGGCGCACAGATAGATCGCCCTCAAGACGAGGGTTCAAGCGCTGGAAAGTATTTTCCAACACACAAGTTCCCACTTCACGCGGGGTTCTTGACGCCAGAAGCAGCCGACCCGGCATGGTGCCGCGCCGGCACACGTGCTTTTGGCGCCCCGAAAGGTTTTTGACTTGACCAATTTCGAAACGCTTGGCGTCTCCAAGCAGATCGTCGCAACGCTGTCGCAGCTCGGGATCGAAACGCCTACTCCCATTCAGGAAAAGGCTATCCCTCTGCTGCTCGAAGGCCGCGACCTGATCGGCCTGGCACAGACCGGTACCGGCAAGACCGCCGCTTTCGGCCTGCCGCTGATCGAGCGCCTGCTCGCCGAAGACCGTCGTCCCGACAACCGCACGACGCGCTCCCTCATCCTGGCCCCGACCCGCGAACTGGTGAACCAGATCGCCGCCAACCTGAAGACCTTCATCAAGGGCCGTCCGCTCAAGATCAACCTCGTCGTTGGCGGCGTGTCGATCAACAAGCAGCAGCTGCAGCTGGAAAAGGGCACCGACATTCTCGTCGCCACCCCCGGCCGTCTGCTCGATCTGGTTTCCCGTCGCGCTATCGGCCTGACCACCGTGCGCTTCCTGATCCTCGACGAAGCCGACCAGATGCTAGACCTCGGCTTCGTGCATGACCTGCGCAAGATCGCCAAGATCGTCCCGAAGAAACGTCAGACCATGCTGTTTTCGGCGACCATGCCGAAGGCGATCGCCGATCTGGCCTCCGAATTCCTGACCGATCCGGTCAAGGTCGAAGTGACGCCTCCGGGCAAGGCCGCCGACAAGGTCGAGCAGTATGTCCACTTCGTTGCCGGCAAGGGCGACAAGACGGAAATCCTGCGCAAGACGCTGCTCGAGAACCCGGACGGTCGCTCGATCGTTTTCATGCGCACCAAGCACACTGCCGAAAAGCTGATGAAGCATTTCGACAATATCGGTTTCTCGGTCGCGTCCATCCACGGCAACAAGAGCCAGGGCCAGCGCGAACGCGCGCTGAAGGGTTTCCGTGACGGCGAGATCAAGACACTGATCGCCACCGACGTTGCCGCCCGCGGCATCGACATTCCGGCCGTCAGCCACGTCTACAACTACGATCTGCCGGAAGTGCCGGACGCCTATGTTCACCGTATCGGTCGTACGGCCCGCGCCGGTCGCGACGGCATCGCCATCGCGTTCTGCGCACCCGACGAAACGATGCTGCTGCGCGACATCGAAAAGCTGATGGGCATCGAGATCGCCACCGCTTCGGGTGAACGTCCCGAGACGATGAACCGTCCAGTGCGTGGCAATGGCAACAACAACAATCGCGGCGGCAACCGTGGTGGCCAGTCCCAGGGCCGTGGCGGCCGTGGCAATGCTGGCGGCGGCGAAGGCCGCAATGCATCCGGCGAAGGTCGTCCGCGTCGCGAACGCCCTGCCCGTCGCCCGCTCGGCGATGGCGTCAATGCGGAAGCCGGCGCCCGTACGGAAGAACGTGGCGAGCGTCCGCAGGGCGCACGCCCCCAAGGTGATCGTCCGCAGGGTGGCCGTCCGGCTCGCCCGGCCCGTCGCAACGAGGATTTTCGCGGCCAGCGCCGTGAAGAGGCAGCACCTCAGTCGCATGGCGACAACGACCTGACCTCGACCTCGGATTTCCGTCCGAAGAAGCAGTTCGGCGGCGAAGGCCGTCCGGCTCGCAAGGATGGTCACGGCAAGCCCGAGCATGCAGCACACGGCGCCCATGAACCGGGCGCACAGCGCAACAACCACCGCGGCGGCCAGGGCCGTCCGGCGGGCGCGCCGGGTGCGGGCCAGAAGCAGGGCGAAGCCCGTGGTCCGGTCAAGTTCGGTGGCGCAAGCCGCAACGAAGGTGGCCAGCAGGGCCGCAAGCGTCGCCCGGCATAACGGCCGACCTTGATTGAAAACAGACACGGCCGGGCTTTGCAGCCCGGCCGTTTTCTTTTCGGGAATTTGCAGGCGACCGAGAGATCGCGTATCGACTTCACGACGCCCTGACGAATGGCATCACCAGTCCGGCGCGGCCTCCTCCCGGCCTGCAGACATATCATCTGCTTTTAGCGGTTCGGCACCCAGATACGGCGACCATCGCGGTAGACAAACTGCCCATCCCGGCCACGTCGATCATCTCTGTCCGCACGACGATCGTGGTTCCAGTCGCGTCGGTCGTCAAGGGCATCATGGCGGCCACGGTCCCAGTCGCGGCGGTCATGACGGGCGTTATAGTGATGGCTCGGGCCAGCCGGACGTACATAGACGCGTTCATGCGTGCGATAGGTTGGGCCTTCGCTGACGCAACCGGCAAGGGTGAGACAGGCAAAAGCCGTGGCGGCGAGTGTAGTCAAAGATCTGATCATATCTGCTCCTTCGTGCCACGCACACATCGGGCGTTACCGGGATTTGGCAAGATGCCGCTGCGCGCAAACGCTTGGCGTGTGCGAAACCACGCCTGCTCACCTTTGCCTTTTCCCGTCGGCCCGGCTACGAACTCCGCAACAGAACGGAGACCGCATGCCCGCCCGCTATTCCCTCACCGAACAGGACGTCGTCGCCGGTAACGACATGTGGCGGCGGCATCAGATGAACATCTGGCCGCTGGTGGCCGTCATGGCGTTTTCCTGGCTGCTGATTTCGGCCTATTTTGCCCGCACCTTCGCAGGCTTTGCGCTGGCGGCCGTCTCCTTCGGCGTACTTGCCATCAATCTTGCACTGGCGGCTGTCGCCCTCTGGCACGGCAAGCGAAAATCCCGCCTGATGGCAGCCTCCACTTTCCGCGCGGCATCCGACCAGGGGCGCGAGGTCAAGGTGACGTGGAATGCCGATGGCATCGAGTTTTCACAGCGCAAGGCCAACCGCAAACAGGCGTGGCGGGAGATTTCCCACTGGGCGGAAAGCGACGAAACATTCGTGATGCTGGGCAGAGGTGGCATGTTCAACCCGATCCCCAAACGCGCCTTTTCGGCCGCTGATCTCGAACAGATCAGGGACCATCTGACTCGGACCGGCGCGAAAAAGGCAAAACTGTTCTTCTACTGAGCTTCCGACGCCTCGGGCCGGGCCGCCTTGCGGTTGACCATCCACACACCGGCAACGACGATGATCGTGCCGATCACCATCGGTGGCGTCAGCGGTTCGCCGAACAGGATGGCGGCTTCGATCGCCACGGTCGGCGGCATCAGGTAGATCAGCGAAGCGGCCCGCGACACCTGCCCGCGACGGATCAGATACAGCAGCAGCGCCACCGCCCCCATCGATATGCCGATCACCGACCACGCCATCGCGGCCACCGCCTGCATGGTCCAGTCGAAACGCAGGTCTTCCAGCAGAAGCGCCAGCGGCAGCGTCACGATCAAGGCGCCGACGAATTGCAGCGAGGCGATGGAGAGAAGATCGCCCTGCTGCAGGTGCTGCTTCTGGTAAAGCGTGCCGTAGGTGACGGAAAACATCGCCACCAGATTGATGATGACCGGCAGCGCCAGCCCCTCCAGCCCGTGCTCGGCGATATCGAGCAGCTGCGGTGAAATGGCAATCAGGATGCCGGCGAAACCGAGGCCGAGACCGGCCTTCTGGATCGGTCCCAGACGTTCACTCAGAAACAGCGGCGCAACCATGGCGGTGAGCAGCGGCTGCAGCCCGGCGATCACGCCCGAAAGCCCGGCCGGCACGCCCTGCCCGATCGCATACCAGACGCCGGCAAGATAAAGCCCGTGCAGGAAGACGCCGGAAAACAGCGCATGGCCGAATTGCCGGGATGTTTTCGGCCAGGACGCACCCACCACGACCGCCACACCGGCAAAGGCGATGGCCGCCAGCGCATGGCGCGCGGCGAGAAAGGTGATCGGATCGGCATGCGCCGCCGCATATTTGGCGACGATCCAGCCGGTGGACCAGAGAAACACAAAAACGGCCGGAGCCAGACGATCGAGCATGCGAATATCCTGCTGCGGCGGGTGGCGGCACGTCTACGGCCAGCGCAACCTCCGCGTCAAAGGAGAAAATTTGATCCCTGTCATCAGCGCCGCTCAACGCATGGCGATCTGCCCAAAATCAAAGCATGACAAAACGCAATGTCACGACCACAACCCCTTGAGCCACATGCATTTGGCCCGACAATAACCAATAGCCGCTTTTTCTGGCAAAAAGCCTTAAAACACGGCATTATTTGATCAATTGGAAATTCTGCGCGCGAAATGTGCATCCTGCTTGCAAAGCCCCGATGCTTGTACTCTTATGGTCAAAAAAGGGGAACGCGCCATTGGCATTTGATGAAATGTTAACTGCGGAAGAACGTCCGCGGTCACCCTACCAGACCTATCACGAGTGGTATTCGAGCCAGGATCCGGCGCACCTGATCCAGAAGACCCGCGATGCCGAAAACATCTTTCGAAAGACCGGCATCACCTTCGCGGTTTATGGCCATGCCGACAGTTCCGAAAAGCTCATTCCCTTCGATATCATTCCACGCATCATCGCTGCGCGAGAATGGCGCAAGCTGGCGCAGGGTATCGAGCAGCGGGTGCTGGCGCTCAACGCCTTTCTGGAAGACATCTATCACAAGCAGGAAATCATCAAGGCCGGCCGCATCCCGCGCGAGCTGATCGAGAAGAACGTTGCCTTCCTGCCGGAAATGATCGGTTTTCGCCCGCCCGGCGGCGTCTACACCCATATCGTCGGCACCGACATCGTGCGCACCGGCGAAGACCAGTTCTATGTGCTGGAAGACAATGCCCGCACCCCTTCCGGCGTCTCCTACATGCTGGAGAACCGCGAAACCATGATGCAGATGTTCCCCGAGCTGTTTGCCCTCAACAAGGTGCAGCGCGTCGAGGATTATCCGCGGCTTCTGCGCCAGTCGCTCGCCTCGCTGGCGCCCGCCGGCTGCAAGGGACGGCCGCGCGTGGCGGTGCTGACACCGGGCATCTATAATTCCGCCTATTACGAGCATTCGTTCCTCGCCGACCAGATGGGCGTCGAGCTGGTGGAAGGCTCCGACCTGCGCGTCATCGACGGCAAGGTGAAGATGCGCACCACCAAGGGCTACGAGGCGATCGACGTGCTTTACCGTCGCGTCGACGACGATTTTCTCGATCCCCTCACCTTCCGTCCGGATTCGGCGCTCGGCATTCCCGGCATCATGGATGTCTATCGTTCCGGCAACATCACCATCGCCAATGCGCCGGGCACCGGCATCTGCGACGACAAGGCGATCTATTCCTACATGCCGGAAATCGTCGAGTTCTACACCGGCCGCAAGGCGCTTCTCGAAAACGTGCCGACCTGGCGCTGTTCCGAGGCCTCCAGCCTGAAATATGTGCTGGAGCATCTGGAAGAACTGGTGGTCAAGGAAGTACACGGTTCCGGCGGTTATGGCATGCTGGTCGGCCCGACCGCCTCGAAAAAGGAGCGCAGCGAGTTTGCCGAAAAACTGAAGTCCAAACCGAGCAACTACATCGCCCAGCCGACGCTTGCCCTCTCCACCGTGCCGATCTTCGTCAACAAGGGCATCGCCCCGCGCCATGTCGACCTGCGCCCCTATGTGCTGGTGTCCGACAAGGTCAAGATCATTCCCGGCGGGCTGACGCGCGTCGCGCTGAAACAGGGATCATTGGTGGTCAATTCCAGCCAGGGCGGCGGCACCAAGGACACCTGGGTACTGGAAGATTGAGGGCGTAACATGCTGGGAAGAACTGCAAACGGCCTCTACTGGATGTTCCGCTATATCGAGCGTGCCGAAAACATCGCCCGTCTTGTCGATGCGGGCCTGCGTGTCTCGCTCACCCGCGTCGGTTATTCCGACGAGGACTGGCACGGTGTCCTGGAAAGTGCCGGCGTGCGCGAAGCCTATTCCGAGGTTCACGACACGCTGACGGCTGCCAATGCCATCGACTACCTGCTGCGCGACAGTGCCAACCTGTCGAGCGTGATCTCCTGCATCGAGGCGGGCCGCAACAATGCCCGCATGGTGCGCACGGCACTGACGCGCGAGACATGGGAAGCCACCAACGAAGCATGGATCGACCTGAAGGCGCGACTTTCGAAAAAGCTGAAACCCGCCGACCTGCCGGAACTGATCGACGTCATCAAGCACCGCTGCGGCCTCATACGCGGCGCCTTCCATGGCTCGATGCTGCGCAACGATCTCTACAATTTTTCGCGCATCGGCACGTTCATCGAGCGCGCCGACAATACGAGCCGCATCCTCGACGTCAAATATTACGTGCTTTTGCCCTCCGTCAGCCAGGTCGGCTCGGCGCTCGACAACATGCAGTGGGAATCGATCCTGCGTTCCGTCTCGGCCCACCGTTCCTATGGCTGGGTGTATGACGGCGATTACCAATCGGCCAATATCGCCGATTTCCTGATCCTGCAGGTGCAGATGCCGCGTTCGCTCGCCTATTGTTACGAAAAGATCGTCAGCAATCTCGGTTATCTGGCCGAGGATTACGGCGAACGGCTGCAGGCGCACGAGACGGCAGGGGCGATCCGCAAAACGCTCAAGCAGAGTGCAATCGCGCAGATCATGGACCAGGGCCTCCACGAATTCCTCGAGGACTTCGTCAACCGCAACAACCAGCTGAGCGCCGAGATTTCCAACGGCTATCGCTTCTACCAGTGATCCGGAGAAAGATGCGATGCGCCTGACAATTTCCCACACCACCGAATATCTCTATGATGCGCCGGTGCCCTATTCGCTGCAGCGCCTGCGCCTGACGCCTGTCGATACACCGGCCCAGAAAGTGCTGTCCTGGCAGGTCAGCGTCGAAGGCGCCGCAGTCGAGGCCGGTTATGCCGATCAATACGGCAACCGCACCGAACTGGTCTCGACGGACGGCGACGCCCACACGATCCGCATCACAGCTACCGGCGAAGTGGAAACATCCGACAAGGCCGGCGTGTTCGGCGCGCATCAGGGTTTTTGCCCGCTCTGGCTTTTCCTGCGCGAAACGCCGCGCACCAAGCCCGGCAAGCTGACACGCGAACTGGCCCGTGGCCTTGCCGGCGACAGCGAGCTTGCCAAAATGCATGCGCTGATGGAGACGATCCACGAAACCGTCACCTACACGCCGGGCAGCACCGATACCGACACCACCGCCGAACAGGCGCTGGAGGCCAAAACCGGCGTCTGCCAGGACCACGCCCACATCTTCATCACCACCGCCCGCCTGCTCGACATCCCTGCCCGCTACGTGTCCGGTTACCTGCTGATGGAAGGCCAGACCGAACAGGTGGCGACCCATGCCTGGGGTGAAGCGTTTCTGCCCGGCCTTGGCTGGGTGGGTTTCGATGCCGCCAACAATGTCTGCCCCGACGAAAGATACGTGCGCATCGCCAGCGGACTGGATTATGTCGCCGCCGCACCGATTTCCGGCATGCGCCTCGGCTCGGCGGGAGAAGACCTGAAGGTATCGCTGACGGTGGCGCCAAGCCAGAGCCAGTCACAAAGCCAGGACGGCCAGGGCCAGCAGAACCAGACGCAGGCCTGACCCGACCATCGGCGCAAGCCCGGCGCCATCTCCGGCTGGTTGAATGTTCCTCAGGAACCGGAGGGCGTATGCTGTTAGGGCAGTCCATTTTCCAGTCGGTACTGAACCGGCTGGAGGACGAAAAACAGGAAACGGAAGAAGCAGGCCCGGACAATGCGGATTTCCGCATTCGCGGGCTGGGTGCCGGTTTTGTCACGCCCGAGGGACGGCCAGCGGCAGCGGAAACCGATACCGACGCCTATCTGGACTATCTCGCCGACTGGCTGGAGCAGCCCTCCGAAGCAGCACCTGCGACCGACAGGGAAGAAGCACCGCCCCAAAAACCGGTCATGCCACCCCATCTGGAGCGGCTGACGGAAGCCGAGATTGCCGAGGATCTGGCGATTTCACCGAAGGACAGCGAAGCGGTTCTGAACGACAGACGCCGGCAATTTGCCAAGCTCAATCACCCGGACAGCGTTTCAGCCGAATTTCGCGACAATGCAACGACGAGAATGAAGATCGCCAACCTGCTGATCGACCGCGCACTCGCCGCCTTCGGCTGATCACGACACGCAGCCCTGCCGAAACGCCTGCCGCAGCACGGCACCAACGGCTTATTCGGGCTTCTTGCGATCGAAAAACAGCTTGTAGGCAGCAAAAACGCCAACGAAGCCGACGATGCCGGCCCAGGTCGGATTGCCCAGATAAAGCTCGATGCCGACCCAGACGAAACAGACAGCAACGATCAGCGCCCGGCGCCAGGGTTCGTCGTAAAAAGGATGGTTCGGGTCGATCATGTCTGCTGTCCTCCTCCGGGCCGCTCATGCGCCGCCTGCCACCGGGTATCCGGGCTGGCGGATGAAAATGCAAGATGGCGCGGCGATTGAACGGTATTTTGCACCAGCAACTGGCGGCAAGCTCCGCTTTTTTCGCGGAAATTCACGTATCTGCGGCCGAAGTTCGAACCACGACGATTTTTCCGTCATCGGCGACGGTATTGGCATTGAAGCGCCCACCAAGCTAGGCTAAGAACCAATCATCGGACACCGGCGAGTCATCGCCGGACAAGGTTAGCACCCGTAGCTCAGCTGGATAGAGTGTTGGATTCCGATTCCAAAGGTCACAGGTTCGAATCCTGTCGGGTGCGCCACTTACAGAACCATCCCCACCTTGCCCTCACCACGTAGAACACCAGATAAGCCTTAGCTTATCCGCTTCCGGCAAGGACGACATTCCCATGAACAAGACCATCCTCTGCGCCGCCTTCGCGCTCACATTGACGGGCTGCACAGCCACCCCCGGTCCCGGCATGCAGCCGTTCGAGATCGGCCCCGGCATCCAGCCCATTCCCGGCAGCATCACCTATGGCGGCCAGCCGCGCACGCGCCTCACCAAATCGCCCATCGGCAGCAGCCTGACGCATGAGTTCCAAAACGAATTCGGTTATCGCGTCATCGAACGTTATATCCTCCAGCCGGATCGCAGCCTGCTTCTGGTCAGCCGGCGGGTGGTGCGCATACCGTTCAGCCGCAACGACTGAACAAGCGCCAATGCACAGCCACGCAGCAAACGCATGCCTCCATTGCTCGCAAATGCATAGAAAATCGTCATTCAAACGATTATATAATGTGCATCAACGAAGGAGAGAAACATATGCGTATCGCTGAAAAACTGAAGAACTACGCCGCCAACCGCCGCGCCATGCGCGAACTGGACCAGCTCGACGACCGCGCCCTGCACGACCTCGGCATTTCCCGTTCGACCATCCGCGCCGCCGTTCTCGGTTCCGGCCGCTAAGCCGGGCTTCGGCCAGGCAAAGACATGTGAATATTATGCCGGAGGCGAAACAGTTCGCCTCTCACGGCACTTTAAAGGAACGGCCGCAAGCGTTGACGCTGCCCGCCGCATTCCAGCAAATGCCCAAGGATGCGCCGAATACGAGCGCCACGCGCCAATCAGCTGCCGCAGCGACACTGTTGCCGGCATGGCTCCGGAGCTTTCCCGGGCGCGCGTCTTGAAACTTTCACAAAGCATGCCCATATTGCTCCCATACAAGAATTCATCTCCGCCTGACCACGGATGTACTGGCAGTGTCGTCGAGATGGAGTGAGGAAGGTCGGTGCGAGTTTCGCCCGGCCTTTTTTCTTGGCTTCGATTTCCCGTTGCAGATCATAGGAAACAGAAAGGGCGGAGCCGCACATGGCAGCCCCGCCCTCTTTGTCCCATCCGATGGCACCTGAAATTTCAGGCCGTCAGAACCTGACGGCGCGGCAGTTTCCAGTTCGGGCGCACGAAATGGCAGGTATAGCCGTTCGGAATGCGCTCCAGATAATCCTGATGTTCCGGCTCGGCCTCCCAGAAGTCGGAGACCGGCGCCAGCTCCGTCACCACCTTGCCCGGCCAAAGGCCGGAGGCGTCGACATCGGCAATCGTGTCTTCCGCCACCTGTTTCTGGGCGTCATCGACGTAAAAGATCGCCGAGCGGTAGCTCGGGCCAAGATCATTGCCCTGACGGTCGGGTGTCGATGGATCGTGGATCTGGAAGAAAAACTCCAGAAGATCACGGAAGCTGATACGCGCCGGATCGAAATTGATCTCGATCGCTTCGGCGTGGTTGCCATGGTTACGGTAGGTGGCGTTCGGAACCTCGCCGCCGCTGTAACCGACGCGGGTCGAGATGACGCCGGGCGTCTTGCGGATGAGATCCTGCATTCCCCAGAAGCAGCCGCCGGCCAGCACTGCACGTTCTGTCGTCATGACATGTCTCCAATGTTTGATCTGTCCCGATGAATATAGGAGGTGACGCGGGGATTTTACAGATGGTGGTGACGCGCTTGCTCCAGATCAAGGCGGCAGCATGGTCCATTCTGGTACTTTCGACCCTGCTAAAAAAGCGCTTGTCCGGGACATCAAATGAGCGCAATTTCAGCAGACTGCTCGGTTGCGAAGGAGGAGCGCGAATGAGTAGAGACCTGACCATCAGCGAAGCCATCATCGATCCCATGATCGTGCAGCTGCTTGAGGCCGACAAGGTGCCGATAGCGGCATTCGTGCAACTTCTGCAAAGTGCCGCTCGCGTCCAGAGGGCAGAGATCGAGCGGGCAAGGCTCGATATCGTCATCGCCGAAACGCCAAGCGGTTACCGCAGCACAGACGTGATGGGTGCGGCATGATTTCGACGCGCAGCGGAAACGAATATACGCGTTTTTCGAGACGGCCCGAGAGGGCAATAGCGCCCAGTCCATCATCGGCTGCGTTATCGGAGACGGCGCCTCGGCAAGTCATGCGCCAGGCGCGCTGGCCCGCCTCGCCGGTTCTGCAGGAGCCGTCCGATTGGGCCGCCGGCGAAGATCTGAATCCATCGGCGGCTATCAAGGCCGGCTCCCCGACACGACGTCCGGTCTGAACCATCCCTCAGCCACCCTCCTGCGACGGTTGGCCGCTTGCCGGCCCGCGCGTGGCGGCGTAACAAACATCAAACAAAATGAAACCCGCCGTCGCGGTGCCCCATGCCAGAGACCGGCAAAACCCGGTCGGCATGACCAGTCGGCGACGGCAGCAATGGACCACGCATGACCGGCGAGACAATCACCCTGTACGAGGCGATCGGTGCCGATGCGACGGTGCGCGCCCTTGCCCGCCGTTTCTACGAGCTGATGGACATATTGCCGGAAGCGGCGCGCTGTCGCGCCATTCACCCCGAAAACCTTGAGGGAAGTGAAGCCAAGCTTTACGACTACCTGACCGGATATCTCGGCGGCCCACCGGTTTATGTTGAAAAATACGGCCATCCGCGGCTGCGCTCACGCCATTTCGGCGCCGAAATCGGACCGGCCGAGCGCGACGAATGGCTGCTGTGCTTCCGCCGCGCACTCGATGAGACCATCGAGAACCCAAAACTGCGCGAGATCATCTGGCCACCGATCGAACGGCTTGGCTTTCACATGCAGAACAAGGAATAGGCCCTTGGCAGGGATAGAGAAATTGCGCCCGTTGATTCTGTTTGTCAGCGGCTTGATGGGGCTTTGCGGCGTGGCGCTGGCAGCGGCGGCCAGCCATAGCGGTGACACGCATTTCCTGGGCTCAGCCTCCACCATGTGCCTCGCGCATGCGCCGGTTCTGCTCGGGCTTTATCTCGGCCATGCCCGTTTTCGCACCGCCACCCTTGCAGCCCTCGTACTCGGCCTCGGCACGATCGTGTTTGCCGGCGATCTGATATCGCGCCATTTCCTCGGCGACCGGCTGTTTCCGTTTGCCGCCCCGTTCGGCGGCACTCTGATGATGCTCGGCTGGCTGGTGATCGCAGCCGGTGCATTTCTGCCGGTGCGCAAAGCCTGATTCAGAGATCCGATTCGACCGATATCATGCGGATGCCGATAATGTTGTCGCGCTCGTCGGCAATGATTTCGCCATAACCGATGCGCTTGCCGTTCACCTGCAGCTCGACCGGCTCGCCAAAATGTTTGTCCAGCCAGAAAGGCTCGCCCGGTTTGGCCGACATCAGTTGCGAAACGGACACCTTGACCTTGCCGAGAACGGCGTGAACCTCGATCGGAATGTCCCTCACCCGCGGCGATGAAAGCTCCAGCGCAGTGGCCGGCATGGCGGCACGGGAGGTCGCAGGGTTCGGCTGGCCGGCGGATGTATCGCTGTTCATGATGAGTGCTCTCTGAAAATCTACGGTGAATCACAGGTTAACCCGAGGGATTTGCCAAATCGCGGCCCATCCGCCGTAAACCTCAACGAGCGGTAAACATCCACAAAAGCGACGGGCTCACCGTCTGAAAACGATACATAATCATTTTATATCGTGACAACCGGTCGCCGGTTTCGGGTCATTCGTGCCTGCACCACAGGCGGGCAGGCATCACGGATGCTGCCAAGCGATGCCAGCGGCAGAACAACGCGCGCCAGGGCTTCGATGAAAAACGGATCCTCGGCCTGTGAAAAAGCCACGACCATCTCGCCCTTGCCGACATCCTTTTTCGCGCAGGTGAAAAAGATCTCGCCGGCACCGAGGCAGATGTAAAAATGGTCCGGCAGGAATTCGAGCGCCTTCGACTGGATGATCGCGCCCTTCTCATGCAGCGCCACGATACGGATCTGCACGCTGGCAAAAGATTTGACGCCGCCCTTGGGATAGATCGCCTGCCCGATCAGACTGGCCTTGCGCATGCGCGTCTGCGCATTGTCGTTGGCGCTATAAAACTGCGCCAGATAGTTACGGGGTTTTTGAGGTCTCAAATGAGTGGTCCGAGGCAAACAGCTTGGTTAAACAATTCTTAACGCTGTATCGCCTCGCAGAAAGATGCGCAACTGTCACATTTAGGGGTGCGCCATGCCCTGGGGAAAACGCCAACGCAAAACAGCCCGACGATCTGCCGGGCTGTTTGTGCATTTCAGGCGGTGGAAAGGTGCAGACTTTAGGAAACCCGGCGTTCTTCGCGGCGATCCTTCATCGTCTGAAGGGCGCGATCGAGGCTGGATTTCGAACCGTTGCGCAGCGGCACGAAGGTGACGCCGAACTTCTTGCAGCCCGTCTTGACGCGCAGACACGCGTCATGGCTGATACAGTCGATGGGGCAGAACACACAGTCGACCGAGGGCAGCACGGTATCGATGCGCGAGACCGCCTCGCGAAGACCGCCGTCATGGTGGATCAGTTCGGCGCCATGCGCGCTGGCGATGGCCCGCAGATGCGCCACCTGGCAGTCACGTCCGCCGACATAAAGGAAGCTGCGGATATCCTGCTGCGACTGGGTGAGGCTCGAGGCTTCGCGAGCCGTATCGTCGGCACCGCTGTTTCCGCCGCCCTTGCGCTTCTGCTTCTTCGCCATATCAATCCTCGTGTCGCAATCAAAGTGCTGCAATCAAATTCTGGCTCACTCCCTAGAGCGGGAGGTCCGTGATGTAGCGCACATTAATAAACTTGATTTTGAGAGTAAAGATTAAAGTTGAGGATTTGGGTCAGGAAATTTACCCGATGCCAAAATGACGCTGCCCTAAAGACGAAATGAGAGGACGAAATGGCCCCGGATGGGGCCCTTTCAGGTTTACAGCTTGAAGGTTTTCACCTCGTTGCCGCGCTCCAGATTACGGTTGGCGAGAAAACGCTCCCGCCGCGCCGCATCTGCCTTTCCGTGTTCCAGCATGGCGAGCATGCCGGCAAGACGCCGGATCGCCAGCGCCTTGTTGCGGTGCTGGGAACGCTCGTCGCGCGCCAGAACCGTTAGGCCGGTCGGGATATGCACGGCACGAACGGCGCTATCCGTGGTGTTCTGATGCTGCCCACCCGGCCCCCCCCCCCC